>JAJPIQ010000009.1 GCA_021324685.1 Bacteroidota bacterium
CTTTGAGGTTATCGCAACGATCAAATTCGAATGTTCAATACGCACAGAATTCCGATGTACGAACAGATGCTCCGCTGGGAAAGATAGCTCCCCGGCAAACGCTGTCGGCAGGAAGCGTTCGCGAGCCGGCAGGGGAATATCCGACACTTCCATTGCTGCGAGAACTTCCGGAGGATGCCACGAATGCTCGCTTCGAGTTTGCCGTTGGTTCGCCGATGGGATCTTTCATTCGACCTTCATCCTTCATTTCCAACCCACCAAATTTCTCAACCGTTGCTTTTCGCGCGGGATATAATCTCGATGAAAAGAACCAACTCGCTATTCAGCTTACGGAAGGAAGTATTGCAGAACTCAAAACCGTCTCCAGCCTGCAGCAGGGATATATGCTTGTAACCGGGCAGCAGCAATATATATCTGGATATGCCGGAGAGTTGTTCTATCGCCATCGCGAACCAGTCGAACAAGGACTCTTTTTCGTAACCGGGAGCATCGGCGGTGGGTTTTATTCGATGGGATCGATGCTGAGTGCTGAGCTTGGGATCGAAATTCCATTCGGAAACCGGTTGTTGGGCGGGGTCTCATTCGAGCTAAACCGGTTCCATCAGAATGGCAGCGAGGCAAGCAATTTATCGTCGCCAACACCCGTGCTTTACAGCGGTTCGAGTGTTTATAACACGCTTGTTGGCGGTATCGACTACGCCCTTACCTATAGATTTTAGGAGAAGTGAACTTTCTCATTCAGGAGATGATGATGAAACGTATTTTTAACGATGTAAAATTTGTGGTGCGACCGGGAGCACGTTGGTTCCTGCCCCTGGCTGTCTGGCTTGCGGGATGTTCGTCCATCTACGACCCTGCTACGACGCCAAAGCCGGAAACCGACGTTCGGAATTATTATCTTCCCCTTTCGACACCGAAGATGGAGTACGATTATACCGTCGTTTCGACTGCGCCGTATCATCCGGCTTCCGGAAATCTCACGATGAACATGCTCGGTAATACCGATACCGTTCAAAACATGCCGGTCTATTCCTGCTTATGGACGTATTCGAATCATTTTGGAACTCCGGAACAATGGTTTTATGGTCTTTGCGATTCCGAGGCCGTCGCGATGGGACTTGAACCGACCCAGGATCATTATACCGATTTTTGGGTCGACCTAAAGGCGAATTCTGCTTCTCCTTTGCAAGTAAATGCGACATGGTCGTTTATTTCGCAGGGTGAAGAGATCACCGCGAAGGTGACGGCCTATGGCACAAGTGCGCAGGTCGAAGGCAAAGACTATCAGGATGTTATGATGGTCACCTACACAGGTGTTGCAGGAACGGCGGGTACCGAATGGTTCGCTCGGGGCATTGGCCCAATCTTCTACCACGTCGAACGTCCGAATTTCGGCATGGTCGAAAATCACTTGCTCTCTTACGAGCAACGCTAAAGGCCGGGATGGGGTTTAGCAGAAGTTGCTAAATTTCCCATTACCGCATGTTGGTCGATTATTACGATTTGGAATCGCTGCTCACAGAAGAGCAGCGCATGATTCGCGATACGGTTCGCAATTTCGTCGAGTCTGAAGTTCTCCCAATCATTGAGGAGCACAATCAGGCGATGACGTTCCCTAAGGAATTGATCCCGAAGATCGGCTCGCTCGGGCTCTTAGGTCCGACGCTGCCCGAAAAATATGGCTGCGCGGGTCTCGACAATATCGCATACGGTCTAATCAATCAAGAGCTGGAGCGAGGCGATTCGGCTATTCGTTCGTTTTCGAGCGTCCAGAGTTCGCTGGTCATGTATCCTATCTATGCGTTTGGCTCCGAAGAGCAGCGTATGAAATGGCTCCCCAGACTTGCATCGGGAGGAGCCGTAGGTTGTTTCGGGCTTACGGAGCCCGATTTTGGTTCGAATCCGGGCGGAATGGTGACCAATGCGCGATCGACATCGAAAGGCTTTATACTCAATGGCGCAAAAATGTGGATTACGAACGGCACGCTTGCGGATGTGGCCGTTGTCTGGGCTAAATTAGATGGCGATTCTGCAAAGCATATTCGCGGATTCTTAGTCGAAAAAGGAATGAAAGGATTTAGTGCGCCGGAAATGAAAGGGAAGTATTCGCTTCGAGCGAGTGTGACCAGCGAGCTGGTTTTTCAGGATGTGGAGCTTCCGAAAGAAAGTTTGTTGCCGAACGTGCAAGGATTGAAAGGGCCATTAAGCTGCCTCACGCAGGCGCGCTATGGCATTGCCTGGGGTGCTCTGGGAGCCGCAATGGCATGCTATGAAAGTTCCGTGGCGTATGCAAAAAGCCGCGTCCAGTTTGGTAAACCGATCGGAGGATTTCAATTGGTGCAGGAAAAACTGGCCTTCATGCTGACGGAAATTACAAAGGCCCAATTGCTCGTGCACCGTCTTGGAACTCTTAAGAACGAAAATAAGATGAGGCCCGAACAGGTTTCGCTCGCGAAGCGCAATAATGTCGATATCGCTCTTCAAATTGCACGCACGGCACGGGATCTTCATGGCGCGAATGGAATCTTGGGCGAATATCCGATCATGCGGCATATGACAAATCTCGAATCTGTTCGCACTTACGAAGGGACCCACGATATTCATACGCTGGTCTTAGGTGAAGATATTACTGGAATTGCAGCATATTATTAATGTCGAGAATATCGATGGTCATGACACCGGAACAGCTTATTGAAGGCAATCTTACACAAAATGAGAAAGTGCTGTGGATTGGACGGCCCAAGCAGGGAATTGCCTTTCGGTCTTCTGATGCCTTTATGATTCCATTTTCCATTCTGTGGTGCGGTTTCGCATTCTTCTGGGAAGGGGCGGCCGTTATGACAGACGCACCACTTTTATTTAAGTTATGGGGGATACCCTTTGTACTAATAGGCTTGTATATAACAATCGGACGCTTCCTTTTCGATGCACGAATGAGAGCCTCAACCGCGTATGCCGTAACGAACGAGCGCGCCATTGTTGCCACGGTCAGTAAAAAACAGAAAATTCGTTCTATTGATCTGCGCAGAAATACCGACGTAAATCTCGAAGAGAAGTCCGATGGCTCGGGAAATATCGCCATTGGTCCCCCGGATGCGTTTGGCTCCTGGGCCCGAGGTCTCCCATTTTCAAATTTTAGACAAGGTCAATTCTGCTTCGAATTCGTTTCAGGCGTCGATCAGGTCTATGCCACGATCCGAACGGCAAGAGCTTGAATTTAGTCTCGAATTCTGTTTAACGCTTTTCGATTTGCCTCAATGGTCTGTTCCAAATCCTCGTCGCTATGTGCCGCGGAAACGAACATTGCCTCGAATTGGGACGGGGCGAGGTAAATTCCCCGATCGAGCATTTCACGAAAATAATGTGCGAATGCTTTTGTATCAGAAGTGATGGCCGTTTCGTAATCTGTAACTTCTTTTTGCGTAAAGAAGAGGCAGAGCATTGAGCCAACGCGTGTCTGGTTCGCTTTTATGTCGGATCTGTTTATGTTTTCACTGAATGATTCTGCCAGGAGAGCAGATTTCCGTTCCAACTCGGGATAGGGGTTTTCTTCCTTCAGCATTCGCAAGGTTGCTAAGCCGGCAGCCATTGCCAATGGGTTTCCACTCAGGGTCCCAGCCTGATAGACTGGTCCTACCGGCGAAAGCAATTCCATCATTTCGCGTTTGCCGCCAAAGGCTCCCACTGGCAAACCGCCTCCGATAATTTTTCCTAAGGTCGTAAGATCGGGTTTAACGCCATACCACTGCTGCGCTCCGCCGAGTGTCACGCGAAAACCGGTCATCACTTCATCGAAAATCAAAACGATCTGTTCTCGATCGCAAATATTCCGAAGACCTTCTAAAAACCCTGCTTTTGGCGGAACAACGCCCATGTTCCCGGCGACGGGTTCCACGATGATCGCGGCAATCTGCCCTCGATGTGCGGTTACAAGTGCTTCAACGCTCGGAAGGTTGTTGTAGGTCGCATTCAGCGTGTCCTTCGCAGTGTCGATGGTAACGCCCGGGGAGCTCGGCGCCCCGAGTGTGAGTGCACCGGACCCGGCTTTAATTAGGAACGAATCTCCGTGACCGTGATAACAGCCTTCGAATTTAATAATTTTGTCTTTGCCGGTATATCCACGGGCCACGCGAATTGCAGACATCGTGGCTTCGGTGCCGCTGGAAGTCATTCGCAAAAGCTCGATGGATGGAATGAGCTCTTTGACGAGTTCCGCCAATTCGATTTCGAGTTCCGTTGGAGCTCCGAAGCTTGTGGCGAGTAAAGCCTGCTTCTGAATTGCCTCGATAACGTTTGGGTGCGAATGGCCGAGAATCAATGGTCCCCAGGAACCGACATAATCAATGTACTTACTTCCATCGGCATCCCATACATACGCGCCTTTCCCTCGTACCAGAAAGAGAGGATCGATTCCCACCGACTTAAACGCACGAACCGGAGAGTTGACGCCTCCAGGAATGCTGCGCTTCGCCCGCTCAAAAAGTTTTTCGCTTTTGGGATGCTTCACAACTGTTTTGCGGCTTCCAGAGCGAAATAACTGAGGATGATCGAAGCTCCGGCTCGCTTGATGGACAGCAGCGATTCCATCATAACGCGGTCTTCGTCGATCCAACCGTTCTTTCCCGCGGCTTTGATCATCGAGTATTCTCCGCTTACCTGATACGCTGCGACGGGCGACAAAAATTGTTCGCGAATGCGGCGAATAATATCGAGTGAGGAAATAGCGGGTTTTACCATCACAATATCAGCGCCTTCATCGAGATCGCGTTGGACAAGACGAAGAGCTTCGTCCGTATTGCCGACATCCATTTGATGCGAACGCCGGTCCCCGAACGAAGGAGTGCTTTCGGCGGCATCTCGAAACGGTCCATACAGGCCCGACGCATATTTTGCAGAGTAGCTCATGATCGGAAGAGACGAAAATCCGCTTGCATCCAGTGCTTCGCGAATTGCTCCAATTCGGCCGTCCATCATGTCGCTCGGGCAAATAAGGTCGCTACCGGCTTCGGCATGGCTGATCGCCTCACGGACAAGCAATTCGACAGATTTATCGTTTACGATCTCGATGTCACCATTGTTATCTCGTTCTATAACGCCACAGTGCCCGTGTTCGGTATACTCACATAAACAGACATCGGTCGCGACCAGTAGTTCAGGGAACCGTCTTTTTGTTTCCCTTAACGTTGTTTGAATAATCCCTTCCTCGTTATAAGCCTGAGAAGCGAATTCATCCTTATGTTTCGGAATCCCAAAAAGGATGACGCCGCCGAGATCTGCTTCAAGCGCTGCCTCGCACTGCTTTAAAATCCCATTGAGTCCAAGTTGCTGGACGCCGGGCATCGCATCGATCGCTTTCTTAAAATGTTCATCCGCTTCGACTGCAAACAGCGGCAGAATGAGATTGGACGGTTCGAGCGACGTTTCTCGAACTAGCCGGCGATGTCGCTCGGTCATTCGAGTTCGCCGCATTCGGGAACTCGGTGGGATATCCAATTCCTCGAATGGGTGAGTATGATGGTTCGTCATCGAACCTTAAACAAGCATTTTCGCGAGTTCCGTTGCATTGCGAATACATGCACCCATCGAAATGCCGCCGCGGTAATTTCCGAGGAAAAAAAGGCCAGGATGATCTCGTTCCATCGCTTCGATCGCATGTAATACTTCGTTATAGCCGATATTGTACTGAGGTATTGCCCGAGGCCATCGTTTCATCGAGTGAAATACAGGTTCTCCGTTTGGTTTTAATAGGGCGGTAACTTCTCGAATCGCCGCCGATAAAATTTCTTCGTCCTCCCACCCGGCAATATCCATACGTTTCGCGCCGCCCATGAGGACCGTTAGGAGCAAACGCCCGGACGGCGCGCGACCGGGGAAATTCGATGAAGAAAAAATGATCCCAAGAATGTCCCTCTTTTCTTTCGAAGGAATAAGCCCACCAAATCCTGTAGGCAGCTTTTCAAATTGAGAATCCGCATATCCCAGGAAAACGACGGCGACGGGTGGATAGAAAATACCGCGTAAGTGTTCGGAGAAGGCAGAAGATAGCGGAGCAATAATTCCCGCTATGTGATACGCCGGTAACGTAAAAATAATCTTTTCCGCCTCGAATGTTTTGTCTGATGAAAAAATGGTGTAACCCGCCCCGGAGCGTTCGACCGATAACGCCCCGGTATGCAAATGCAGCCGAGTTTTGAGGGAAATGCGTAGCGCTGCGGTGAGTTCTGAAAGTCCATTGGGAAAGGAGACGATTGCGGGACGAATTCTGGCCGTTTTTTTTGAGCGGGATTTGATCAGCCCCGCGATAAGGGAGCCATACGTTTGCTCAGCACTCCACATGCTGTTAAACGCATATCTCATACTGAGCCGCTCGGGGTCTCCGGCATAGATGCCGGTAATAAAGGGATCGGCTCCGTATTCGAAAATCTCTCTTCCCAGCCGGCGGCGCACAAAGGAAGAAACCGGTTCGTCAAAGAGGGAAGTTTTCGATATAAAGGGTTCCGCAAGGACGCGAAGTTTTCCAAAAGGAGAAAGGAGCGCAGTTGAAATAGCCTGTAA
This sequence comes from Bacteroidota bacterium, assembly GCA_021324685.1. Taxonomy (GTDB): domain Bacteria; phylum Bacteroidota; class Ignavibacteria; order Palsa-1295; family Palsa-1295; genus PALSA-1295. The sequence goes on from JAJPIQ010000009.1 coordinate 6,556, forward strand.
CGGAGTGTGTGGCAAAACGATCCAGTTCCCGCTTTTCAGCACGTAGCGCATCTTCGAAGCGGGATTTGCCTCGAGAATCCTGTTCGAAAGTTGAGTTTCTGTAAGGAGGTCGATCGTTTCCTGATTTTCAACTCGAAGCGAATTCGGACCGGACTCGAGTAGGTATCCTTCCACGCGTTCGGTAACGATTTTTCCGCCGACGTTTGAAGATCCCTCGAGCACAAGGACGTCTTTGCCGGCCCGCGCAAGTTTATGGGCAACCGTAAGGCCTGAAATTCCCGCCCCAATAACGACGATCTCAGGCAAGCAACATCTCCCTTATTCGCTCGGCCACGCCAGGGGCACAACTGACGAGGTTCCCGCCATCGATCGTTTTATTCCCCTTAAAATCGAAGTATATGCCGCCAGCCTCTTCAACGATCACTCCAAGCGGAGCGGAGTCCCAGATGGCCATTCGCGCGTCGAGCATGGCCTCCGCCCGCCCCGTTGCGACCAGGATATGCCCCCAGCAGTCCCCCCACCCTCGATAAAGTCCGAATGAGCGCGTAATTTTTTCGTACTTATCGGCAGTAATAAGATCTTCGAGTCTGGTAGGACTCGTGGTGCAGATCAAACTTTCTGTCATTGAATGTTTGGTCGACACTTGTGAGCGTCTGCCATTCCAATAACATCCTTTTCCCATTGCAGCGGAGATTGTTTCCCGTAACGCAGGAAGGTGGACGACGCCATGGGTTATCGTCCCACGTTCCTCCAATGCGATGAGGACACCGTAGATCGGTACCCCATGGACGAAGCTTTTCGTTCCGTCGAGCGGGTCCAGGATCCACCGGCGATCACGATTTGAACCTTGTTCGCCGAATTCTTCACCTAATATGAGATCATCCGGGAAATGCTCACGAATTCTTTTGCGAAGATATTCTTCCGATTCCCGATCGGCCCGTGTCACAGGACTTTCGTCTTTCTTGAGGACGACTTCAAGGCTTGCATTTTGAAAGTAACGCAACGTGATCTCGCCCGCACCCTGCGCGATCTCTTCCATCCATTCCCGAAGATCATTCATGCCGTAATGCGTGGATTTCTTTGAGAGCAACATCTGCAAGGCATTCGATAAACAGCGGATGGTCGTTGAGCCCTTTCATTACACGATAATGATTAATTCCCGATTCTTCTGCAGTCGGTCGTTCCTCGATGTTCAGCTCATGCAATGTTTCGATGTGATCGCTTACGAAGGCGATGGGAACGACAAGAAGACTCGTGATTCCCTTTTTCCCAAGTTCGATCAATGTTTCATGGGTGGAGGGTTTCAGCCATTGCTGTGGACCGACCTTACTCTGAAACGATAAAGTATAACGTTTATCGAAGTTTCTGGCGGCCATAACGAGTTCGACGGTTTCTCGAATGTGTTCGGAGTAGGGATCGCCGCGTTTCACCATCGCAAGCGGCGTCCCATGAGCGGAGAAAAGAAGAAAAACGTCTTTGGCATCTTTGAATTCAGAAAGACCTTCATCGATCCGGGCATTGATCGCAGCTATATATTTTTCGTTTTTGTAATATTCAGTGATCCTGCGCTCCTGGAACGTCGCGTGCAGAAGCTTATTACAACGATCCCATTCGTTGAAACTCGATCCGGCATTGGCGATGGAGTACTGAGGATATAACGGCAATAAAACGATGTCCTTAATTTCTTCATCGATAAGGGATTGAACCGCCTCGCCTGTGAGAGGTTTCCAGTATCGCGCAGCAAGACGAACGGTGACATTGAGTTCTGGATATCGTTCGTTAAACAGGGCCTGAAGTGCGCGCATCTGGGCTGCCGTGCGTTCTACGATCGGCGACCTGCCGCCGATCTCGCGATATTTTTCTCGAACGCTCGAAGCGCGCCGCGAAGAAATTTGTCGTGCCAAAAAGCGTTGAAATCTCGGCCCGAACGGGAGATTGAAAATATCGGGATCGTTGAAAAGATTAAATAGAAAGGGCTCGACCGCGTCGAGCGAATCCGGCCCGCCAAATTGTAAGAGAACGATTGCGATTGGTTTGCCGTCCATCAGAGCGTTTGATGGTCTCAAACGCCGGACTGCTTTTATTTATTCCAACATAATTCTCTGTACGCTTCGAATAGGAACACCGGCAGTGTTTTTGCCCGTAACAATTACGAAATATGTTCCGGGCGAAGTGGAACTCGCGTCCCATCTCCACTGATCCTGGAAATTCGATTCTGTAATATTGCGGCCCAGAATATCAGTGATAATGACGTGCGTCTCAGTCATATTTTGCGTACGGACCACTGTCCATCCTTGCAAGGGATTCGGTGAAACGATAACGATTCCATCCGGGCCTTTGAAAGAATTTACAGAGGATTGCACGACCAGCATTCCCTGCAGGCTGATCTTGAATTCATCCGAGATCGGTGTATGGGTCGGTTTTGTTATCAAGTAACCATTTTCTGTTCCTGGAACACTCCGATTAAAACGAAGCGAAAGTGGGAAGGAATCGTGGGCAGGAATGAGGAGAGGAAAGGGGGGCAGGGAATCGATCGAGAATGAAGGGGCCTGCAGGATCGAAATCGTATCGATCGAAAGAGTGCCCGAACTGTCGTTCCTGAAAAAAAACGTTCGATGGACGCCGGAACTATCGGTCCGAATAGCGATCGCTTCGGAGGCCGTGTGCTGCAAGGAAAACGTTGCCCCGTCCTTCGACGAAGTAATTCCGTGTGTGATGATATCGAGAGAAATATTGCAAGTGCCGCCTCCGACTCCGATAAGATTGACAGTAACGTCGTTAAAACCGGAATCCGGAATCACGCGGATGACGGAAGAAACAGAAGCTCCCGAGTCGACCGTTATGCTCGAATCCAGGAACAACAGGTGCGATGTGCCATTCTGAATGCCAAATATCGAATCGGAACGATTGTTGGCATTGTTTATAAAACGGACCGTATCGAACAAGGTGTCGCCCAACAGCATCGGCTGCAAAAACAGGCTGTCCGAACCGCCGCAGGTAAGCCGGACCTGAAAGGATTGCGCGTCTATCCGGTTCGCAATAAGGAAGGTCGCACAGATAAATGCGAAGTAAAAAAATGGCGAGGCATACGGACGTTTCCCTGGTCTTTGCGAGAGCGAGTTATTCTTCATCTCTGCAAAATTACACCAGAAATTCTTTTGAGTCCTCATTGTCCCTCCCCGAACCGGGTAAGAAAGGAGACTAAATTAGCGGTGGTGCCAAGCCGCAATTTCCGGCGAATCGATTGGCGGTGATTTTCAACGGTTCTTGAAGAGAGGCAGAAAAGATTAGCAATGGCCTTGGTGGGCAAATTCAGCTTTATCATGACGGCGATCTTCAACTCCATAGGAGTAAGTGCCGGATATTCTGATGCAATTTTGGAAAAAAACTCCCGGTGGACCTGATTGAATTGATGCTCGAACGTCTCCCAATCCCGATCGCTTTTAATATGAGCATCGATCTGTTCTGCAATTTCCTTCGCTTTTTTCGAAGATTTAATAACGGGCTCGATCTCCTCTTTTAAATTGCAAAGAAACTCGTTTTTCTGGACAAGTTGAAGTGCCAGCTGCGTTAGTTCGTTCGATTGTCGTTCTGTTTCCGCACGAAGGATTTCTGCGCGTTTATTCGCATCTGCTGCCAACTCCTCTAACCGCGCGCGTTCACGGTCTGCCTTTTCGATTTCAACACGGGAAAAAATTTCGATGATCGCTCGTTCACTTTTTTTATTATGCAATTCTTCTGAAAGAGCAAAATGCAGGTTAAAATAATGAACCGCCTTTTTTAAGTCGCCCGTCTCTTCGTATCCTTTTGCAAGGGCATTGGCCGCATCGCATTCTTCTTGTCTCATTCCGGAGTCCCGAGACATTGCAAAAGCAATTTGAAGGGGAGTGAGGGCTTTTTTCGGCTCGCGAATATTAATGTATAGTTTCCCTAACCCTATATGAGCAATAATATCGATGCTTGCAATGTGCAAAGCTTCATTGATTTTAATAGCCTTTTGAAAATGCCGAAATGCTCTTTTATCGTCTTTAGCGTTCAGTGCAATTTCTCCGAGGGCACATTCAACATACGCTTCTGAATCGCGTTTTTGCAATCGCTCTGCCAATGTAAGAGATTGCGAAAAAAGGTCTTTCGCTCGAGAGACGTCCTCTTGTTCATTTGCAATCAGAGCCAGGTGATATAGAGCACTTTCCCATGCGTCTTCATCACGAACATTTTTTGCCAGGAGCGATGCTCGTTCGAAAAATGCTTGTGCTTTTTCCAGGTCATGTATCGTGAGATAGATTCTGCCGATATTTGAAAAAAGGACTGATCGGCGAAGAGGATCGTCTTTGAGGTCCAGAATTGCTATCGCGGAATAAAACTGTTCGAGGGCATTCGGGTAATCTGCAAGCGCGAGGAATGTATTACCCGTCTCGATGAGCACTTCCACCCGACGTGAACTTCCGTCCTCGGTCAGTTCTAATGCCTGCCGAAAATTCTTGAGTGCCTCGCGATGTTGCCCAATTTTAGACAACGCCATTCCGCTCAGTAAAATAGCACTGGCTTTGGTACCGGATGTAGGTTCAGCTTTATCGAGTATTTCAATGGCTTTGCCGGCTTCCTGGATGGTTCGAGTATATTCAGAGAGTTGAAAGCTTGCGCAACCCATTCGAAGAAAGGCTCGGGCTTCCTCGACCTTATTTTTTCTTTTTCTCGCAAGCTTAATAGCTTCCGTTGCCCAGGCATGAGCTTCCTTTGGATGATTCCTGTATAGCTGGATACTCTTTTCCAGTAACAGCCGAAGCCGGTCCTCATCGGAGGATGCTTTCGCAATTTCACCTTTTGCTTCTTCGAGATCCGGCATAAGGAGTGGCAAAAAGTAACACTTTTCGTCCTAAGATAAACCCACCCGGCATCCAATCGTTACTTTTCGAGACTACTCAATTTCTACTCAATTCAAAAAAAGAAAAAACGACTTAAAAAAGCAACTTAAAAAAGCAAATCGACCCGCCGTTCGCGGGCCGATTTAGTCCCATCAACTACCCAACTGCATAAGTTCGCACAGCAGCTGGGCGAAAATTAGAGCATCGTGCAATCAGGGCTTGCGATTTTTAGTCGCGGCCGTCGGCTTTGCCATTCTTGAACCACCCGTTATGGCGACCGTTGTTGCCATGCTGAGCATAGGCCTGGGTTTGTGCAATCCGTGTTTCTTCTGTGCGGGCATGGCCCCCACGATACTCCTGCGTCTGGGCCTGTGCCGAGCCGGCTGCCCTGCCGGCCTGATATGCAGCCCGCTGCTGCTCACGATCGCGCTCCTCTTCCCAACGGTGGTGCTGGGCTTGATCGTATGCCGTATTGGGCGCGTAGCCTGGGGCAGGTGCGTACGCCGTTGGAGCTGGAACATACGCCGGAGCCTGATAGACCGGCGCCTGCTGCGCGGTTGCGAGCTGCTGGTTCAACTGGCGCTCTTCCTGACGGAGTTGCTCAAGTTGCGCTCGTAATTGCGCTTCCTGCTGGCGAACACTGTTCAACTGGGCCTGTACCTGACTCTGATTATACACCGGAGTGTACGATGGAGCATAGGAAGGCGTGCTTGGTACATAGACCGGTGCCGTAGAGGGTACGTACACGGGCGTGGTTCCCGGAACGGTTGTGGTCCCCGGGAGGGTCGCAGGTATCGTTGTGCCCGGAATCGTCGTCGTCGTATGCGGCCGCGTTCCCGGGCCGGCTTGAGCGAAGGCGTAGTCTGCGCCGAACACAAGGATGAAAGAGAGTGTCACTAAGGTGGTTAATCGTCTCATAAGTAGTACAGGTTTATTTAATACTACCTGTTGGTACAACCCGTGTTCCCAGGAGTTCATGATTTTCCTTAATAGTGATTCACAAAATTCATGATTCGGGATCGGCGTGTTACTGGAAGAGAAAAACGCTACGTGCGCGATATCATGCGGATATCGAGAAGACGTAGTCGTTTACAGAGCATTATCGTTTCACCATTAGAGAGCATTATCGTTCTACAATCTCTTGTATCTTCGGATCGAGAAAGACAACATCGGCATCGATATCTTTCCGCAGGTAGGTGCGATCAATGCACTCGTCGCCAAACGCGCGATGAAGCTCGTCGATGGGGTACGGGGAAGTTTCGATCGGCTCCGCTCCCGCGCCCTGGATCGCGAACCAATACAAGAATTCTTCTTCGCCGATCTTCTCACGAAAGATCGTCTCGACGTACATCTTTTCGCGTTCGAGCGTTTCGATGCACTCGGTCCTCCGGTCATTCAGAGTTTGGAACCATTCATCGACTCGCGCTGACATTCCATGTTTAATTTTAAGCCGTGTTAGTTCTACTTTCATAGGGTAATGTTATCATAGAGTAATGTTATCTCCGTTTTCCTGCAATCGCCACCCCCACTACTTGTTTCATCGTGCGGACGGGATTTTGTGAAGAAAGTTCGATGAGTGCGGTGTATAGGCCCGGCATAAGCGTCTGGCCGTTGTCCTTTCGTCCATCGAAAAGGATCGTCGTCGCACCGATCATTTGCACGGCATCGGCAAGAGTGCGTACAATCTGTCCGCGCAGATCGAATAGGCGTACCCGCAGCGCCCATTCGGTCGTTGCATCGCCCGTCTGGATGGTCAGCGTCGATGCATCCTCGAAGCCATCGCCATCGGGCGAAAACGGATTCGGCGCGAAGCTCGTGACGAACGACGTTCCAATGGGAACGACCGAATCGATCGTTGAAGATGCGATAGAATTTTTTGCGAGTGGTGTCGCGCCGGAACTGTCGATCGAAGCCTGCCAGTTGCTGGCAAGATCCGAAGGCATGCCGGGATCTTTTCGCTCCAAAGAAATCCCAATAAACGATTTTCGCACAAGGCTTTGCTGCCAGCCTTTTAAATAATGGACGGAGTCGATACATGTCGAGTCCAGATCATGAAGAGTAAGAAAGCACGAGTCGTGACCCAAATCGAGTGTGGAAACTCCCAGTCCGGCGACGCCGTCACGGTCTCGAAGGCGTGGATAGGTCGAAAAAAAGATCCCAACATCGGCCGCGATCACGCCGAACGAATCCGGAGCAATTATGAGCGGCGTTATCGTGTGCGTGTATTCAGCCGGACGTTTTTCGCCGGTGATCAGCCGTGTGGAATCGAGCGAAATCCATCGCTTGGTTCTGTTGTACAGTTCGACCCACTCGCAACTCGCGGGTGTCGGATCGAACATGATCTCGTTAATCACAAGACTGTCTTCTGGAATCGGAATATCGATAGAACACAGAAGCGTATCGTTGGAAGGACGTTCGTCCAGAGGATTGGAAAGAACAGCCGTCGCGTGCCACATTCCGAAAATATTTTCCGGAAGTAAAACTGGAACTTCGATCGTGTTTCCGGGTGCAATGGCTTCTGAAGCCATTGCCTTTACGGTGTCACGATCGCCGATAATGACCGACAGGGTCGTGTTGGCCACCGTGTCCTTGCCAATATTTTTAAATTCAAGATAGAGATTCGATTCCGTGACCCGCGCTCCGATCAACGCAAGATCATAGGTTCGAATGCGGCAGGAATTTGGGCGCAGAATGGTCGAACCCTTGGGGTCCGAGCAGGCGGCCCAGTTTGAAGGGATGGATCCTGCTTTTCCAGGATCGATCCGCTCGATCGAGGTTCCATTCGATGCGATCCAGTTCCCATTATAGGCGATCGTGTCGATGAGATCGCCGAGCGGATCGCGCAACGCGAGTGTCGAACCGGTATTCAGAAGTGTGGGAAGCGAGACCTGGACGATTTTGAACGGTGCTATCGAATCGATTTGGGCGAGCGGCGTGGGATTAGCAGAAAGCACAACCATCGAGTCCGGGGCAACTTTAGTGTTCGTTGCAGCGATCGTACGCGGCGTATTTGTACCTATGGTGATCTGCCAGTGTGAGAGATCGATCGTGTCGTTTGCCGTATTGAGCAATTCGATCCATTCGGGTTCGGGACTTACCGGCGCAAACATGATCTCGTTAATGACAACGTCAAGGGGGTTCGCGGGTATGTACGTGGGAGTCGAGTCGGAACTGGCAAGACTATTTTTTGCGCCTGGTGTCGCGGAGGTTTCCCCAGCACTCGTCGGTGCAATGGAAGTTCCCCAATTCGTAGGATCGCTGGAAGTGCCGGATACATTGCGCCGTTCGAGCGATGCGCTGCTTGAGCCACCCCATGAGGGAAGATAAGGGACACTGTCGATCGTCTGGAGTCCGGCATTCTTTAGTAGAAGCTGTGTTCCAGCATTTGGCAGGTCCGGCAGTGGTCCTTGAACGATCGTATAATTCCCGGGCCTCCAGGCGATCAGTGCGGCGGAATCTTTTGTGAGTACAATGAAACGATGCCCAGAGATCGAAGCCGCTGGAAGCGTACCCGTTTTCGAGGTCGTTGCAATGACCCAACCAGTAAGATCGACCACCGTTGAATCCATATTGTAGAGTTCGATCCATTCCGGCTCCGGGCTTTTCGGAGCGTACATGATTTCATTGATAACGACTCCGCTTTGAGCAAATACCGCGAGTGGTGGAGTCACAACGAACAAAAATAGAAGGCTGAGTTTGCTCATCAGGACACAATGGACACTTTATACAACATTCATAGTATATTATCCAAAATTCATAGTACAAATATCGCTAATTTTCCAATGCATCGAGAAAAATCCGGTTTAGGAACGGAGCTATCCATAGTGTGTTAGGACGGATCCATGCCCCACAACGACACGATCTCCACGCGCCAGAAAGTCGCCGTTATTACGTTAGGCTGTGAAAAAAATACCGTCGATTCGGAAGTGATCGGAGGTATACTGGCTCGGCGTGGCGTTCAGTTGGAAGAACAGGTTGAACGCGCGCAAACGATTATTGTCAATACGTGCGGCTTTATTGACCACGCAAAAAAGGAATCGGTCGATGCTGTCCTCGAAGCATTGGAACTGAAAAAAAACGGTGTCGTGAAGCGCGTGTTTGTGGCCGGCTGCCTTTCGGAACGCTACCGTTCGGAACTGGAAGCCGAATTGCCGGAAGTCGACCGCTTTTTCGGCACGCAGGATTTCGAACGCATTCTCACGGCAGTGCTGCCGGAAGCAGAATTCAATTTAAAGGATAATCTTTTAGGCGAGCGGCAAGCCTCGGGCCCACGTCATTTCGCGTATCTTAAAATTTCTGAGGGCTGCGACCATCCCTGCTCCTTTTGCGCGATCCCGATCATGCGCGGCGGGCATCGTTCCCGAACGATCGAAGAACTCGAATTCGAAGCGATGATGCTTGCAGCGGGCGGTGCGAAAGAATTGGTCTTCATTGCGCAGGACTCGACGAACTACGGACTCGATCTCTACGGCGAGCGACAACTCTCGAAACTACTCACGCGGCTTGCACGGATTTCCGGCGTCGAATGGCTCCGCGTGATGTATGCCTATCCTGCGAAGTTCCCTCTCGATGTATTAGATGTCATGGCCTCCGAACAGAAGGTCCTGCCGTACCTCGATATTCCGGTCCAGCATGCTTCGACCGAAGTGCTGAAATCGATGCGCCGTGGTATTACACGCCGCGCGACCGAGGAACTGATTCGAACCGTTCGCGATCGGGTTCCGAACATTACCCTTCGTACGACTCTCATTACGGGTTATCCAACCGAAGGCGATCGGGAGTTTGAAGAACTTGTGGAGTTCGTTCAGGAAATGCAGTTCGACCGGCTTGGAATTTTCACCTACAGCCAGGAAGAAGGGACAACCGCACATCCGCTTGGAGATCCGATTCCGCAAGCGGAGAAGTTACGGCGTCAGGCATATCTCTACGATCTGCAGTCCGACATTTCGCTTGTGAAGAACCAGCAAAAGATCGGTTCTACGGAACACGTTCTTATCGAACGGATGGAGAACGAGAAGTATATCGGAAGGACGGGTGCCCATGCGCCGGAAGTCGATGGGGAAGTGCGGGTCGTAAGCGATCGCCCTCTGGAGATTGGGAATTTCGTTATGGCGCGTGTTGTCCAAGCATCGGAATTCGATCTGGAAGCGGAAGCGCTGTCGTGATATGTCTCCGCTCCGCTCGTTTGTTTGTCTTTTTGTCCTTCTGAGCGCTGTCGTCGTCTCTGGTCGCTCCGACGCACAAGAACGGTCATTTCGGCATCCGCCCGCGCTTTCCGGAGATATCGCCCCCGCGGCGTTCGACCTGCTCGCATTTCAGTCCGCACATTCCGATAGCACGCGACTCGACCTGTATGTGGCGGTTCCTTTCAGCCGTCTTCAATTTCTCTTTGCGGTCGATAAATATGTTGCCGAGTATGCCGTCGGCCTGCAGGTCATTGGAAACGAAAAATTACTCATCGATCGCTATGAAACGTACACCGTGCTCGAGAACTCGGTCCAGCACAAGGCGCGTCTGGATGCGCGGGAAGAACGCGCGGACGCGGAGCAGCTTTCGTTCCTGCTCGCCCCCGGCCGGCAATACGAAGTCAGGATCGCGATCCGAGATCTTACGTCGCACCGCGCTTTTGACACAACGTTCGATATCCAGGTCAGGGGTTTTTCCGAAAGTGGCCCGGAAATGAGCGACCTCATGATCTATCGAGATAAACATGGCATGCGAATGGTCCCTTCGATCGGCCCGGATGTTTCCATGCTCACCGGTAACAATTCGGGGATCGAGGACCGCGGCCAAAGCGGTGTCTTTGCTGAACTGTATCATATCCCGCTCGATACCACGCTTGCAGTGGTCAGCGAAATACTACCTGCTTCCTCGAGCGGATCGGCCGAAAATATCTTGGCTAGAAGTGTTTTGGTGTTCCGAACTCCCCTTAGAGACTCGATAACCGGGAACTCAGCGGTTATTTCTCAAATGCCACTCTTCGAGTCTCTTTCGTTCGAAGATCTTTGGACGGGACGCTATGTACTCCGAACCTATCTGCTTCGCTCGGTTCGCGACACGGATACGGAGGACCCGGCCGCCCTCGAAAAGCGCGCGATGGTCTGGAATGAACGGGCGATCGAGGTCCTCGCTGCTCGCGGAGTCCCGACCCATGCGGCGGATTTGGACGAAGCGATCGAAGAGATCCGGATCATTGCGACGTCCAGTGAACTCGAAGCACTGGAATCCGCCCACGATGCAAAAGAGAGACGCAAAGCAATCCTCGATTTTTGGAAAAATAAAAATCCGTTCCCGAATGAGCGGTCGAACCGGCCGATGAGCATTTTTTATGGTCGTATCGAATATGCCAACGAGCATTTTTCGACCGGTTTTTTGCCGGGATGGAAAACCGATCGCGGACATGTTTATATCGCGCTGGGTCCACCGAGCGAAATTGAAACGCATCCGGAAGAAACGATGCAAAAACCCTATGAAATCTGGCATTACCCGGAATTAGGACAGCGTTATACCTTCGTGGATGAATTTATGATGGGAGAATACCGGTTGGTCGGTGCACTGCCCCCGCGCGGGACATTCCTGTGGGACGAAGTTCCCACACATTGAATATGATTGAAAAAATCCTGATCGCTGCCATGCCGATCCCCGGTGTCTGGGATGCGAACGAAGCATCCTTTCACGTGGCACGGCTTCTTCGGGCCCATGACCGATTACTCGATCGTGCACAGGTCGTGCAACTCCCACTGATCGATGGGGGGGCCGGAACGGTCGACTTTCTCGTCACCCATACACTTGGATCGTTTCTGGAAGTCGAGGCGACGAGCGCAACTGGCGAGGAAACGGTCGCTCCGATCGGCTTTACCGGCGATGACGGAAAACTTTCGGTCATAGAAATGGCCCGCACATCTGCCGTGGGAAGTGCTGGAGACTTTGGTACGACGGCCGGAGTCGGCCAACTGATCCGCGATGCGCTGGACGAAGGCGCGTTTTCTATCCTCCTGGGTCATGAGGAACCGCTGGCGTGCGATGCCGGATTCGGGGCCGCGGCGGCACTCGGAGTAAAGTTCCTGGATGCCAGGGGCGCGGAAATCCCCTTCGAAAAACCAGGGGCCGAGCTTTCGAAGGTCGAGCGGATCGATCTGAGTGGCCGCAGCTTCGGGCTTTTAAGTTCCCGTTTGTACCTGGCCCAGTCGAGCAGCGCCAGGCAAAGCAGACCGACGCAATCCTTGCTTCAGGAGCTCGGCCGTTTGCGCGAGATCATTCAGCGGGACACGACGATCACTCCTTCCATGAATGGCTTGAGCGCGAGCGCGATTGAGTTTGGCCTTTCGGCATTGCTCGGCGCGGAAGCACGGGGCGGACTTTCGCTGGTCCTCGAAGCGTCGCAAATTTTCGAATCGGTCGATCGCAATGAATTTTCCGCATTCCTCCTCTTCGCTCGGGACCGCGCACAGATCGAAGAGCCAGAACTTGTGGTTATTCTGGATCGCCTCCGAGCCAAAATTCCATGCTATGTTTCATTATTTGTGGAAGGTGTACCGGGTGATGGTTTGCAAAATACTTCCGAAGTTTACCTTTCGGAGGTTCCGGTATTTCAAGCTCCCTTACGCGCGGATGCACGGGAGGAAGAGCGCCGTCGCGATCTGGAACTTCGGACCGATAAAATAATGCCAGTGCTCCGGGACCGTTTGAGGCCCACGCCACAAAAAAATGCTCGCTCCAAACGAGCATAAAAGGTCCGTTATGAAATGGCTTGCGGTAGTCGCGCTGCTGGCAGCGAGTGGTAGGTCCTTTGCGCAGTCGCCGGATTCGATACAGCGCCATTTGGCAAAGGCGTCTTCAGAAAGTCATAATTCGATCCCTTTTCCGTTCTCGCTGCTGCTGCCGGAGGGCATTCGAATAGGATACGATCTCCGCGATTACATTGCGAGTCCTGCGTTCGGCGCGTTCGATTCCAGCATGCCCGCCGAAAGGGTGTTCGACGAGATTTATTTCGAAGCGATGGCACGTGCCCATGGTGACATTGCAAGCGGGCTTCTGGCGGCTGCCTTCGGATCGTTCGAACATGAATCGATCCCATTCGACTTTTTTGGATTGGAACTCGATTTGCCGCTCACCAGCGAGGATCACGCTCGGTTTCTCAAGCGGCAGTCCCATCTTCCAGCCCATCTCTATCGTATTCCTGAAGAGGACCGCGATAAGCTTCAGCATTTTTTTTCAAGTGCATGGCTGAAATCGATCGTTGGAATGGACTGGCTCGTAGAACTGGCGGGTCGGGCCGTAGAGGTAGGAGAAGATTTATTCCTCGTCGGAGGATTCCAGGATCCTCGCGATATTCATGCGAACGAGGATGGATTGCACTTTGCCATTCGTGCTTCCGGGACTTCCGATTCCTGCACCGATTCCGATGCCCGTCCCTCGGTAAGTCTTACGCCGAATCCACCGGTTCCCATGGGAAATGGGAACCGGCATTAACATTTAATGCGGAATACGGTAATCGACGATCGTGGCATGCGCCTTCAGATTGGACATCCAGTCCATCATCATGCGCTGTTCTTTTTCCTGAGTGATCGTCTTGACGATGTTTGGTTTTGCGGCTTCAAAATCTTTTTGCGTGGGAATCGTCCGTCCCATCAGTTTCGCAATGTAATAACCGTGTTCTCCTTTGAGCGGAGGGCTGATTGTCCCTGGCTGTGCGCTGTACGCCCAGTTATTGATCACATACTCCGCAGTCGGCAGTCCGTTAACGGATTCTGCGGGGCCCATTAGCACCGTAATAGGAGCGAGTGTGGCATCGCCTAAACTTGTCGCCGGAGCAGAAAGATCGCCATTGGGGCCAATCGCTGTCCGGACCTGTTGAGCACGAGAGGAAAGTCCTGCAATCTGCTTGTTGAGTGCAAGTTGTTCTGCAATTTGGTTCTTTACGTCAGCCAGAGGCTTCGGGCCTTCAGGAGTGATATCGGAGAGTTGTGCAACGATGACGGCATTGACCCGTGAGAGTTTAAGCGCCGGCGAAATATCGCCCTTCGACGATTGGAAGACCCAATCGACGAATTCATAGCTGCTAAAGATCGGCTCTCCTTTTTTGGAGACCGGCGGCGCATCGGTGATGACGTGATATCCTCCTGCGGTTGCCGCTTGGTCGAATCCATTTTTCTGAGCATTCTCCCGGAAAATATTCGCCATTTGTTGCTCGAGTTGCAGCGTCTGATGGCTTGGTTTGACAGCCAGTTGAACGCCGGAAACCAGCCACGCTTTCTCCGCACGACCCATTACCTGTATAATATCGTAACCCCGGGGGCTTTCCAGCGGCCCCAAAAGGTCCCCCTTCGAAGCGTGAACAATGGCGGATCGAAAGTCGAACGGGAAGATACCGGTATCGACCCAGCCCATATCGCCACCTTTTGTGGCGGTCCGAGGGTCGGCTGACCGGGTGCGTGCGATTTCCGCAAAATTACCGCCGGACTTGAGCTGCTGGACGATCTGATCGGCAATCGCGCGAAGACTGTCTTTTGTCTGCTGCGAAATGATCGCCTGGTGCGGAAAATCGAGTGTGATTCTCCGAATGTGATATTGGGCAGCTCCGGTATCGAATACGTGTACAATTCGGAGTGCCATGATACTCCCCGACACGTGCGCTACCGCAGCATCGCCGTCCTTCAACGACATGAGCGACGTATCGTCGCCTAATTCGCGCATGGTGACAACATGCTGTGGCTGGAAGGGAACATCGCTATAATCCTGGGCAAGTTCTTTTGCAACGGTATCGATCGTCGCGAGTGGAGCTTCTGATAAGCGGCCTTTGAGAGAATTTGCGGTTTCGAGTGCAAGCGCACTGTCTCGGCCATTCGCCAATAATGGGAACATGACGAACTTAAACTTTCGCTGTTCGTCCTGTTTGTAGAGCCAGGTATGGGCATCGTAATAAGCCTGGATATCTTTATCGGAGACCTGCGAAGCCATTTGCGGAGTGACCTGCGGCGCCGGTATTTTAATGATCTGGAGGATCGCTTTTGCGCTGTCGGTGAGAAAGCGAGTATACGCTTCGCTGTCGGTCACACGCACGGTCGAAACAATGGCTTGTTGCCATTTCAAGTGCAGAAGCTTCGTCCGGTAATCGGCCTCCAGGTTTCGGACAATGGAATCGTTCCTGGGGTCGCGGAGCGCTTTAATATAGGCATCCTGATGAAAATGTCCTACGGAATCGGTAAACTGCTGTCGGACGTCGGCCGGCGGATTGTTGAAAATCACATCGCGAATTTCCTGATCCGTGACGGTAATGCCCATTTTTTCTATGCTCTGGTCTTCCAGGGCCTGAGAAACAGCCTGGTCCCACGCTTCGCTATTGGCCTGGTCCTCGTCGGTTTCCGACAAGTTCGCTTTTTTGTTTTTCGACTTCATGTCGGCCGTGACCGCTTCCAGGATCTTATTGTATTCCTGCTGAGTGATTTTTTGACCGTTGACAAGTCCTAAGGTCTCGGCATCGCCGGAGCGGTTAAAAATGGTCCCCTGACCGCCCCATTCGAAGATGATCATTAAAAGAAAGATGCCCGCAAGCACGGCGAAGACCACCGGCATCGAATCGCGCATCTTGGTCATTACTGGCATAGAGTCGAGTAGTTCTGCGTTTTGTGAGGTAAAATCCCAAGCGGGGGCGGCCCAAAGCTATGTTTTGCTTGCCGCCAAAGCGCCAAAGAACAGCGAAAATTGAAAGAAAAGTGCGGCGAAAGTCAAGATTGAACGAGAATTTCGGTTCGAATTATAGAGCGGTAGACCTCTATCAGTCGCTACACTTCTTCGGCGGCCATGGCATGCAACGCGTGTCCTGGCATTTCGCGGGAATAGAGCGGCTCCAGAATGTCGATCAGCGTCTCGCATTTTCTTTCGAAAGACGCCTTATCGCCATTATTTTCGATAATAAAATCGGCTTCTTCACGAGCAACACGGTCATAGTCCTGCTCTCGAAGGCGTGCCTCGGCATCAGCTTCAGTAATTCGGTCGCTCGCGGTAGCGCGTGCAATGGCTGCTTCGTTATCCGTTTCGACAAGAATGATGTAGTCGAAGCATTCCCGAAATTCGGTCTGAAGAATGAGCGCCGATTCGACCGCAATGGCCGCTGCTTCTTCCCGGTCGAAGCGTTTCAAGATTTCGCGAGTAACAGCGGGATGGACGACGTGCTCGACTTCGCGTAGCAGTTCCCGATCGGCGAATATCTTCGAAGCGATGAACGGACGGTCGAGCGATCCGTTTGAATAGGCCTCCGGCCCGAGCATTCGAATTAATTCGGAACGAATATTCGCATCTCGCTCCATAAGGTCGCGAGCGAGGTCGTCGGAACGGACGCCAGGAATGCCTCGCGCTTCCATGTGCTCGAGCAGCGTCGATTTGCCACTCCCGAGTTTCCCGGTGACTCCGATCCGAATCGCTCTCATATGCTATTTTATCAGCACCAGCGTTCCCGAAAGCGTTCCGGAACCATCCAGACCCACGAATCGCACCTGATAATAATAGCTCCCCGCGGGGAGTTGTCCAAGCTTGAATGCATAGGGAAGAGTGGCATTCTCGGAAAGTGCCACGCGCTCGGTGGAAACGGTTTCGCCAAGCGCATTCAATAGCGCGATCTCCGCGATGCCCGATTCTGCCGCGGTAAGGCCCAAAGTACTTTGGTAACCGCTTTCCTGAGTGACCGGATTTGGACGCAACCGTTCGCCTGCTATGATCGGACGGCTGCCCAATTTTCGCATGAGCGTGCTGTCCCCGCACTCGATGGAGAACGTAGTGTTCGTACCCAATGCTGAGCTTGCGAGCACGCAATCCCCGAATGTTCTATCGCCACCATTGAGTGCAATGGAATCGACCCAGATGCGTCCGGCAACAGAATCCGAGACGACCGCGCGCATCGGGAGTGTGACTACCGCTTTGGTTGGATCGAGCGGAATGCCATTGGGATTTTTCAAGTCAAAGGAATAATGTGCCGTCGTGCCCACTCTGTTCGGGCCGCTCTGGACGATCTGCATGCCTGGTGCGGCGATCAGGGAACCGCTGCTCACATCGAAATTATCGTCGCGGTATTCGAAGATGCCACGGACATCGTTCAGCCCGGTTCCCGAAAATACGATATCGGGTTTGAGTTGTACGGTGAACGTTTGTCCTTCGGCGAACGGCGTTTGAGAAACAGTGACGATGAAATGGACCGTGTCTGGCGGCGGAGCGAACGCCGTAACGTTCACGTTCGCAAGATTATTATTTTGTACGTTCGTCTGCATGGCCAGCGTCGCACTTAAATTCCCGCGCGAAGTATCGTCATAATAGATCGGAATTCGCGCCGTTTCTCCAGGTGTGATGAGCACCGTGTCGGGCCCGGGCGTGAGGGTAAACCCAGTGCCGGTGAGAGTGAGGAAAACGGTGTCCGTCCCGCAGCCGGTATTCGCGATCGTAACCACCGTGTCAGGAACGGGCTCAGTGCAGACCCGGACGGTCTTGAGATCGAAACTCGTGGGCGAGGTCATGCTAAGCGATGATGCACCACTTGCTTGTGTGACCGCTAGCGAGACAGGGGAAATGGACTCGTGAGTGGTGCCATCCGCGAGCGCATACTGAATATGGAAATTTCCATTGTAGGTGTTGGAAATAAGCGCGGTGATAGCAAGGGTGATATGCAGCGTGTCGCCAGGACCGAGCAGTGCCGGTAACCCACCATCGCTTGTTACGGCGAAGGTCGACAAGGAGGCATCGAGCGTGAGGGCGGTCACACGAAGGGTATCGCAGCCGGTATTATAGATGGCGAACGTGACGGATTTTGCCTTATCGCATTCCGATAATGTTCCAAATGCGAACGTGTTTGCCGTGAGCGTAGGAGAAGTCGTGAAATTTGAAGTTCCCGAAATGCCGGTGCCGGAGAACTGAAGGTCCGTTGTCGTATCGGTCTTGCCACTGTTAATGAGATATTCGAAATGCACGGATTTGGATTCGGGAAGTTTTCCCGACGGGATATACCGAACGCGAAGACTCTCGGTTTTACCGGCTTCGATCCATTCCGGCAGCTTGGCGGAATCGAGCAGGATGAACGGCGCAGGAACAATCAGTGTGAAGAGATCGGCCGAGTCGCAGGAGGTGTTTCGGAACACGATCGTCGTGTCTTTGGGGCCACAGATGGAAACATTCCCGAAATTAAGGGAGGTCGGGTACGACAGCGTTCCCGAAGGGGCGCCGGTCCCACTCAGTGTCACGACATTCGAGCTGTCGAACGAAAAGTAATGATAGTGCAGGCGGAGGCTTGTGCTTTGCGTTCCCAAACTTTGGGGAATGAAACGGACGAGGATCCGACGCGTGCTGTCCGCTGGAATCGATAGCGGCAGATTCAGGGCTTTGCCATTCGTATCGAGGTATTCAAAATGTGTGTTTGCGAGGTCGATCTGGTGAAGCGTAATCGTGTCGCACCCGGTATTGGCGAGCGTGAGAAGGTCCTCTGCGGAATCGCACGTGGCGAGCGAATCGAACGAAAGCGCCGGGACAGCCGTGAGCGCCGGATGGCTTGGGTCGGGCTTCGCATAGGTCCGCATAGGAACTCCGAAGGCGGTGTCGTGCCCCTCATAGTGCATCGTCACATGGAGCGAATCGTAAAGCGCGGCCAGGGTCGTGGGCAGCGCATGCAGATGAAGGCGAAGCGTATCGCCGGCTGGAACGCGAATAGGAAGGGCGAGCGCTTTGCCGGAAGTGTCACTTAAGTTCCAAGTGCCCTTGATGAGGGTCGCTTTTGTTATCGACATTGTATCGCAGCCGGCATTGATAATCGTGATCGCAGTATCGACAGCCGTGCACAACGGCAGCGTATCGGTCTTGATCACAAGCGGACTGGCTGCAAAATTCGCAGGAAAAGAAATCCCGTGCAGTTTTACATGAAGCAGGACTGTATCGTATGCCAATTGCGGCGAGCTGACACAGGGAGCGAAATAGGAGGCATAATAAATGACGCGAATGGTTACAGAATCTGTCGCGGTAGAATCCATCATTGCGCCGGGATGCCACGCGATCCGAAACGCGACCGAGTCTCCTTTTAGAATAATAGAATAGCGGTCTGGAATACTGTCGAGCCAGACTGCGTGCGTCCTGGCCGGGCGTCGGTTCGTATCGAGAATGGAAATATCCTCGATCACGAGGGTATTCGTATTGAAATTACGTAGATAATAAAATTCGTGTGTTGTATCGCATATGAATGCAGAATCCGGACGCGGAAGAGTCGAATCGACGAAGACCAGGCCGGGAGCATCGAGCGTTTTATAGAGTCCGCCAGAATCGTCGGCAGCATAGATAACGTTGCCGCATCCCGTAACTGCAAAGCGTGTATCGGTACCTAAGTCGCCGTAAGGATCCGGCTTACCTTGGACCGGGCCTCCGATATCGGTCCATGTGCTTCCACCGTCGCTCGATTCCATGAGTCCCGGGGGTGCAATATTGATCCCACCGGAATTCTGGATATATAGCAGGTCTCCGACTCCTTCAATATCTCCAGTCGTGCGAATGGGAAGTGTAACAAGCTGTGTCCAGAAATGACCGTAGGTCGTGGTACGATAGACCTTCGAGGGCTGGGATTTGCCTGCAATAGTAACATCTTCCGGAGCAACGACAAACGTGCCACTGCTTTGTGGCACATAATAAATTCCCCATGCTTCGTGCTGGAAGCCTCCGGTCGAATTGACCCACGTTCGGCCTCCGTCGGTCGTCGTTAGGAAAGTGTTCGAACCTGTCTTCCCAAATTCTGTGGCGACGCCATTTAAGTAATGAAATGCAAGTCCATTAATGCCTCCGCCACCCGTAAAGGTCTGTGGGGGTTGTTTCCATGACCCGCCGGTTCTCGTCGTGTCGAACCACACTGCGCCGCCATAGTTTTGTGTCACAACGAGCGTACTGTCCGTTTCCCATACGGAGGCTAAACCGTTCGAAGCGCCATTAAAACCGAAATTAATTCCCATCCAGGTTTTGCCGCTATCGACCGTGTGCCATAGAATATCGTCTCCGACATTGAAATTTCCTCGGAGCGTCATCCACCCGGTATCTGGGGTAAGAAACCAAATATCGCTTACGACTGGTGTCGAGAGATTGCTGAGCGCTCCGATGAGCCTCGAAGGTGTCCAGGTCAAGCCACCATCGGTCGTACGTTGAACGATTCCAGAAGTCCCGTTCCCACCGGGATTGGGTGGATAGCCGTTTGGAGTGCCGTTCCAATGAAAGCCGATCAGACCGATTTTAGGATTTTGGAACCAGATATCGGAGACGGACCCTTGATTCGCGAACGAAAATTGTTGAATCCGACCCCACAGGACTTGTGCATGCAGAGGAGCCGTCATAAGGACGGCGACGAGAGCGGATGGAATTGCAAAGCGAAGAACTCGAATGGACGGAAAAGGTCGTGCGAACATAGTGAAAAAAAAAGACACGGACCGTTTTCGGCCCTATCGCCAACGGTCCAATTAAAAGCGACACGCAACATTGCTGGAAAGTTGCATTTTATGAAAAAATTCTAAGGATTGGACTCCAATCGATTAAAAAAGCAGGCGTAACATAGTGCGCATATCTGTCCTCAAAAAAAATTTATTATATTTGCAATGAATGCGGGTGACCCGGCCGTGGGCTGCCCGCTCGATCGCCCGATCGTGCTGGTCCCGCCAGCGTTGTGATTCCTACGCTTTGTATTTGTTTGTCCATTGGCACTTTGACCCTGCCGGCGCCCATTTCTTTTTGCAATTTGTCGTTCTTTCGCATGACACGCTTTGTATTAGAACAACGGAAGTCGCATCATGCCCACGCTTCTCCGGGAGAGGCCGAGTGGGTCGTCCTTGAACTGCCTTCTCGCAAAGAAGCAGGTGTGCTTCGAAAGAAAGGAGAGATGTTCTCTGCTTCGAGTATCGACTTTCGCCATGAGACCGAGTCCTTCGATCCGATCCTTGTGCTACGTATGGCCTTTCGCGGGGAGCAATTTTTTATCGAAGGCGCAAACGGGGATTTGCAAAAAATTTCAGCAGCCGATCTGAAATAAAGGCTTTTTTAGCGTGCAATTTTTTTGCCCTGCACGAGGGCGGATTTTTTCATCCTCAGAAACGAGTTCTAATGAGAAATCAGAACGCGTATGAAGCGATTGGCCTCCATTGTCTCTTTTGGATTTATTCTTCTCCTTTCGTCTCGTTCCGTGCTTGCGCAGGAACTCGATGCTCAAGTCGATCTGAATTTAAGCGCCTTGAGCGAACCGGACCGCATCGCATTTCAGACCTTCAAGCACGACGTCGAAGGCTATCTCAATAACTATAACTGGACTACCGATTTTACCGGCGAGCGGATCCGATGCTCGTTCCAGTTCAACATTGTGACTGCGAACGGCGGAGACTACACGGCCCAGCTTTTTGTCAACAGTACACGGCCGCTCTATAAAAGCGAGCAGATGACGACCATGGCGCGCTTTTTCGATGCGACGGTCGAGTTCCCATACTATCGGGGAGAGGAACTACAGCATGGGAATAATTTCCGCCCGCTCGAAAGTCTGCTCGATTTTTACGTTTATATCATTCTGGGCCTCGATTACGATTCCTATAAGCTCGAAGCTGGAACGATCTATTTTCAACAGGCCCAGACGATCGCGGTCATCGCGAACTCAGCGCAAGGGACCGGGTGGCAGCAGGATGTAACGAGCATCGGCACCTACTCCCGCGTCGGCTATATCAACGATGCGCTCGATGCCAACCTTCGCTTTTTTCGGGACCTGATCTTCGATTATCATTACAACGGGCTGGACCTGCTCTCGACCAAACCAGACGATGCCAAGCTTGCCGTCGGCACCGTGATCGATTCGATGGTAACATTAAAACACGAGTCGAGCGCGGCCTCACGCAGTGTATTTCTTCGAGCGTTTTTCGAAGCCAAATATCCGGAACTGACCGACCTAGCCCGCCTCTTTCCCGATAACCTCACGATCTATTTTCAGAAACTTGGCTACCTCGATCCAACGCATCAAAATTATTATCAGGACGCGCTCACAAAAATGCAGTCCGCGAGCGGAAGCAACGGCGGAGGATAATCCGGCGAAAGCTCCGGAGACATTCGCCCTCTCGACGATCCGCTCAGACGTTCTTTCTCATTGCCCTGCTTTTCGATTCGCGACCCATGTAACCTTGGCGGCGGCTCTCCGTCCGGCGAGACGTCGATCGGTCGGTCGCCAGGCCATGGCGGTTATCTTTGGTTGCTGCCCCCACGGTCCTTCGCACGCCGCCTCTTTTTGTATCGCCGTGCTTTGTTTCCTGTGCGCTATCTGCAGTGGCTGAGTTCCATTCGTTCTTTTCTTTTGCCGTTCTTTTCATAAATGTTCAAAATGGTTGTTTATTTGCAGGAGTCCATGAAACGATTTGCAAATGCCATTCCGTATTTTTGATAAATCCATTAGTGTAGTGAAACAACGCATCCAGTCATTAACCGCAGAATACTTTCCGTTGCCACTGAAAAATCCGTTTGTGCTTTCAATCCGAACGGCGCGGAATGCGAACGTTATCCGCTGGCGGCTTACGACGGATGTCGGTCGGGAATTTTTCGGTGAGTCAGTCCCCGTACAGTATGTGACCGGGGAAACGCCGGAAAGTGTTCTTCTCGCCGCACCGAAACTCGAATCGCTCCTATACGATCGAGCGATCGTAGATTTTCCGAAGTACCTACGTGAAATGGAGAGTGTACTTCCTGATGACGTCGCTGCTCGTGCGGGGGTAGAAATTGCGTTATTCAATGCATTCTCGGATGAGACGCAAGTCTCCATTCCCACTCTTCTGGGAGGCGCAAATGTCGTGCTCGAAACCGATCTCACGATCGCGCGCATTCCGAATGCACTTGACGTCGCCCGGGCCGCCTGGCAGGAAGGGTTTCGAATCTTTAAAATGAAGGTCGGCGGCGGACCGATGGAAGAGGACCTCGACCGAATCCTGGCTATTGCCGACACCTTGATCGAACCGAAGTTCCGGCTCGATGCAAACCAGTCCCTGACCCCGGAATCGACGCTCCGCTTCGTTGAAGAACTGCTGCGCAATGGCATCGATCTCGAACTCGTTGAACAGCCGGTTCCCAAAGAAGATATTGTCGCTCTGGACGAGATCGCTCGGGTAAGTCCGGTTCCCATCATTGCGGACGAGGCGTGCCGCACACCGGCCGAAGCGTTCCGGCTCTTTTCGGAGACCGCAGTTCAGGGCGTGAACGTCAAGCTGATGAAGTCCGGCATTCGGGGAGCGATGGACATCATACGCATCGCCAGGGCGGCCGGTCGAAAGCTGATGATCGGCTGTATGCTGGAGGGGGAGATCGGTATGGCGATGAGCGTTGCGCTTGCGGCTTCCACCGACGCCTTCGACTATATCGATCTTGACGGACACCTGCTGCTCGACCTCAAGGAACCCATTTCTCTCTTTCGTTCCGACGGGCCGATGCTTTCCGTGGCTTGACCCAATCGATCGGCAGATCCTATCGTTTATTTTCCACGGAGAACTCGGCGCTGTCCCGAATCACGCTATCGAGAAGCACGAACAATTTATACTTTCCAAGCGGCCACGGGTTCGCGTTGATGAGATCGAAGTGGCTTACATTCGTTCCCGCCGAAAGTCGTGCTGAATTTTCGGCAATCTTCTGGCCGGTCTTAAGATAATACCATTGCCCCTCGAGTGCCATCCCATCCTGCGCATGTTCTGTCCGGATGAGGCCATGGATCGTGTCCCGACTGTCGAAATAGGTCGTGGTGTCGATCGCCGCAAGCGATGTATCTCGGCTGTGTGTGAGCACCGTATGGATCGTAAGCGGTAGCACCGGAGCCGCGGTGTCTTTTTCAGGAATCGGGGCGGGATTATTCCGACCGCACCCCCAAAGGATGGCCAGCACGGAGACCAAAAAAGTGTTATGGATCATAATAAGAAGAACCGCTAAAAACAAAACCGTAAATGTAGTTTGTTCTATGAAAAAAGAGATAAAATGTTTCCAGTCCACTCATCATTTCAAACACCATGAGAATAGCCATTGGCAGTGATCAGGCAACGGAATTGACAGAGGAGCTCCTGGCGCAGCTCGAAGTGCGCGGCCATAAGCTCTTTACGTATGGACCGGTTCGAATCGGGGAGGCCGATCGCGATTGGCCTTTGGTCGCTGCCGATGTTGCGCGTGCCGTCGCCGATGGCGGGGTGGATGAAGGGATTGTCTGCTGCTGGACAGGGACAGGAGTGACGATCGCGGCGAACAAAATTCCCGGCATTCGGTGTGCACTCGCGGGTGATGCAGAGACGGCCCGAGGCGCCCGAATTTATAATCACGCGAATGTATTGGCTCTTAGCCTTCGGGCTACAAGTGCACCCCAAATGCGAGAGATTCTGGACGCATGGTTTGCTACATCGAGCCAGAGCGGTGAAGCGCAGAGTGAATGGAACAGGCAGCAGGTGGAGCGAGTAGCGGCGCTGGAGAAGTAGCATTGACTTGCGCAGGAATGGTAGCTTCCCTCGCATGGTCAGTTTCAACGTTTTGAAATTCTAGTTCGGAAATTCCGTATTTTTGTGACCGTTTGTGCCGTCTCGCTGGCTGCGAGACACGTAAATAATCATACTAATATAAGAACGTTTCAAAACGGTCTCACAAAATTTTTCGCATGAACGGCGAGGTCCGTTCATGCAGCCCCGTTCAGGATGACTACCCTACCACCCCGACCTTCGTTTCCGCCGCGCAGCGTGCTTTTCCTTTCGACGGAAGTGTATCCGTATGCAAAGACGGGTGGCCTTGCAGATGTCAGCGCTGCACTCCCCCAGGCGCTCCGCGAACTCGGCCATGACGTCCGGGTGCTCATGCCGAAATACGGTTTCATCGGCGAGAAAAAACAGAAGATCCATCTCATCAATCGTTTGCAGGGGATCGAATATAAGATCGGCGATCGGGAGATTTACACGAATATCAAGTCCTCGGCGATCCTGACGCAGAAGACGCGCATTCAGATGTACTTACTCGAAAGTGAGGAGTACTTCCAGCGCATGGGATTGTACGTCGATCCTGCGACAGGAAAAGATTATTCCGATAACGACGAGCGCTTTTTGGTCTATGCACTGAGCGCGTTCGAGCTTTGCAAGCGGCTGCTCTGGAAACCCGATATTATTCATTGCAACGACTGGCAGGGCGGCTTGGTACCGGCGCTTCTCCGAGGGCCCCTGAGGAATGATCCGTTTTTCAAAGACACGAAGACCGTTTTTACCATTCACAACCTCGCGTATCAGGGAAATTTCCCAGCCACCACGTTCCCAAAACTGGGCCTGCCGCGGGAGATGTTTGCACCAGATGGACTAGAGTTCTTTGGGCAGGTTTCTTACCTGAAGTCTGGCATTGCTTATGCCGATGCGATCACTACCGTGAGCGAGACCTATGCGGAAGAGATTCGGACACCCGAATTTGGGTGTGGCATGGAGGGACTGCTAGCTAAGCGTAAACGCGATTTGCATGGGATCTTGAATGGGATCGATTTTCTTATCTGGGACCCGAAGTCTGACATTAATATCGTTCGGAATTATTCGGTAGACCGATTTTTGGCGGGAGATTTTTCAGCCAAGGAAGCATGCAAGAAGGACCTGTGCTTCGCGATGGGTATTCCGTACCGTGAAGATCGTCCGGTGCTCGGAATGATTGCTCGCTTAAGCGACCAAAAAGGCTTCGATCTCCTCGCCGAGATCGTCGATAAAATTTTCGAGGCCGATGCCCAGTTGGTCGTCTTGGGCGAAGGCGATAAGAAGTATGTAGAACTGTTTACGAAGCTCCAGAAGAAATATCCGGAGCAAATGGGAGTCTTTTTCGGCTTTCACGATAATCTCGCACACAAGATCGAGGCGGGCAGCGATATCTTCCTGATGCCCAGCGCCTATGAGCCGTGCGGACTCAACCAAATGTACTCAATGCATTATGGGACGGTGCCGATCGTTAGAAAAACTGGAGGCCTCGCCGATACCGTGATCGATAGCGACGCGGCGACCTCGCGCACGCGTCCAACGGGATTCACCTTTGAAAAGTACGATGCCAAAGCATTTTGGAAAGCAATCGAACGCGCGTTAAAGGCGTACCGCAAAGATAAAAACCTTTGGCATGAAATGCAGGTAACGGGTATGAAGCGAGATTTTTCCTGGGATCGTTCAGCCGTGAAATACGCAGAACTTTACGAAAAGATACTTTCTGAGCAGCCCGTGAAAAAGCATTGACCGGGGAACGACCGGCCGTTTCCGCACCTTTTACGGAGTCTACGATCATTGCGCATTACTCTTCCGTTCAGACATTGCTGAAACACGCATTTTTTCTTCTCGCCGCGGCCATCGGCATTGCCTTCCTCACCAGCGGCTGTAAGGACAATATCTCTTCGCTTGGCTTGCAATATTTTCCAGACACCGTCGTAAGCCGGACCAGCGTTCGCACGGATAGCAGCTTCATGCAATTTGCCGATACCCTTCGGCCGAGTGTATTCGCTAATGGCGTTAATTATAATTTGACGATCGCATCTCCCGTCATGTTTATTGGGAACGTTGCGATGGGAAACCAAAACCTGACGTCTTCGGGCGTATTAAAATTTCGGACTTTGGCACAAGACAGTATCGCGCTTGTCACGAAAGTCCGGTTGCTGCTTAGGGATCAGTTGTATAAGTACGGCGATACCTCGAGCAATAACAGCAGTATGCTGAGTCTGCAGGTCGTCCCCAATTTTTCCATTACCGATAGCACGACGGTGCTCCCTCCGTTGGGAGCGGCGGTCGCTTCGATCGATACGGCGTTTCCGGACGACTCGGATGCATTACTGGCGATACCGCTGGACACGAGCGTGATCTCGAATCTTTCCGCCAGTTCGCTCAGCTTTGTTGTGACGCCGGGAGCGACGATGACGAACTGTCGCGCGTTCGGCACCGCCGACAACGCGGACACCGGTTCCCAGCCGAAACTCGAACTCACTCTTTCAAACGGCAGTGTTGTTTATCTTTCGACTCTCTCGGCTGCTGGCGGCTTCGATATGTATATCGTTAAAGATATGAGCCTCACTCCGACGGGAGAGTTTACTGTGCAGGGAGGAATTGGGAAGCGCGAACGCGTCATGCTGAATTTAACACGGCCAAACGATACGGCGCAACTCACTACATTCACATCGGTCAATAGTGCAACGCTGGTGCTCCACCTCGATCCCGATAATACACGCCTTTCGAACCGGCCGTTCGATAATGGCACGACGGGACCGAGTGTCGTTCGACTTTCGACCAATGATTCTGGTGCTGTCCTGGATGCGTTTGGGTATCCGACCGATACGACCCACACAGTCTATAAATTCCAGGTACGAGGACTGGTCGAGTATTGGCTGAGGAATCCGTCGACCAATCTTGGCTTTGAATTACGGGCCGGGGCCCAAAGCCGTTCGATCGGTTCTGAGGCGATCCCGGTCGAAGATAATATCCTGAACCGCTGGACGTTCTATGGGCCCCACTGTGCCGATACCAGTAAACGTCCAGAACTTATTCTCTCCTATTCGAAGCTGCGGTGAGATCTTTCTTTTATAGCGTTCTTCTATGCGGGGCCGTCGTCATCGCGGCTCAAGGTGCCTTTGCACAAGGTTCGCCCTATGATGCAATTGGCTTTGGGCTTCCAGTGCGTTCCGGGAGTGCTACGATCGATGCCCTGGGTGGCACTGGTGTGGCGATGGAAGGAACTCGGATCGTGAACGAACTCAATCCGGCGCTCTGGACCTGGCTTTCGAAAGCACGGTTCGATGCGGCCATGCGGTTCGATTACACCAGCGCCCAGTTGGGAACCGCTCAGGACGCACAGCACAATTATCATTTCAGCGGAGCCGCATTTGGCGCGCCTATCTGGGCTCCTATAAATGCGGCGATGGCCATAGGTTACGTCCCGCTGACCGATGCCAGTAACCAGATCCACGATTCCAGTGCTGCTGGAAATCAAACCTATATCGTTCGCGGCGGGACCAACCTTGTATTCCTCGGATTTTCAGCGCGGCCGGTTCCCGAAGTCGCGCTCGGTGCACGGCTCGACTTGATTACCGGAGATATTCGGCATCTGGGGCAGGTCAGTTTCGCCGACACGACGGCTGCAAGCGGCGAATTCGAACGCGATTATTTTTATCAGGGTCTACGACCGACCTTTGGGTTTGAATTCATTGGCGATTCTATTGGATGGAACGGACTTTCGATCGGCGCGACCTACAGCCTGGCGTCGAACTTAACAGCCACACGTGAGACCATCACCACACCGACATCGAGTTCACTCGATACGACCATCGATTCGAGTGGGATCGGCCGCTACCCCGCTGCATTCTCCGCCGGTATTTCCATTCATTTAAGCCGACGTTATCGTGCCGAAGCGGATTATTCTTTACAGGACTTTTCTTCCGCCTATGTGTTCGCTCCTAAGTCCGGCGGTGTCGGGGACAGCCTGCTCCGATCGAGTAACCGCATTTCGTTCGGCATCGAGCGCCTTGCGAATGTCTCAGGCGAATATGGAACTTCTTTTGGAATGGATCGCTGGGCGCTGCGACTCGGGCTCTCGTATGGAACGCTTCCTATTATGCCAAATAATTCCATCGTTCGCGAGTTCTCCCTTTCGGCCGGAGTCGGGATTCCTATCAGTTTCGAGACCCTGCTCAACCTTTCTTTTGTCGGAGGCCAGCGGATCCCACAGGTTGCGAATGCCGCACCGAAAGAGACCTTTCTGCGTTTAGGAGCCGACGTCAGCTTTTCGGAACAATGGTTCGTACCGACGCGACGCAATCAATAAAATACTCACTGTTTTTACGTTCCGCAGTCACTTTTTTGACATGAAGATTGCGATTGCCAGCGATCATGCTGGTTTTACCTATAAGGAAGCCATCAAAGCAAAGCTCACGGCAGACGGCCATACGGTGACCGATTTTGGAACCAATAGTACGGCCCCGGTAGACTATCCGGATTTCATCCGCCCGGCTGCCGAAGCGGTTGCAAGCGGACGCTGTGATCGGGGAATCGTTTTGGGAGGTTCCGGCAATGGGGAGGCCATGGTCGCAAACAAAGTCCACGGCATTCGCTGTGGACTGGCATGGAACGAAGATTCTGCCCGTCTTACGCGCCAGCACAATGACGCGAATGTGCTTTCACTCGGGGAACGCATGATGACCGAAGCAACGGCGCTCGCGCTCGTCGATCTATTCCTCGCGACTCCCTTTGAAGGCGGAAGACATCTCGCCCGCATTCAAAAAATAGAACACCCATAAGAATTAACATGGACACGGAAGTTTTTAGCAGTATTGAACGGGAGCTTGAACGCCAGCAACAGGGGTTGGAACTTATTGCAAGCGAGAATTTTACCTCCCTCGCCGTGATGCGTGCGCAAGGGAGTGTGCTCACGAACAAGTATGCTGAAGGTTACCCGGGAAAGCGATATTATGGCGGATGTGAGTTCGTCGATCAGGTCGAGAACCTCGCGCGGGAACGCGTGAAGAAATTATTCAGCGCGGAATATGCGAACGTTCAGCCGCATTCGGGGTCCCAGGCGAATATGGCGGTCTATTTTACGTTCCTCAAGCCTGGTGATCCGGTGCTCGGCATGAACCTTTCGCATGGAGGACACCTCACCCATGGGAACCCTGTGAATTTTTCCGGCCAGCTCTATAAATTCCATGCGTACGGAGTCTCGAGGGAAACAGGATATATCGACTATGAAGATGCCGAGCGTAAAGCACACGAAGTGAAGCCGAAAATGATCACGGTCGGCGCGAGCGCTTACTCGCGCGATATCGACTTTAAAAGATTCCGAGAAATTGCCGATTCCGTCGGAGCGTTTCTTTTTTGCGACATGGCGCATCCGGCCGGACTGATTGCGAAAGGGCACCTGACGAGTCCGCTGCCTTATTGCCATGTCGTCAGTTCCACGACCCATAAAACATTACGCGGCCCGCGAGGGGGTCTCATTCTCCTTGGAAAGGATTTCCAGAATACCTGGGGCGCAGTCGCGCCGAAATCCGGGCGGACGAAGATGGTTTCGGAGATCATTGACTCGACCGTCATGCCCGGTGTGCAGGGCGGTCCGCTAATGCATGTGATTGCAGCAAAAGCCGTTGCGTTTGGCGAAGCACTGGAAGATGACTTTACCGAATATGGCGCTCAGGTGATCCGAAATGCAAAACGGCTCGCTTCGGAGCTTGTCAAGCGCGGGTTCTATATTATTTCCGGAGGGACGGATAATCACCTGATGCTTGCTGACCTTCGCGGCAAAAATATTACAGGGAAAGCTGCTGAAGAAGCGCTCGACCGCGCTGCGATCACGGTGAATAAAAATGCAGTGCCCTATGACGATAAGCCGGCGCTTGTCACGAGCGGTATTCGCATTGGTACCGCCGCAGTGACGACCCGCGGAATGAAGGAAGCCGAGATGGACCAGATCGCCGATATGATCGATCGCGTCGTTTCGAACCCGTCGGACGATAAGCTCATTGCATCCGTTCGCGAGGAGGTATGCCAGCTTACGAACCGGTTTCCTCTCTATCCCGGCCTATAAGGTTTGGCAGATTGTGTCCTATGATTTCTCTAGAGGGATGGGCCATCCTATGACTACATTTCAGGAGTCGCTTCTTTCTATTTGAGACGAAACGCGCATCACACGCGTTTATCGCGGGCAATGGCCGAACAGGACAATAACGACGCGCGAACAAGCGATAAAGAGATGTCCGTCTGGGAGCATCTCGAGGAGTTGCGCTGGACGGTCGTCCGAGCTGTGATCGGGATTGTGGCAGGAATGATCCTATGTGCCGTTTTTTTCGACCAGATTACGAAATATGTGATCTTGCTTCCGACCACGCAGACCAACCCTCCGATGAAGCTCCTGAACACGGAAGTGTATGGCCAACTTTCGGTCTGGATGCAGATTGTACTGTGGGGTGGTGTCATTGTTTCGTTCCCTTACACGTTGGTGCAACTTTGGAAGTTTGTCGCTCCCGGGCTTAAGGAAAAGGAAAAGCGGTACGTTCGCCAGATCTCTTTTTTTACCGCTTTCAGTTTCGTCTGTGGAATGGCCTTCGCGTATTTTGTGATGCTGCCGATGGTCCTCGGGTTTTCGATGGGGTTTGTGATCGGCAACGTCGAGAACATGATTCAGATCGATAAATACCTTTCGGTCTTTCTGGAGATCATCCTGCTTTCGGGAATTGTGTTCGAGTTGCCGCTCGTCGCCTATTTCCTGGGACGATTGGGAATTCTTACGCCATCGTTTTTACGTCATTATCGCCGGCATGCCATTGTCATTCTTCTGGCCGTTGCGGCGGTGCTGTCGCCAGGTGGGAACCCAATATTACAGCTTATATTATTCGGTCCGCTCTGGGCACTTTTTGAAATTTCCATTGCGGCAACTGCGCTCGCTGCCCGCCAGCGACGTAAAGCAGAAGTGCTGGCAATGTCATAACCGATGTCCCTTCCCAAAGCAATTCTTGCCCCGGTCGAACGCGAAATGAAGGAATTCCATGCGGAATTCCGCCGCGCGATGATCTCGGACGTTCCACTCGTCAATCTTGTGGCGAAATATCTTATTCGTACCAAAGGCAAGCAGCTCCGGCCGATGCTCGTCCTGCTTTCGGCAAAAGCGTCGGGAGGAATCAATCCGGCGACATACCGGGCCGCGACGCTGGTGGAACTATTGCATACCGCGACGCTCGTGCATGATGATGTGATCGACGAGTCGGACGAGCGCCGAGGCCTTGCGAGCATTAAGGCCCTCTGGAAAAACAAAGTCGGAGTGCTCATGGGCGATTACCTGCTGGCACAGGGACTATTACGAACGGTCGCGACCCAGGAATATCATTTTCTTGAAATTACATCGAACGCCGTCCGCCGCATGTCGGAAGGAGAACTTTATCAGCTTCAGAAAGCCCGCCAATTGAACATCGACGAATCCGCCTATTTCCGGATTATCGGCGATAAGACAGCCTCGCTCATGAGCACTTGCTGTGAGCTGGGCGCCGCCTCCGTATCCGGAGCGCCCTATCGCGAGGCGCTTAAACAGTACGGTGAAGCCCTGGGAATCGCTTTTCAGATACGGGACGATCTTTTCGGCTTTGAAACGACCGGAATGACCGGAAAGCCTGCCGAAGCCGATCTCAAAGAAAAAAAATTGACCCTCCCGCTAATTCATGCGCTCTCTCAAACGGATGCGAACACAAAAAAGCGAATGATTGGGCTGGTAAAAAACGGGAAGGCAGCAAAGGAAAGTTACCGTGACGTCATCGAGTTTGTCACGTCGAGCGGCAGCATTGGTTATACGCGCGCCAAAGCAAAACATTACGGTCAGGATGCGATCCGTGCTCTACAGACACTGCCACCGTCCGAAGCCCGGACTGCGCTGGAAGCGTTTGCAACCTATGTGATCGATCGAGATCAATAGGTCATCAAGAATCATTAGATCACTCCGGTTTTCGAGCCGATTCCAACGAAGCGATCCAACCGGTTACATGCGAAAGCCGTATCTGATACGGATATTGCTCGTAGATCGCATTGTCCTCGTTGATCGTGTAACCGTTTTCAAGATCGTTCCGAGTGGAATAGAGGAGGGGAAGGATCGAATCCGTGTTGTGCAGATCCGATAACGTTTTTGCTTTCCAGTATTTGGCATCCGAAAAATTTGGGTATCTCGCGATCGCGCGATCGAAGCAACGAAGCGCCGAATCGCTCCTGCCCTCCTCGTGGAGGGTAATTCCGAGATAGAAGTCATGCAAATAATGTTCCCAACTTGGCGTATGAGCGCGGTCGTGTGCCAGCGTGAGTTGGAAGCACCGTTCGGCACTATCGTATTGGCAGAGTTGGAGGTAACAAATGCCTTCGTAGAACGCGTATTCGTGGTCCATGACGCCGGCGTGGGGGTGAAGCACCTTCGCGGCCTCAAAATCCTCAAGTGCCCCACGATAATCCTTTTGAAAGATACATTTGAGAAACGCTCGGTAATCAAGCCAGTGGTCCGCGTCGTACTTGACGGCACTATCGATGTACGGCATTCCAACTTCATATTTCATTTGTTTGAAATACGGCATCCCACGTTGCTGCCAAAGATACGCGTCGGTCGGGTCGAGCGCGAGGGCGCTATCGATTTCGTCCCGGTACCGTTGTGTAAAGTAATTATAGTGCCATGCTCCGCGTGTGAGATAGTGTTCTCGAACGGAATCTCGGAACGAAAGTTTTTCGGTCGAGTCGATCGCAGAAGCACGACCAATGGAAGCCACCGATAAAATCAGGAGACCAAAAACAATTCGCATACGATGATGAAAGAAATTAGAATGGATAGCGAAGAAAATAAGATCTACGCCATCGAATGCGAAAGTTTCAGGGTAAGGATTAATGCCCTTTTTTAGCGTTCCAGGAAACGGGGAAGTCAGATCCGGCGGTCAGTGAATCCATAATGACAAGGTTCGTACGCTGGCTATAGAGTCCCAGGCGTACGTTGGCGTCGCGGGGGAGTTGCGGAAAGGTCTTCAACGGTTTCAGCGATGCCGTGTCCGGAACATGGATTAGCAGGAGCAGCCGCGGTGCCGTCCCCAGCGTGCTGTCGGTCCGGGAGAACGTTCGATTCGAGTTAAAACCCTTGAAAAAGTTCTTCTGATTCGCAAGGTTGAGACGAAAACCGGTATTGGTCGCGGGATCCGAAAACCATTTTCGAACGATACCGCCAATATCGGTCGTGCCGCACCAGTCCTTGCTATGCAAGGAGCAGACGATGGGGTTTGGCGGTTGAAAATACCGGCCATGGTCTGGCCCGTTATTCCACGTCATCGTATCGAAGCCAAAGGGAACTCCGATTTCCGAGACCCAGAACTGCGTGGTATCGGTCGTTCCGTCCTCGCGTTCGCCGGCGTGATAGAGTTCGAAGTAGGCACTATCGATGGTAGAACCGGCCGGCAAGGTCGGCAGCAGGAACCGAACATACGATACCTCATGGTGCTGAACGTTGCCTGGAATATCCCAAAGCTGGATATTCGAATATCCCTGCAGCAGGAAATTCGTTCCGGTGTCCGTTGGGGCATCGGAAATATAAGTGGTCGTCACAGCTGCGATCCAAACGGCATAGGGGCTGGTACTCACGGCTCCCGAAGGCGAAGTCGAGCTTTTGCAGCCTGCTAAAAAACCAAAAACGGCAAGAATAATAGAGATCTGAAGACGAGACATATACGAAACTCCTTTCAGGACAAATATACGACAAAAAAACTTCAAACGTTGAGTGCAAATCGGTCTTGTGCGAGGGCAAAAAGTTTGCGCCACACAAATTTATTGAGTGAAAAGACCATAAGGCACATCGTAAAGATTCCGGCCCCGAGGAGTGCGTAATGACCGTCGGAAAAGGCGCTCATGAGCAACGCTCCTATGCCGTGCGCGGAGTACGTTTGGGTTCCCGAAGCGACGATCTCAGCCACAATGCTAGCATTCCAGGCACCTCCGGCGGCGGTGATCGCGCCGGTAACGACTGAAGGAAAGACGGCCGGGAGCAGCAACTTTTTCCAGAGCGAAGCGCGCGGAATTCGGTACGATCGGAACATCTCCTGAAGGTCCGTAGGAACGGCACTCGCTCCAGCAATTACATTGAATAGTAAGTACCACTGCGTTCCCAGTAACATGAGCACAATGGAACCATATTCGATGGAAATTCCCCAGGCCTGAAAAAGAAAAATAAAGAGAGGAAAGAACATCGGCGCCGGAAAGGACGAAATAAATTGCACCACCGGTTGCAACCGGTGCGACCACCGGGGATTCATTCCGATCGCAATACCGACCGGGACGGCCCAGGCGGCACCGATTAGGAGTGCTGCAAAGACACGCAGAAGCGTAAGTAGGGAATCGCCAAGGATCGTAAGCCACTCCGCGCCCGTAACATCGCGCGTAAAGACAAGGTACAGCCGAAACACGCCGTAAGCCAGAAGCAGTAAAATAATGGAGAGGACGGCAACGCCGATCGCTTTTCGAAGAGGCGTTTCCTTCCGCTCTCCCGCGATATCGAAGGCATCGTGTTCGACTTGGTGGCGTGTCGCGACGAAAGCCTCCACGGTATCGCCGGCTTTTTCACGGCGGCGGCGTTCGAGGCGGCGGCTGAGTGACTGGATCAATTCGGAATGCTGGACGATCGTGAGAACAAACGACCTTCCTTCCTGCTCGCTTGAAAGTTCCTCGACGCGGAATTTCCGGCTCCAGATGACGAGGGGGCGCCACAGCACCCGATCGAGAAAGATGATCATCAGCCCCATCGCGATCACCGCGCCGATCATGCCAGGAATATTTTTTTGCTCGACCGCCATTGCCATGTAGCTCCCAATGCCGGGTAAGCGAAAATCTTTTCCGCCCACGGTAAACGCTTCGCTGAGCGAAAGAAAGAACCACCCCCCGGCCATGGACATCATGGAGTTCCAGATGAGCGGAATCGCACTAGCCGGTAATTCCAGCCGCCACAACGTTTCGCGTTTGCTCAGGTGAAAGCTTTGAGAGGCATCCCGCAGGTCCTGTGGGATCGACTTGATCGAGTGATAAAATGCGAAGGTCATGTTCCAGACCTGGCCGGTAAAGATCGTAACGACCGAGGCTATTTCCAACCCAAAGTTGGAGTGGGGGAACAGAAACACGAACACGAGCACCAATTCCGGCAAAAATGCGACGATGGGAACGCTTTGAAGAATGTCGAGAAGCGAAAGCATAAAGCGTTCGCCGCGGCGCGAATGCGCCATGATGTAGCCGTACACGATTGTGAAGACCAGCGAAATAATATACGCGCCAAGCCCGCGTGCCAGCGAGTAGAGCGTATATAACGGAAGGTATACAAACTCGGGATGGATCTCGGTATGTGGTTGCAGCGCCTGGGACCATTCGCGGGAGACGAGCACAAGCCAGTACATGACGCCGCCCAGAATGCCGAAGACGATCAGGTCGGCATAACTTAAGCGCCGGGGAAGACTAAGGACGTCGCGTACGAAGCTCATAGGTCGCTAATAATCGTTCCGCAGTTCAAGACGAATAAAAAACCGGGCCTGCGCCTGGCAAGTCCGGTCATCAACACACGCCGTGCGAGTTTTACGCCCTGTTCCTCGAGTTTTACGCTCTGCTTCTGTGTTTCTTTTTTGTTATCAAGGGACGCGTACGCGAAGGAATCGGTCCGGCATCGGAGAGCGACTGCGCATGATCCGAGCCAAGGAATTTTTCGTAGGCCCGCTCCGCACGCTGGATTGCAAGTAATGCTTCCCTTCGGCGACGAACGACCGAAAACCCAAAGCCGATCACTAGGGTGATGATCCCAAGCCAGACCATATTGATATACGGTTTCACGAAGGCTTCGACCGTGACGACGTCCTTTGCCGGAGCCGGCGGATGCTGGTCGTCAAAATAACGGAGTACGACTTTGGAATTAGCCGGGTTCTGCATGTCCGGCATCAACTGACCGAGTTGCAGGTGATAACTCGTTCCCGGAACCTGGACGTCCTCTTCGGTCGCTTCGTCTGTTACTGGATTCCGTGTGACGGCAAGGACGAGTGTATCGCCGGCCGGCCGGTCGGGCGTACTTGCGACGACCGTCGCTTTGACGCGGAACTTTTGCTTCGAGAACATCTTCATCTTCTCTGACTGTGGAAAATCGAAGTTGAGAAACGTGACGTTCAGTTTGCCGTCCAAAAGACGGGAAGACTGGAGTTTGCCCAGTGTGTCTTTCGGCACATGGTCTTCGAAATTGTAGCTGTTCAATGTAAAATAAAGATCGCGCGTGGCGTATTTTACAATGCCGGGATTCCGGATCGGCTCCTGACGCTGGTTGAAATCGGTCCAGAACGTAAGAGGCCGAGCGGTCCCCAAATACGTACCCGATCGATTGGCAATATCGATCAGCCAATAGATATTATCGGCCTGCAGCATTTCCAGCCGGACGTCATATCCTTCGCGGGAGATTTCGCCTCGGGCGAAGGAGTCGTCGAGAGCCTGCTTTGCCTGAGGGTTCGCAACTTGCTCGACATCCCGAAACGTCAGCACATATTTGCCCCCGAACGCCGAAACGTGGTCGCCTTTGGGCAGGCGAATAATTTCGTGTTTCGTGTATCCGTTCGCGGCAATAACACCGATCACGAATACGGAAAAACCGGCATGCGCAATGTACGCTCCAAGGAATTTCGTATCGAAAATAAATTTCGGGTAACCCGATAGCACGAATATGACGAGCAGCGCTGCAAACAGGATCGCGAAGTACGGCCAGTAGGTCGTCACGGCGGGAACGAAAAGATTGTAATCGCCGGCCGTTCCGACGAGCAACGACAGTACGCCCAGCAGCAGCGCGATGGCAAGCGCGGTAAAGACCCGGCGTGAATAATCGCGACCGGTGGGCGGCGAGCGGTCGAAGGAAAGCTTCCAATGCCCACGCAGGATCTTCCAACCGATCTCGAGATTAACGAAGAGTGCAAAAAATGCCGCGCCACATACCAAAATAAAGCGGCCGTCGTGCACGCCCATCACGATCACGAGCGCCGTAAACAGGGTCGCCGCAAGGAGAGCCGAGATCGATTTTTTCCAGACTTCATTCCAATTTGACTGCCGCCATTTGAGCAGCAGCGAAAGGCCGTTGACGACCAGAAGCACGATGACGATCGGAATGTGCAGGTTGTTATAAAATTCAGGAACGACTTTTTTCTGCACGAGTGGTGCGCTTGTGCCGATGAACACCACGAGCGCGGAAGCGCCAAGCACGGCCGAAGCGATGGAAAGCCCCGTTTCGCGGGAAAGGATCTTATAGTCCTGCGCGAAGCCGGACATTTCCCGCCAGCGCCAAATAAAAATCCCGTAGGGAATGAGAATAAATGCTCCAAGGGCGACCACCAGCAGCGTGAATGCAAGATAGCCGGGGTCCGCAAACGAATGGACGGACGCGTCGCCAAGCACACCGGAGCGCGTCAGGAACGATCCGTAGAGCACGAGCGCGTAGGCTAAAAGTGTCAGTGCGATGTTCGTGCGAATGAGCCCGCCCGTTCGCTTTTGAGTGAGCATCGAATGCGCGGCGGCGACCGTAATCAGCCACGGAAGTAAACTTGCGTTCTCGACCGGGTCCCACGCCCAAAACCCCCCCCAGCCGAGCGTTTCGTATGCCCAGAATCCTCCCAGCATGACTCCAAATCCGAGGACCATGGCCGCTCCGAGCGTCCAGGGCATCGAAGTAAGTACCCATCCCTGGTAATCGCGGCGAATGAGGCCGGCCAGGGCAAACGCAAATGGGACGGCCAGGAGCGAAAATCCGAGGAAGAGCATCGGCGGATGAATGACGATCCAAAGATTTTCGAGCGATGGGTTCAGCCCTTTGCCGTCCGCCGGAATCAGTCCTTTCATCGCCTGACCCGGATTTGCAGCATAGATCGTCTCGAACGGACTCTTCGCCAGCAACATGATCGAGATGAAAAGCAGCACGAACAGGAAGATTGCCATCACGTGTGCTTCGTACCTCTGGCGCCGCGCGTATGGAATCAGGAAGATCGCAATGAGCGAAGTCCACAAGCCCCACAGCATGAAGCTGCCTTCCTGGCTTGCGTAAAACGTTGAAAAAAGGAGGAGTTTGCTTAGATTGCGCGAGACGTGCTCGAAGATATAATTGATCTCGAAATGATAATTGAAGATATAATAGAGCAGCGTGGCGCATGCCGTAAGCATGCCCAGGATCGCGAACTGGGTTGCACGGCGCGCGACGACTGTGAGTTCCGTCCGGCCGCGAGCGGCAAGGATATAAAGAACGATTCCGGCTACGGAACCCGTGAACGTAAGAGCGAGTGCGAGGCTGCCGATCATTTCTTATATTCGATAACAGTCATATGAGCGCTCATGATGAACGGTCATCATGACGATGACGACATTACGACTGACCTTGGGAATTGGCCGGAGCCGTCGAATTTCCCGGGATCGTCATCTTTCCGGACCCTTCATAGCGCGACGGGCATTTCGTCTGGATGTCCGAAGCCTCGAAGACGCCATTCTCCACTTTTCCCGTGCAAACGACGCTCGGCGCGATCTCGAAATTGTTCGGGCGCACGCCGCTATACTTCACCGGCATTTCATGGCCGGCATGGTCCTTCATGTAAAACGAAAAGGTGTTGCTCGCAGCATCGTACTGAGAGCCTTTGGCTTTGTCATACGTGCCCGAGACCTGTGCGCGGCGTCCGCTTTCCGACGCCTTTGAAAAATCGGAATAGTCGATCTTATTATCGACCAAAGCGAAAGCCGCAATCCCGATAAACGCCAGCGCGACCACCAGTGCTATAATATGTTTGCGTTTCACCTGAAAAAACCTCTCCGCTTGCCGAACAGGACGCATTCGCGCTAAGTTCGGAGTTTAATTTTTCATGGACACCACATGATTCTCCGTCCAGGGGAATCCGTCTCGGAAGCGTCCACGGACTTTGGTTTTAGTCGAACATCGGCTCAAGGCGTGTTGCCTCTTGAATTGATCGCCTAAATCTCGAATCGATCGCCTAAAAATGATAGGAGGCGCTGACGAGGGGAATGACATCGAAGGCGGTATTGAAGACGTATTCGCCAAGGGTCTTCATGCCACTCGCGCCAGCTTTATAAAGCGAGAAAACAACGCCGGCATCGACGGTGAGATCGTTCTGGAAATAGCGGACCGAGAAGACGGTAGGCACTATTCCGAAATCGCCGATAAAATACATTTCGATGGCCGCCTTGAGGTTTTCCCCAACACGCAGATCACCGGAAACTCCAATAAAACTATTTTTTGGGTACGTGTGAAAGCCGAGTGAGTCATTGTCCTGAAAGGCATAGCCGCCAAGAATAGTCAGTTCAGATTCCCAGGTCCCATAGGTCGCGGCGAGATAGGGAAACGCAATTTGATTCACCTTTACAACGCTGGAATAGACTCCCTGAAAGCCGGCCGAGACGGTAAAAAGGTCCTCGGAAAGTGGGGTAATCTTGACCCCGGCGGTAGCCGTGGAAACGGACGTTGGCAGGAAGGGCGCCACGAGTCCGCCGGCATTGACGCTCAGCCAGTCGCTAACGCCATAATTAAGTTGAAGTCCGGCGATCATGTAGTCCATAACGAACAAGTTGCCGCTCCCGAACGAGCGCGCGGTGGGAAGCAAAAAGTCCTGTGAGGAAAGAGGGTCTTTGGCGTTGGTGTACCGAGCGGTAGAAAAGTCTTCCCGTCGGTCGTTCTGGCCGGACCAGTTATCGACGTAATCGAGATCGGGATATTTAAAAAAGAGATCGCCATACGGCGTCGAAAGGATGACGTGAGCGGTATCGTCGAACAAATACCGGTGGCCGATAAAGATATCGTGATCTTTGGTTGCGACGGTGGAAAGGAAGGGAAGTTTTGGCTGCGAGAGAAATTTAGCTACAGCATAATGCTGGGCATCGGCCGCATTTTTCAGGGCGGCTTGCTTGAGATCGTCCTTCTGAACCCAGTTATAACGATAATCAATGACCGTGGCGATACTGGCCAGAGGAATTTCCAGACGCCCATAGCTCGTCTCGACAATAATCCGGTCGGGGACTGGACGCCCAAGGACGTTCACGTAAAATTCCGAAGAGTCCTGAAGGACCAGTTTCACGTAGCTATCGGGTGTAAGTTCCGAAGGCGAAAGTTGCGCGAACGCGTTGGCCGAAAGCAGGACAAAAATGGAAGCGACAAAATATTTCATTGCAAAAAGCGGATCAATGCTCGACGAATCGATGCTGAACGAATCAATGATCTTAACGAATAATTCGGTCGGAATTCTCCAGGGCGAACTGCTTCCAGCTCTTTGCAGATCGTTTGGAAGAGGGGGTGAGCCGGGCGGCATGCGCGATCGCGACGGCGAGCGCATCGTACGCATCCGGCAGTTTTTTATCGGACTCTTCGAGCTTAAGCAGCGCGCGGACCATATACTCGACCTGGTCTTTGGACGCGTTTCCATTTCCAACGACGGCTCGTTTGATCTCTCTCGGCGCATATTCGGCCGACGGCAATTCCTTCAGGATCCCTGCGAGCATTGCCACCCCCCGCGCATGGCCGAGTTTGAGCGTCGATTGAACATTTTTGTGATAGAAGGCGGATTCGATCGCGAGTTCATCCGGCTGCACCCGATCGATCACTGCCGAAAGCCGTGTAAAGATCGCTCTCAGGCGCAGCGGAAGGGTCGCGATCCGCTTCGACTCGATCGTGCCGTATTCGATGACACGAAGTTCCATACCGCCGCGGCCAGCAGCGATCGCGCCATATCCTGTGACCAGCGTGCCCGGATCGATCCCAAGAATGATCATTGGAAAAAAGGGAGGTAACTATTCAACCAGAGGCAAAGTGCAGTAAAAATTTTTCGAGACTTCGAAACGGCGATGCGGCCGTTAAAGATATTATAATGAGCATGCTCGATATTCCTCAAAAGTTGAAAATAGATCCGGTCCATGATCTCCGCGGGGAACATCGAGCGACGGTCATTCGCGGGAAGAAACGAGCGCGCCGTTCCATAATATTCTTTTGTGCGTGCCACCTCGAATTGCATGAGCGACGTGAATGCATCGTTATAAACCCCAGCCGAAAGACTTTGTTCATCATATCCGAATGCGGCGAGATCCTCGGCCGGCAAATAAATGCGACCCCGCTCTGCATCGGTCTGTATGTCTCGAAGAATATTTGTCAGTTGCAGGGCATAGCCCAAATGAATAGCGTAGTCGCGCGTTTGTTCATGTTCATAACCAAAGACCTGAATACTCATGAGGCCCGGAATACTGGCCACAGCATAACAATAGTCTCGAAGTTCTGCGAACGTTTCATAGCGTGTCTTGAAAAGATCGTTTTGGACGCCATCAATCAGCGCGAGAAAGTAGTCCAGTGGAATACGGTATTCCAGGACAGCGTCGGACAAATAATCTGGCAAGGAAGTGCGCTTCCTCTGGAAACAATGTTCAACTTCTGTTCTAAGCGATGCGAGTTTAGCCTGCTTCTCCTCGACTGTTCCACTTTCTTCATCCACGATATCGTCGGCCCGGCGGCAAAAATCGTATATGGCATGAATGGCCCATCGCTTCTTTTTCGGAAGAAGCGCAAAGGAATACGAAAAATTACTTCGCTCGCGAAGCGTGGAGCTATTCATCATGGGTTCCAACAGCACGGGTGCGGTAAAAATCCTGAGAGGCGGCGAAGCCAGAAATGATAATCTTCGTTTTTTCGAAGCGTGAAAGTGTGGGCCGGTGGCGCAGTGTATCGCCATGTAGATCTCGAATTTTCTTTATCATAATCTGTGCGCCGGCAAGGACGGCTTTTAATTCAAATCGCAAGCGCCCACGGACCAGGCTTGGCAAGTGAGCGCCACTTTCGAGCAATCGCTCCACGCGCTCGGATTCGAAAAGAATTAATTTCGAACTATAAGGGGAAGTCAATATTTCATGGGCTGTGCTTATTCCAAACGATGTATAATCGACTTTTGGAAAATAACATCGCCCATTCACGAGGTCCTCCTTTGCATCCTGAAGAAAATTGATAAGTTGCAGAGCCGTACAAATATCATTGGAGCAGCGAATACATTCTGCGTCCCTGTATCCAAACAGAGCGAGCACCAATTGTCCGACGGGCTCGGCGGAGCGAGCCGTGTACCAGTGAAGATCGTCATACGTTGGAAATTCGACTCGAGCTTCGGCATCGAAGGTAAATGCATCGAGCAGAAGAGAGAACGGTTCGATCGGAAGATCGAATTTTTGAACGGTGTCCTGCAAGGCGACAAACGTTGGAACCTGGGCGTTGCCCTTAAACGCATCGTGCAATTTTTGGCGCCAGTCCTCAAGCAAAGCAACGCGTTCTTTTTTTGTACGATGGGGAAGATCGGCAAAGTCGTCCGCTGATCTCATAAACGCATAGAGCGCAAAGATATGATTCCGAAGGTGTTGGGGCAGAAGCAACGATCCGACAGGAAAATTTTCATAATGACCGAGCGCCACCTTTTTGCATTGCCGGTATGCTGCTATTATCTCCTTAGTCATTCGATCGTATTAAAAACAGTAAACCTTCGGGCGATTCGTGAGGTTTTGCATGCCGTCTTTTTTTCTTGTTGTTTATGATGGTTCGCAGTTTTTGCATTCTATTATTTATCGCGTTTCTTTCTGGCTGCACGAAGCACGAAGATTCGAGCATTTCCGGAACTGTCACGCTCGCTGGCGCGTGCCCGATGAATGCGGCCTGCACAAGTTCGGTCGATGGAGCCTGCAAACACGATGGCGTGACGCTCCAGCACTGGATTGTGAATAATGGCCATGTGGCCAATGCGCTTATCTGGATCAAGGACGGACTTGGAAATACGGTTTATCCTGCGCCGGAGGAGGCATTAACGCTCGACCAGCGAGGCTGCGTGTATGAACCGCATGTGATTGGCTTGATGGCGGGACAAACACTCAAGATCCTAAACAGCGACCCGACGCTCCATAATGTACATCTTATTTCTGCAACGCCCTCGGAGGATTTCAATAAGCTTTTTCTCCAGGGCATGCCCGCAATGGAGGAGAAATTCCAAACGGTCGGCATTCGCGAGATTAAATGCGATGTTCATAACTGGATGAATTGCTATGTCGGTGTTTTTTCAAACCCGTTCTTTGCCGTCAGCGATTCGAACGGGCATTATGAGATCGATGGCCTCCCGTCAGGGAAATACACGCTGGAATTGTGGCATGAGTCGAGTGATGGACTGAATAATCCAATTATTCAAGACGAGCA
This sequence comes from Bacteroidota bacterium, assembly GCA_021324685.1. Taxonomy (GTDB): domain Bacteria; phylum Bacteroidota; class Ignavibacteria; order Palsa-1295; family Palsa-1295; genus PALSA-1295. The sequence continues at coordinate 50,163 of JAJPIQ010000009.1, forward strand.
AGTGAGCATTGGCGAAAAGGAAAAAAAGAGTGCTGATTTTACGATTTCTGCACGATGAGATTTCATGGAGTTGAAAACGGGAATTTCGCGTTTAGGCGGCGCCATGCCTAAATCTGTTTCTCCCTCTGGCCGCTGGATACACTGGCTTGCCGTACTTACAGCTGTTTCGGCGTTCTGCTTACTTTTTATGGGTGGATTGGTAACGAGCCATCAAGCGGGACTTTCCGTTCCAGACTGGCCCACGAGTTACGGATGGAATATGTTCACCTTTCCTATGAAGGACTGGCAAGGTAACATTTTTTATGAGCATACCCATCGCCTGTTTGCGTCTTTTGTGGGATTTTTGATCCTTACCCTTGCCGTTCTTTTACAACGCTATGAACCTCGCATGTGGGTCAAGCGGCTCGGATGGCTTGCGCTCGGCGGTGTGGTCTTGCAAGGAGTGTTAGGAGGTATTACCGTACTGACCTATCTTCCCCCCGCCGTTTCAAGCGCTCACGCAGGCCTGGGACAAGCGATGTTTTGTCTCACGCTTGCGATTGCTATGGTCACGGGAAAGAAGTGGGAACTGGATACACCTAAAAAAGTGGAACGCACAAAATTTGGCGTTCGAACACTTTCCTTCGTTACGGTGATCACCATTTTTTGCCAGTTGCTGATCGGCGCGGTGATGCGCCATACCTTTTCCGGCCTTGCGATACCGACATTCCCCTTCGCACCGAATGGGAGCATTATCCCGGAGTTCACTTCATTTGGAGTGGCCATTAACTTTACCCACCGTGTGGGCGCCGTGATCGTTACGATCATGATGTTCCTCACGGCACGGGCGATATTTCGGTGGCATCCACGAGCCAAGTCGATCGTGATCCCGATGGTCCTTGCCATGTTTTTACTTGGAATTCAAATCATGCTCGGTGCGATCACGATCTGGAGCCAGAAAGCGGTAACGCCGACGACGTTACATGTCTCCTGTGGCGCCGCGATCCTTGGAACCATGGTCTATATCATGGTCCGGAGCCGGCACCTTTTTTCGCCGATGGTCGTGCAATCCGCGCCGCTCGGCACACCGCGCGCTGAACTTTCTTCTGCCGGATAATGGAAACGGCCGTTCATACGAGTCCCCGCATAGAAGGTCGCGTCTTCGACTGGAGGCAGCTCCTGCGGGATTTTTACGATCTCTCCAAACCCGGAATCGGATTTTATTCCCTGCTCACAACTGCAACGTCCTTCTGGCTTGCATCGCATGAGTTTAATGCGGTTCTTTTCGTTCACACAATGCTCGCCACGGCCTGCGTGACCTGCGGCGGCGGAGCGCTCAACCAGGTGATCGAGATCGAAGCTGATTCGAGAATGCACCGCACCGAAAACCGGCCACTTCCGGCAGGAAGGATCTCGCCCATGACCGGGCTTCTCTTCGGCGTATTGGTCTCCCTGATGGGAACGATCTATATGCTGCTCTTCGTCGGGAGTCTTCCCAGTTTGTTGGCGATTGCGACCTTGGCGGGGTATCTTTTTATTTACACGCCGCTCAAAAAAAGGACACATCTTTCGACACTCATTGGGGCCTTTCCCGGCGCCGTCCCGATCCTCATTGGCTGGGCCGCCGTCCGTGGGAACCTTGAATTTGGGGCCTGGGCGCTCTTTGCCATTTTGTTTCTCTGGCAGATCCCCCATTTCCTTGCGATAGCTTGGATGTACCGAAAGGACTATGCCCGAGCAGGGTTCCCGATGCTGACAGTGATCGATCCGGAAGGAACGCGCGCAGCGTTTCAAGTCATTAGCTACACACTTGCCCTCATTCCGGTCAGTTTGCTGCTCTCCTTGCTCCGTATGACCGGAGTGGTCTATTTTGCCGGCGCGATCGTGCTCGGGCTCGGCTTCGCAATCGCCGGTATTCGCGCGGCAAGCGAACGTTCTAACAAGTCTGCGAAGCAACTCCTTTTCGCTTCGATCGTTTATTTACCGGTGCTCCTGATCTTAATGGCGATCGATAAGATCTAAAAAAAATCAGGGCATTATCCGTAGATAATGCCCTGAGAAAAATTCCGAGTCGCTTTTTATCGATCGAACTAATTTTATCGAACAATGGAAATTCGTTGTTCGACGAGTTGGCCCGGAATGCGAGCCGCAACGATATACGATCCCTGCGGAAGTTCCGAGAGATCGACGTTGATATCTCTCTTTCCAGATGCCGGACCAACATAAACGGTCCGAACTTCTTTTCCGGTGACGTCGAAGATTCGAATATCGAGATCTGCAGACGCCGCCATAGAGACGGTAACTTTCGTTGCGCCGGAAGCTGGATTCGGCCATGCTGTGAGATCGAGCGCGGGCTCAGGGGCCAGCGGTGAAACCGCAGCGGCGGCACTGCCCGGTGTCCAGAATCCGAAATAGCCGATCATTTGCGAGTTCGATGCCACGCCGACAACGGGCTGCCCGGCAGTCGAACCGACTTGGACGCTTCCGTTCGAAGAGGTATTCCCACCCGAAGCAACGACAGCTCTCTGGAGCATGACCTGTGCACTTGATTCGATCGGCCAGGAGGCCGCGATCAGCGCCCCAAGTATTAATAGGATTTTCATGGTTCGGTCTCCCATGTTATTGATTGATGATCAGGTAATTGAACCCAAGATCGGAGCCAAGAGGCACGGTGCCAAGCAAAGAGACCGTGAACGATCCGGCGCTCGTGCTGCTCACGCGGATCGGTACCAACCCCGAAACGCCAGAATTAATCGTGAGCAGAATGATCGAATTTGCTTTTGCATAGGTATTATTGATCGTTATGCTCAAGTTCCCTGCTGTGATCGTTCCCGTCCCGACCGGTCCAACAACCGAAAGTCCGCCCACGATACGTGCTGCCGTATTGCCCGACGTCGTTGAATCCGTAAGCGCGGTCGTTGCGGAAGATGAAATCGTCGTGGCACCGTTCGAGGCAACATTCAGGACCGTGTTGCCGGCAGAATCTTTCGCTGCAAGGAGGGCATTCGCGGACCCCGAGGCGGTATTCTGCAATTGCAGGGCTGCGCTGCCCGCCGTCGACGAGGTTGCGCTAATTGCGGTCCCACCCGTGGAACTTACGTTCAGCGCATTGTTCGCGGTGGAATTGATCGTGGTCGCACCAGTTCCCGCGACCGAGAACACCGTGCTGCCCGAGCCATTCATCGCCGAGATCAGGCCGGCCGCCGTTGCGGTAGAATTATTTTTCACCTGAAGGGCAGCAGCCGTTGCATTATTTCCTGTGGCGCTGATCGCCGTGCCACCCGAGTTCGTGATTGAAAGTGCGGTATTGCCTGTCGCATTCAGCGTTGCGGCCCCAGTGCCGCTCAAGGTGAAGATCGGGCTGCCTCCGGCGCTGACTGCGGAAATGAGGTTCCCACTTCCGGACGCGCTAAGGTTCTGAAGTTTTAGCAGGGCATTACCACCGGTCGTATCCGTTACCGCGGCGAGCGAAAGGCCCTGTGTGGTCAGATCGAGCACCGTTCCGGAAGCACTCATCGCCTGAAGGATCTGGCCTAAGGCCGATCCGGTCGCATTCTTAAGTTGCAATGCAGCGTTCGTGGAGGAATTCGTGGTAGCGCTGATCGCTGTGCCGGCCGTGGAAAATGCCGTGAGAGCTGTTCCGCCTCCACTGTTCGTAATATCAATTGCCGGCGAGCCACCGTTCGCGACGACATTTAATCCCGTTCCTTGGGCGGCATTGAGTTGCAATGCCGAGCCGCTCCCCGAATTCGATAAGACTTCCGCCGAGCCGGTACCCGTGTTCGTTAAGTTCAAAAGACCGCTCGTGGAACTTAACGTCTGTGAGAATGGAAGCGTGAGTCCGCCGCCGGAACCGGTGAAGCTGAGTCCGATCGTATCGCCGCTCGTGGTAAGTCCTAAATTTCCACCGCCGGTGAGGACAACGTTCCCCCGAAGGCCGTTAACACTCGTTACAATATTATTCCCAACGTTCGCGAGCAAGGAAGAATCGATCGAAGCGGCAGCGCCCGCCGTGATGCCAAGCGCGAAGTTGGCCGTATCGGCAACGCGGGCCGTGTTCGCAAACGGAACGGAACCAATACGAAGGCGAGGGGTTAGCTGTTCACCACCATCGACCGAAAAACCGACTTCGTAATTAGCATTCGGTACAAGCGAAAGTCGGCCGCTCGTCGACTGACCGGCTCCCAGCAAAATGCTGAAAACACCATCGGTGGTTGTTGCGGTATCGGTTTCTGTGTATATAGCATTCGCGCCGCCATTGGCATAGACGCTTGCCGTGATCGTATGCATGCCATTGGCGATGGCGACACCGTTCATATTGGTGAGCCGGCCCTGGACCGTAAAATTGCCCGAGCCATTTACTGACTGGGCTTTCGAAAGATTAGTTAATATCAGTAGTGCGAGCGCAATACCCGCAAGTCGAACGCAAGTCCTCATTATAGTCTCCTTGGTTAATTGGATTGTGACAAACTGCACGGTTCTACTTCGGGAGGGAAGTATGAACCGAAAGTCAGTGGTTTGTCAGCAAAAGCCGAGCCAAGGATTTTCTATGAGTTGAGTAGTTTTTTCAAAAAGAAAACTTATTCGCCGATGATTTTAGCTAGTTCACGGTGAGAGATCGTGAGTGCGACGTCGTGGTTAATGATTCCAAGTTCCAGCAGGCGATCGACGGCGACTTTTTTAGTCTTCTGCTCGATCTCTTGTACGGAATCAGTTTGAAAAATGTGTTTCAGCCAGTGGACGCCTTTGGAAAGATGCGTTCGTTCATCGGCATTGACGAAATCGAACTTGCGGCCGGTAAGATCGTCACCTTTGTCATAGGCTTCGCGTGCATAGCGAAGGCATTCCTGAACAATATTCGCTTCTCCGAACAGATTAATTTCAGCAAACGAATAGAGCGCCGGCATTTTAGTCCGCACTTTAATTCCGAGCAGGCGATTAAGCAGATCATAGGGATTATGCCCTAATGCTTCCATCGCTTTATGTCCAAGTTCCGTATGCCGCGTTTCGTCCCAGATGATACGGGAAAGATCGTAATCGAAGCCAAATGGAACGTCACGAATTTCGTAAAGTACATTGCCAAACGTTTCGATCGCGTCCATTTCATCGCGCTGCGTGCGGACAAGATTGAGCCGAAGCTTATCGAAATCGGTTGCATATTCGATACGGCCACCGTCGGCCACCTGGTATTCGTAGGTGTGCTCGAACGTGCCAAAACGTGGATCGCGCGTGGCGATAAACGAGCGTTCGAACGGTGGCTTGCCTTCGGACCGAAGCGAGTCCGGGCGTGGCATTAAGGTTCCGGTTCCGGTAATGCCGCCCATGGAACGCAACAGTTTTTCGATGTGGTACTGCCATTTGTGGAGTTCCGCCTCGTTATATCCTCCCTGAACATAGGCTTCGATGGCCCCTTTGCCCCAGGCGATCATTTCTTCGTAGTCGGAAAGAATGTGCCGGATCATACGGACGGTCGGCGCGTCCGCGACCTGGTCGGTATGTGCGGAGTGTTCGAGATACGCTTGTTTTAGATGCGGAAGGAAAACGCCATAAAGCGCGGCCACCAAATGCGCCGGCGTTTCGGAATACAATAGCTCGCTGAAGAGCTCGGCGATCTCAGCAGATTGGAACTTGTCCGTCGTTTCTTCGGCGGTGCGGAGTTCCGAAAGCCGAGTACGAATTTTCATTCCTGCTTCGGCATGCCAGTAAATATGGCGACCGAATTCGACCTTTACCTCGAATTCCGGCGTGCCCATACTCCAGCCAGCGAGGGCGCGAAGGATATTGCGCTCGAAGTAAAAAAAACGGAGTAGCCGTTTAGCGTTTTCCTCGACGCTAAAATCGCCTCCCAAACGCCGCTGATCTTTTGGGAAATTATATTTTGCGAGCGGGACTCCAATGCCGCGTAGTTCGGGAGTATTCGACCAGCTATTTTCCATTTCGCCGTGGGTGTCGGCGGGGTGACCGTTTCGTTCCATTTATCCTCCGGAGATCGACAACTTTAGTGCAGAGCATAGAATTCCGACGGTCTTAAGCCGGGAGACGGGATTTAAGCGATTTCATTCGTGCGTTAAGAAAACTCGGGATTCCACCGATTTTCGACCACACGTCATGTTCCTTGGCCTGCATTACCTCGACTGGGCGATCCTAGTGCTTTATCTCGGCACACTGATCTGGATCGGACGGCGCACCGAGCGCCGCGCCGGACGCTCGACCGAGCAATTTTTTCAGGCCGGCCGCAGCTTCGGGCGCTGGATCATGGGATTCCTGAATTTCGGGAATATGGTCTCTGCCGATCAGGCGGCGGGTGTCACGCGCGAAATATACCGGCAGGGCTTACAGGGCGTTTGGTTCCAGAATCTCGTGCTCTTCATTACGCCGTTCTATTGGTTCACATCCGTCCTTCAGCGCCGTGCACGGTATCTGGCTCCGGGAGATATTTACGAGCATCGATTCGAGTCGAAATTCTTAAGCGGGCTTTTTGCGGTGTATCTTCTCGTGGCCGCCATTTATGGTTCATCTATCGGGTACCTGATCACCGGCAAAACAATGCAGGCGGTCATGCTGAAGCCTTCTGCGGAATACACGCAGGCAGAACGCTCAAGCGTTGCACAGTTTCAGGAACTCCGCTCGCTCGAAGCCGAAGTAAGCCGTGGAATGCTTCCCGATTCCCTGAAACCCCGCCTTGCGTCGCTCGAAGAATCCGAACAGAGTGGGAAGATCACCGGGACTATTTCGTACCTGAATCTCGTCACCTTTTACCTCATCTACGGAGGTGTCACCGCGGCGTATGTTATTATGGGCGGACTGTTTGCCGCCGCATTTACGGATGTATTGCAGGGAGGCATGGTCCTTTTTCTTTCGACGGTCCTGATTCCTGTCGGCCTGTCGCGTCTGGGTGGGTTTTCCGGACTTCACGCGCGAATTTCGAGTGAAATGTTCCAACTCTTCGGCACGAGCGCCGGCAGTGAATATACCTGGTGGTTCGTTGCCATCATGACGCTTGTCAATCTGATCGGCCTCGCGCCGCGAAGCTTCACGTTGGGTGGAGCTGCTCGAGATGATCACGCTGCGAGGTCCGGAATGGTCGGCGGAGCTTTTTTGAAACGGTTCGTCATGATCGGCTGGGCCCTTACGGGTCTGATTGCCGTTGCGCTTTACGCCGGGAAACTTTCGGATGCGACCTATATTTGGGGAACGATGACACAGGACGTGCTGGGCGCCGGATTCGTGGGACTGATGCTTGCAAGTGTGCTCGCGGCAAACATGGCATCGAAGGCATCGTCGAGCCTGGAATGGTCGGCAGCGTTTACGAAAAATATTCTGGTGCCGCTTCGTCCGCAAACGTCTGAGCGAATGCAGGTTTTGGCAGGACGCATTGTCATTTTTATTGTCCTCATGGGCGGTATTGCCTTCGCCTATTCCACGGACGATATTTTTGTCGCCTTTAAATATGTTCTTTCGATCGGAACGATCATCGGTCCGTCGTTATGGCTGGTCTATTACTGGCGGCGCCTTAGTACAAAAGCAGTCATTGTGCAAATGTTGCTTTCGATCTTTGTCACCGTGATTGTCCCCAACGTCGTGCCGGCAATTTCGACGCTCAAGTCCCTGCCATCGCTGACAATCGTGACGAACGGTCGTGAACAAACGAAAAATATCTCTGCCACGCTGGCGGATGTCAAAAGTGGGGCCGCGCAAAAGGTCGGTCAGCCAATAACCAAGGTCTTGAGGGAAGAACCGGTCGGGATTTATTTTGAAAGAGTTACCCCAACCGAGATGCATGGCCATGCGACTCCTTCGCGGGTGGGGGAGGGTCAGTTTCGTTTTCAGTTATGGCTCATCGGCCTCACTGGAATCGACCTTCGCGATTTTTCCAGTGCAGGCCTTTCTGCGCTTTCCTTTTCATTCGATATCGTTTTCCCATTCGTGATTTTGTTTCTCGTAAGCATGGTCTCCCGGCCAAACAGTGGGCGTGTGTTACGAGAATTTTATGCTCGAGTGCACACGCCGGCGCTCGCAGACGCACACGAGGACCACATGGAAGTACAAAAGCGGATCGAGGACCCTTTACTCATTGAGCGCGATAAATTATTCCCTGGGACCGACTGGGAATTTTCAAAGTGGTCAAAACGCGATGCAATCGGTTTTGCACTCTGCTGGGCAGGCGTCGCGGCCATCGTATGCATTTATCTCGCGATCGGCCACCTGGGTTCGTAATTTTGTCAAAAGACCCTTAAGACGTGCAATCTCTTCACCACGATTTCGAAACTTCCCTTCCGGACACCGATTACTTTTTTCTTGGGTCGGGCCAAATCATGGCGTGTATCCAATCGAGCCGGCATCCTGGTGCGAGCCCGCTCGGCCTGTTGATTTCCGATCCCGAACATTTTTCGCGAAAGTGGTCCACATACATGTTCCACCCGGAATATGGATTGGAAAAAACGATGCCGACCCTTATCGTCGACGGTGTTCGGTTCCGGCCCGGCGATTCCACGAAGGTCGTCTGGTTCCCGGGCGATATCCCAATGGTCACCGCTCTTTGGCAGCCCGGCGGCCATTCCATGATCGAAAATTTCTGGACTGCGATCGACCACCCCATCCTAATTCGGGAATTTACCTTTCACGCCGAGTCGCCGGTGGAACGGGTCGAACTCGAACTTTCGCTCTATGGCAATCCCGCCATCTTTTCGGAATTTTTAGGGAATGCCTTCGGACTTGCCGCCCGAGGCTTCGATGCGATGCTCGTCAACGTTCCGGTGGTGGGAATCTTTCATGAGCGGACCATCACGGTACCCATGACTCGGGACGGTTCTCTATACCGCATGGCGGTAATGTATTCGCTTGGGATCGACGTGCCCGATGTGCTACTGAGCGAACTCCAGAAAAATGAACGGGAATACTGGGGCCGCTCCGCGCTTCGCTGGCGAACACCGAATCCGCAATGGATTATTCACGAAACGGAACGTCTTTTCACCGCTTCCGCGATGGGACTTCGGTCTGCCGTTTCGGATACTGGCCGGTTCGATGCGAGCCTCTGGCAATATGGTTACGAATGGTCCGGGGATGCCGCGAATGTTGCCGAAGCCCTGGTCTATTCGGGACAGTTCGAGAGCGCACAAGCCGTGCTCGAAAATATCTTTCATCGACTTACGATCCCAGAGGGTATGACGATGGAGTCGGGCCGATTTCGCGGAGGAATGGACTCCGAACTGAATAATAACGGGGAAATCCTCAAAGCCTGCCGCACCTATCTCGACTGGACCGGCGACCGGGAATTTATCGCCGATCATTACGACCGAATCTCGGCCCTGGCAAATTACCTTTTGCAGCCTGAATTCTTGAATGAAGAGACCGGCATGCTGATGGCGTGCCGGGATATTTGGGAGCGGAATGCTGCAATGGGGATCCTTCCTGGGTATGACATCGCGCATCAAACTTTTGGCATTCTTGGCCTGCGTGATGCAGCCCACATTGCAAACCTATGTTCCAATGAGAATGACAGGTACCGGTGGGCCGAAACCGCTAAACGTATGCGCGAAAGCGTGTTGAACCACCCGACGCATTCCATGATCGAGGGGGGCCGCATTATCAAACGGCGTCTGCTCGACAGTTCCGTACAGTTGGAACTATTACCAAATTGGGTCGATAAAGAGTTCCAGAATCGGTTTTCACCGGAAGGGATGCCGTTATCTGAAAAAGGTGCGCGTGTGTGGGAACCGGACATTTCCGAGTGCTTGCCGATCGCTCTCGGCGTGATCGACCCGCAATCGGAAGTCGCGCGGAATACACTGGAAGCCCTTGAAACATTGTGGTCACAACAGTGGGATGGCGGAGGCTACGGCCGCTATAATATCGCGTCAGAACCGGATTCGCCCGGACCGTGGCCGCTGGCGACGATGTACATGGCTGCGGCTTATCTGGAAGCCGGCGATTTCGAAAAGGCACCGCGCGCGCTCGACTGGCTTGCCAGCAAAGCGGGAGCGGGTGGCAGCTGGTTCGAATTTTATGGCGATCGCCCGACGCCGCCCCTGCCGCCAACGGGTATTTTAGTGTGGGCCTGGGCGCAGTGGATTACGCTTGTAGTCCGGCATTTGATCCACGCGGAAGTCCACGAAGATCGCCTCTGGCTTGCGCCACGGCTCGCAGGGTTCAAAGGTGACCTTCGCTTCAGGAATGGGACGGTGGAAATTCCATGAGGCCGGGGATCGGGTATCAGCGTTCAAGGATGGTCGCGACGATATTACTCTTCGCCTATTTGGCAACGCCTTCCTATGCACAGCACCTCCGCATTTTTGCGTGCGCTATCTCAAACGATAGTGCGGGCGCCTCGATGGGAGCCAGTTCCAATGGTTCCGGCCTGTATCAAAGCGACGATACCGGCAAAACATGGAGGCATTTGGGTTGGGACAACATCAAATGCTATTCGATGGACATGGTCCAGTCCTCGAATGGACGCATTCTCTACGAGGCCACCGGCCTCGGCATTCTCCGCTCCACCGATTACGGCGCGCATTGGAAGCAGATCACCGACTGGCGTATCTCCGAAGCGATGGATGTGGCCGTCAATCAAAAAAATCCTAATGAAATTTATATTGCGACGGCGCATGGGCCGTGGAGAACGAAGGATGGGGGAAAAACATGGGATAAATGTCGCAACGGCTTGCCAGGCCCATTCTGCTCCAGGATTGTAATTGACTCAAGTGACGATACTCATATTTTGCTAGGCTCGAATGAGGGGCTATATAACAGCTATTCCAAATCAAAGCAGTGGACGAAGATTGATAAATGGAATGTTCCCGATTCATCTATTTCGCCCCTTTCTTTTGAGGAGATGACAATTGCGCCTTTTCATTCCTCGATTAATGGAATTACTCAACGATCAAGGCAGCTTTGGTTTGCTGCTTCCGAGCAAGGTGGAATGGATGTTATATTTGACTCCTTGAGAAATAAACATAGGCTTCCACTATTGATATCTGGATATCCCATGGCGATATGGTCTATCTCAGGAATGGAAACAGAACACGGATACTATGATAGAGCAATAAATTCCATGGTTATTGAAGCAGGACCATCGGGGTCCATGTTGATTCCCGTTGGAAATGGAGATCAGAGACCTTTGAGTTTTGATACCGTTAAAAACGTAGCTACCTCTCTTGCACTCCCATATGCTGACTCTGGCGCTGTTGCGTTCTTGGGATCTTTGGATAGTGGTATTATCCGAATTACTATTATGCCCTCAGCATTGCGACGAAAGCCAGACTGGCAAAAAAGCCCATATTTAATTTCAAGTTATGGAGCTACTGCTTACAACGGAAGAGGTATTGAACGAAAAGAATATCTCCCTCATCGTCAAATCTGGACACTCAAATCGTTCCTCGTCACGCCATAATTGTCCGAACTATGATTTTTATGATTAACGTGACAAATATGATGCATTCCAGGACGCGGCGAATTAGCCGTATCTTAATCATGCTCATCATTTTAATCATACAAATCACTGTCCAGACAACCTTCGCTCAATCGCGCGAATCGAAAGGCCGTATTCTGAACCAAATCTCTTCGGTTCCCATCCGTAACGATTTTGCGATGGTCGCGGCGCGGATCTATCTCGGGAAAGATACGGCGGCGGCATATCGCCAGCTCGATACGCTCCTTTCCCGCGCTTATGGCGATATGTTCTGGATGTATGGCTGCGCGGGGCTCTATTATGCGACGGGAGACCGGCTTCGTCCCGAATACAAAGCGCGTATTTGCGAATGCTGGAAGCACTACACGCCCTATCGCGGCGATACGGAGAACCATTTTTTGATGTATTACGGCTCGCTATTGTTGATGGCTCAGGCATGGCCTGATTTGCTGGACACCGATTGGTTCATGGGAAAATCTTCGAAAGATATTTACGACGAATCGAAAGAATATCTCGATCACTGGATCGATGAGACCGTCCGCAATGGACAGGAAGAGTGGGATTCGCCGCGCTATGGATATTACTACATCACGCCGCTTGCGCTGCTTGCCGAATACACCAAAGACAAGCGGATGAAGCACCGCTTCGAGATGATGCTCGAATATGAGCTTGCTTCGTATGCGGCGGATTATTTGAATGGTTCCTATTGCGGCGCGCACTCCCGCGTAAGCGATGAATGCGCGATCGATCCGCATGCTGCGGAGATCGAGACCTACGGTAACTATTTCTTCGACGAATCGGGCGGTGCTGCCCGACTCGATACCCTGTCCGCCAAATGCCCCGATATTGCATTTGCTGCGATGACTTCGTTCCAATGCCCGAAGATCATTCGGAATATTGCTAACGACCGCGATTCTGCTTACGAACAATTCTCTCTCAAGCGTGGCAGGCAAATGCTGCGGTATCTCGATAAGTGGAGCAGCACTGATTCCAGTTACGATTCAGAGTATCATGCTCCGGTCTATAAGTACGATTACATGACGAAGGATTACTGCTTAGGCTCGATGCAGGGTGGGATCATCCAGCCGATACAGCAGCAATCGTGGTCGCTCGTCTTCAATTCGGATAAGCACCACAATATCATTACGGGACTCAATCCTTATGTGAGCGCAACGGAGCTCGGAATGTTCTTCCCCGAATATCCGAGCTTCCAGTTAGAGAAGATCTCCGGAACGAAAGCCAGCTACACCAGCGAAAATAAATGGGAAGGCGGTTCGCCGTATGAGCATATTTACCAAGATAAGAATGTGCTCGTGGCGTTGTATGATTTGCCGGATAGCGAGAAGTATCGGCATGTGGATTTGCTCGTTCCATGTCCCCCTTTTAGATCAGCCTTCATTAGACAGGGCAAGAACCCGGGGCAATTGTGGCTAAACTTTTCCTTGGATTCACTTCACGTCTATATTTATCCTCTAGACTCGTTCGAGTGGTTGCGGGATACAACAGGTGTGAGACTGCGAACGTTGGTCGGCTTCGTTGTCTATTGCGATCCTCCAGACTCAGTGATTCGAGCCATTGATTCAGAGCACTGGTACTTTGAGGATGACGCGCTCGTCTCAAATCGCACTCAAACAACGATTCCAATGGGTGAAACGAAACCGAAAAGAAATGATTGGCTCTTCCATTCCCCCTTCCTCGAATCGAAAAAAGGGAGCGGAATTCTGACCATGCACTGCAAAGGCGAAACGCGGGTACTGGATTTCAATTAGGGACAAGCTAAAGCATGTCCCACCCCTTACCGTTTTAGCTTCGGATCGAAGGCATCGCGCAAACCGTCGCCGAAAAGATTGAATGCGAAGACGGCGAGCATAATGGCGAGCGCAGGGAAGAGCGTGAGGCCCCAGTTGGAGCCGGCGGCAATGAAGCCGTAGCCATCGTGGATCATTTGTCCCCACGTGGAAGTCGGAGGCTGCACGCCAAGTCCAAGGAACGAAAGCGACGCTTCGTAAATGATGGCATTGGCAAAGCCTGCAGTGGCAATTACAATGATCGGCCCCAACGAATTGGGAAGAATATGGCGGAAGATCGTCCGCATGTTTTTAAGGCCGAGCGCCTTCGTGGCTTCGACGTACTCGGTCTCACGGAGCGCGAAGAATTGCCCGCGGACGATACGCGCCATATCGACCCATTCTGTAATCCCGATGGCTACGATCGTCTGCCACATTCCAAGTCCGAGGGCAATTGAAAATGCAATGATAAGGAGCAGCGACGGGATCGACCAGACCACATTCGTAAACCACATAATGCCGTCGTCCACCCAACCGCGATAAAATCCGGCAATGGAGCCAAGCAGCACTCCGATCACCAGACTGCAAAGTTCTGCGAAAAATGCGACCGTAAGCGAAACGCGAGCGCCATACATCAGGCGCGAAAGCACATCGCGGCCGTAGCGATCGGTCCCGAAATAGTAGATCGGTGTCTTGTGCCAGTCCGATTCTCGGTTTCCGGCAAGCAGGGAAAGTGCAATGGATTTATCACGACCGTCGTCGGTCGTATAGATCACCCGGTTGTTTTGAATACGGTACTCCCCAATCGGTATCGGAATGGTCTGCGACAGATCGACTTGGCTTTTCGTAAGCAGAACGTTCCCATGAAATCCGATCGGTTCGGTCGAGTACTCGAGGACCTGCATGTCAGGATCGAACGGTGCAAGTTCGCTCGCAAACACTGCGACGATAATAAGGATGAGCGTAATGACGAGGCCGGCCATGGCGAGCCGGTTACGCTTAAGGCGCCGCCAGGAATAATACCAAAGGGAATGCGGTGTTGCTTGTAAAACCAGTTCGTTCTCGGCCCGGCGGCGATCCGTCTCTTCCTTTGTGAGACGTGGTGGAACGGAAGCACGCGCTAAAAGCTCCTCGCGGACTTCTTCCACGGCTGCCGGCTCGTTCCCGATCATCATGCTGTCCCTCGTTTCTTCCTGCATCCGCTATCCTAATTTGACTCGCGGATCGAGCCGCGCATAAATAAGATCGACAATAAAGTTAACAACGACGAAGATCAGTGCCGAAAAGATGACCGTTCCCTGGATCAGCGGAAAATCGCTGCGACTGATCGCATCCACCGCCTGCAGACCGATCCCCGGCCAGTCGAAAATATATTCGATAAAATACGTACCGACCAGCAGCCCTGCCAGCCACGCGCTAACGGTCGTGACCACAGGATTGAGTGCATTCCGGAGCGCGTGTTTGTATACAATCGATTTCCATGGCGCACCTTTCGCCTTTGCAGTGCGGACGTAATCGCTCGACATCACTTCGAGCATGCTCGAGCGAGTGACACGCGCGATAATTGAGACAGGCCGAAAGGCGAGCACGAGCATCGGCAGGACGAGATATTCTAAATGCAGTTCTCCGCCTTCCCACATGTATCCCGAGACCGGCAGCCAATCGAGCCAGGACCCAAATACGAGCATGGCAAGGAGGCCCATAACGAACGCCGGAACGGAAATTCCGACCAATGCGACGAGCATCGATGCATTATCGAACAAACTATAGGAACGAATCGCACTAAGGACACCAATACCGACGCCAACGATCGAAGCAATGATCATCGAACTGATGGCGAGCGTGGCGGTCGCACCGAAGCGTTCCCAGATACTTTCCAGCACCGGACGGTTGGAGGTAAACGAACGACCGAGATCGCCATGCGCGACATCGCCCAGGAACCGCACATACCGTTGCCATGCCGGAAGGTCGAGGCCGAGTTCGTGCCGGATCGCCTGCTGCGTCGCAAGATCGGCACGCTGGCCCTGCATCATTCGGGCAGGGTCCGGCAGGAGATTCATGATAAAGAATACGACCGTGACCACGCCGAAAATGACGAGAACGGAATAGATAAGGCGGCGGATGCTAAATGCTAACATTGGCTACGGTGCAACAGGGTGCGCGTCATTCGAGTTTTACTGCCGTTCCGTAGCACAGTACTTCCGTTACGCCGCCCATGATCTCGGTTGCATCATAGCGAACGCCGATTACGCCATCGGCGCCGAGTTGCTCGGCGTGAGAGACCATTAGTTCGTACGCATCCTCTCGTGCTTTCTCGCAGAGTTGGGTATAGATCGAAATGTTGCCTCCGAAAATGGTTTGGAAACTCGCGGCGAAGGAGCCGACGATCGAGCGCGAGCGAACAATAATGCCACGTACGATTCCTAAATGTTTTGTGACATGGCGGCCGGCAATGTCGAAGGTCGTAGTGATATTCGAATGGTCCATAACGTGTAAGGTCCTTTCTTAGGAAAGATGATATCCAATATAAGTCATGAAAAATTGCCCCCGATGAATTGAAGTCGAGAAGGGGAATGTGTCGTATATTTGCGGCCTGTTTGTGGTGCCCGCGGCGGGACGAGCCATCGTCTTCAGCGGGTGAAAAGGGAATCTCGTGAGGAGCATGATCGATCGTCGATCGATCTGGGCCAATTCGAGAGCTGCCCCGCAACTGTAACTCCATAGCGTAATAAAACCCGCATAAAGTCCACTGGTGCCTTCGGCACCGGGAAGGCAGGGAGTTATGATTTTGAAGGATGAAATTCATCATCCCTCATTCATAATTGCCCAGCGCATGAGCTGTCATGCACGGAGAAGCCAGGAGACCTGCCACAAGGATCGTTTCATCATGCCTTCGAGGGAGAGGCAGGAGTTACTGTCGAATGTCGCGCAAACCGTAGTTTGCGATCGCCGATCGATTTTTTAGACTCCTATACTCGTCCGGATGAGCGATCATCCATCGAAGACAGTATAGGAGTTTTTTGTTACGCCATTATTCATTCGCTGCGCTTCTTTTCCTGGCATTCTGCTATGCATCGGCGCGCGCCCAAACGGAAGATTCACTAAAGCACCTTCCGGCCAGGACCGTAGAGGTTTCCGCGCAGCGTCCCAGCGATTTGCCGGTGCTCGATGCTCGCGAAGTCGAAATAAAATCGACCGGAAAACTTATGGAACTGACCGGATCGCCGGTCGCATCGGATGCGCTTCGTGCCCTGTCGTCTTCGCTCGATGTTCGGCGCTACGGCCCGCTTGGGAGCATCGCAGTTCCCAGCTTTCGAGGCCTGCCACCCGAATACACCATTGTCTATCGTGATGGTATTCGCCTTACGAACGAACAGATTGGCGAAACCGATGTAGGACAGCTCGCCCTGAACGGAATTTCGGAAGTGGAACTTATTCCGGCTTCCAGTGCCGTCCTCCTCGGCGGGGATGCCGCGGGAACAGCGATCAATTTCGTTAGCCGTTTTAACGATACGACCGTGCTACGGCTTGCAACCGAACAAACGGCGTATTCGCATGCCTCCGTTTTCGAGCCGAGCGATTACATGTTCGATATTTCGGAGCAGCCGTTCTCTGGGTTATCGCTGGTCGCGGGCGGCTCGCTCGAGGAAGGCAATGGACGCTTCCCATTCCTGGATACTTCGACGAACCAATATCTACTTCGTCAAAATAATGACGTGCTGCTTCGGAATGCTTATCTGAATGGAGCATGGGTGATCGATACGTCGCTACTGGCTCGCATAACATCGAATTATTTCTATGCGGACCGGGGGGTCGCTTCGACCATCGATGCACGACAAACGGACGAGCAGTCCCTGGTCGCACTTCGTCTCGAAAAATCGTGGGACAAGATGAGCGGCGCTGCGACGGTATCGTACCAGTCCCAAGACGAGATCTATCGTGATCCTTCGATTCCGGTCGCGGATTCAGGGCTTGCACGAATGTTCTCGCTCCATCTTCGTACCATTGTGCCGATCGCGAGTGGGACAAGTCTTTATGCAGGTAGTGACGTCATTCACACGGAGCTTACGGGGAATACCAACGCGCTTGCTTCGAATATTTCGATTGTCGACCGGAATCAGGTCGCAGGATACTCGGCGATAAAACTCGAGCCGGTTTCGCATTGGACGGCAGCGGCGGCGCTCCGCCTCGAAGGGTTTTCCGATCTTGCAGGCCCGCAGCTCCTTCCACAGTTTACATTGGAATACGAACCGATCGAGGAGTTCTATGCCAGCGCTGCATTTAGCCGGTCGTTCCATGCTCCAACGCTGAACGATCTCTATTGGAAAGGCGCCGGCAATCCCAATCTTCATCCAGAGCATATCTCGACGGCTCAACTTCAGGTGGAGTACCGCCCTTTGTTCGAGCGAAGCCATATCGAGCTTGGCGCAACGGCTTTTTATTCATCGATATCCGACGAAATTCTCTGGACACCGGTGAGCGCAACACTCTACCGTCCATTCAATATCGATCGCGTTCGAACGAGTGGGATCGAATTCCATGGTGCTCTGCGCACGAAGGTTTCGGAGAGCGTCCAGATCGATCTCGAAGGAAGTTACACCCTGCTCGATGCGCGCGATATCACTCCTTCGACGGCGGATTCCGGCCACGAACTGCCGTATTCGTCTCCGACTCGCTCGCTATTTATTGCGAGCGTCGAATTTCAGGATCTTGGTAGTCTTTCGCTTGTAGCTCGTTATCGCGGCCACGAATTTTCAACACTCGATAACGATATCGAGAACTATTATTACTACCTTCAGCCGGCAACGACCTACGACCTTACCATCGCTTCGCGCGAATTTCCTTTGGGACAAATCTCTGCTCGTTGCGCTCTCACGATCCTCAATCTTTCCGATCTGCAATACCAGGAAGTCCTCGGATATCCGCTTCCCGGACGTACCTTCACATTTTCCATTCAATGTAATTATCACTAACAGTCATGATCATCTTTCGCAAATCTATCGCTCGATTCACCCTGCTTTGTGCCTTCGCGGTAGCTTCGGCACTGACCTCGTGCGAATCGAATACAAGCGTTCACACGACAGTCGATACCACCGTTGTCAACGCCGGAGATCGCGCGCTCTTTATCGTTTCGGAAGGTAGCGGAGCAAACGGCTCCCTCGACGCCGATCTATTTCGAACGAGTCCGGTACGCGATACCGCCGTGGACTCTAATATTCTTCATGGCGGATTGTTCGATAACGATATTCATATTCTTGGGGACCGCGCCTATATCTTGGAGAATGGCGGCCAGGATAAGAACGGAGTTCCCAAACATGCATCGATCGACATGGTCAATGCCGATTCGTTGACCAAGATTGGCACTGTTATACTTCCGCCGGAGGCGGCCAATAAGATGGCACAAATAAGTTCTACGCAGTTCCTTGTTACACAACGGAATGCTCGCTTTGCTCTGATCTTCGACGGTTCCACAGCGAGTATTACCGATTCGATTTCGGTTGGCCCAAATGCAGCGGAAGTTGGAGTGCTGGGAGGGAAGGCATTCGTTACGATCAGTCCCTATGGACAACCCGGGACGATCGAAAGCATCGATCTGGGTACTCATCAAACGATACGATCGCAAACGATCGGTTCGGGCCCGGAATCGCTTGTCATCGATTCGGTGCACAACCAAATCATTGTGGGATGTACTGGCGATTACGCTACTATTCCCCCCGCTATTTATTTCCTCGATCCTGCGACGCTTGCCATTAAAGATTCACTCACGGATCCATCGTTTTTTACTGTCGGTGCACTCTCTTCGATTGTGCTGGGGGACCGGCTCTATGCGATCCTCGGCTCCAATGTTCTACCGATCGACCTGGGGACCCATGCCATGGAAACTCCATTGCTCGCGAGTGCAAAAGGATACTATAAAGGGATTTATGACTCGCGAACGAATCAACTCTATTTAGGTTATGCCGGAGATTTTTCGAGCCCGGGTAGCGTCGATGTGTATAATGCTTCCACGGGGACGCTCAAATGGTCCCGTTCTGCCGGAATCGCTCCCGGTCATTTCGCGTTTTACCACTAATTCTTTCTATTGTTATGACACAGAACAAAAATCAGGTCATTCTTGCCACCACACTTGTCATCGTGGCGATCGTTTCACGTTTACTTTTCAATGCTGTCCACATTTATGGCTTCGATGCGGTGATCGCTGCCGGATTTTTTGCCGGAGCGTATTTCTCGAGCAAGAAGATCGGCATCATCGTGCCTCTGCTCGCAATGTTCGCGACCGATCTTTTCCTCGGCATCTACGACTGGAAGCTGATGCTGTTCGTCGATGGGTCTATGGTGCTGGCAGTCGCACTGGGACAGTTTTATAGAATTCGTCCTTCGCTCCTTCGATGGACCGGCGTTGTGCTTGGAAGCACGACGATGTTTTTCCTTGTGACGAACGGTGCGGTGTGGCTATTCGGAGAGGGAACATTTTATCCGCATTCCTGGGCCGGCCTCGTTGACTGCTATACGATGGGACTACCGTTCTTTCGCGATCGGTTGATCGGTACGTTCGGATGGAGTGCGGTACTCTTCGCGAGCTATGAAGCACTTCGCTATCGCCTGCCCCAAGCTGCCGGTGCCCAGAATTAGTATGATTTTTAACACGATTTCAAAGGCTCTCACAATCTGTGAGGGCCTTCTTTTTATTACGTCGAATTGAAAACCGCATTATCCTGGTCCAGTGGCAAGGACAGCGCCTGGGCGCTGCATGTTCTGCGCTCGCAGGGTGTGGAAGTGAGTGCGTTAGTAACAACCGTAAACTCCACGCACGATCGAGTGGCAATGCACGCCGTGCGACGCTCGCTGTTAGAAGTACAGGCGCAAATGGCCGGGGTACCGCTCATGGTCGTCAACCTTCCATGGCCATGCCCCAATGAAGTGTATGAGATCAGAATGGATGCTGCCATTCGGAAGCTTATTGCCGAGGACTTCACGCAAATCGCTTTTGGTGATCTTTTCCTTCGCGATATTCGCGAATACCGTGAAAAGCAGTTGGCGGGACTTTCCATAAAACCGGTCTTTCCGCTCTGGAATATTCCAACTTCGGATTTAGCGCGCGAGATGATTGCGGGGGGCCTCAAATCACAGATCACATGCGTCGATCCCGGAAAACTCGAACGGCGATTTGCCGGGCATGCGTGGGATGCTGCGTTCATTGATGAATTGCCGAAGGCCGTCGATCCCTGCGGTGAGAATGGAGAGTTTCATACGTTCGCATTTGCAGGCCCGATGTTTTCCATGCCGATCGACATCGTTGTAGGAGAAATTCTCGAGCGTGATGGATTTATATTCGCCGATATTTTACCGGCTTTATCGGCAACGAAAATAGCAGATGCCTTAGTTTAAGAGCCTGAATGGAAGTGATCTCAAACGGAATCTCGGTATCGCGAAATGGAAGCCTTTCGGAACGTGCATTAGCTCGGCTGGTGCTCGAAAACGGCGCGGTGTTTTCGGGTCGCGCCTTCGGCGCACTGGATGTACAAAGAAAGACCGGGGAAGTTGTTTTCACGACCAGCATTACCGGCTATCAGGAAATTTTAACCGACCCCTCCTATGCCGGCCAGATCGTCACAATGACGAATCCCCTTATGGGTAATTATGGCGCGAACGAGGACGACCTGGAAAGCCGGCATCCATTCGTGAGCGGGTTCGTCGTGCGCGAAGCCTCCCATCGATATTCCAACTGGCGCGCGGAAGAGAGCTTAGAATCGTTTCTGGCACGGAGCGGTGTGCTTGCTATCGAGCAGATCGATACCCGGCGTCTGGTGCGCATGCTCCGTAGCGAAGGTGCAATGCGTGGCGTGCTTTCGACCGAGGGGATGTCCGATGCCGAACTCGTCGATATTGCCCGTCAGAGCCCGAATATGGCGGGCCTCGACCTTACCAAGAACGTCACGGCCGAAGCAACCTATGACATGGGTGAGCGATCTCAGAAAAAGCCGCATGTGGTCGTGATCGATTATGGTATCAAGCAAAATATTCTGAGAAAACTGGTCGATCATGGAGCATGCCTGACCGTTATGCCATCGACCACGACGCTCGACGAAATTCTGGAACGGAAACCGGATGGAATCTTTCTTTCGAACGGGCCGGGTGATCCGGACGCAGTGAAAGATACGATCGCGATGCTAAAGCACCTGATCAAAAAAGAGGAGCATCCGATTTTTGGCATCTGCCTCGGGCATCAACTTCTTTCGCTCGCACTCGGCGGAAATACGTATAAACTGAAATTCGGTCACCGCGGCGCAAATCATCCTGTAAAGAACCTTGTCTCAGAAAAGATCGAGATTACGTCGCAGAACCATGGCTTCGCCGTCGATTGGAAAACGATGCCGAAGGATTGCGAACTCACACATTTAAATCTCAACGACCACACAGTAGAAGGTTTTTGCCACAAAAAATTGCCCATCTTTGCCGTACAGTATCACCCAGAAGCTTCGCCCGGCCCCCATGAAAGCGATTATCTTTTTTCGCAGTTCATGGAAAGCATGCGAAAGAATTGATTTGTAGCACCGGGCTGAAATTTTGTTGTGTATGCAAGACCCGGTGAAGATTCTCCCTCTTTTGGTGTTTCGGCGGGATATTAATGGCAAAATCGAAAACTCCAAAAGAAAAACAGGCCACGGACGAAGGCCAGAGCAAACTTAAGGCACGTCCGGGGTCCAAGGCCACGGTAACGACCGAACCGCAGGAACGCATCGTTCCGTCTGAATCGAATGAGGCACTCCGCGAGATACCGGAGTGGGTCCCCGTCCTTGCGCTTCGGGACGTTGTCATTTATCCATACATGATTTTCCCCGTTCTGGTAGGGCGAGAGTCATCGCTTGGTTCGGTCACCGCAGCGATTGGGCGTGAAAGATATCTCTTTCTCGTCGCTCAGCGCGATGCCTCTCAGGAAGAACCCAAAACGGACGATCTTTACAATTTTGGGACACTCGCGAAAGTGGTCCGCATTGTTCGGTTGCCGAATGGCCTCATGAAAGTCCTTGTCGATGGATTGGAGCAGGCGGTAGCTTCCGAATTCGGCCTGTCCGACGGACACATTGAAGCGAAGCTTACCCTACTGAGGCCTCACGAACTTCCTCCACCGGAACTTGAGGCCCTGACGCGCCATGCGAGCGATCTTTTTCGGCAATACGTCCGGCAGTCGCGGCAGGTGCCCCAGGAAGTGCTGATGGCCTTCGATAATATTGCCGACCCGCGCAGACGTCTCTTTTATATGGCGGCACACCTGACGAAGGACCTTGCCAGCAAGCAGCATATTCTCGAGATCACCGATCTTCGCGATCAATATCTTCATCTTACCGGATTGCTCGTTGCGGAACTCGATATTTTAAAGATCGAGCAGGAGATCGATGAAAAAGTCCAGCAGTCCGTGCAAAAGTCGCAGCGGAAATATTTCCTGAGCGAGCAGATACGCGTACTCCAGCAGGAATTAGGGGAAGATTTAGACGAACAACACCCTGAGTTCGGGAAGTTGATCGAACAACTCAACGCTGCCGGACTTCCGAAACAAGCGCGCACGAAAGCGGACGAGGAACTTGAACGGCTCAAAAAGCAGCCGCCCATGTCGCCGGAGGGAACGGTTATTCGGTCCTACCTGGAATGGCTGACCCAAGTTCCCTGGAAAAAAAGAACGAAGGACCACCTGAATATCGAACATGTTCGCACCGTGCTCGAACGCGATCATTATGGTCTCGAGAAACCGAAGGAACGAATTTTAGAGCATATTGCCGTCCTGAATTTGGTCGATAAAATGCGCGGTCAGATCCTGTGCCTCGTCGGGCCGCCGGGCGTGGGGAAGACCTCGCTCGCGCGTTCGATCGCGAGCGCGCTCGGCCGAGAATTCGTCCGCATTTCGCTGGGCGGCGTACGCGACGAAGCGGAGATCCGAGGTCATCGCCGCACCTACATTGGTTCTATGCCGGGAAAGATCATTCAATCCATGAAGCGTGCAGGGGTGACGAACCCGCTGATGTTGCTGGACGAGGTCGATAAGATGTCCATGGACTTTCGTGGCGATCCGAGTTCTGCTCTGCTCGAGGTCCTGGACCCCGAACAAAATCATTCTTTTACCGATCATTACCTCGAAGTCGATTATGACTTGAGCAACGTCTTTTTCGTAACGACGGCGAACGTGCGCTATAACATTCCGCTGCCGCTTGCAGACCGAATGGAGATCATCGAGTTGCCCGGATATCTCGAGCATGAGAAGCTCGAGATCGCAAAGCAGCATATTGTTCCTGGCCAGCTCCGCGCCCATGGGCTGCCCGAGGGCAGCCTCACCTTCGAGGACGAAGCGATCCTCCGCATCATTCGGCAATATACCGAAGAAGCCGGCGTGCGCGATCTGGTGCGCCAAATCGCGCGTGTCTGCAGAAAGGTCGCTCGCACGATCGTCATGAAGGCGTACGAGAACCTTCCTGCGGAGCCGAAGGCTGCGACGAACGGGGAAGCGCGGGAACTTTCAAAGACCGTCCAGGTGACCGCACATGGACTTCTTAAAGTGGACGAACCGCAGGATGGAAAGGAAATTGAGGACGCGGGCGAAGACCGTCCAAAAGAACCGCTCCCAATCCCGCCCGGATTTCATGTCACCGTCACGCCGGCTTCGCTCGAAACATATTTGGGCGTTGCAAAATTTTTTCTTTCAAAAAATGAGCTGACACCGAAAGTCGGCGCCGTGATGGGCCTCGCGTGGACGAGTACGGGCGGCGATGTCCTTCCGGTCGAGACCGTGCTCGTCGATGGGTCCGAGCGGCTCACACTTACCGGGCAGTTAGGCGATGTAATGAAAGAGTCTGCTCAGGCGGCACTCACCTTCATTCGTTCGCGCTATCGCGAGCTAAAAGTTCCGCGAGATTTTACGAAGAATAAAGAAGTGCACGTCCACTTGCCGGAAGGCGCAATCCCGAAGGACGGCCCCAGCGCAGGTATTACACTTATGATGTCGATCATTTCCGCCGTGAATGGCAAGCCGATTCGAGGCGATCTGGCAATGACGGGAGAGATCACGCTGCGCGGCAATGTCCTTGCGATCGGCGGGCTTCAGGAAAAGCTCCTCGCGGCAAAACGGGTGGGAATTAAAGCTGTTATTATTCCGGAAGAGAACCGTCCTTCGCTTGCGGAAATACCCGATGCGGTAAAAGAGGGACTGAATATCATTCCTGTGAGTACCGTCGATCAGGCGGTTCCCATTGTATTCGATCTTACCACGCCCGCTACAGCGCTCAAAGCGGCTCCGCCTTCAGCACGCAAGGAACCCGCACGAAACGTCAACAGGAAAAAGGCAAAAAAACCTGTCCCCTCCAAAGGAGCCAAACGCAAGAAAAGAAAGTAGGCGTTAGTCGCTCGTCAGCGATTTGCTGACATTCATGGACGGACCGCATCAGTTTGGATGCTTTGCACCGTACGATAGAATTATCACTTGCCGGGAGGGTTTGGCGCGGGTGGATTTTCGGTTTTCGTCTCTGTTTTCGTTTCGGTCTTTTTCTCAGTTTTCTTTTCGGGTTCTTTTCCCCCGGTCGATTTTTTCGAATAATCGGTGACGTACCAGCCCTCGCCTTTATAAATAACGCCTGCTCCTCCGGAGACAAGGCGCTCGAGCCCCTCTTTTCCACAATGGGGGCACTTTGTTAACGGCGCATCGCTCATCCGCTGAAATGCATCTGTTAATTCGTGGCAAAACTTGCATTTGTATTCGTAGGTCGGCATTTTTCAGTTCGAATTCGGGATTTGTTTTTCAGTTCGAATTCGAGTCTTAGTTCGAATTCGGGGTTTATTAGTTCGATGGTTTCCGAACTATAACCACTTTTGCTTCGCCATTTTCTCCCGATTGCGGCGAACTGGCGCTAACTAAATACATTCCACTGGGCACCTGACGTCCAAGCGCGTCGCGGCCGTTCCACGTGACGGTCGAACCGAGTTGTTGGCCGTTAATGGTCGCTATTAGCCGGCCCGAAAGCGAAAAAATCTGGACCGTAGAACCAGCCACCAGTCCATCGATATAGACCGTTGGGCTCTCTTCAGCGGTCTGGACCACGGGATTTGGATAGACTCGAATTCCGCTATAATCCGGCTTTCCCTGTTTAAAGATCGTGCTAAAACGCGAAATTCCGGAGGCGGTTGCAGCATAAGCTTCTCCGCGATTCGGGTCGATTGCAATGGAAGTAATTTTATCGTCCACCAATGGTGAATTTTCCTTCGTGAATCGAGCAATACTATCGGAACCGTCTGGCGAGACCACGAAAATGCCATTATCGGTCCCAATCCATTTATTTCCCACGCCATCGACAGTCATTGCCCGAACGACCTGTCCGGCCAAAAACGGAACGGATCGGATCGAGAACTGGGGATTATCGCTTTGCAGGATCGCATCGGGATTCGAGATGATTTCGACTCCACCTTCGGTGCCGCACCAAATTCCATCGTCCTGATCGGTGAGGATAGCATTGACGATTTGAGTTCCCTCCACTGGAGTTCCCAGAGATCCACCGGAACCGCCGGGGATTTCCCCAAATCCGCCGTCGGAGGCGCGGACCCAGTAGACACCGGCAACAATCGATTGCTCCTCGGTTCCCACCCAATAATTGCCGTTGAAATCTTGAGTAACGCATCCCCACGATTTAGCAGAGGGAGGCCCGAGCGTATAATTGATGAAATTCTGAGCGTCACTCGAGACCGATAGACCCTTCCCATTTCCAGCCCACGAGGTTACAACAAAATTCTTGTTCTGGTCCAGAATCATCCCGCTCGTGACACAGTAGGTGCCTGTAAAACTTGGGATTTGTGGAGAGGAAATATTAGTCCAGACAGGTGAAGAGGATTCAAGCCCTGCGACTTTATAAACACCGACTCCATACGTACTAAGCCAGACAAGATCTCGTGTAGAGTCATACAAGACTTTCAGGTATCTCGTATATGGAACGGCTCCAACACCGCTTTCGAAGTCCTGCCAGGCATCGCTGGACGGCTGGAATGTTCCAAACCCGGCTTCCTGATTTGTAACGTATAGTTCATCGTTCGCCGTTGCGAAGTCGAGATAATAAACGGAGTTGGAAACCGGCCCGGAGGGAAAAATATTGGTTTGGAAAGAATCGAGCACAACATAGGCGACTCCCGCCGATGTTGTGCCTGCGATAATTTGTGCTCTGGGTGTCCACGTGATTGCGGAAATCTCACTCGGAACTTCCGATGAAATCGGTTCTTGATTAAAACTCAAAAGATCGCCGGAGGTAAAGACAGTCCCCGTCGCTGTCAGTAAGTAAAGCGAGTCTGATGTTGCCACCATTCGCTCGATGTCGATCGGGTTTGGCAAGGGGATCGCGACAAGCGAAGAACGGTCTGCGGAGATCGAGAACAACCCATTTTGTGCTCCCACAAGGATCGTTCCTTTAAAGCGCGCCAGTGCGCGAACCGCGCCAGCGGTGTCACGGATAAGGTCCCAATTATGCCCGTTTTGAAGGTCGGACGTGAGCGGCGCGAAAACAACGCCTTCCCGCATCGCTCCATAAATGAACGATCCATCGTCGATCGCCTGGCGTACGCTGTCCTCGAACGGAAGTCCTGCGATGCTTCGGACCGTAGCTCCGAAAACGCCCTGTTGTGGAAGATAGATAGAAATGCCGTATCCCGTGGCAAGATAAATTTTATCTCCGGATATTGTGATTGCGTGAATCGTCTTATCGGGATCGCTCGCTGTTTGAATGTCCGCCCCCAGTTGCTGGACCGAATCTGTCGCAGCATGATAGACGTCGAAACCGCCGGTTGAACCGCCGAAATAAACGTTTCCATTGCGATCCGCCGCAACGGCGGTAAGATCGTTTTCAAAAAGGCCGTTCGTCGTTCGAAGGGCAACAAGTTGCGGTTGTCGTACTCGGAGATCTGCTTCGAAGGCTCCGCCGCCCGTAGCTACCCAGACGTGTGCGGAATCAGAACTGACGGCAACGTCGGTGACCGATCGCATCGAGGTATACGTTCGCCATTCTCCTGGCTTGAGCGACTGAGAAGATCCAATCGCCGCAGGCAGAATTGCAACGAAAGTCAAAAAAAGCGTTCGAAATCGCATTAGAGAATATCGCGTGAAAGAGAACGTAGGAGGTTGGCTGTTTCGACGGCCGTGAGTGCGGCCTGGCTACCGGCATTCCCTTCATCGATACCGGAGCGTTCCTTCGCCTGATCGAGATCATAAACCGTCAGAATGCCACAAGCAACCGGGATTCGGTATTCGGCAGAAACGGCCGCGATGCCGTCCAGCGCGAGGCGGCTTACGTGATCGAAATGGGCTGTTTCGCCTTTGATCACGCACCCAATCGCAATAATGGCATCCATGGCATTCTCGGCGAGTTCAGCCGTGGCGACTGGAATTTCGAGGGCGCCGGGAACCTCCAAAATTGTGACCCGATCGAAGTCAGCAGAGCAGGCGACAAGCGCACGAACAGCGCCATCGAGCAGCGCATCCGTGATTTCGCGGTTCCAGCGGCTGACTACGATTCCGATACGCAGCTCAGAACCATCGAGACTTCCGGTTATTCGTTTGATCGATGACAAATTTAATCTAAGACGTTAACTGACATTCTAACGGGGAGGCTCGAATTTGTTTCGGTCCATTTTGAATGCCCCAAATCGAGTAAGGAACAGATACGTGCTCCCGGAAATGACGATGCAAACCGTTCATCGGCCGTACCGAGTAATATCGTCATCCCTCGAAGATTTTCCTGTTTGAGGATGCTAACGATGTCCCGCATTCCTTCAGCATTAAGATGGGCCGCCGGCTCGTCGGCCAGCAGGATGAGCGGTTCCCGAACCACAGCGCGAGCGATCGCAAGGCGCTCGCGTTCGCTCATGGAAAGAAGGGCAGGATATTGGTCTTGAACCTCCTGTAAATGAAATCGCTCAAGGATTGCGTGAACTTGTTTTTTTCGCCGAGCCGAATTTACGCCATCGAGTTCCAGGGGGAGTTCGATCTCTTCGAAAACGCTTCGGTCCTTCAGCAAAGGTTCATTTTGAGGGACAAATCCAATCGACCGGCGATAAGCAGTCCATTCTTTTCGCGAAAAATGAAGAATGTTTTTTCCATTCACGATCACCTCGCCATGATCCGGATTCATAGTTCCTGTCAATATCTGGAACAACGTGCTTTTCCCGGACCCTCCAGGCCCCCAAAGCAAAACGAGCTCGCCTTTCTGTATCGAAAGTGAAAAATTATCGAATAGGAGGTCGCTCTCCGAGGATTTGAGCGTAACACCAAAGAGCGTTATAAGGTCTGACATCAATAAAAGGCGTTTTTATGATGACGAATATCGACGCTTCGGCCAAAAATATCGACCGCAATCACATCGAACCGGCACACGGCTTCGGAAATTGCGTTAACATAATAATACATTTTTGCGACGCGTTTGAGTTGTGCCTGTTTTCGGCGGTCAATGGACGCTTCCGGCTCGCCATGGCTGTAGTCCTGGCGGGCCTTCACTTCGACAAACACCAAACAGTCATCATCATAGGCAACAATATCGATCTCGCCGACGTGGCCATACCTGAAATTCCGTTTTACGATCCGGTAACCAAGCGACGCAATATGTTTTGCGGCGTGTTCTTCGCCAAGTTTCGCCAGGTCCTTACTGCTAAGACGCCCCTGAGTTCGTGGAGCGATTTGTGATGGTTCCGAATCGAAGGACATATAGTTATTCCACGATCTTCTCGAAGGTCAGCTCTTCCTGGAAACGGTCCGGGCGGAAACTTCGGCGATGGATCGGAGAAGGTCCAAATTCCTTGAGGGCCCGCAAATGTTCCGGGACGCTATAGCCTTTGTTCGATTTGAAATTGTATTGCGGATAGCGTTCGTGCTGCTCCACCATAATGCGGTCCCGCGTGACTTTGGCGAGGACCGACGCTGCGGCGATGAGCGGAGATTTTGCGTCGCCATCGATTACCGTTTGATACTCGTAGGGGAGCGAGGTCCTGAAATAGTTACCATCGACGAGGAGTAACTCCGGGAGCATATTCTCCGCCTGCAGTTTTTGCGCCGCCTGATCGACCGCGATGGTCATCGCCTTCATCGTTGCCTGCAGGATATTCAGGCGATCGATCTCATCGTGATCGACAATGCCGATGCCCCAGCCGCGGGCATGTTTCAGGATCAGGGAGAAAAACCGTTCGCGTTCTTCTTCGAAGAGCTGTTTGGAATCGTTCAGGTCCCGCAGCGATTTTGGGAACTTGCGGCATTTATCGTAATCGAAGAAGACCGCCGCTGCGACGACTGGCCCCGCCAGCGGCCCGCGACCGGCTTCATCGACGCCCATAATCGCATAGATTCCTTTCTTCCAATGCGCGCGTTCGGTTTTCCAGGAAAGCGGTTTTCGACCGCGTTTTGCAGGCGGCTGTTCCAGGGCGGCCGGATTATCGTTCAGGACGATTGGAGTATCTTCGGTCATCGTGGTCGCGCCTAAAATTGTTTCACTAATCCGAATGCAAAGGTGGCCTGTGTAATCGGTTCTCCGCGGGCGAGTCCGATGGAGACCGCGATAATCCCGAGCGGGCTTTCGACTTGCGCCCCTAAGCCGTAACTCATAGGATAGAATGGCTGTTCCTCCACGGTATTGGCTGTTGCGTCTTTCTTAAGATAACCGGCATCGAAGAAAACGTCGAAATAAGAAAACTGTGAGATCATCGAGCGGAGTTCGAAATTCGCGTAGGCGTAACGCGAAGCAATCAGCGTTTCATCGCGGTAACCGCGAATCGTGAAAATACCGCCAATCCGAAACAGGTCGCTGGCGTCCAGCGGGCCGCCATAGGACGTAATACTTCGTGCATGAAGGCCGATCATCCCAACCAGTTTTTTTGTAAAGAGTGTGTGAAATCCGCTTGCGTCGAGAGAAAGCGTTCGAAGGCCGATCGAAGTCGGGCTTGCGGAGTCTAAAAATTCGGCCGGACCGTAGATGTCCTTAATTCCATAACTCGCACCGAGCAGCCCGAGGACCCCGTCGGTCGGTGCAATGGAATTGTCCCGCGTGTCGATGTTGGCGCTGAGACCGGTGGTAACGGTTCGGCTGTCATAGGCGGAAAAAGGCATTTGCGGCTGGTCGCTCGGAATGACCCGCTCATACGAAAGATTTCCAATCATGCGAAGATCTTGCGTCAGCCCGAGCGAAAGATCGCCCGTAGCGGCGGTCTCGGTAAACGAACTGTCCTGCTGCCGTTGAGAGAATCCGGCCGCAAAATTCAGCGGATACCCGAACAGCCACGGTTCCAGATAATGGATTTCGAGTGTTTGTGTCTGGACCGTCGTCCGGTCGTAATGCAGCGTCGCATTCCGCCCGGTCCCCGAGATATTACGCAAGCTGAGGTCGATAAGCCCGCTCAGATATCCGGATTCCGATGAATTTTGTGGTGGATTATATCCTAAGACTCCGTCGATGGCGCTCGTGCTCGCTTCCTTGACACGGAGCAGGATGAGCACGGTGGAATCTTTTTCCAAATAGAGTTCTGGTTCCGAAACCGATTCGAAGAAACCGAGCCGTTCGACACGGGCGCGGGCAGCCGAAAGCGCTTCTGCATTATAAAACATCCCGGACTGCAGCGCTAACTCGCGTAAAATGACATTAGGGTTTGTCGCCTCGTTTCCAGCAATCACCACTTTCCCGATTTTGGCACGGGGTCCTTCCCAGAGTTGAAGATTGATCGCGAGCAGGCCATGATCTTGAGAATCGACGTGGGGAGTGATCGACTCAATCGAGATCTTCGCTAAGGGATACCCGTGTTCCTCATACAGTGCGAGTATGCCATCGATGTCCCTGGCGAGCGTTTGCTCGTTTAAGATGGTTCCAGGGCGCGTTACCATTCGGCCCAGAAGTTCCGGTTCGGCAAATTGAGACATGCCCCGAATCTCGATATTCGCGATTTTAAATTGTTCCCCTTCAGAAATAAAGAACGTCAATCGATATCCCTGGGCCGAATCGGTCGGGATCGTGAGTGCGATCTGGAATGAGTCGATCCGTGCATATAAATACCCCTCGGAGGTATAGGTATTTTGAATGTCCTGTGTTCCACGTTCTACCGCCAATAAGAGTTCTGAACGATTGGCGATATCGCGTTTAAAAATACTTTGATCGTCGGTGGATAGCGCATCGAGCAAACGCTCGCTGGCAAGATGGACGTTGCCGTGAAAGGCGACGTTCGTGATAGGGAATGCTTTTAAGGCCTGGGCCGATGCATCCAGAACGAAAAGAACGA
Source organism: Bacteroidota bacterium (assembly GCA_021324685.1). Lineage (GTDB taxonomy): Bacteria > Bacteroidota > Ignavibacteria > Palsa-1295 > Palsa-1295 > PALSA-1295. The sequence continues at coordinate 81,609 of JAJPIQ010000009.1, forward strand.
TCCATACTCTTAGCGCGGGGCGCATGACACTCTAAAATGCGAACGTCGCAAAGAATGGCTCCCTCATTCAGAGAATGTTGCCGTGGGGTGCATGGCGCTGTATTTTTTACCTTCGATGTCCGCCTTGTCCGAGAAACGCCCCCAAATGGGGATGCTTAGTTCCTCTGGAATACCTCGTCCGAGCTTTCGATATACTTCCCGGAGATGCATTCGGTAGAGTTCGTCGAATAAGTCCTTTTGAAGACTGAAATGTTCGTCCCCGTACCACCAACACCAATCGCTGCCTTCGGCGATCATCAGTTCTTTATGTGCCGCTTCGATGCGTTTCAAAACCGCCTCTCGATCGTGGCCGGAAAGCGCCATGGCCTGCGTCCGTTCTTGCTCCAGTGCCACGGTCGCCTGATATAAATAATCCCACGCCAGATTATCTTCGGAATGACCGATCCATATATGGAAATTAGCGTCGATCCAGGAACCAGCTTTGACCTGCGGCAAGAGAGGGAGTTTTTTGAGTTCGCTCGGTCCTAATGCTTCGCTAAACGTTACCGGGCGAATTTCCGGTGTGTGAGTGAGAAGATGGTATAGCTGATCCAAAAAATAAAATCCATTATGCTCGTAATATTCCCAGCAATTCTCCCCGTCCAAAATAACAGAAATGCACGCGTGCTCCAAAATGGCTTCGCCGTAGGAGTCGATCAATCCGGAACGAATCTGAAGTACATTATTTACAAAATGTTGCACCGCTTCTTCGGCATTCCAGGAAGAATATCGAAAGCCGATATCGTCCGACAGACCGTGATCGCGGAAAAACACGGCCAATTCGCCCTCCGGTGTTTCTATTCGCCATGGAAAAAAGCGAGCGTATTCGGGATCGATGATACGATCGCCACAGGGCGCTTTTCTTCCTTCGAGCGATTGTGCCAGGACCGATTCATCGGAAGCGGTCCACCGGATGCCATTTTTTCGAATTAGCGAAAGGGCCTCGTTCGAAATACTTCCCTCGCTGGGCCACATCCCGCTCGGGGGATTCTCAAATATGGACTCGAAAAACTGTATCCCTTTTTCCAATTGGACCTCTGCTTCTGTGGGCGCAGCGATGTGGTTTGTAGGTAGCGTGATAGCGGGCATTGCCTCGCGGGCCGATTCCGAATCGATAAGGAGAGGAAGAATGGGATGATAATACGGCGTAGTGGTGAGCTCAATTTGTCCGCGCTCCCACAGCTCCTTGTGCAGGGAGACGATTTTGGAAACGTTCTCGCGCTGTGCTTTGGCGAGCGCTTTTTTTTCCGCTTCCGTAAACCCTCGGTCCTTTGCGATGAGCGATTTAAAAGGTTCTCGACCGCGCGCTATTTCCCCGGTCCATGCCAAAGAATAATGAACGGCCAGATCGCGATACTCTTGTTCAGTGAACCGGCGTTCGCGTCCCGGACCTTTTTGCAACTCGAATAATTCCCGATACCGAACGGAGCGTTCGATCATCCGTTCGGGATGCGCATGAAAAAAGGAGTCCAGCATCAGTTCTTTTTCGGGCGCCGTCAATGATTCCGCCGGTTTCGACATGAGTTCGACGGTCGGATCGAATACTTCTCCGGAAAGATATTCTTCCAGTTGTTGAAGCAGAGAGGGAACAAGATTGATCGTTCCGCGCATCGCCGGATGCCGCTCGAAATGTTGAGCCATCTCGAGATAATCTTTGGTCGCATGCAGCCATGCCCAGGGCATCAGGAATTGATTTCCTGCCCGATAATATGGCTGGTGCTGGTGCCAGAGAATGGCGAGTTTGATGGGAGTTGGCATGACGTCGCCAGAGAAAATTTCGTGCAGTTTTACGGGCGGAGCGATATGAAATCCGCACTCAGGGAGCAGATCGCTCCCTGAGTTGTGATTACAATCATTCGACTTCCGCGACTTTATGCTTAGCGGATTCCGCGACGACCTTGTCTGCAAATTCCCGCGGCGCTTCCTCGTAATGGCTGAACGATTGTTTATGGGAAGCGCGACCCTGTGTGAGTGAGCGGAGACGTGTGGAATAATGATAAAGTTCCGCAAGTGGCACTTGCGCGCGAATGACCTCTAAACCATTTTTGGAGTCCATGCCCATGATCTTCCCCCGCCGAGAAGAAATATCGCCCATCACGTCGCCCATGTGTTCGCCGGGTACGGCGATCTCAACATCGAACACCGGCTCCAAAAGCACGGGCTTGGCCGAAAGGAAAGCCTCTTTAAAAGCCATTTTACCGGCCGTCTTAAAAGCATTTTCGTTCGAGTCGACCGGATGCTCCTTGCCATCGTAGAGCGTCACCGCAAGATCGACCACCGGATAGCCTGCCAGCGGCCCGTGCGAAAGGAATTCGTGAATCCCTTTATCGACCGCGGGGATATGTTTATTCGAAACTACGCCCCCGACGATCGCGTCGATAAATTCATAGCCCTCGCCGCGCCGCTTCGGTTGAAGCTTGATGGCGACTTCTCCAAACTGACCGGCACCGCCCGACTGCTTTTTATGGCGATATCGGGTATCGGCCGACGATTTGATCGTTTCGCGGAACGGAATACGGGGTTCGATGACCTCGACATCGACCTTGAATCGTTCCTTCAGACGCTTGATTGCAATATCTAAATGAAGTTCTCCTTGTCCTTCTATCAGGGTCTGATGGAGTTCGGGGTCCTGGCGAACGAGGAACGTTGGGTCTTCTTCATGCAGCGAATGAAGTCCGATTGCCATTTTCTCCTCATCGCCTTTATTCTTGGCAATGACCGCGCTCGTAATCACGGGGGCAGGGAACTCGATCGGATGCAGAACGACCGGAAAGGTTCGTGAGGAGAGGGTATTGTTGGTATGCGTGTCTTTCAGTTTTACGGCCGCCGCAATGTCGCCGCAGGCGACCGATGCGACCTCTTTTCTGTTTTTGCCGTTCATCACGAATAGCTGAGCGATGCGCTCGGTCTTTCCGTTTGCCTCGTTCACCAGGTCCATACCGGAATGGAGTTCACCGTGGAAGACGCGGAAAAAGGAGAGATCGCCTAAGTGCGGCTCACTCACGGTTTTAAAGATAAAGACGGTCGTCGCATCTTTGGGAGCGGTGTTCAGGCTTACTTCCTGTTTGTTCGATGGATTAATTCCCTTTACATCGGCCAGATGGTCTTCGGGGGCCGGAGCGTTCGTCACTAAAAATTCCAATATGCGTTTCGGGCCGATATTCTTTTCTGCGGAGGCGCATAAGACCGGGAACAGCTTCCGGTGAGCGAGGGACTCATGAATACCGCCGGAAAAATGGGATTCTTCGAGCTGGCCGTCATTCGCGAAATACTCTTCCATGAGGTTATCGTCGCTTTCCGCGACAATTTCGACGAGCTGGCGGTGCAATTCATCGGCTTTCGCTCGCGAGGCCTCGGGAATTTCTTCTTCTGTATAGTTCCCGTCGCTCGAAAAGCGGAGCAGCTTCATTTTCATCACATCGACGATCGCGTTAAAGCCATCGCCGGGATTAACAGGGAACTGGACCACGGCCACCTCGTGGCCAAATTGAGTTTTCAGGTCCTCCACTGTTCGATCGAAGTCGGCTTCGACGTGGTCGAGCTTATTTGCAATAAAGACGATTGAATTCTGGTCGTGCTCGCAAAATTCCCATACCTGCACGGTCCCTGATTCCACGCCGTGCTGTGCATCGATAAGAATGAGTGCGGTATCGGCGACATGCAGAGCGGCGCGCACTTCGCCGGTAAAATCGGCATATCCCGGAGCATCGAGAATGTTAAGCTTGATATTCTGGGACGTGAGCGAGACAAGGGAAGTATTGATGGAGTGCTTTCGAAAAGCTTCGTCAGGGTGGTAATCGGAGATGGTATTCGATTCCTGGATCGTGCCGCGGCGGGTCGTGGCCCCCGCGGCGAAAGCAATGCCCTCGGTTAATGTTGTTTTCCCGGCGCCGGCATGTCCGGCAAGGGCAAGGTTACGAATTTGCGTACTCATGGCCCACAATTCCTTTCGTTAAAAATTAGGAAATAATAGAGTAATAAAGAACCCTCCCAGAGCCTGTTCCGGTTCGACTTGATACGCTGGAATTCGAAAGGTCTTCGCTCGAATTTTCGAAAAATCCGAGGGGGACAACCTAATAAAAAAATCGACCCTTTTTCAGGAGTCGATTAATGGAACATCTCTTTGATCATGCCCCAGGTACGACGGACTCCGCTCGAGGGACGGGTAACACTGACCGTCTGGGAGTAGCTGATGTCACCACTCGAAAGATTGTAACGGATCCGGTATTTGTAGGCATCGGAGAGCGGTTGTGCGCCACCCGATTGTCCGGCCAGGGGCGCCGAACTTACATGCGAATCGTGAAATTTGTAATAGCTGTAATTACCAGTCGGCATGACAGTGCCGACGTCCTGAAAATCGTTTGTGCTTCGAATATCGGAGCGTTCGATGGCATAGCTCGTAATGCCGGTCTCGATTTCTGAATGCCATTCAATCGTAATTCCATCGCCATCGGGACGAGCGGTAAAGGAGTCGATTCCACCGGCATAATCGAAACCGAGCGTCGTAAGGAACGCCGCCCCAAAAAGGAAAAAGAGAAACCGCTTCATGTAGATTGGCAAATATACAACAAATTTGACGCTAATCTCCGGATTTTATAATCTAACCCCTGTATTTTCAGAAAGATTAAGGTAAAAATTAATGCAGCACCGGTCTCGCATCAGCGCTTGATGCGCTCGCCACCTTCCTCGCAGGTGAAGATCCACGCGGCAAGACGGCCTTCGTTGAGCGATTGGAAATCGTCCCAATACGCAGGTGAGCGGTCCGGCTCGGAGCCGGTGACGTTTCCATGCCGTTCAGCTTCTTCTCGAATTTTCGATAGCCGCTGCTGCCAAACGTGCATATTTTCGGGTCGCAAATCCACCCACCCTTCGCGGGCCCAGGCATCGCGTTTGTCGTGGTCGAGTTCGACGGTCGCGTCAGAGTTCCGTTGCCAGCGTTGGGCAGGAATTTTTATCTGCTTGCCTCGAACAAGTTTTTTGCCATCGCCAAGAAGAATTGGAATTCCAATAGAAACAATATTGCTCCTGAGCCGTGCATCTTCGCGAAGGATCGTTTCGGCTTTTTTTGATAACGCTTCCGTGCTGTGTTCGAGGACCCCGCTAAAATTTTTTGCGGCGCGGCGAAGAAGGTGAGCTTCGAAGAGTAGCTTGGCAAGCCGCGGGGGCCCCAGCATTTCGAAAGCGATACTGGAAGTGCCGGTTTCTTCTTCGAGCGCGGTCATCATCCGAAGCGCGGATTCCCGAAGATATCCGGCCCGGTAAGAAGGGCCCATCGTCGAGGCATCGAGGGCAGCAACGATATCTTTTCCGGTACTGGCTCCGACGAGTTCCCGAAAAACGTTTTCCGCAATTTCTTCCGGTGTCACCATTTCCATCTGGCCCAGGGCGCTAATAGTTTCGAACTCGCCCTTGGAAAAAATCCCATTTTCACCGGTGTCGATAAAGACCGATTCCAGCACGCCGCTCGTTGCGGCCGACTCGGACCTTAAAAGTTCCAGTCGGGACCCCAGCGGTTCCGCGTCGTCAAGCGAGATTTGTTCGAGTTCGATCGCTTTGCCGCTTTTTTTGATCGGACCATACTTTATTTCTTTCCATGCGATCGTTGCGGTCGGTTTAATTTCTTTTACGATCTGGGCCATGCGGGGCGTTCGGGCCATTAGAAACAGGAGCAGTGAATGCGCGCCCGCCAGTGAGGATTTTGCCAGAAGCATTCGAGACGGACGTTCTTCCGAATGGGTAAAAGGAATATTGAGGCCCATTCCGCCGGTGCCGCTGGTACCGACCTTAACATAGGCTCGAACGTCGAAATCGACGAGCGCCTTGTGCAAGATCTGGACATGCCGAATAAGCTGCGGTATATAAAGGCTTGCGAGCAGTCGTTCCACCAATTCCATGGAATCGACCGCACCCGATGCGATCGAAGAGCGGACGCGCTGGCCCATGCTAAAGAGGTCCTGATAGGCAAAGGCGGTCGAGGTATTGATACAATCGATAATGGCGTCCGGACGAGCCCATTCGATCGCATTATAAAGAGTATTGGAATGGACAACGTCCTCGGTCAGATCGCCCAAAGTATCTTCAATAAGGCGGTTCCTCGTTTCCGTGTCCTGAAGCAGCGATTCTCGAGAGGCATCTTTCCATCCCTCTCGCACAAAAAGATTGCCCCAAAACGGCTCGAAAGTCGTTTCGGCGTGTGGATACAATTTCTCGAAATAACGGGCGGCAGAATCGGCTTCCGCTTGGCCCAAGGAAGTAATGACGATGTGGGAAGGCCGTTCATCTTCAGAGTGCATCAGCCGTTTAATAACGGCCTGACCGACCAATCCGAACCCACCTAAAACGAGGACCCGCTTTCCTTTTATATCCATGTGCCGCCTAAACAGCGGCGCATTCGATACGATTCGCTATTTCGGAGAGTACTGCGTAAGCGAATCGAGACTGCCCGGTACTCCCGGAGACCCGTCCGTCCGATCGATGGCAATAAGCCCCAGTGTTGGAATGAAGGAATAATGCTCAATCGTCGAATCGTCAGTGACTCCATTATCGACCGTGTACTGTTTGACGGTCACGCTGTCCGTCGAGTAAGGGTTTCCGGAGACGCCAGGCACGGTGAACTTTCCGCCGCTACCGTTTCCCATGGCGACGGAATTGATTTTCAGGCCGCTGCCTTGGTCGGATGAAGTGTTCACTGCTGTGCGGGAAGCAAAAGGCAGCGTGCTCCATGCGCCGTTATTCCATGTCGGCGACCAGAGAGAGACATCTCCATTGCTTTCGAAAGATTCGTACGAGGTATCGACCTGACCATTCGAATGAAGTCCAATCAGCATTATTACTTTTGAATCCGATAAATGCTGTTTTGATGAAGCCGCAACCGTATAGGTGGTGGGATCGAGAAAACCACCGCCTGAATTTGTATAGAGGCTGAACGTGCTTCCGTTTGTCGGTATGCTGCTGAGGGAAGTATTATTATTATTACCAGGACCTGAGGTGCTGCTGCAACCCTGAATGAATGCAAAGAAAGAAGCAAGTAACACTTGAGCGGAAATTCGTAAGATTTTCATGGGAAGTGAAAGGAAAACGTGGGCGATTTACTTACCAGTCAGAAACCGTTCATTTTCCGAATAAATTTCAGCTTCAGGAAGCTTTTGAGTCTCGCATTGTTTCCATTCCAGAATGACCAGTAAAACCCTTTCAGCCCCGTATCGGTGGTGGAAAATCTCGGCCCACGTCTGGGATTACATCGTTCGGGAAACAATGGCGCCATTTCTTATGGCGCTTTCGGTCATTATGTTTGTCTTCCTGCTGCAGTTCCTTATGCGGTTTATCGACCGGATTGTCGGTCGCGGACTGAGCTTGTGGACGATCGTTGAACTGATTGTTTTCAATCTCGCCTGGATGGTGGTGTTGGCCGTTCCCATGGCAGTTCTGGTAGCCGGCGTCATGGCGTTTGGCTCGATGGCGGCCGCCAATGAACTTACGGCCATGAAGGCCGCGGGCGTAAGTTTGGGTAGAATGCTTTTTCCCGTACTCGTCTTGTCTGCCTTGATCGCTGTATTCGACCTTCAATTCAATAATATTATCTTGCCCGATGCGAATCATCGTGCGAAAGACCTTATGACCGATATCAATCGGAAAAAGCCTTCGCTCATCATTGAACCGGGGACCTTCACGACCGAAGATGAAATTCCCGGATATTCGATTTTGGCGCGGAAGACGAATCCCATGACAAGCGATCTTGCGGATGTTACGATTTACGATCACGCCCAGCCCGGGATGTCGCGTGTCATGACGGCGAAAACCGGTCACGTGGCCTTTACGCCAGATTTTCGAAATATTATCTTGACGCTGCACGACGGCGAGATGCACGAAGTCCTTGCCCAACAGCCGACCGACTATCGCCGAGGTCATTTCGGGACCTATATCGTAGAAGTTCCAGCCACCGGTTACGATTTTATGCACGAAGGAGAGTCCGAACGTAGCGGGCGCGAACTTTCGGCGGATGACCTGATGAAAAAAGTTCACGCCGACGAGGCGGCACGTTCAAGGGAAGTTCAATTGCTGCGCCAGCACCTGATCGCTTTTGCGTCGGAACTGACTTCGCTTTCGGCGAAGACAACGCCCTCCATGCCGGCGAAAACGAGTATCGGAACTCGAATGCGCACCATTTTCACTCCTCTGCAGCTTAACTTACAGAACGACCAAAACACCATTGAAACGACACAGGAAGATTTAGATAATTACCTGGTGGAGACCCATAAAAAATATGCAATTCCAGCTTCCTGTATTATTTTTGCTCTTATTGGGGTCCCCCTCGGCGCGCTCGCAAAACGAAGCGGCGTCGGAGCCGGAACCGGGCTTTCCATTGGCTTTTTCGTACTCTATTGGGTCTTTTTGATTGGCGGTGAAAAATTGGCGGATCGGGGAGTGATCACGCCGTTTTGGGGAATGTGGGGCGGCGATTTAATTTTATTTATCGTTGGAATTGCTTTAACGTGGCGCGCTGCTGTCGAACGCCCGACAAAAATTGCAAAAACGATCAAGGAATTCTGGAGTGCAACGTTCGCTCGCAAAAAGGAACTAAAAACTGCTTAATCAGGCATTCCACTCTTCGAATCCTGGAGAAAGAGATGTTCCGTCGAGTCGAATGTACTGTATAAAACGGCCATCGCTTGATAAAATTTGCCTTGCAGAATTCGCGAAGTCATCGTCAACGCTAATGATGAGAAATTCTCCGGATTTTGAAAGCGCCGGAGGAATCGCTTTCGCTCTCAGCGCTTCCATTCCTGCATACGCATCGGGTAACGAATTCAGTTGGGCAATGATTGTCATGTCGCTCCTCTTTTCTATTGCATAGCGACCTTGGTGTCATTGCCATGCTATCCGGGTTGGACCACTACAGAATTATCCGATTTTATGCCAAGGAGTTTAGCGACGTTTGAATAAAACGTGAAAAACCGCTTTCCAGGTTTGGGTGCGGAAAGAAATGGAGCTTCCACTAATTTAAAAATAATCGCAACGAGTGGAATCGAAATTATTAAGACCGCTCCGCGCAGAACGAACTGCTCCAATGGGCTATGGATCGTTCTGATCCATGGGTTTGCAAACCATGAAAACTGCATGTGAAAAAGATAGAGGGAATAGCTGATCGTACCTATCCAAACCAGCCAACGGTAAGGCATTTTGGCTGCTTTTTCAGCTTTTCGGGGTACAATCGCTGCGGCGATCAAGAAAGCAAAGCCGAGTCCGAACGCAAGGTCCGTCAGGCTCCAGAGTCGTTCATCGAGCGTAGTTAAAATGCCTGCAAATAACACTATCGCAGCGAAACCCGAAAGAGATAACCGAGAAGATCTCCGATTCCTGCCACTCACAAACCATTCTGCGAGCCACGCTCCAAAAAGCCATTCCGGCATTCTTGCGAATAGAAAACCCATTGGCGCATAGGGGCCCGTAGCAGCGACGCTAATGAGTTGGTAATGAAAGTTGGTCAGTACCACGTATCGCCAGAGGATCGAAAAGAGAGAAAGGGAAAGGACCGACTTCGTTAATCCAATTTTCCGAAAGGCATAAAGAAAAAGCGGATAGGCGAGGTAGAGCTGAAATTCAAGCGCCAGAGACCAATAGACATGAACGATGCCATAGAAATACCGGTCAAAATAACCGTGCAGGAGCGTCAGATGTGCGAAGAGGTCACCAACGGTTGGAGCGGTGCCGATGAGGTCCGTTCCATGAGAGGTAATCAGCAGTAAAAAAAATGTCCCAACGACAGAAACGGCATATGCAGGATAAAGCCTCCAAAGACGTCTAAGGTAAAAATTGCGCCATTCGAATGAATACTCCCCAAACTCCTGCTTTTTCCTAGCAAACGGGAGGTGAATGCAAAACCCGCTTAAGACGAGGAAAAGGCCAACACCCAAATATCCCCACCGTAACGGAGAAACGGCAAAACTGAGCAGGCTGGCCTTATGAGTCCACGGTACGACGCCAATCGATGGAAAAGGATAAACACCATAATGACCCCAGATATGGTATCCGGCGACCATCAGCGCCGCGATGCCACGCAAGGCATCGATAGAATCGAGACGGTTTTTCAAGTACGAATCGCGAATTTCAAATTACGAATAAGAAAGAAATGTAGTCAACAAATTCCCCTTTATTCGTCATTTTTTAGTCGCTATTCGCGGTTATGCTTCTCTTCTTTGAATTTCCCAACAATGCCCTGCAATTTCTGCACGACTTCGCTTCGCTTTAAGCCTGCTTTGGCCTGAAATACGGTCATTTTATATTGTGGGCGATGGCCGCCGGGTGAGGTAGCGCCGACGAAATGGTCCGAGTGTTTCCAGCCCGTTTCCCGCAGCGACTCCTGGATAAGGGAAACCTGCAACCGGCTGAGCGGAGTCGCGATTTTAATGTCCGGTTCTTCCGTGCCAGGTACTAACTCTTTCTCTTTAGACTGCATCCTCATAGGATTTTGGGATAGTGAATGAATTTTAGGAGCCGGATAACTCCGTTTACAGATCAAAAAGTTGCCGAATTCAAATAGCTTGAAATCCAACTAGGACGCGATTACTTTGCTTAAAGAAAAATATCTTGGGAATTCGGTCCATATGACAGCATAAGGATATTTAATGGGACTTTGCGCACCTGGAGGGACTCGAACCCCCAACCCTCGGTTCCGAAGACCGGTACTCTATCCGTTGAGCTACAGGTGCAGAAAAATGCTTCGAAGGCGATATGTCTTGCCTTGCTCGAATAACAAGAAGCGAAGCGAAATGTTTTCCGATACTCAGGTTAGGGAGAATCTTGCGCATTTCGCTGCGCATTCCCGAACGAGCAAGACTGCATTGTGCAATGGTTCAAAATCCTTGTAGTCTTCGAATATTCTGGCGGTATCCGAACAAATTTAGGAACAGAGTTCGAGCGAATCGTTCGAGTGCTGCGAGGAGCGTCCTAACAGACGAATAGTAAAGTGGCACGCGTCAGCACAGTCGAGCAGCGAAAAAAGCACGTGACGGATCTCTACAAAACGGTCGCTTTCGAGGCCGCGCGTTCGCATTCCGTCGCGCACGAGCCGGCAATATCGATCACTTCATCGAAAAACAGATGAGGCATAAGTCATTTTTTTGGATCGAACTTCTGCTTTCAAATCGAACGCCGAACAACCCACACTGCCTGAGCAATAAAAAAACGGCCGAACTACCGGCCGTTTCTCCTTTCGCGAATGATCGCCGGAACTAATTTTTCCATGTAATATCGGCGGAATCTCGAAGTGTTGTGGGGAATGCCGCAGCAGGCGAGGGTCCGAGATAATTCGTTCCATACTCTCGCGCATATGCTTTCTCGATCACTTTTCCGCTCTTCATTACCTGAACAAGAGTGAATCCAAAGTTGCGATCGTTCCCGACCGGGTTTTCAAGCGGGCTTCCGCCATTGCCGGCAATGATCATCCATGTTTTGCCACCCGGCTCCAGCCGTCGGTAAATGTGATCGTGCGCCGAAAGCATCGCTTCGACCTCATACTGCTGGAGTTCGGACCACAATGCGCTCTGAGAAGCCGGAATACTGCTGGTTGTCCCGTTATCGTCGTAGGCCGGTTTATGGTCGAGCACGAAAATGTGTTTGATGCCTGTCGTGGCCCGGGCCTGGGCGAGGTCCTCAGCAACCCAGTGCACAGCAACGGTCGAACCGGCACCCATCGGATCGGAATTGAGAAGGACGAAATGCGAGTCCCTAAAATTAAAGGAATAGCTGAGTCGGGTTTGATCGGTCGGAAGCGCGTCCGCTCCACCGGCGGTCGGGCCGTTGGAACCGATAACATACGGCGCCATGACTTCCAGCCATTTTTGCTCGATGGCGACCGTGCCGGTGCCATCGTTCGTCTCATGGTTGCCAGGGACGACGACGAGGCGAATACCGGAACTGGCGATCGGCGAAGTCTCATAGTGCGCGCGCCATCCACGGAGCTCCGTTCCCAGCAGCGAGGTGTCTGTTGTTTTCCCGAGGACGAGATCGCCCACCAAGAACATGTAATCGGGTCGCGGCGAAAGCTGCATCATGTCGGTAAACGTGCGGTCCAGTTGTGCGAGATTCGCGGTGCTCGGGTTCCCATTCAGATCGAGGTCGGAATTGTCCACTCGATTGCATCCCATCACGCAAAAAGAGTAGAGCACGCTATCGGGCACGGATGTTACCGTTGTATCCGGAGAGCGATGTGTCGTATCGGGCGGGGTGCCGCTGCTTACGCCATGACTGCACCCAAAGAGAAAGGCGCTCGTCGCAGCAATAAGAACCGTGACCGCGAGAACAGGCCACCATATTCGAAAAGGGGTCGAAAAATGCATTTGCTTAGTCCTTCCATGTAATATCCGCAGAATCGCGGACGGCGGTTGGATTTTGTGAGGGAGAATCTTCCGCGGCATATCCTGCAGCGGGAACGTTATGTCCGTAACTTTTCACGATGACACGGCCACTCTTCATGACGGTCACGACGACAAATCCAAAGTATTGCTGCTCCGGAGGGAGGTCCTTTTCAAGCGGTGTTCCGCCGTTGCCTGCAATGATCATCCACGTCCCATGGTGGTGTGGCTGAAACCGTGCATATTCGTGTACGTGTGCACCGATCATTGCTTCGGCATGAGCGGCTTCCATCGCGGCCCAGAAATCCGTGCGAATTCCACCGGCCATACTCATACTACCATCCGAATTGAAGGCCGGTTTGTGGCCGATCGCGAAAATATGTTTCGCTCCATTTTGACGCGCTTTCGCGATGTCCTGTTCGATCCAGTGAACGGGAACGTGCGAGTCCTGTCCATCCGGATCGGTATTCATCACGATAAAATGGCTGTCATGATAATCGAAAGAATAGGTGAGTTGACTCTGGTCTGTCGCGAGCGTATCCGCGCCGCCCTGGTGCGGTCCGTCATTCCCACTGATCAACGGCTGCATGACATCGAGCCACTCGTGCTCGTTTTCAGGCGAAGAGAACTTTTTGTCGCCATTGTCAATATCGGTCTCGTGATTGCCAGGGATGGCGACAATCTTAATTCCTGCTTTCGCCGTGGGCGATGCCTCGGCACGGTCGCGCCAGAGCTCGAGTGCATGTCGCAGTTTCACGGTATCGTGCTCATAGCCGAAAATTTCATCGCCATCGAAAAAGAGGAATGCCGGCTTTGGATTCAGCTCTGCGACTTCTGAAAACAGCCGGTCGAATTGCGCAATGTTAATTCCCGCCGGATTCGTCGTGGAATTTGTATCCGATTTGTCCATCCGGCAGTCGCCTGCGACGACAAAGGAGTAGGCGACTTCGTCCTGTTTTTTTGCACAGGCGCCGATCGTCATCGCAACGGCGAGTACGGCGAAAAGTTTAAATGTGAATTGCTTCATAACGTCCATATAGGCGAATGCCGAGTGCGAAAGATTCTTTGCACTCGGCATTCGTTGAAAAAGAAAGGTTACTGCTGGTTTCCGGAACCGTCCTGTTGGTAAGCACCGTAGTCTTTACCGAGGCCGAGTGTTGTATAGTCGGCGCCATAAGGATTGGAAGCGCTTTTAACGGAAGTGACCGCATTCATTGGGACCTGAATTGTCTGTCCTGAATTGGTCTTAACCGTTCCGGTGTACGCGTGTCCGACGGCCGGCGAGCTGGGCTGCAAATGGAAATCGCTCTTGAAGCTGGTCGTCACATCGACGAAGCGCTGATTCCCTTTCTCGTCCATCGACCGCATCAGATTGAAAGCCGGATAGGAGAGCTGGTCCGAAAATGCCATCGGGAATTTATTATAGTAGGTGACCGGGAACTGGTCCGGATTGTATCCGACAAACATCGGATTATTCTGGCCAGCAGTTCCATGCACATCGCCTGTTTTCCAGACCTGAATGCCCCCATCGCTCGGCGAATTGAAGTGGGCGACGACGCTATCTTCCGAGCCATAATAATATTGATAGCCGTATGCGGTGTTTGCCGTATCGGCTAAATTTGCGCCGCCGGTCAGGAGCCGGAACCCGGTACGGCAATTGACGATCATGTTATTGTATTCGGTTCCACGTGCTCCGGCCTCGATGTCCGTTGAACCGGCACGTCCGGATTTGGTGCATCGCCAGCCACCCGTCACGATCGTATTATTATAGATGTTGACATTGCATTCCGGATTCGAACCGCCGGTATTCGCGAGTTTCGGGCCATTGGTTGCAATGCCAATAAAAACGTTATACGCAATATCGCCGACCGTCCCAGACTTCATATTGAAATCGCCGCTGGTCGGTGCTGCACATTCGACCACATTGCGGAAAATGCTGATTTTACCGCTGGAAACGCGGAGCGGATCGTCCGTCGAACCGGTAATCCACGAATCTTCCATAATGAAGTTCGCATTGGGGTTTTGGAACCAGACAGCATAGCGTGTTCCACCGTTACCGACGATCGGATCGTTCGTTCCTGAAGAGCCGCCTGCGAATTCGATGTGCGTCCATTTAAGAATAAGGTCCCCGGAACCCCCATTGGTGACGCCGGCGGTTGTTGGTCCAGCGCATTCGATGCCACCCCAGAGCGCGTTCGAACTTGTGTTCGTGAGGTCCGCGTATTTACGAAGGTTTTTCGGAACCGTAAGGTAGATCGGATCGCCTTGCTGACCGTCACAGATCAGCGTTCCAAAGACCTGGAATTCCGGCGAACCGACAGCGCTCGTGGTTCCCGTATTGAGTACGATGACGTGTACACCGTGCTGAATGATGAGTGTATCGCCAGCGGGAATAATGATCGTACTGTCCATATAGTACGTGCTGTCCGCCAGCATAACGCCGCTGATGCCCTGATAGCCGCCGACGGTGTCCTTCGTGATCGCATGGGCTGGAGGAGTCCATGCATTGGAGACCGAGGTCGAGCTTTTGCACGCGGCCAGCGACAGCGCAAAGGCCAGAGCCGCGACAGAGTAGAGAATCGAGGATCGAAGTTTCATGGTCAATAGTAGAGTTAAGTGAAACATGGTAGCCGAAATGGAACTTTGCGTTCCTCTGAGGCCGAATGATTACATCTTGAATCGAACGCCCAGGAAGTAGGTCCGATCATAGAGCTCTTTTCGTATAAGGATGTCCTGTCCATTTACCTGATTGGCGATCGGCTGTTGATAATCCGAATTTTCGTACGGTTCGTGAAGTACTTCTTCGCGCGGTGTGTTGAGCAGGTTCGTCACTTTCAGGTAGAGCGAAAGGTTACCCCAGAGACGCTGCTCTCCGGAAAGGTCGAACTGAAGAAAGGGTTTTTGCCAAACGTCGTTATTGAGGTACGTCGAAACCGCCACGATCGCATTGCCCGTATAGACGGCGCTGATCTGTGCATCCGTCCCGGTTTCGAAATTCTTGTAGAGCAGGGAGAGGTTACCGATATGATCGGCCTGCCCTTCGAGTGGTCGCGTTTGCGAGACCGTGTCGAAAACGACGCCCGTGCCATTGACATAATGCGTCTGAACTTTGGCCGAGGTGATCGCCGATTTCGTATACGTATAATTTCCGGAGATCCCGAAGTTCGAAAAGAATTTTCTGAAATCGATCTCGAATCCGTAGTTTGTCGCGTCGCCTAAATTTTGTGGCTGATAGATCGAGTTAACTTGAATGTCTTCGATCACCCATTCGATGGGATCATGCAGCCGTTTATAAAAAGCACCCACCAACAATTGATCGAGCGCTCCCGGGAAATATTCCCACCGCAGGTCCAGGTTGTCAATTTGCGTTCGCTGAAGACTGTCGTTGCTGACTTCGGTATAATCGTCGCCGGGAACGCCAAGGCTGGGAATGACTTCGTAAAACGTCGGGCGGCTGATCGACTTGAAATAGGAGGCTCGCCAATTCTGATTTTCGGTCGGAGAATACTTCAGGCTTAGTGAAGGAAGAAGATCGACATAGGTGATATCGCCGGTCTTTCCCGGAAGGGAAGCGGGCTCGGAACTGGTCCAGCCAAAATCGGTCTGTTCCATACGAGCGCCACCGAGAACGATGAGGTTTCCAATGGGAAACTTCGCTTGCAGGAAGGCCGCGGTTACATTTTCGTGGCCGTTATAGTCCAATGGATTGGCGGCGGTGCCGAACGGCGTATAGACCGAAAACGTATCGAGCGAAATGTTCCCATTGTAATATTGCTGGCCGTTCTGGACGCGCAACTCGTATTCATCGTAATTCGCATTGCGCGTTTTGTTGCGGAACATTCCGCCATAAGTAAGTTCCGCGGTCGTTCCGAGCACGTCTTCGATCGATCTTAAATTGAGATAGACGCTCTTGTCCTCATCGGTGCTGCTTTCCCAATACCGTTTGCTGTCATCGACGCGATAGGGCTGGATGTTTGGCGGGTTCGACGTGTAGTTGACGCCGCCGAGCAAGGATAGATGTGCTTCGTCGGGATCGTTTAAGGTCGCGCGTGAATAGGCGATGTGCCAGTCGGCCGAAAGATCTTTTCCGAGAAGAGCATTATTGCCGCTTAGGGTGACGTTCGCAATCCCCTGCGTCTGGTTCTCCGTACGAATGGTCCAATCGACTTCGGGGTTCAGCGGCCAAGAACCTTTTTCGTTTACGGTGTCGTACATGTTACGCTCCTCTTGTTTGTTCAGGCTCGCATACATGCCGAAGATTTGGAACGTATTGTTCTCATCGGCGCGATAGTCGATATTCGTCATCGCTCCCCAGCGCCTCTGGAACGTACTGTAGGTTCGGTTCTCGAATTCCGTGAGCGAAGGGGTTCCGGCGATCTGATTGATGTCCGACTGGAAAAAGAGGGTATTGGCGCCGCGGTACGTGTTCTGGAAGCTACCGGAAAGGATCAAGCCGAGCTTTTGATCGTCTCCAAAGCGATTGCCATACGTGGCCGAAAAATTAGCGGCGGGACTGACGCTAATGGCACGAGGGTCCCATGTGCTGGCTGGGAAATCGGCCATCGTCGCTTCATACGAAGTTCCTCGCGCAATCCGTGGCGATTCGGCATTATCGGGGGTGAAAGTATAAAACTTTTGTCCTGTACCGAAAATATCGTTGTATCCACTTCCGGCTTCCATCGAAAGCACCTCATGATCGGGGGCCTGCTTCATCACCAGGTTCATGACGCCGCCGGTTGCATCGCCTTCCATCGAAGGGGTCAGCGTTTTTGAGACTTCAAGCCGGTCGAGCAAACTCGATGGGAATATATCGAGCGGGACGTATTGATTGACATTGTCCGGACTGGGAATTTTAATTCCATTGACGGTCGTATAATTATACCGTTTGTCCATTCCCCGAATGATGGCATATTGCGCATCGCCGGTGGCGGCCGTGCGCGTCATGGTGACGCCCGAAAGGCGTTGCGATGCATCGGCGACCGAAATATCGGGCGAAATTTCGATGGTCCGAGCCGATATCGCATTGATCACATTCTCCGACGTCCGCATACGCTCGAGCGTACTTACGTCACTACCATGTTCGGTTTTACCGGTGACGGTTACTTCGTGTCCACCCGACATGGTGAACTGTCTGAGCGCAATATTCAGAGTGTCCCATGCATCTTCGGATGCCACCTCGACGGAAATTGTAGTATCGCGGTAGCCGGGATAGGAGATCGAGAGCGAATAGTTACCCGGCGCGAGATCCGAAATTTTATAACTGCCGTCTAAGCCCGAGACGGCACCCATATGCTTCCCGACCACGGCAATCCGGACTCCAGGAAGCGGCGAATTATTGACTTCGTCGGTCACGGTTCCGATAATAGAGGCCGCGTGTGCAAAAACCGGAATAGCAACGAACAAAGAGCAGACGGCAAGTCTGAAAAAACGAACGATCATCGAAGCGAGTACGAAATAGAAAAGAGGCGTTGAGGAATCAGCACCGAACTGCCACCAACTTCTCGGCAAAATTATCGCTTCGAAATTTTTAAATGATTACAAGCGTGTAACCTCTATGTTAAAAAACTATTATGGTGCGCGTGTCGAGTAAATTGGATGAACCGCCTATTTAAAGTTCCGTAGCGGCGTTCCATTCTCGCGATACAGGGCATAACAATTCGAATACTGCAACATAACCTCGCAGTAATATCCCGGTAATGTTCGAATGATAGTTTTGTGACGAAACTCTTTTTCACATTTGACTCATGAGACATCGGATACTACTTTGTTTTCTTGCATTTGCAGGTTTTGCTACCAGCGCTCAGGCACAATCGACCCTGATCCATTATTGGAACTTTAATAATTTGACGGGGACCTATAAAAATCCCAATATCCCGAAGTTCGATGCGGATTATTCGATCCTCGATACGAGCAAAGCGTATCTTCAATATTATTTGAAGCCCGGGGTGTCGAGCAATTATGCCGGATATATCGATGGATACACCCCCACACCGAATAATGAGAACATTGATGCGGATACTTTGAACGCGCGCAATGGATCCATGCCCGGAGTTGCGCTCCGTGTACGAAATCCAGTGGATTCGAGCGAATTGCGTTGGCATATCCCAACGACGGGCTATAGCGGCATCGTTATTAAATATGCCCTCGAATCCTCCAGCCTGACCAGTGGCGATTCAACACAGCATTTTTCTTACAGTCCCGATGGTGGAACGACGTGGGAAACGACGAACATCACGGTCAATGGGCAAACGGCCGATACCCTCAACACCACCGCGGTCTCCTACTATGGTGATACGAACTGGGGGCTGGTGACCATCACATTAGGAAGTGATGCCAACAACAACGCAAACCTGATTTTCCGAATCTTTGCGACCGGTAATGCCAGCAAGACCAGTGGCAATCTCCGATACGATAATGTTACCGTGGAGGGCGTCCCTACCTCTCAACCGCTGGCACTCATTCATTACTGGAACTTCAACGGCTTGACCGGGACCTATAAAGTTCCAAACGTTCCGAAGTTCGATGCGGATTTTTCAATCCTCGATACGAGCAAAGCATATTTACAGTATTATCTGTTGCCGAATACATCGAGCAATTACGGCGGATATATCGATGGATACACTCCCACCCTCAATAGCGAGAATATCGACGCCGATACTTTAAATGCGCGAATTGGGGCCACGCCAGGCGAGGCGCTTCGCGTTCGAAATCCAGTCGATTCGGTCGAACTTCGCTGGCATATTCCGACGACCGGATACACCGGCATCGTGATTAAGTACGCCCTCGAATCCTCCAGCCTCACCAATGGCGATTCAACGCAGCATTTTTCTTATAGTCCGGATGGGGGAACGACCTGGAAGACGACGAACATCACGGTCAATGGTCAAACGACCGATACACTGAACACCACGGCTGCCGCTTATTACGGCGATACGAACTGGGGCCTGGTCACGATTACATTAGGGAGCGATGCCGACAACAACGCCAACCTGATTTTCAGAATTGTGGCAACGGGCAATGCCAGTAAGACGAGTGGCAATCTTCGATACGATAATGTTACGGTCGAAGGAATGGGGGCCTCCGTTCAGCCGCCGGCTTTTATAACCATGACAGCTCCAGCGATCGGAACATTATTAGAAGCCGGGCGACAAACAACGATTTCTTTCACGACTTCCGGGACGGTGGGCGAAGTTCGAAAAATCCAATTTTCGCCCGACGGGGGCACAACCTGGCAGGACGTGACGTCGGAGACCGGCGCGACGACGTATCAATGGACGGTACCGAACACCCCGACGACCATGGGGGAAATTCGCGTGGTCGATTCCGCTAACGTTATGGGAACTTCAAAACAGTTTACCATCGTCGCACCGGGCACCGGTCTTATCGTTCACTATTGGAATTTTAACTGGTGGACCAGCGCCTCGTATCACAATCCTGGAATTCCTGCTATTCCATCCGATTATTCCGGAAATCTAAACCACATCGGCTCGATTCAATATGTTTTGGATGCAAGCAATAAGTCCTATCTTGGTTATCTGGACAATGTTCCCGGCGACACGGTGAACGCTCGCTTCGGTTCTATCGCAGGAAGCGGTATGCGCGTTCGCAATCCAACCGACAGCATGGAACTACGTTGGATCATTCCGACAAAAGGTTATCAGGGAATTAGCATCACCTACGCACTGCAATCTTCCAGTCTTACCGGTCCGCAGGTGCAAAAATTCGATTATAGCACGGATGGCGGAGTAACGTGGACAACGTCAGGATTGACCGTGAATGGATCCGCTCAGGATACACTCGATGTAACACAAAGTCAATACCAGCAGGCCACGGCGTTCGCGCCAGTAACGATCGGATTCAGTGGTCAAACCTCTGTTAACAATAATCCAAACCTTATTTTCCGGATGAAGTTTGGCGATACGGCTACGGACGGAACCAGTGGAAACAATCGCATCGATAATTTCGCGGTCGTCGCTACCGCGCTCGACGGAGTAACGAGCACGATGCAACCCGTGGAGCAGTGGAATGTCGCTCCAAATCCCACGACCGATATGATCGGTTTTAAGAATCCATTTAGTTCACCGGTAACTCTCTCGGTCTCCGATATGCTCGGCCGTGAAGTGTTACGAATGAATCCGACCGATTCCAAAGAATTACAATTGAATGTCTCTTCGCTTAGCCCAGGTTCGTACTATCTGGTTGTAAAAGATAGTCAGACCGGTGCAGAGCAGGGAACGAGCTTTATCAAGAAATAGCCAAGCTGCACTGCGGTTCCAAAAGCAGTCCGGTTTCGACTCTGTCGGCCGGGCTGCTTCTCATTTATAATCCGTGCATAAAACCCCGGTAATTTCCCGGTAACAGTAAGTCAGTATTTTTGACGGAACCTCTATTCTTATTTGACTTTATACCCCATGTCCAAACGTTTCAAAAGGTTTTGCACCATTGCGTTCCTATTACTTTTTAGCTGTTCGCTGAAGGCGCAAACGACACTGCTCCATTACTGGAGTTTCAATAAGATCACGTCTAAAGCAACGATCCCGGCTCCCGCAATCCGTGCGGATTATTCGTACCTCGATACGAATAGGGCGGTCGTCCAGTACGATACAATTCCGGGCACTCCGAAAGCCTATGTTGACAGTATCAATACGAACAGCAAAAGCAATGGTGCGTATGACAATGTTGCCGGCGATACGTTGAACGCACGACAGGGATTTATAGCGAGTAATGCACTCCGCCTTCGAAATCCAAGCTGGAGTTCCGAACTCCGGATTTATATTCCGACGACCTTTTACAGCAATCCGATCGTAAAATATGCCCTGCAGTCATCGAGTACAACAAGCGGGCAGCATTACCAGATATTCGCATATAGTATCGATAGCGGAAAGACGTGGAAAACAAACGGCATGACCGTCAACGGCGTTGCGACCGACACGCTCGATTGCACGCAGAGCCCGTATCAGCAGGCGACTTCGTTCGGTCTCGTCACGATCGGTTTTGTTGGGGACACGAACGTCAATAACAATCCGAAATTCGTATTTCGAATTCGCTGGGCGGGACAGGCGAGTACGTTTAGCGGCAATAACCGTTTCGATAATCTTTCGGTCGAAGCCGGGCCGGTCCCTCGAACGATCGTGCTGCAAACGCCACATTTTGGCGACACCCTGATCAGTGGGCAGCGTGATACAGTGACGTTTACAACGACAGGAAAAATTTCCCAAAAAACTTCAGTCTTTTATTCGCTCGATTCGGGAATGACCTGGAATGCACTCGGCACCGATACGGTCACCGGTTTTTTTACGTGGATGATCCCCCCGGTCGTCAATCCGGTCCCGTTTGCCATGCTCGCCGTTGTCGATTCTTCAGGTGTCAAAGGGTATAGCCGAACATTCGTGATCTTACCGCAAAAATATTATCCGCCGGACCCGAGCCTTATTTACTACTGGCATTTTAACGGTCTGGCTGGAGTGTTTCAATATCCGAATGTTCGCTCGATCGTTCCCGATTTTTCGGCTGCCCCGAACGCATCGATGGTCTATGCACTCTCGTCCGGAAGTTCGATCTCGCAGGCCGGCCAATTTCAGGACGCGACCGGAACGACATTGAATACACAAATGAACTATGTGGCCGGCCGGTCGCTCGAACTCGACAATCCGACCAACGCGATTGAATTACGGATGTATATTCCGACGGTCAATCGAAAAAATATTGCGGTCCACTTTGCGCTCCAAACGTCGAACGGCTATCAGGGACCGCTCGAGGCACTCTACGATTATAGTATCGATAGTGGCCGTACGTGGAAAACGGCAAGTCATAAATTCGACTCGATCGCCAAAGCGCCGTTTACCAATGGCGGATGGGGATATATAAGCGTCGACCTTTCTTCCGACCTCTATGCAAGTGACAACTCCCATCTTGTGTTCCGCATTCGCTTTAGCGGCAATAATGGCGGTTCGACCGGTCTTGTGCGACTCGATAATGTGACCGTAACCGGAGAGGTCGGACAGGTAACGATTCCGGGATCGATTACCTTGCTCCATTATTGGAATTTTAACAAACTACTCGCCGTATACCACAATCCTGGCATTCCCTCGCTCAAAGCCGATTATTCACTGTTGGATACGAATGCGGCGCATATTGACTATACGCTTGAGCCCGGGACCTCGAACACGTACCTCGGTTATATCGACAATGTTGCCGGCGACACCACGAATGCGCGCAACGCCGACGCAGGCGGTCAGGCGCTCCGCGTTCGAAATCCGAGTGACAGTATGGAACTTCGGATGGCGATTCCGACGACGGGGTATAAGAAGATCGTGCTCAAATATGCGCTCGAATCTTCGAGCATTACGAGCGGTCAACTCGCCGAACACTTCGATTACAGTCCCGATGGCGGCACAACATGGAGTAGCGCCGGCTTAGTCGTGAACGGCGAGGACGTCGATACGCTCGATGTGACGCAGACTCAATTTCAGGGAACGAGCTGGGGGCTTGTGACCGTCGCGTTCAGCGATCCAAGCACCAGCAATAACCCGCATCTCGTATTTCGAATTAAGTTTTCTGGTAATACTTCCAAGACCAGCGGCAACAATCGTTTCGACAACGTGACGGTGGAAGGGTTCCCCGGAGTCGATTACGCCGCAAGCCCCCTCATTCACTACTGGCACTTCGATTCGCTCAACACGGCTTATCATAATCCCGGCATTCCGAATTTACCCGCCGACTTTTCCGTACTGACGTCCGGTAATCCACGCATTGTGTATACGCTTGAGCCGGGAACGTCCACGACGTATGGAGGCTATATCGACAACGTTGCCGGGGATACCCTGAACGAACGATTGGGAGCAATTGCGGGCCAGGCGCTCCGCGTCCGAAATCCAAGCGACAGTATGGAACTTCGTTTCGTCATTCCGACGACCGGCTATCACGACATTGCATTTTCGTATGCGCTGGAATCGTCGAGCACGACCAGCGGCCAGCTTGTGGAACACTTCGATTATAGCCCCGATGGCGGTACGACCTGGAAATCGACCGCACTGAGCGTCAACGGTTCCAATGTCGATACGCTCGATGTCACACAACTGCAGTTCCAGGGCACGAGCTGGGGCCTGGTCTCCATTGGGTTTGGAGATGATACGACGGTCAATAACAATTCCAACCTTATCTTCCGAATAAAGTTCTCAGGCAATACTTCGAAAACAAGCGGCAACAACCGCTTCGACAACATTGCCGTGGAAGGCACTCCGTTAGGCGTTGAGCAAAAACCGGTCCCTGCGGCCATTGTGGTGTCATCGCCACATGCGGGTGATACGCTCTTTAGCGGATCTCAAGTCACGATTTCCTATAGCACTGCCGGCCCGGTTGAATCGGCTCGGAGCATCGATTACTCGGTCGACGGGGGGCAAACATGGACGCTTATTGCTTCCAATGTAACATCGACGAATTTTATGTGGAGCGTACCCGCAAAAGGTTCTACCGCTGCGTACGTTCGCGTCCGCGATGCCAATGGAGTTGTGGGGCTAAGCAGCAAATTCGTCATTCTCGTGACCGGTCACATTGAACGTGTTTACCTTCTCGATCCTACTCCCACCGTCGCAGAGCATACCGAAATCTTTTGGTCAGGCGGAGGCTATTTAGGATCGACGGTCGATATCGACGCGAGCTTCGATGGAAAACAAACCTGGACTCCGATCGTCCATGGCTATGCCTTCGGGACTGGTTCGTCCTACCCATGGACCCTTCCTTCGACGCCGGACACGGGTGTTGTCATTCGTGTAAAATTTGCAGAAGGCACAACGGCCTACTCTGCACCGTTCAATATTTCGCTCCCGCTTGCAAGCGTTTCTGTGGGATCGGAAGCCGGACGTGCAACACTCTGGCCGAATCCTGCGACGAACACGATCTCGATTGAAAATCCAGCCAACGTTACTTGCGATGTCACAATCGTAGATGCTTCCGGCAGGGAAGTATTGCAAGTTCCGAATCTGTCGGGCGTGGTCTTTTCAGTCGATATTTCTTCGCTCGCACGCGGTGCCTATCATTTCTTCGTGCGCGATCGAAATTCCGTTTCAAGCGGCACCTTCGTTGTCATTCGTTAAAAATACGGTTGCCAAAAACGTCGCGCTTCAAGGGATTCCGATTTACAGAATGAAAAAAGTGCTTTTTTTATTTCTTGCGATCGGGCTCTCCCTTGTCGCGTGCAGTAAAAAATCGCCTACTTCTCCATCGCTTCCAGATACGACTGGGAATAATACGACGAAGCCGGGCGATACAGTGGCCTACGCGCAATGGTCGACGATCGCGTATGACACCAATACATTTTCGTTGGGAGTGCAGGTCGGAAAAATTACAGACCCATCGATGATGTATGCCTCCGGTATCGCCGCAAGCCGCGCTTATCCCGGGATGTTCTGGATCGAAAACGATAAGGATGGTAACAGCAAACAAATTTTTCTTGTCGATTCAACCGGGGCAAAGCGTGCCGTGTTCTCCGTTTCGGGTGCAACCAATCGCGATTGGACCGATATGACGATCGGACCGGGACCGATTTCGGGACAGTCGTATTTATATATTGCGGACATCGGCGATAGCAAAGCGAACCACTCGTCGTCGTTTATTTATCGGTTCCCTGAGCCCGCGATGCCGCTTGGTCCTGCCGTTCTCGTTGGCACCACGGCTGCTGCGGAAATCATCGCGTATAAATATCCGGATGGGCCGCGCGATGCCGAAACGCTCCTCATCGATCCCGTATCAAGCGACCTTTATATTGTGGACAAAAATACGCGTTCGAATCTTTATTGCCTCCCGTATCCTCAAAGCACGGACACGACCATCCTTGCCAAAAAATTGATTCAAAGTATGCCGATTCCCGATGGTCCTCTTCGCTCCGGCGGCATTTCACCTGCGAGAAACGAGATCCTAATAAAGAGTTATACTTCAATCTATCTTTGGAAAATGTCCTCCACGGAATCGGTCCTCGATGCTCTGCTATCGACCCCCGTTACGATTCCAATCACTCCGGAAATACAAGGAGAAGCGTTATCTTATACACCGGACGGTTCGGCCTTCTGGACGACGAGTAAGTTCTCGAGCTTTAATTATGCCGATTTGGACCGGTACGTTCGGAAATAGGAAAGTTTTTTGCCGGTCGTAATTTTTCCGTTATATCGTATTCGCTCTGAATTCGATTTTTTAACGATTCTATTCGATTTTTCGGTATGGCACTCGGCTCGCAGAGAAATAGGATATGAAAATACTCATTGCCTACGATGGCTCGCCGTTTTCGAAATATGCGATTGACGATCTCGCCTATGCAGGACTGCCGCAGCAGGGAGTTCATGCGACGGTTCTCTCCATTGGAGATGTAAGAAGCCCGAGTGGAGTAAATTTGGAACCAGCCCTTTCGATCGCCTCGTATGCTATCGATACGGTTCAGGAAACGATCCGCTATGCACGCGAAGCGGCGGAGCAGGACGCCGAGGAGGGCGCAAAGGCCGTTCGAGCGCTGTTTCCTTCATGGGAGATTGAGCCGTGCGCTCGAGCCTACTCACCCGCATCGACCATCCTGGAGATCGCGGACGCCTGGAAGCCCGATCTTATCGTCATGGGCTCGCATGGGCGCGGCGCGCTCGGAAGGATGTTCTTAGGGAGTGTATCGCTCCGTGTGGCCAGTGAGGCGAAATCTTCGGTACGGATCGCCCGGAAGCCGGAGCATCTCGATCCGATTCCCACCTTATTACTTGCCTTCGATGGTTCACGCGGCGCTCGGGAGACCGTCCATCGAATGATTCACAGAACGTGGCCAAGTGAGGCCCGGCTGCACATTGTGACCGTGATCAATATCAGCATTATTGCCGCCCCGGAATACATCTGGCTTGTGGGCAGCGATATAGGTGCCTATCAGGAGATGCGGGATTCCGAGATCGAACGAGCGCTTTCAGGACTCGAAAAAGAAATGAAAAAGTATTTTCGTGAAGTAACGACGGCGATGCCTGTCGGGATTGCCGGCCACGAAATTATAGAAGAAGCCAAGCGCGTAAATCCGAGATCGATTTTTATTGGTTCTCGTGGACTTTCGCGCTTCGAGCGTCTGCTGATCGGAAGCGTTGCTCATAATGTGGCGGCGCATGCCGAACAAACGGTCGAGATCGTGCGCTGACCACACACTCTTTTCAGAGTTTTTTCACTTCAAAGCACCCTAAAAAATCGCAGGGCGTAAGGAAGCAATCCCAGGACGGCGTACGTCGAAAAGATCCAAACCCCCGAAAGCGACTCGAAGCGCTGAGCGATTTTCGGTTCCAAAGTCCGGGTAAATGTAATTCCGCGTATGAGCGCAAGACCGAACGGGATGGCAAGGAGTGCGAAAGCTTCCCATGGGAACCCAATAGCGCTCGCCGCGAGGACCGCAAGAACATAGCTTCCCATCATTAGTATAAGCCAGGTTATCGTCGCACGTCTCGATCCCCAAAGCGCGGAATACGTTTCTACGCCTTCCTCTTCCGTTTGTGGAGATCGCGTTTTGCGGCCGATTTCGAGGACCATTCCATTCAGGTAGGAGACCGCAAGAAAGATGAGGAGACCGTGCGATGCGCTTGCTCGTTCGTTCAACCAGTCGAGGCCGGTCGTATAAAGATCGGCGACCGGCATAATCATCATGTGCGAGAGCATATAGGCGATCGGGTGGCGGCGGAGCCATGCTCGAACGAAAAATTCTTTCGACATCAGCGCGAAGTACACGAGTGCGGCTCCGAGCGCCGGGAGCAGGCGCGGAAGCAGGAACGCATTGAGCGCCAGAATGACGAGCACGAGTATCGCCGCGATCCAGCCGAGTTCCTTGAGTGTTACAAGCCCACGGGGCACGGCACGGTACGGCCGATAGCGGGCATCGTCCTCGGCATCTTTGAACTCATCGGCGATGCGGAGTAAGAGAAAGAATGTAACGACCGTCACGACGCCGACCGCAAAGCTTCCGAGAGGAATGAATCCAGGCGCCTGGCGTAACGAGCGCGAAAAAGAGACCGAAGCAAAAGCGAAGATCGCCAGCAGTGGAGCGTTCTGGACGAACGGGAATCGTTCCGATTGGTAGATCGTGAGTCGGCGCCACAGCGGTCGTTGGTTCTCTGCCGGGATCGCGTCGCTACGCATGGGCCGGGATCGCTTCGGGATTCGGGGACCGGCGACGCCCGAAGATGGAATGCGCCTTGCTGAATTCGTCACTTGCAATGGCCGCAACAATCGAGATTTCGCCACCCAGGAGCGCGGCCGCGACAATCTCGGCGAATTTCCGAGCCGTTCCAGGACCGGCGCAGTGCATGATCTCGAGACATTCACGCTGCGTGGGGAGGCCCGTGCCTCCACCGATCGTGCCCACAATCAGGTTAGGGAGTGTCGCGCTCGCATATAACTCTCCCGATGGGGTAACATCGAATCGTGTCGTTCCGACGCACGCTTCGGCAACGCACGCGATGTCCTGCCCGCAGGCTGCAAAAATCGCAGCGATCCCGTTGGCATAGTGCCCGTTGACGCCGATGGCACCACTTTGCAAGCTATTCACGATCGAGGTCTTCCAATAGGCCATGATGTCTTCGGGCGTTGTATGGAGATCCGAAGCGACCAGCGCTCGAGGAATGATCACTTCTGTCGTAACTTTTTTTCCACGCACGGACGAGAAAGACTGTGCGGTGGCTTTTTTGTCTCCGGAAAGGTTTCCCTCGACGTACCATTTGACGGGTTGGATCGGCGTGTGCTCGATGAAGTAATGGCAAATCGCTTCTGTGCAGATCGTCGACATGTTCTGACCGGAAGCATCGCCGGTCGAAAAGTCGAAGAGGAATGTTATTTGGTTTCCATCGATATTCGGACGCATTTCTTCGAGCGCGCCATGGGACGTATGCTCGCGGACGACCTGTTTGAGCGTTTCAAACTGCTTGAGAGCCCAAATGAGAAAAGCTCCTGTTTCCGCGAACGTACGAAACCGAAAGGTCGGGGTCCGCTGGACCATTTCGAGCAGGCAGACACTGGTCGCGCCGCCGGCTTTTGACATCACCGTCGCGCCACGATGGTACGAGGCAACGAGGGCGCCTTCCGTCGTCGCCAGCGGCACGAGGAAGTCGCCTTTGGCTGCTGTACCATTGACGCGCAGAGGACCAATGATCCCCGTCGGGATCTGGGTCATTCCTATAAAGTTCTCGATGTTCCCTTTGAGCGATTCCGGCTGGAAGCCTTCGGGGATGGGCATGAGCGATTTCGGCGATACGCCGGAAAGCCGTTCGATATACGCTGCGCGTTCCAATCGCGAGGCTTCGCCCCAGCTTCGAATTGCCGGTATCGGATCGGGAAGCGGTGTGGTATCCGTCGAGACTGGCGAGATTCGCTCGACAAGCGATTCGAGGCTCGCCTCCTGAAGAAGCTTTTCAATGCTTTGTACAGCGGCGGTCCGGGCAATACTCATGGAGACTTCAATAACATGGTTCGGAGTAACGCATAATCGATCTTCGCGCCATGCCGGGGGTCGAGTGGGATCGTTTTCACAAGGCGCACTTCCTCACAAAAGGGAAGCAGGCTTTGAACGGCGCGGGTGTCTTCTTCGTGCCATGGACCGACCGGTTGAATAGCCGCAATGATCGCGTGGCCTGTTTGCATGATCGTTCCCACTTTTACGGACGGGATCGAGAGCAATTGCTGTTCGGCCGGCGCTACGTAATGCCAGGACGTCCCATCATAAATCCGTTCTGCGGCACGGCCGACCAAACGCAGATCCCCGGTGCGATCGAAATATCCTGCATCGCCCGTACGGTGCCATATTCCCTGGGGCGTCACGATCTTGTTTCTCCGAAATGCGGCATTGCCGCGGAAATAGGTCGTGAGAACATGCGGGCCTCGGACACAGATTTCTCCAATCGTTCCATCCGGAAGTGTAAGAGATTCGAATTCCGTTCCATCGATCGGACGCTCGAGGATCTCGATCATGCGCAGTTCAACTTCGTGAACCGGGGTGCCGGCGAGCAAGCCATGGGTGTTGCGGTCCTGCCGGAGCCGATCGGCATCGACCACGGCGATCGGTTCCGCTTCGGTGCTTCCGTACACGGCGAGAATGTTGGCCGATGGGAACGAAGCAGCGATTCGATCGAGCGTTCCCGGAAAAATGGCTGCGCCGCCGACATGGATTCGATTCAATGTTATTTTGCTCGCATAGGGCTCGAGTTCTCGGAAAAAGGCTGGCGAGGCCGTGCAACTGGTCACACCGTATTTAACGGCCATTTCAGCAATGGCCTGAAAATCGGTATGCGCAAATCCACGACGATCGAGCGTGGGGATGATGGTCGTGTTCCCGAGCGCTAGTTGATGAATGGCAAAGATCGGCAGCACCGTGAGCGCCACATCGCGATCGTCCACCGGTAGTGTTTTAGCAAGGACCTGGTGTTGGCGAAGCAGAAACTCGTGGTTTCGCAGTGCAGCCTTGGGCTCACCGGTACTGCCGGTTGTAAACGTAATAAGAGCCGGATGGTCGGTGGGAACCTCTGCGCGAGTGAGTTTGATGTGCCGCAATGGTTTCGGCACGAACAGTTTTATCGGAATTCGACGTATCACCGGGGAGAAAAGTCGCAGGAGATGGGCTTTTGGAATTCCGATCATCGCCCGGGCATCGGCAAGATTTGCAGATTGGACGATTCGTTTCGTGCCCGCCCACGCATCGATAAATACCGCGATGGCTCCGATATAAAGCAGAGCACTCATCACACGATAAAGGTCTCGCGACATGGGAACAAACACGAGCACTCGGTCGCCTTTGCGAATCCCAGAACGATCGAGGCGCGCCGCCGTCTCGACCACCTCTCTCGCAAAATCGCTGAATGTTACGCTCCCGTGCGCGTCCGCAATTGCGATGCGATCTCCAAATCGTTCTGCGTTCTTAAGAAGAAGATCGGTTACGTTCACAATGAGCGTCGGTAAAGGTGATACTGGCGAACGATATGGCCGCCGATTCGAGGTAGTGCAGAGGCATTATTTTCACGATACAGTGCAAGGATCGCGGAGTCATAACCTTTTTCAAGTGCCGCCGAAGCAGCGCCGGAGACTAACGCTCTAAAAATGCGCTGGCCGCGATATTCCGGGAGGACACACGTGGTCTTAAAAATAACGGTTTTGTGTGCTCGGTCCATTCCGTTAGGAACCGAAAATAGAAAACCCGCGGGAATACCATCTACTTCTGCAAACAGAACAAGCTCGGGATCGAGCACACGATCGATACCCATATATAGACCGCGGAAGTCCTGCAACGATATATCAGAGTAGTAAGGATTTCCGGCAAATCCGAGCACCGACATTCTATAGATGTTCTCTATTTCTTCATTGAACAGCGTACGGTCGAGTGTTCGGAGTGAAATTGGCGGCGTATTCGATACAAGCGACGTGAGAGGGACAAGGCGGGAATAATATCGTTCCACCGATTCGAATCCGGCATTCTCGAATTGCGTAGGATACCAGGGCTTGTTCTGGATATCCATAAAAAATTGCGGAAGGCCATTGCCGAATCTATAAGCATGCCATGTGGTGCCGTTTATTGGACCCAGAACATCCGTGCAGCCTCGATCTTTTAGATTTTGCAGTGCTCGCGCGAGAAGAATTCGAGAAGCATCCGGATCGTCCGTACACTCATACCATCCGATCAAACCTTCCTTAAAAGCCGGATTGATAAGCGTCGCGGCCCGGCCGATCGTTGTTCCATTTTGCGAAAGTAAATGCAGCGCTGGAGCATGCCGGGGATCGGGCCAGGAGCTCGCCGGTGCTACAGCGTGCCAGCGTTCGTCGCGCGCATCAGAAAGCTCGAAAGTCTCGACGTTATACATGCTTACCGGAAAATTCGAGGCGCACAATCCGCGTCACGGATGGCAAGGAGGATATCGCGGCGAGCGCGATGAGCGCAAAGAGAATTGGATTTGCGTGTGCTGAAATGGCAATTGCAAGGAGCATTATGACGGCAAAAACCCTGATATCGAGTTTACGCCAACTCGCAATAAACGTTAAAAGGATCGAGAGAGCAGCAAGGAGACCGTGCAGCGTAATGGAAGCGTTCGTTTGGGGCGTCGCGAGTCCGATGCCCAGAGCGACCGTCGATACCGGAAGTAACAAATTATCGAGTCCATTCACACTTACCGCTTCGATGAGCATGAGAAACGATGCAAGCAGGAAAATTTCGGAGTATCCAAGGGGGACGTGCATCCCAAGGCATACGGCGATTGTCACTGCGGCGATAACCATAGAGCCCGGAAAACTTTTTCGTTCGGCGGCCACGCGATAGTGGGAGGTTCCGAATCGCTGGCCAAGGATGGCCGCGAGCGAATCGCCATAAGCAAGTACACAAATGGCCGGAACATACGTCCATCGAACACCGGTCCACGCGACGTAGCAGAACGTCGCATAGATTCCGATCGGCAAAAACAGTTCTCCCAGGGAAGCGCGGCCAACCTGTTGCAGGGATCGAAGGGGAGCGAATAGCTTTGCCATCAACAAAGCAGTGGTGAAGACCACGCCCAGCACGAGCACCGACCAATGCGTCGTATAAATCCCGAAGAACGGAAGTGCAATACTTGCCGAAAGTATATGAATCAGCTTACGTGTGGTCTCGATGCGGGCTCCTCGGCGGGAAACAAATTCAGCGAGCACGATCACACCGACGAGCGCGATCGTTGCCAGAGCAACATTTTGCCAATCGCGAGGAGTCATGATGTCCGGCGGTCGAGATGAAACGATGTGTAAAAAAATGCAAAATCTCGTTTATGGAGCATTGCCGAGCGTTCCACATCTCGAACTATCTCGCTGGATGCAACAGAGGCCAGACTCCGTGGGACAAGCAAGTTCCAGTAGGCGAAGCGGGCGCTGGGTTTCGATCCCTTTACGAGTTGTTCGGCGCACGATTGAAAAACCTGGGGACTCATGTACTCGAAAATATCCGAAAGATTGAACGCATCGAACGGCCCATGCAATCGAAGGGCGTCATCCGTTGTGCCGCGAACGATCGTAAGACGATCCAGCCGCTTGCGAATTCGCGAGAGAACCTGCGGCTGAAGATAATGTGGTAAGCAATCCGTGAAGTTCCCGGTCAGAATATACCGTAAGTATGGATTTGCACGGGGGTCAAGTTCCGTGAGTGCATATTTCCCGCGTTCCAAAAGGAATGTTCCGACATCGGTCTTGACATACCGGAAGAATTCCGGGTCGCGGCCGGCGCGACCCATCACCCGCCGTCCAAAGAACAGACGAAAGATCAGGCGCCATCTGCGGTTATCCCAAACACGGGCATAAAATGCGCGCCGGTCTTCGATCGTTTTTTGCGAAAGCAGGGATTCGATCGCGTTCCTGGAGTGCATCAGAGGCAGTATGCTGCGGCGAAAAAGATTAAAGTATGATTCAAACTTACCGGTGTGAATTACACCGCGTGCAATGGCCTCGCCATGTCGGTCCCAATAGGCGCGGGCGTCCTGACTTAGCCTGCCCCGTAGGTTTCGATAGGTTTTTGCGCGAGCTGTCGATGGTCCGATACCAAGAAACGCGAGCAGTTCCGAATCATCCAGCATACCGATCGCTGCGGCTCGAAGTTCGACAAGCGCGAGTTGGACCGAACTCACATCCACCGCAACGACCTCTTCCACATCCGACGCGAGCAGCGAGAATGAATTATCGCCCGCAGACGCAATGGAAAGGCACCGGTCGCCAGATTTCAGTTCCAAAGCGTCGGCGAGCACCGTCGCATCTTCCCAGCAGTTCGCGTAGCGAATAAGATCGAAGGATGCCCGACGTTCGATCGAACCGGCGTCGAAAGGTCTCATGAGTCCTCACATTTACGTACGGTGCCCGCGCGGCCATCGATTTCGATCGGCTCGCCATCGTGCAACAGGTTCATCAATCCTGGAATGCCGACCACACATGGTATTCCGAGTTCCCGCGCGACGATGGCTGAATGCGATAACAGGCTGCCGCGTTCGACGGCAATTCCACGGACAAGCGAGAACAGGGGAGCCCATCCGGGATCGGTGCGCTCCGCGATCATAATCGTTCCTCGAAGATCGCCGGGCGATTTTGGATTACGAACGAGTCGCGCAATTCCGCGCACGGACCCCGCCGAACAACCCAGCCCGGCAAGGATATCGCCGGCTGGTTCGGTCGTAGCCATCGATTTAAATTCATTCCCGAATGAAGCGATTCCATACGTTTCGAACCGGTCGGGGACGTGTTCCAGCGCGTACAGGGCGAACGCTGATTTCCGACTGTTCACGAGAGATCGAAGATCGATGGTTACCGCCGTTCCCTCGATAAACGAAAAAACTTCTTCTTTGGTAAGAAAAAAGATATCGCGCGCTTCGTCTAAGATTCCTTCCCGAGCGAATTCGAGACCAATGGAAAGAAAAATGTTACGCACGACGGCAAAGGCTCGCGTTCGTTCGAACCGCAGATTTTCCCGGCCTTTCACGCGCTCCCGTGCGACGCGAAGCACATATCGATAGAGACGGCGACGAAAAAAGGAGCGCTTGAGCGCTGCGCGCATTTTTGCTTCCGCCGTTACGCGAATATCGGATTTGTTAGATCGTGGTTGTTCCCGCAGTGTGCCTTGAATGATCTCGCCAAGCAGGGCCGGTTCTTCCGAGGGGGTAATGGTTTCGAGCTTCAATTCCTCCATCCAGCGGTTCCCAAATCGCTGAAGATACATTGTGAGCAGTGGCAGGACCGTTTCCTCTTGATGAAGACGGGCGACGATCTCGCTCGGAGCAAGTGTATCGAGCTCGTCGGCCAGCCCATCGACCCGTCGGATGGCCTCCGCAAGCCCCGCCATTCGCTTGCCCGGTTCGGCAGAAATAAGACCGCCTTCGCCCGAAAGTAGATCGTTCTCGAGGCCCGGCTCACTCGAAATCCACTTCTTCGTCAGCGCTTTGAGCAGGCCGTAAAAGATCATGACGAAGAAATCGTTGACGATCGGCGTCGTCCAGTTCCGAAGCAAGCCGTGCTCGAGTGCGCGGTAATGTCCCGCCAGTTCGTGCGACGAGTCCGCCGTCATATCGCGTGATTCGTATGGCGCCAGCATCGCATCGAGCTGTGTGTGGAACCGTTCCAAATCGCGTGCAATCCCGCGATAGCGGCGTAGAAGATCGAAAATGAGCCTCGGCATTCTTGCCAGCGAACGCGCCCGACTTTTTGGCGGCGCAGGGGTCGCAAGGCGTTCTTTGACGCCCATCATTTGCTCCATGAAGCCAGCGTTTACATTGTAAAACGGCAACATTGCAACGACGCCATGCCAACTTAAAAGATTATAGTAGATTCGGCCCTTAAAGTAGCCCAGCATTCGAAACGTCTCGGGTTGGTTTGCGATATCGCGTTCGTGGACTCCCATAACACGCACGAATTGCCGGTACACTTCACTATAGACATCCCTGACGAAGGAGAACGTAAGCGGAAGCGTGATGCCTGGAAAACTTTCGGTAATATTCGAGTTGTCGAAGACCGTGCGGGTCTGCGTCATGTCCGGTAAATGTTCCAGGCCGGTGATCGGTCGTGCCTGGAGCAAATAGCATTGACCGGTTGCATCGATGGCCCATTCGATATCCTGAGGCGATCCGATCGTTCGCGAAATTGCGCGTGTTGCCGAAGAAATAGAAATGACCTGGGCATCGCTCAGCGACGAGGTATTCCGTAGTTCGGTACGAACATTTTCGGTCCTGGTACCGCCGTTCGGTGCCGCGCGTATCGCATAAACTTTCTCCACAATACGCGCCTCGATAATCCCGGAGACCTCCGTATACGTATCGGCATCGAGTTCGCCACTCACTAACCCTTCGCCGAGACCGTATACCGACGAAATCGTTACCGCTTTTCGGTTCCCGTTCACCGGATCGATCGCGAAACTCACCCCGGCAATTTCAGCGTCGATCATGCACTGAACGATGACGGCAACGGCATCCGGTTCAGCGCGATGACGGCGAGCATATTCCAATGCCCGATCGGAAAATCCAGAAATCCATACTTCGCGGATCGCTTCCCAGAGGAGATCGCGAGTGACGAAGAGCCTCGACTCGAGTTGTCCGGCAAAGGAAGCGTGTGCGCCGTCCTCGCTCACGGCCGAAGAGCGGACCGCGACACTGTTCGTTTCTAATCGTTCGAACTCCCGTTCGACTTCTTCTCGAAGAGCACCGGGGATCGAAATCGAACGTATGATGGATGCACATTCGCTCGGCGATTTTCCGACAAGCTTGTCCGTCATGACCGTTCGAAAGGCATCTGTCGTAATCGCGAACCAGGGCGGCACCCTCCAGTCCGTCTTCGAAGAAACAAGGCATTCCAGTCGTGCGAGGCCAACGCCCTTGCCGCCGATTTGCGAACTCGACGGGATGTTCTGGTGATTAGGACGAAAAAGGAACATGGCGATGGGGGAGGCAGCTTTTTGGTCTCAGGAGTCAGCCCAGAATTTTGAGTTGAAATTCGTCGAGAGGAGGTAATAAACGAGGGAACTTATACGGCACCCACAGGATGAAATATTTTTTGGAACTGCGCTCGAATGGGTTCCGGCAGGTTTTCTTCCGACCCTGCCGCCTGCACTAATTCCTCCGCGATCGGAACAGCGCTTTCAGGTTTCGATTCCTCCAACAACACCTCTATCAGTTCGGACGCAACCGTAAGCGTATCGTTATGAGTGAGGCCGCGGACTTTCTTTCGCACTGCGAAGGCATGCAATAAAAGTGTTTCCGCTTCGGCCAGCCTGCCAACGGTGTGAAGAAGGATACTATATTGGAATTCGGCGCGAGAGGTATCTTCATGTTCCGGCCCGATCGTCGCGCGGCGGATCGAAAGTGCCGATCGGTAGGCTTGCTCGGCCTCGTCATATTTCTCCTCCCGGCGCAAGGTATTAGCGAGATTGTTGTACATGGTCGCCGTCACAGGGTGGTTCTCACCGAGCGATCGGCGTATGATATCAAGGGCCCTCCGGTTGAGCGGCTCTGCTCGATCGTAAGCTTGCTGCCAGTAGAGGGAACTTGCGTAGGTATTGAGACTTTCCGCCGTCATCGGGTGCTCGGGGCCGCACGCGACCTCGATAATGGAAAGACTTTGTTGCAACAGCGGATCGGCCTGTTGCCACCGCTGGTTTTGTGAATGCAGGGCGGCGTAATTCTGGAGGAGGATCGCGAGATCGGGATGACGGGGGCCCAGTCGCTGCTCGATAATATGGACGGCACGCGCAAACAGCGTTTCCGCTTCGGAATAGTTTTCGCCGTACAACGAAGTTCCCGACTGTGAAGTCGGAGAAATGTGTAGCCGGATGAAATTTGCCAATTCGTTGAGATAATAACCGGCTTCCAGGCTGTCGGGCCCCAGCGATGCCTCGATACTGGCCAGCACTTTACGGTGCAGTGTTTCGGCTTCGGCATAATTACCCTGCATGCTCAGGATATCGGCCAGCCAGCGCATTTCATTCTGTGTCGAAGAATGATTTTTACCGAAATGCCGCGATGCGGCTTCGAGGTTCGTTCGTGAAATGCGTTCTGCCTCCACGTATTTGGCCCGTTCTTTCAGTAACCGAGCATATTCGTTCCTAACGTTGATGTGTGAGAGGCTTGTGATGAGCGCGGGGTCGTTCGCCCGGGCATTCTCATCGTCTAACAGGATAAGAGCTTTCTTGAGCGTTACTTCGGCATTGACGAGATCGCTCCGGTCCAAATACGCTTTCCCGAGTTCCAGGCAAATTTCAATTTCGTGTTTACGCAGTTCGGGGGTTTGCTCTTGCAAATGTTCACAAAGCTCGAGCGCTCGCCTGCCGTTCGCTACGGCGCCCTCATGCCAGCCTGCATTGCGAAAGAAAAGGGAAAGCCGATATCGCAGCTCGCGTTCGAGGGTGCTCTCATAAAATTCCTTGCTTTGGTTGGCAATGGCCTCTTCGTATTTGCGCACAACGTCCAATGTCCATCCCGTTGCCGTACCAGCGGACGATTTATTATGGTCACGGGCATTTTGCTCTGCTTGCTGTTCGAGCGCCAGCCAGTATCCAAGCAGTTCGTAGGAGTGGGAACCTTCGGCAAGATACGGTAAGAGCTTCAGATCGAGGAGGGAGTTCTCTAATTCCGGCCAGCGCGAAGCTTCCTTCCACAGCCAGGGAAGCGAGATGGCCTTCATCGCAGTGGGTTCGGAACGTTCGAAGTAGTCAGCAAGGGAGGTCCAGGCAGAATGTTTTGCCTCCGGCGACGTAAGGTATCGGTGTTCAACACCGATCCGCAGATGGTCATGGAAAAAGCTCAGGCGGCCATGGAGGCGAACCAAATGATAATCGAACGCGTGTAAAAGTTGGGAGAGCGATGCGCGATCCAGTTCGGTCGATCCCAAGATCTCGGATTCGGAAAGGCCATGCGGCGAGGCCCAGATCCTGGATAAGAACGTTCGCACATGGTCTTCCCCGTAATCGCCTTCCAACCGCACCAAAATCCGGCTGAAGAGTTCCGGGATGTCTTTCGACGAAAGGTATTGTCCAATGAGGTCATCGAGGTCTTCATGTTTCCCCTGGAGCCGCAGTTCTTCGAGCAGGGTGCGCAGGAAAAGTGGGTTCGACGTTTTGTCGTCGAGCACGATCCGTTGTTCCTGCGTTCGGTCCAGCTTCTTTTGATAGCTCGCGAGAAATGTTCGAAGGACCTCTTCGCGCTCCCGGACGGAGATCGGATTTACAGGAAGTTCCCGCCAGGGCGTGCCTCCCGTTCGACTTCGAGCCCGAAGCCGTTCGAGCGCGTCACCCGGCGTGGAAGAAATAACCCATTTAAGGTTCTGGGACGTATATTCCGGAAGCCAGCGCAAAAAGCGGCCTTCGGTGTTAAATTGATTGATCGCATCGATGACGATGACGATCGTCTCTTCCGAGACCCGCGCGAGCCACGAGGGGAATGCCTGGGTGAGCTCGGTCGAAGATTTTGGGACCGGCTCTTCGGAGTGAGTGCGTTCACGAATTTCTTCGATCACTCGACGCATGAGCGTGTCCGGATCGGTACTCGTCGGTGTTACACCGACGAAGTGCTCGATGACGAATGGCTCGCGAGCGCCGGTAGCGTGGGATCGTCTTCGAAGAGAATCAGCCCAATAGGCGAGGAGTGAACTTTTGCCCGCCCCGGAATTTCCGGTCAATACTAAAATCGGTTCCGGACGTTCCAGGTGCTCGTCCAGCGTTTGGAGCAATGCCAGATTCGGCACGTAACCTTTTTTGCGCGATTGCGCGAAGGCGGCATGCCCGGCGCGCTCCTCATCGATCCACGACGTGCTGCCGGTCTTTGGCCAGAATTGTTCGATGAGGCGCGATAGATCGCGCTCCAGCATCATTCCGAGCTCGTGGGCAGATTCGTAGGTCGGGACGGTCCCGACCAGGGCCGATACCTTTGCCTTGAGTTCCGTAACACGCGGGTCTGTTGTTTCGCGCGGAGTTCGAAAATAAATGAGCGGTGGTACACTGCCGAGACCTTCGTTCAGGAATCCGTATAAGAATTCCATTTCGGTAGCACTCTTGCCCGACGCGAGCGCGTCCGCGATCCACGGGTACGCATCGGCGAGTTCCGGATTTTTGCGTAGTTCATCGGGAGGGGGAACCCAACCATAGCGATCGCCAAGCATGCCGACGAAAAACGGACGGCATTTGTCAATTTCCTCAAAACAGGTCCCTAAAATACGACCTTGTTCGGCATCCTCATCGGTCAGTCCCCAGCGCAGATCGATTTCCGTAAATTCGATACCGCGCTCACGGCATTGGGCACGCAGTTTAGGAAATATTTTCTTGGCCAGATAATCGCGCTCGCCAAGAAAATCCACAAAGGTGGACGACAGGAACAAGCGAAGTTCATTCGAGGACGCCATGTCTACTCTCTCTCATGTCTATGAGGTCGAACTACGTTCCATTGCGAACCCGTTTGGCACCGCTTTCCTAAAAACAAACAATGGGAAGCGGATCGTCCGCTTCCCATTGCGTGAGTTCATTTCTTCCCCGACTAACTCTTCGAGCCCGACTAACTCTTCGAGTAGAAGGAAGGAGAGGGTGGTAACTTAGTGACACTCTCCTATAACGATCCACAAATCCTCCGAAGAGGAAAATACCATCGTGTAGCCGCTTGGAGCGCTCGTTGAACCCGGCGAGAGCGTCAACGATGAATTCGCGTAGCCACCCTGGACGATATAGTAACCATTACCGTCCAGCGTCATCGATCCGCTGCTACTGACATAGCGCACGGTCACGATACGGCCATTTGTAGGCGAGGCCGGCATCTTTACCGTGCTGGTATTATCTTCTAAAACGATGTAATCGTTGTTCTGAACGGTATAATTCTGGTCCACATCGACGATACTGCCGTTTGTCATGGCAGAAACGAACGTGTTACCATTATTATCGATGCGAGTATTACCGTTGGTTTGGAGCGAACCGCCCGTCGTATTAATATTACCAGTGGCAACCACTTTTCCACTTGCGCTTATGGCATTACCGCTTCCGCTGGCACTGGCGTGAATTGCATCGCCATTCACGGACGAAACATTCAGTCCGACTCCATTGCCGCTATTGACATTGGCATCAATCGCATCGCCGGAGTTTGCATTTGCGGAGATCACACCTCCGGTCCCTGTATTGGTAGCAAAAATGGCGAAGCCGTCGCCGGAATTGCCGGCTGCAAACGCATTGCCGCTTCCGGAAGCACCGGCTTGTAAGCCTGTCCCACTCGCACCCGTATTTTCGACGTCGAAAACGATACCGTTCGTGGTGGAAGTCGCGTTGCCGGTCCCATTCAATTGCAGGTCATTCGCTATAACGCTAGTGAAGGTACCGGTATTCGGAGTCGTGCTGCCGATCGTCCCCGGCGCTTCCCAGGTATGGCCCTCCAATTCGTTGGCATTCGAGACGGTCGCATTATCGACGTAATGCTTTGTCGCGGCGTCCTGCGCGTTGGCCGGGTCAGTGACGTTATTAATCGGGTGCGAAAGCATGTCAAGACCACCGTTTGCTTGCAAGATTCCCCAGAATTTGGCGAAGTTGCCATTGATCTGAGCCATGAGCGCGCCCGACGAGAAGAACTTGAAGCCGGCATAAGCCGAAAGCCATGCTGTCGGCGAGGAATTCCAGCTATCGTTATAGAAACCCATACTGTAATGGCCAATGGTCTTCCCGTCGTAAGTGAACTGATCGGTATTGTTTGCCGATCCAATACTCTGATTGAAGGGCATCGAAATATTTCCGCTCGATGCGTCCAACGAGCCTCCCGTGACCAAACCGCTCGCGGTTACGGTACTTAACGAGGCGCCTCCCGAGATATTAATATTCCAGGCGCTTCCGACGATCTGTGTCGTGCCCGTAGGATTTCCAATGGACGTATTTCCGGTTCCACCGCCCAGGTTCGTCGGCTGATTGCTCGATTGATTGATATTGACGGCGCCACTGGCGGTCAGCGTGGTGAAGGTCGCACTATTCGCCGTTGTGGAACCGATTGTTCCTGGAGCTTCCCATGTGTGACCTTCTAACTCGCTTGCGTTGGCGACCGTGGCATTGTCCACATAATGCTTTGTCGCGGCGTCCTGCGCGTTCGTCGGATTGGCGACGTTATTGATGGCGTGGTTCGCCATGCTCACGGCCGCATTCACGGTGGTCGGGCTATTCAGTGAGATCGAGCCGTTGGAACCCGTTCCGTTGCTCGATCCACCGGCAAGCACCACATTGCCGCCGTTACCATTGTAGGTCTGGCCGCCATTCAGATAAATGTTTCCGCCGTTACCGCTGCCGCCAAAATTGTTTACCTGGCCGCCGGTCAGCGTCAGGTCGCCGCCATTGCCCATATTCGAATTGCCGCTCGAAATGTTGACGGCTCCGCCCGTTCCCGGGCCGCCAAAACCACTCGAGGTTCCGGCATAAATATTCACCGATCCGGGAGGTCCGCCGCCAAGGATATCGCCCGTATAGATATACATTGAACCGCTGGGAAGATGACCCGATGGGCCGGTCCGAATGGTGAGGGAACCCGTGGGCCCGACCGACGGACCGCCATCTTGCGTATGGATGGTGAGCGGTGAGCCTAATGTCGTTTGAGTAATATTGGCTCCCTGATACCCGAGCGTCGTTCCATTATCGCTGAGCGAAGAATTCCCGACGGCATTCGCTCCAGTGAATTTTGCCATCGTGTTCGTCGTCCCGTTGACGGCGGTCGACGTCGTGGCGTCCACGTAATGTTTGGTCGCGGCATCCTGCGCATTGGTCGGGTCGGGAACATTGAAAATGCTGTTGTTCCGGACATCGATATTGCTACCGAAGTTTACCGTTCCGCTGACAGCGCTTATGGTTGATGTGGAATTTAACGACACATACCCGAGATTGCTCAGATTGTGGTTGTTGAAATCGGTATTCCCGTCGATCGCGATCGTACCGCCGCCGCCATTATTAATGTGGCTGACGTTTGTCAGCGTGTGCCCGGTCATATCGACATCGCCATGGAGCGTTGTGCTGCCGCCAATCGCGACCGAGCCATTGGTCGCGAGATTGCCCGTGGACTCATTGACGCTGAAATTGGTCCCGTAACTTAAAGTGGTGCCATCGTCCGTAAGCGCAGAGTTCCCGACCGCATTCGAAGCGGTGAACTTTGCGATCGTATTCGTCGCTCCATTAACGGCAGTATTGACCGCATTCGTCGAAGTGATATCGACATAATGTTTCGTCGCTGCATCCTGCGCATTGGTCGGATCGGTGACGTTGTTGATCGGATGAGCGTTCATGTTGAGTGCCCCGGTCAGCGATGCACCGGCTGCGCTGATCGAACCGGAAGTATTGACATTCGTCACGCTTCCATTGCCGAGTTGCATGGTGTTGCTGGCGCTCACTACGGCATTCGCACCGATCGCGGTTGCATTCGTGAGGTTGGCGGAAGCGACATCGGCCTGATATCCAATGACCGTGTTATTATTGCCCGTGGTGTTCGTCTGGCCCGCGTTATAACCGATGAAGTTGTTACCGCCGCCGGTCGAAGTTTGCCAGCCGGCCTGGAATCCCATATACGTGTTACCATTGCCGGTTGAATTGTCGTATCCGGCACTGGATCCGGAAAACGTATTATAGGCACCCGTCGTATTCCATTGCCCGGCCGTCGCTCCGTAGAAGGAGTTGCTGAAGCCTGTCGTGTTCAGTTCACCGGCCTGACTGCCCATGATGGTATTAAATTGGCCGGAAGAATTTCGCGAGCCGGCCAGAAAACCTGTAAAAGTGTTGTAGTATCCAGTTGAATTTGCATTCCCGGCTGCATAGCCAAGGAATGTGTTCTCCGAGCCGGTCGTATTGAAGGTTCCGGCAGATTCACCCACGAATACATCGTGCGATCCAGGGTTGGTCGAAAGTACGGTGTTCCCGCCGATCTGATAGGAATGGGCGTTCACGGTGCCGCCTACCGTTCCATTACCGGAGATATTGAAATTCGCATTCGCTTGAGGCGATGTGCCATTATCGATGAACGTATTATTCGTGGCCGTCGCAATGCTTTGATCGACATAATTTTTCGTCGCGGCGTCCTGTGCGTTCGCGGGATCGCTCACATTGATGATCGGGTGGGAAGACATGTTCAGGGTGCCCGTCATCGTTGTGCCGGAAAGATTGGTGAAGGTGCCAGTCCCGCCAGAGATCGTGCCTGTCGTTGTAATGGTGCCGCTCTCGGCATCGAGCGAGGTGCCTGAGATCGCTCCGTCGCTCATGATAGACCATGTGCCGAGTGTGCTCAGAAGATTGGCACCGACCGCGAGAGTCCCACCGACCGTCGCATTGTTTGTAACGGTAGCAGAGTTCAGCGTTGCTGCGCCAGTCGTATGCAGCGTCCCGGTCGTGACGTCACCGGTATTCGTAACGCCGTTCGTCGACGTCGCACCAGCGACCGCAAGGGTTCCACCGACCGTCGCATTGTTTGTAACGGTAGCAGAGTTCAGCGTCGCTGCGCTGGTCGTATGCAGCGTGCCGGTCGTGATGTCGCCGGTATTGGTAACGCCATTCGTCGATGTCGCACCAGCGACGGCAAGGGTTC
The DNA here is from genome assembly GCA_021324685.1 of Bacteroidota bacterium. Taxonomy (GTDB): domain Bacteria; phylum Bacteroidota; class Ignavibacteria; order Palsa-1295; family Palsa-1295; genus PALSA-1295. The sequence goes on from JAJPIQ010000009.1 coordinate 125,044, forward strand.
CACCGACCGTCTCATTGTTCGTGACCGAAGCCGAGTTCAGTGTCGCTGCGCCGGTCGTATGCAGCGTCCCGGTCGTGACGTCACCGGTATTCGTAACTCCGTTCGTCGACGTCGCACCAGCGACGGCAAGGGTTCCACCGACCGTCGCATTGTTCGTGACCGAAGCCGAGTTCAGCGTCGCCGCACCGGTCGTATGCAGCGTCCCGGTCGTGATGTCACCGGTATTGGTAACTCCGTTCGTCGTCGTCGCACCTGCGACAGCGAGCGAGCCACCGACCGTCGCATTGTTCGTGACCGAAGCCGAATTTAACGTCGCCGCGCTGGTCGTATGCAGCGTCCCGGTCGTGACGTCACCGGTATTGGTAACGCCATTCGTCGACGTCGCACCAGCGACGGCAAAGGTTCCACCGACCGTCTCATTGTTCGTGACCGATGCCGAGTTCAGTGTCGCCGCACCGGTCGTATGCAGCGTCCCGGTCGTGATGTCACCGGTATTGGTAACTCCGTTCGTCGTCGTCGCACCAGCGACCGCAAGGGTTCCACCGACCGTCGCATTGTTCGTGACCGAAGCCGAGTTCAGCGTCGCTGCACTGGTTGTATGCAGTGTACCGGTCGTGACGTCGCCGGTATTGGTAACGCCATTCGTCGACGTCGCACCTGCGACCGCAAGGGTTCCACCGACCGTCGCATTGTTCGTGACCGAAGCCGAGTTCAGCGTCGCTGCACCAGTAGTATGAAGCGTGCCGGTCGTGATGTCGCCGGTATTGGTAACGCCATGGGTCGTCGTTGCGCCTGCGACAGCGAGTGTTCCACCGACCGTCGCATTGTTTTCCATCGTTACGTTACCAACGAACACACCAGTGCCGACGACCGAAAGATTTCCACCAATGGTGGCGTCACCACCCGTGGAACTCGAACCCATCGAAGCCGCACCGGTCAAATGCAGCGTGCCGGTTGAGATGTCGCCGGTATTGGTAATGCCGTTTGTCGTCGCTACGCCCGTTGTATGCAGTGTGCCGTTTATTTCGAGCGTTGCATCGGGATGCGTCGGATAGGCGATGTTAATACCGGTGTTTCCGATGGGATTGAGCAGGATATCTCCCTGCGTCGTGAAGATGCTCATCGTTTTGTCGGCCTCGATCTCGCGCGGTGTGGCATTACCGTGAATGATAATGGA
>JAJPIQ010000073.1 GCA_021324685.1 Bacteroidota bacterium
ATCGAAATGACGAGTTACGTCCATGCGACGGCCGACGATTTTGCGAAGGTCCAGCGATCGATCGAGCAAGAACTCGGCGAACCGACCGTAATGACCGGCCTGAATTTCGAATATATGGCCGGAAACACGCAGACGATTTACGGCGTATTCGAGAATGGGGAGGTCCGGATCACGGTACTTCCGCAACTCGGTGAAAAATTTTGAAGATTTGAAGAAAAATTTAAAGATTTGAAGAGAAGTTTAAAGATTTGAAGAGAAGTTTAAAGATTTGAAGAGAGATGGAAAAAGCAACATTTGCAGCGGGATGTTTTTGGGGGGTCGAAGCAGAATTCCGGAAGATCAGGGGAGTAACATCGACCGCCGTCGGATATGAAGGAGGACATACGACCAACCCCTCCTATCAGGACGTCTGCACGGATAAGACGGGCCATGCGGAAGTCGTGCTGGTTGAGTACGATCCGGAGCAAGTGACCTACGAAGAACTTTTAAATGTCTTTTGGGAAAATCACGACCCGACCCAGGTGAACCGTCAGGGACCGGACGTGGGAACGCAGTACCGGAGTGCGATTTTCTTCCACACGGAGGAGCAGAAACGCGTTGCCGAAGCGTCGAAGAGCGACCGGTCGTCCTCGGGCCGGTATCGCCGCCCGATCGCGACCGAGATACTTCCCGCCCAGCCGTTCTGGCGGGCGGAGGAATACCATCAGCAGTACCTCGAAAAACGGGGCCTGGCGAGCTGCCATATCTGACGGGGTCGGGAAGTTCCGAACGAAGGATTCGGAGCTCTAATAGCCGAGTTTCCAGCCGCCTTCTTCGAGATCGGTGTGGGCCAGGAGGGAGTCCTGTTCTTCCGGATTTCGTCCCCTGACTTTCAGGTCGTAGAGGACCGTTGCCGTACCGTTCGATCTTTTTACCGAAAGCACTGTGATCTCCGGCCGATTTCCTTTCCACTCCCTGAGCAAGGAGTGTGCGGCGGCGGGGAGGGCTTCGTAAACTTCCCGCTTTTCGCGAGCTAAGGTTTCCAGGTAACCGACCGAGTCCTGCTGGCTTAGCGCGGTGTAACTATTGACAATAGTATGGGCCGGGCTGTCATCATCTTTCGGACCGACGCAGGAGGAAAGACTGAGCGACGTAGTAAGAGCGAAGAAGAAGAAGATAACGAATGACTTCCACATAGTACATACAAACTGACTATGCAGCCCTTTCGCAAAACCCGTGCTTACGCTTTTTAGCGTTGCAACGACCCCGATTTAGAGTTGATCGAACCTGATCTAGAGTTGATTGTACTTGTTTATAATCAAAACATTAGCGCTGCTTCATGACAGCTTCGGTTCATGGCAGCAGCGGCTTAATAGCCATGCTTCCATTCGCCGTCCTGAAGATAGAGTCGGGCGAGGATAGAGTCGCGGGAACGGGGATGGGAACCGGTAACGGTCAGATTATAGAGGACGGTGGCCGTGGAGTCGTTTTGAGTGACGTTCAGGATCTTTACCTGGGCATGATCGCCTTTCCAGTTGTTCAGGATCGCAGTGACTTTTTCGGGGTTCATTGCATACACATCGTACTTATCCTCGGAAAGCGACTGCATAAAGCCGACAGAGTCATGCGCTTCGAGCGCCTGGTATGTTGCCACGACAGCAGCGGCCGGACCCGAAGGCGCCTCGGACTTACTGCAGGAGACGATCAACACAGCGAGAAAGAGAATAATCGATTTGAAGGAAACGTTGTTGGTCATGGAATTGAACATGTACAAAGATAACATATTGGGCCGACGCTTTCCTATTTTCGAAATAGAGGAATAAATCCCCGTCCATGTACGAAATTACCCTTCGAGGGCCCCGACCGGGCGATATCGGCTGGATCATTTATCGCCATGGTGTGATTTATTCGGAAGAATACGGCTGGAATGAACAGTTCGAAGCCTTAGTTGCCCAGGCTGCGGCGACGTTCCTAAAACGGAACGATCCAACGCGAGAACGGGCATGGATTGCCGACCTGAATGGAAAATTTGCAGGATCGGTATTCGTTGTGGAGGACCATGAACGATCCAATACGGCAAGATTACGCTTGCTCCTTGTGGAACCCGAGGCTCGCGGCCATGGCATTGGCCGGCTGCTGGTTGAAACCGGTATCGACTTTGCAAAAAAAGCGGGCTATGACACCATGGTCCTATGGACCAACGATGTTCTTCGAGCGGCGAGAAAGCTGTATGAATCGCTCGGATTTGTTTTAGTCGAAGAAGAGCCTATTCATTGGTTCGGCCCGCAAACGATCGCGCAGACCTGGAAAAAAGTTTTATAATCAACCTTCCGCCCTTTCAATCTACCACACGTCCATGTTTCAGGAATTCAAAAGTTTTCTTACGAAGAGCAACGCGATGGCCCTTGCCATTGGTGTTATTATCGGTGCCGCGACGAGCAAGCTCGTGACGGGAATTGTGACCGACCTGCTGATGCCGGTCGTCAGCCTGTTCCTTCCCGCGGGAGATTGGCGTGAAAAAGAGTTCGTGCTGAAAAGCTCCCTGGACGTCGCGGGAAAGGTCACCGTCACATCGATCAAATACGGCGATCTTGCCGGGACGCTGCTCGATTTTCTCATTATCTCGGTAGTCGTGTTCGCGATTACGAAAGCATTATTGCCGAAGCCCGAACCGGTCCCTGCGACGAAGGACTGTCCCGAATGCCTGGAAAAAATTCCTGCGGCTGCAAGGAAATGCAAGGCGTGCGGGTCGGCTGTAGCTTAAAATTCGTTTTCGGAGCATTTCCCCCCTTGGTTCTGTTCTCGCGGCCTAACGTTAAAGAAAGCATAGATTTTGTCGCACGTGGGCCTCGAAAACATCCGAAATTTTTGCATTATCGCGCATATCGACCATGGGAAATCGACCCTGGCCGATAAGCTGCTGCTGGAAACGCATACCATCGAAGCGCGCGAGATGACGAATAACCAGATGCTCGACGATATGGCGCTCGAGCAGGAACGGGGCATTACGATCAAGCTCCATGCGATCCAGATGAGATATACCCCTGCAAGCGGTGGGGAGTATATCTATAATCTCATCGATACTCCCGGTCACGTCGATTTCACCTATGAAGTCAGCCGAAGTCTTGCCGCCTGCGAAGGGGCGCTGCTCGTGGTCGATGCCACGCAAGGGGTCGAAGCGCAAACGATCGCAAATCTTTTTCTTGCGATCGATGCCGGCCTCGAAATCATTCCCGTCCTGAACAAGGTCGATCTTCAGTCGGCAATGATCGAGGAAGTGAGCCACCAGATCATGGAGCTTATCGGCTGCAAAAAAGAAGATATCATCCTGGCAAGCGCCAAAGCCGGGATCGGCATCGTGGACGTTCTGGAAGCGGTACGGCTCCGCGTTCCGCCGCCGAAAGGGGATGTGGAGGCGCCGCTCCGCTGCCTCATATTCGATTCGGTATTCGATTCGTATCGCGGGTCCATCGTCTATATGCGGGTCATGGATGGGACGATCAAAGAGGGCGACGAAATCCTTTTCATGGCGACGAAGCAGAAGTATCGCGTGGAAGAACTCGGGACGCTCAAAATGCGTCGCGAGAAAAAAACACAGCTTTCGGCCGGGGATGTCGGCTATCTGATCGCCGGTGTCAAGGACGTGAAGGACACGCGTGTCGGCGATACCGTGACCCATTTTCGAGGCGGAGTCCAGGAGCCCATTTCAGGATTCAAGGTCGCAAAGCCGATGGTCTTCGCCGGGCTCTATCCGCAATCGGCGGAAGACTTTGCGATGCTCCGGGATTCGCTCGACAAGCTTTCACTGAACGATTCCTCGCTCGTGTACGAGCCGGAAAGTTCTATCGCGCTCGGCTTCGGGTTCCGGTGCGGCTTCCTCGGGCTGCTCCACATGGAGATCATCCAGGAACGGCTCGACCGGGAATTCGACCAGAATATCGTTACCACGGTCCCGAACGTGGAATATCGAGTGACGACGACGAGGCAGGAAGAGGTGATCGTCGATAACCCCTCCTCGATGCCGGAACCCGGTAAGATCGAGTGGGTCGAGGAGCCCTATATCAAAGCGCAAATTATCGTTCCGAGCGAATATGTCGGCGCGATCATGAAGCTCTCGAACGAGCGGCGGGGGATCTATAAAACAACGACGTACATCGATCCCACACGCGCCGACATTCATTATGAGTTCCCGCTCTCGGAGATTATTTTCGATTTTTACGATAAGCTGAAGTCGATCTCTCGCGGGTATGCTTCGCTCGATTACGAATTTTTGGAATATCGGCAGAGCGATCTCGTCAAGCTCGATATATTGCTCAACGGCGATCCGGTCGATGCGTTTTCGACCATTGTCCACCGCGACAAGGCCTACGAATACGGAAAAAAATTATGCTCGAAACTTCGCGAGCTCATTCCACGTCAAATGTTCGAAGTTGCCATCCAGGCAGCCATCGGAGCGAAAATTATTGCACGGGAAACGGTGAGTGCGCTCCGCAAAGATGTGACCGCCAAATGCTATGGCGGCGATATTTCCCGGAAACGGAAGCTCCTTGAAAAACAAAAAGAAGGCAAAAAACGGATGAAGCAGGTTGGGCGCATCGAAGTGCCACAAGAAGCGTTCTTGGCCGTATTGCAAATATCAGAATAATACCCCATGGCTGAAAAAACACCTCCTGGCACGCCATCGCCAATGGAACGGAGCACGTCTTCGGGAACGGCATCGTCCCCGGGCGACTCGAAACGACCGCGTACCTATGCTGAAATTCGGGCTGCCCGAGAGGGCAAGCGCCCCCAGTCCGGGCGCGTTGAAAATCCGAAGTGGTACCAGGCGATGTTGGGTGGGATCGTGTATTTGTTCAGGCCCCGGGCCGACAAGAAAAAAGACGGCTGGCTTCGTTCCCTCATCATTGCGGGACTGATCGCCTTTATTATCCGAACGTTCTTTTTCGAGGCCTTCCGGATCCCGACCGGCTCGATGAAGAATACGCTCCTGGTCGGGGATTACTTATTCGTCAATAAGATCGGATATTTTATCGAGACTCCAAAATATATTCCGTTCACGACGATCGAAATTCCGCACCTGCACTTAAAAACATGGAGCGTGAACCGCGGGGACGTCGTCGTCTTCGAATATCCCGGCGATCGCGACGTGGTCAAGCCGATGGAACTAAAAGTAAATTATATCAAGCGGTGTATCGGCTTACCGGGCGATGTGATCGAGATAAAGAATAAGCAGGTCTATGTCAATGGGAAGATCTTTACCAATCCGCCCGAGTCCATTTTAGAGCCGGATACCGAACCGGTCGGGACCGTTGACCCGCGTATTTTCCCTCATGGAGCGCAATGGAATAAAGATAACTTTGGGCCAATCCGAATTCCAAAGGAAGGCGATGTTATTCCTATTAACAAAGATAATATCGATGCCTGGCAGATCTTTATCGAGCGGGAAGGGCATACCGTCGAAATGGGTATGAACGATCAGGTGCTGATCGATGGAAAGCCCGCGACACAATATAAGGTCCAGCGCGATTATCTCTGGATGATGGGTGATAATCGAGACGATTCGGAAGATTCCAGGTTCTGGGGCTTCGCGCCCATGGACAACGTGATTGGCAGCGGGTTTATTATCTATTGGTCCTGGTATAATCCGCCTTCGTCCGGCCAGGGAGATGGCTACGATCCGGATGAGGTCCAGCAGTTCCATATTCGCTGGAACCGTATCGGCAGGCTTATTCACTAAGGGCGATCGAAGCTCGTACGATGAATCGCAGTTCGGATTTAAGCGCGTATCTCCACATTCCGTTCTGTGAGCGAAAGTGTATCTACTGCGATTTTTATTCGATTGAAAATCTTTCGCTCCGGTCCGAGTTCGTCGATGTATTGCTCCGCGAGATCGATTTAAAACTCGAAGCGAACCCGGAACTCCAAAATCGGGAACTGCGAACGATCTTTTTTGGCGGTGGTACGCCTTCCTTGCTCGCCCCCAATGAATTAGACCGCATTATCCGAAGGCTCGAAACGCATTTTCGGATTGCTTCCCACTGCGAGTTCACGCTCGAGTGCAATCCCGGAACGGTCTCGCTGGAGAAGCTTACGGCGTATAAATCGCTGGGCGTGAACCGGTTGAGCTTTGGGGTACAGTCCTTCGTTGCCGAGGAGCTCGAGTTTTTGGGAAGGATCCACGACGCAGATGAGGCCCGGCAGGCGATCGATCTTGCAAAGCGAGCGGGATTCGATTCGATCAGTCTCGATCTTATTTTCGGGCTGCCGTCTCAAACCGAGTCGAGCTTGCTTTTCTCCCTCGAACAGGCCATCGCACTGGAAACCGATCACATCAGTGCCTATAATCTTATCGTCGAGCGCGGCACCCCGCTCTTTCGTCTTGTTCAACTCGGCAAAGTGATCGAACTCGATAACGATCGCGCGGCCGGCTATTATGCTACGGTCCAGGAGACATTGCAGGCAGCGGGATTTATCCAATATGAAATATCGAATTATGCAACCGCCGAACAGAAACGCGCGAAGCATAATCTCGTGTATTGGGATGGATTCAAAGAGTATGTATCGTTCGGGCCTTCGGCGCATGAATTCATCGGCGGGGTCCGCTCTTGGAACGTTTCTTCTTTGGAAGAATACGGGAAGTATCTACGGAATGGAACTCTTCCGATCATTAATTCGGAGCGATTGTCGCTCGAAGAACGCCGAACCGAAGTACTGTACGTACAACTTCGCTCGACCGGCGTTCGACGAACGGAATTTATGAACGTGTTTGCTGAGGACCTGCTGTTACATCCGGCGGTGAACGACTTTATCGATGATGGACTGATGATCGTCAACGGCGACGTTCTGAGCTTAACGCCTGCGGGGTACCGCTATTGCGACGGTATCGTCACGCGCTTAATGGAGTCGGGGGACCGGGTGCCAAAACAATTCGAGATCGCCAGTATTATCTCCTGAATGATCTATGCGTCCTGAATACAAACGCGTTCATTATATTTTAGGGGCCGTGGCATTTGTGGGTGCGTTTATCACCTACGTGTCGACGATGCAGCCGACGATCCCTTTTTGGGATTGTGGCGAATTTGCCGCCGCCGCGAGTGCGCTTCAAATCCCTCATCCTCCGGGAGCGCCATTATGGACGATCGTGGGAAGGATAGCCATGCTGCTGCCGACGTTTTCGGACCCCGCGGCACGGTACAACATATTCTCCGTTATTTCGTCTGCGCTCTCGATCCTTCTGTTGTATCTCACGCTCGTGCGACTGATCCGGATCTGGCGTGGACTCCCTCGATCGACAGCCGACGCGATTATTTTATTTGGCGGAGCTATGATTGGCGCGTTCGCTTATTGTTGGACCGATAGCTTCTGGTTCAATGCGCTCGAATGCGAAGTATATGCATTCGGCTCGCTGTTTATTTCATTGGTGCCCTGGCTGCTGCTCGTCTGGTACGAACATGCCGACGAACCTGGGAACGAACGCTATTTGCTCGTGATCGCGTATGTGATCGGTCTTTCCCTGGGCGTTCACCAGCTTGCCTTGCTCACGATGTTCCCGGCATTTATGATCGTCTATATGCGCCGCTGGAAGAGCATAACCGAAGGCGAGTGGACGGCCAGTATTTTTGTTTCGATTCTCGCGATCGGAGTGGTGGCCCTTATAGTCCTGAACAGCCCGTCATCTATCCAGATCTATGAATGGGTCCTCGCCGGAGCGGGAGCGATTTATTACTGCTATCGGGCCTTCCAAAAACAGCGAGGTTGGCAAACGATGGTGTTGAGCTCGGTGATCGCATTCGCCGTAACGTTCGTCGTGATCCTTTCGAAGCTGGTCGAATGGGCCGGGGAGAGCAAAGGAATTATTTCAGTCGTGGCGCTGGCGGCGATCGTCGGATCCCTCGTCTATGCTCACCGGACAAAAAAGCCGGCGGTCGCACTGAGCGGATGGATGCTCTTGCTGATCTTCTTAGGGTACACGACCTATCTCTTCGTCATGGTGCGCGCGGCGCAAAACCCGCCCATGAACGAGAACGCGCCTTCCACCTTTGCAAAGCTCGCCGGATATATCAACCGGGATCAATATGGTTCCATGAGCCTGTCCGACGAATTTGCGCACCGTCGCCTGCCGCAGCAGAAGGACGATCATCCCAATACCTGGGGCGATGCGGCGGCGTCCGACGGTGGGCCGCCCTATACGAGCGATTTTAATTTCTTTTGGCGATATCAGACCAACACGATGTTTCACCGATATCTCGGATGGAATTTTATCGGGCGTACGGACGACTACAAAGGGGCGGGAGTCGATTTTTCGAAGACGTGGGGCCTGCCATTCCTGATCGGCCTTTTCGGAATTTATTGGCAGTTCCGAAAAGATCCGAAACGAGGGCTTGTTCTGCTGGGAACATTTATTATCATGGGGTACCTGGTCGACTGGTACCAGAACCAGCAGGACCCCCAACCGCGCGAACGCGATTATTTTTATGTCGGGGCATTCTATATCTATGCGATGTGGATCGGCATCGGAGCGGTCGGTATCATGGAGCTCGTAAAGCAGCAATACGCTTCCTGGAGTGAATCCAAAATCGCAAAGATCGTCGCGGGAACGTGCGCGTTGTTGTTCATGGCTGGGCCGCTGAACCAGTGCCTGGGCCTTGCGGGAATGATCGAAGGACAGCCGTTCTCTAAATCGGCAAAATGGGCCGAGTATTCGCGTAAACACAATTGGATCCCCTGGGAATACGCCTATAATATCCTGCAAAGCTGCGAGCCCAATGCGATCCTTTTTACCTATGGCGATAACGATACGTTCCCACTCTGGTGTTTGCAGGACGCTTATCATATTCGCCGGGACGTCCGCATCGTTCAACTGCAACTGGTCACAATGATGTGGAATGTCCGGCAGCTAAAAACAGATAACGACTGGGGCGCGAAGGCCATTACACTGACGACGTTTACCGACGATCTCCTGAAGTTGCCGGACGACTCCGTTTATAAGCGATTGAACTGGACGCCGGAACCCGTTACGATCCCGATCTCGGCCGAAACCGCTCGTTGGATGACCGGGGACAGTGCTGCAACGGCCACCAATTTTGTATGGACTCCGAAATTCGTCCTGCCAAGCGATCAGGTCGTGCTCGATATTATTAAGAATAATCTGACGACTCGGCCGATCTGCTATTCCATAACCGTTCCCGAAGATTCGCGTGCCGGACTGAATAAATTTCTTTCGTATGAGGGCATGACGGCGCGTGTCATGCCGTTCGAGCAGCCGCCGGACCAGACCGGGATCGGCGGCAGTATTCAACCCGTTCGATTTGCCGAGGCGGTATTTCACGATCCGAAAACTCCGCATTCCGAACCGGACCGCGGTATGATACTTCATACCTATTCCGATCCCGAATCGCATTTCAGCGGAATGGACGAAGAATATTCGATGGGGTATCGAAAGCAGTTTATTCGACTGGCAAACTGGTACCTGGAACATCGCGACCTCGCAAATGCAAGGCGCGCGCTCGACACGATGGAAGCCAGAATTCCCCTTGCCCGCGTCCCGTTCGATTATTCGTTCGCTTCTTTTACCGCCGACATTGCGGACAAATGCGGCGACTGGACCGTCATGCAGCGGTACGCCGCGCGTGGTGCCGAAGGCTTAAAGGAACAGCTTGCAAATCCCGATTCCCGCGAAAGCCAGAGTGGCTTCCAGGCGAGCTACGAACTGGGAAATCTTGAAATGCGCGCCGGAGCGTTCGACTCCGCACGTCGGGACTTCGAGGTCCTGAACGAGCAATCGAAACCGGAAGAGCAGGCATTTCTTCACCTGAAGCTCGAGGAATGCGAAGCAAGGAAACTCGAGTCCGAAAAGCAGTACGACTCTGCCTATCGCTTATTTTCAGAATTGCTCGCCGCCTACGGTCCCTCGCCAAACCGAAGCGCCGAGCTTCAGGACCTTAAAAATCATGCGGATGCGGACTCGCTGGCAAGCCGGCGATAACGACTAAAAATCGGCATTTCAGGAGCTTTCCGAGCTTCGAATCAGTTCTTAGACGCCCTCGTTTTTTTAGAGGTGGAGAGCCTCGGCTGGAGGCCATTCATTTTATTCGAACCGATGCAGACCAAACGTATTCATTACGCGCTGGCAGCGCTTAGTTTCCTCGTTGCAGCGTTTACGTACCTCTCGACCATGCAGCCTTCGATCCCGTTCTGGGATTGCGGTGAATTCTTAGGAGCTGCCGCTACCCTGGGCATTTCCCATCCTCCGGGAGCACCGCTATGGACGCTCATGGGCCGTTTTGCCGAGCTTATCGTTCCTATGTCCGACCTGGCAGCACGGTGCAATGCTCTTTCGGCGATTTTCGGCGCACTCTCCTCGATGTTCCTGTATCTTTCGACGGTCCGAATCATCAGAATGTGGCGTGGAAATCCGCAGTCCGTTTCCGACGCCATTTTGCATTACGGCAGTGCGTTTGTCGCCGCGCTTGCCTTCACCTGGAGCGATAGTGTCTGGTTCAATTCGAACGAATTTATCGTCTTTTCGCCGGGCCTTTTATTTATCAGTATTATTATCTGGCTCGGCCTCATCTGGAACGAACGTGCGTCCGATCGCGGCAGCGAGAAATACCTTCTGTTTATTTTCTATCTCATCGGTCTTTCGATGGGTGCGCACCAAATGTCCATGCTTGCCTTCTTCCCGATCTGGGTGCTCATTTACTACAAGCATTGGTCGAAGCTCGATTTTAAAGGCTGGATGAAGATGGTGCTTACGGGCGTAGTGGCATTCCTCTTTATTTTCCTGGTCGTGCTTACCGGCCTTGTCGGATGGCTCGGAGGCTCGAAGCAGGGGCTGTTTACATGGCTCTCGGCTATTGCCTCGATCGGGTTTGTGATCTATTATTGGAACAATAATAGAAAACTTGCAGAATTAATCCTCTGGGGGGCAGGGCTGCTGCTACTCGGATATTCCACCTATGCGTTCGTGATGGTGCGGGGCTCGCAAAATCCGCCGATGGACCAGCACCATCCCTCGACCTTCGCTCAGTCCCATGGGCATGACGGACTGTACGAATATATTTCCCGCCAGCAGTATGGCGAAGCGCGCGAGTTCCCACGCCGCAATGACGATCCCGGTATCAAGGACGATCCGATGCACGCACCGACCTGGGATGAAACGAAATATACGAGCTCGGCCGACTTTTTCTGGAAATACCAGACGGACCACATGTATATCCGATACCTGCTCTGGAACTTCATTGGCCGCGCCAAGGACGTGCAGGACGCCGGTACCGACTGGACAAAAACGCTGGGCATCCCTTTTATCATCGGTGCATTCGGAATTTATTGGCATTTCCGGCGAGACCCCAAGCGAGCGCTCGCCATGCTCGCGGCGTTCATCCTGATGGGAATTTTTACGGCCTGGTACCAGAACCAGCAGGACGCGCAACCGCGCGAGCGCGATTATTTCTATGTCGGTTCGTTCTGGGTCTATGCCATGTGGATCGGCATCGGCGTGAGCGGGATCATGGAGTATCTGCGCGCTCGTTTTGCGAAAAAGCAGAACCTGCCGCTCCAGAATGCCGGACCGAACGATCGGGAAGTGATCGAAGCGCCCGATGAGACCGTTCCCGTCCTGCGCGGTGCCGGACCCGTCGGGGTCTTAGCCGGCACGCTTGCCCTCGCGGTGGTCCTCATTCCCCTTAACCAATGCCTTGGCCTTGCGGGGATGACGCTCTTCGGTCAGAGTTTCAAGCAGGCTTCCAAATGGGGCGAGTATTCGAGGGAACACAACAACGTCCCGCTGGAATACGCCTATAATATTCTTCAGAGCTGCGAACCGGACGCGATCCTTTTCACGGCCGGCGATAACGATACGTTCCCGCTCTGGGCGATCCAGGACATGTACCATGTTCGCACCGACGTCCGCATTGTGAATTTATCGCTCGGGAATATGGGATGGTATGTCAAGCAGCTCAAAGACGACCACCCGTTCGGAGCGAAGACGGTCAACCTGCCCTCGTTTACGGAAGAGCAACTGGCCCATGAGGACGAGACCCAGCAGGGCATTCACATGCAGGTCGCGCCGCCCTCGATGGTGACGGTGAACGTTTCGGCGGCCGCCATGCAAAAGTTCACCGGCGTTGCCCAGCCCTATACCTTTAGCTGGAAATATGTTTCCCAGCACACCGATCCATACGATAAATCGCAATTCGTCTATGAAGTTGCCGATCAGTTGGTGAGGGATATCGTGGTGAACAACATTAACGACCGGCCGATCTATTTTGCGATCGGCCTTCCGCCGAGTTATTGGACCGGCCTCGACAATCACGGCGTCTTCGAAGGGCTCGTCGCTCGTATCGTTCCCACGGAACACCCGGCGCCGCACCAGCTTTTCGATGGCGATATCAACGAGCCGTTATACCGTCAGATCGCGTTCCAGACCACGCCGGCGCTGCAGGACCGCCCGTACCGCGCCATGCTCTTAAATAGTTTCCGCGATCCCAAATCGAACCGGAGCGGCCTCGACGAGCAATACGGCACGACCACCTATTTCGAGATGTACGGACGGCTCGCCAATTATTATATCAATCACAATCAGATGGCCGATGCGCGCCGTACGCTCGATACGTTCAGCGCCCGGTTGCCGATCGACCTCATCGATTGGACGGATAACGTCCAGGAGTCGGTCGGTATCTTACAAGAGACCGGAGAACTCTACAAGATCACCGGCGATGTCCCGATGGCTCAGAAGTACATCCGGAAAGCCGCCATGATACTCAGCGCGTCCGGTACGGACGAGGGAGCGGTCGGGAGCGATCAATACCTCCAAAATGAGTTCCGAAAGGGCGACCTCTACATCAGCGCGGAAATGTACGATTCGGCGCGATCGGTATTTTCCACGCTCCGGTCGCAGACCGAAGGTGGGAACCAACTGTATGTCGATTTTCGCTTGTCGCAGATCGATGCCCGGGTACTCGAAAAACAAGGAAAGAAAAAGGAGGCTTTGGCGAAGCTGAACGATATACTCACCAAGTATGCGCAGCTCGCGCAGATGGGCGTTGGCAGCGAATTGAATGCCGTTCGCCAGGAGCGCGATGCACTTGCGGCCTCGCTCGGCATGGCGGATACGCTGAAAGCATCGGCTCCCGGCGCGCCCCCGGTTTCCGGTAATACGAACCCGGCGGCTCCCAATACGGGGCCGAATGCCGCGCAACGAACGGACAAAAAATAGGCTCTCCATCGCCACGAGTGTTCCTTTCACTAATTATTCCGGCGTATAATGAAGCCGACCGCATCGGGCCTTCGATCGAGAAGGCGTATGCGTACTTCGAGCATACGGACTACGATGCAGAGATTATTATCGTCGACGATGGATCGAGCGATCGTACGATCGATGCGGTAAAAGAGGTGTTCGCGAAAAAGCCGGGCACGCTGGAACGCATCGCGACACGCGTGATCCCGCTGGGAACGAACAGCGGCAAAGGCGCCGCGGTAAAGCGCGGCATGCTCGACGCGCGCGGCCGCATCCGGATCTTTACCGACGCCGATTTTTCAACGCCGATCAAGGAGATCGCGAAGATCATTCCGCTCATTGCTTCCGGGGAGTACGATGTGGTGATCGGGTCGCGTGCCGCCGACGGACGCGTGCTCGTGAAGAAGCATCAACCGTGGTATCGCGAAGCCATGGGCCGATTTTATAACGTGTTGGTCCAGCTCTTCGTATTTCGCGGGATCCGCGATACGCAATGTGGATTCAAAGGATTTAGCGGCGATGCCGCGCAGATCCTGTTTTCCAGGCAGCAGGTCCATGGGTTTTCCTTCGACGTGGAAATCCTTTATCTTGCCCGGCGCTACGGTTATCGCATTCGCGAGATTGCCATCGAATGGTATAACGATGAACGATCGACGGTCGGGGCGCTGACCGACTCGGCAAAAATGTTCTGGGAACTGCTTCGTATCCGAAACCTGCACCGCCACGATCGATAGACTTTTAACAGTTCCGAAGCACGGAAATAGCAATGATTTTTAGCCGCGGATTTATAGAGAGTAGGAAAGAGACAGTCCCGAAGGGACGAAATATCAATAGCCGGTGGTTTTAACCACCGGATGTAGGAGAATCGTGAACATCCGAGTCCCGAAGGGACGATAGAAAATACGCCGAGGAATGGCTTCTACATTTTCAAACATCCTTCTGCATTACATTTTCGCGCCGAAGGGACGCGAAAATAGATTGCGCGATGATTTTCGTGAAGACTTGCATAAATACATTCACGGAATTCTCAATAACACCAAAAGCAAGCAATTAGCCATCGGAAGTGTCGAAGGCCACCTGCATCTCTTGGTCAGCGCGCATCCGACAGAAGCTACCGCCGACCTCATAAAATTAGTGAAAGGGAATAGTTCTCGATTTATAAACGAGCGCGGTTTCGTTCAGCGCCACTTCGAATGGCAGGAGGGATACGGTGTGTTTTCACATTCCTCTTCAGAAAAAAATCGAGTGATGCACTCTGTCACGCATCAAAAAGAACATCATGCGGTCCAACCGTTTCGAATTGAACTTGTTCGGATTCTGAATAAGACTGGAATCGTTTATAATGAAGCCTACTTATTTCAGTGGATGGAAGATAGTTCTAACGTCCCTTCGGGACTCGTAATCGAAAAGGAGCCGGCCATCCGGTGACTGAAGTCACCGGCTATTTTATTGCGTCCCTTCGGGACGATCTCGAATATGGCAACCAAGACCATCCGTAAATCACCAAATTCCTCCGTGCCTTCGCAAGCTTTGTCGAAGAAGCGGCAACAGCGAGCAGAAGCCTTGAAAAAACCCGCCACCCTTCGCGCGTTTTCGCCGTGGTATATTCTGCTCTTCTTTTTGGCCCTTACGCTTGTGTTCCATTCCGATATTCTTTTCGGAGCTAAGTTCTTATGGGAAGATTTTGTGGAACAGGAATTCCCGTTTCGAACGCTGGCGGCGAGTTCGCTTGCACAGGGAGTGTTACCGCAATGGGACCCCTACGTCTTTGCAGGGATGCCCTTCATGGCCGATGTGCAGGTCGCGTTCTGGTATCCTTTTAATTTATTGCAATCGCTGTTTGTCTCGGGCGGACATCTTTCGCCGATCGTGATGGAGTGGTTCATCCTGCTCCATTTTACAATTGCCGGCTTTGGGATGTATTGGTTCGCAAAAAAGATTTTTGCTATCGACGACTGGTCGGCCACATTTGCCGGGATCGCGTACGGATTCGGAGGATACATTACGGCGCAATCGATCCATCAGATGATCGTCTATCATATTGCGCTTTTTCCCTTTGTTGCTTATTTTTTTATTCGCGGATTCGATTCCTGGAAGCACGCGATCGTCGGGGGACTATTTCTCGGAGCGATGTACCTGGCGGGACACCCGCAGTCGACGCTCTATTTTACGTTTTTTCTTGCGTTGCTCGCCGTCTATGAGATCGTCCATCGCGCCCGTCAGAAGAGCGGCCCGATCGATTGGCAGACGATCGTCCGCATCGCATTACCTGTTGCGATCGGATTTGGGATCTTTGCGATCCAATTCCTTCCGTCCCAGGAACTTGCAAACCTTTCGCGCCGGGAAACGATCACCTATGAAAAGTCGCTGGATGGTTCCCTGACGTGGGGGCATGTGCTGACCCTTGTGCTGCCACGCTTGTTCGGCGTTACGAATGGCGCCGGCGATGCCAAAGTACCGTATTGGAACGGCCCCTATTATCTCTCCTGGGAGACCGCGATCTATATTGGCATCCTGCCGCTCTTTTTTGCGATCATGGCGGCCCTGGGGTTCCGGAAAACGAAGTACGTTCCGTTCCTTGCCGGCATGGCGCTCCTTGCGGTCTTGTTTGCGCTGGGCGATCACTTTTTTCTGTACCGGCTGTTCTTCCAGCTCCCGTTGTTCGATAAGTTCCGAACGCCGGCGAGAATGATGGTGCTCTTCAGCTTTTCGAGTTGCGCGCTCGCGGGCATTGGGCTTTCGCACGCCATTCGGGCGAACGAACAAAAGTGGGGAGGCGGCAAAGGCATTGTGGCCCGGGTAGTTCTCGTCCTGCCGTGGTTGTTGGCGATCGCCGGGATGTTCCATGCAACGTCATTTCTTAAGACGGCGCCCGAAGGGGCCGATGAGTCCATCGCGTGGGCTGCCAGTCTTGCGACGTTTCCCGTGCTTGCGCTGATCGTTTTTACCGGGCTCCATTATTTCGGGAAGTTACGCGGTCAACTGTTTGCCGGGCTTGCGATCGCTACGACGATTATCGAGCTCTGTTCGTATGGAATGTCGCTGAACGCGTCACCGGAAGACCCGCGTGATGCATTCCGCCAGCAGCCTGAACTCGTCACGATGCTGAAGCAGGACGAAGAAAAAGAATTGAGCCGTGCGCGTACGCGCCTGGGAAGTGAAATGCTCCTGAAGCGCAATCAGGGAGCCTACGACCGGATTCAACTCATCGAGGGATACGACCCGCTCGTCCTGCAGCGGGTGTTCCCGGACATGGCTAATTCGGAAGCGAGCATGGACCTGATGAACGTGAAGTGGTCCATCACGAATGGCCCCTCGCCAGGCTTTGGAATGCGCCCGAACTACATGCCGCGCATCAAGCTATACTATACGGCGGATATCCTTCCCGATTCCGCCGCACTGCAAAGATTAAAAATGGATTCGAGTTACGATTACCGCGATCGGATCTTGCTCGAAGAGCCGCTCGAGCGGCCGCTGGGACCGGCCGATCCGGCCGCCACGGCCCGGATCGCGTATTATGGCGACAATCGTATCGAAGCGTCCGTGACCACGGCTTCGAACGCCATGCTGTTCTTTTCCGAGATCTATTATCCGGAGTGGAGGGCCTACGTCGATGGCCGGCCGGCAAAACTATATCGTGCTTTTACGACCCTGCGGGCGGTTGAAGTTCCCGCCGGTCATCATACGGTGACGCTCCACTACGAGTCGAGTGCGTTTGCGGCGGGGAGCCTTATTACGGTCCTCACGCTCCTCGTCTCTCTTGGCGGCCTCGGTATCGTCGTCTTTCAGGAGCGGCGCACAAAACAAAAGACCGTGACATCGGACTCGATTTGACGATCATGGCGAGAGAAAAAATTTTAGTGCTCGCTCTGCCCGGAATTGGCGATGCCTTGCTTGCCACGCCGATGATCGAATTGCTCCGAAAGGCAAGACCCGATGCCGAGATCCATGCCTTCATCATGTTCTCGAGCACGAAGGAGATGTACGAGCACGATGCGTTCATCGACCGGGTCCACTACTACGATTTTTTGAATGCATCGAAATCGGGGGCTTTGAAATTCGTTTCCGATCTTCGAACGCTTCGTTTCGATGTCTCGATCAATGTCTATCCCCAAAATCGGCGGGAATATAATTTCATTGCATTCCTGATCGGCGCGAAACGCCGCCTTGCAATAAAATACCGCCGCCGCGATCCCCAGAACTTGAGCTGGCTCAACACCGAGACGCTTCTCGAAGACGATACGCTCCATTGCGTCGAGGAGAATGTCCGGCTGCTCTCGCTGCTCGGCATCCGGCAGGAACTAAAAGAAGAGCTCCTGCCGGCGCTACGGCTCAACATCGCCTCCTCGCACGAAGCCTTCCGCGAGGAATGGCTGCGCGAGCACCACTTGTCGAAGGAGATGCCCCTCGTCGGGTTCCATGCGGGGACCGCCTTGTTCAAGAACCATATACGGCGGCGGTGGGAACCGGAAAAATTTGCGGCGTTAGCCGTTCGACTTACGAATGAACTTGGCATGAAGGTCCTGCTCTTCGGAGGGCCGGAGGACAAAGACGCCAATGCGATCATACGGCAAAAAGCGGGGAATGCCATTATTCCGGTCGAAACAAAAAGTATTCTGGACTCCGCAGCGATCATGCGGGCGCTCACATTATTTGTCTCTAACGACTCCTCGCTGATGCACATTGCGGGAGCCCTCGGGTTGCCGACCGTCGCTATCTTCGGCCCGACCAACGAGACCTACGTCCATCCATGGAAAACGCGCTACACGATCGTTCACACCGGCATCGAATGCCGCCCTTGCTTTGTCTATTCCCCGAAACCCCTAACCTGCTACCGCCAGGACCCCGCGGAACACTTCCTGTGTATTCGAGCCATCGAAGTCGATCAGGTATTCCAGGCGGTGAGGGGATTGACGTGATGTGAGACGCCGCTGCTCCGGAAGCGGGACGAGGAGCGGGGCTAAGTGCAGGCGTAACGGCCTGCGCCAATTAAGGTGTGGACCGAAATGATATTTCGGTCCCAACGATTTCGCCTGACGGTCGAATGTTGGCGTTGTAGTTACATTAAAGTTCACGGAGCAGGTCTCGTGCCGGGCGCAATCGGAGTTTGCCACGGTCGGCAGCATTTACTTCTTCGATCGATCGCTTGATTTCACGTATCAGCTTTTTCTTTTCCGGCGAAACGCGCTCGATCTTCACTCGCCGAATATTTTTCATAAGTTGAAGGAAAGAAGTGGCAAGACTGTCGTCCACCGTTACTAAAAAATCCATACGGGTAAAAGCATACGAATGCGAAGATAGTTCTGTTTTCAATAGCCCACGACGGCCCGCTCCAATTACCAGTGTGGACCGAAATGATAGTTCGGTCCCAAAAGCCGAAGTACCACTTCGGGAGCACTGCCATGGCGGGCGGGACATCAAGCCCATGTACTCCGTTCACCGCGCATAATTCCCGCAAGGTTAGGGGAAATTTCGTATTTTTGGGTTGGCTTTAATACATAATCGCGAAATAGGGTCATGGCTGCAATTGATGATATTATTTTTTGGGCGAGAAAGTCACTTCCGAAGTGGCAAGCCGACGCTGTACGCCGACTGCTCTCTGCAGGTGATCGCCCATTGTCTGAGGAAGACTATTCCGAAATTCTTGTGCTTGCGAAACAAGAATTAAGCATACTAATGCAGCCGACTTCTCTAAAATCGATACCCCCCTCGCAAGGAACTGTATCGGGAATTCCGTCTCAAGAAGTTGACCTTCGATTACTTTCAATTGAAAATGTGCGAAACGTTAACATAATTAAAAGTGATCAA
The DNA here is from genome assembly GCA_021324685.1 of Bacteroidota bacterium. Lineage (GTDB taxonomy): Bacteria > Bacteroidota > Ignavibacteria > Palsa-1295 > Palsa-1295 > PALSA-1295. The sequence continues at coordinate 19,025 of JAJPIQ010000073.1, forward strand.
AAGCAATCGTTTGCCGAAAATGGTATTACAGTTGTATATGGGGAAAATGGATCTGGGAAATCAGGATACGCTCGAATTTTAAAACTGGCTTGTCAAGCAAGGGATAAGGAACTTATTTTGCCTAATGTTTTTGTACCCAGCCAAGGTTTGATCCCTTCCGCTATTTTGAATATTAAGCATGATGGAACGCTGAAAGACATCCGTTGGACTCAAGGAGTTGAACCCGACCCGATTTTCACAAATATAAGTGTATTCGATGGCCGTTGTGCACGTGTGATAACGGACGAAAAGAACGAAATAAGTTATTTGCCATATGGTTGTGATATATTTGGGAAATTAGCTGAAGTCGTTCTTAAGGTGCGCTCATTAGTACTAAACGAAATTTCAGTTCCTGATCAAATTCAGGACTACGAGATTGTAGCAGGGACAAAAGCAGCTGAATTTCTAAATGATTTGTCAGAAACCACCACTCCAGTACAGATAGCGACTGCTTGCACGTGGAGTGATGTTGAGGAAGAAATCCTAACTTCAAAAACTGAGCTTGCAAGTAAAAGTTCACCTGAAAAAGCAATCGAAGAGGCTTCGAAACTCGAAAGAGTTGCTCAAAGAATTTTCAATGCTGCTTCAGGCTCGGAATCGCTATCTGCCTCATGCAGAAAGCTGAGCAATCACGGAATCAAGAATATTCTGGTAGAACTAAAAGCAGCAAAAGAAGCGCATCGTATTGCTGTATCAGAAAGAGAAATTCGTGATTCACTAAATGGAGTCGCTTCAACAAACGAATGGGAACTCCTTTATAAAGCTGCAAAAGCATATTCCGAAAATATCGCATATCCGGGTGAAGACTTTCCAAACACTTCAATAGGCGCCCTATGCGTATTATGCCAACAGCCATTAAGCGACCAGGCAATTGATCGGTTTCAACGATTCAAGCGATTTATGGAGGATAGCACGAGTACTATTCTCGAATCTAAGCGTAATGCGATTACATCCACTCTCGAGCAACTTACGAAATTGAATCCGCTTTCAAACGAAGCATTGGATTCTCTATGTGACGAATTAAAAACATTCAGTAATGACGCTTCTGAGATGTTTAAAGCTTTTCATAATGAAATAACTAAAATTAAGAACCATGCGTTGGAACTGTTACGCAATGAAGAGGAAGAAGCTAGTATGGATGACTGGCCCATTTCTCCTGCGACTTCACTTCAGTCTATTGCATCGGGGATTAAAAATAAGATTACAGAAATAACCGAAGCAGCAAAACCCGAGGAATATCTCAAACTTTCAAACGAAATTAGAGAATTAAAATCACGAAAAGCACTCTTTCGAAGAAAGGCAGATGTGATTTTGCATGTTCAAATATTGAGAAAAAATGCTTCTCTAAAAAAAGCTGCTTCATTGCTAAAAACCACATCAATAACCAACGAAGGAAAGCAAATCATTGCGCGGCATCTTACACCAGAGCTGAAGGATGCATTCAAGTCTGAACTCGAGTTTCTTGACAGTGAAAAGCGTCTTCCGATATCTTTTGAAGCCAAAGGATCATCGGGCGAGACTTTGCATGAGCTGGTTTTGCAAGGAGCAATTACTCACAATCCATTATCAAAGGTTCTTAGTGAAGGTGAATCTCGAGTTATTGGAATTGCGGGATTTCTTTCAGAATTAAAGCTTGCTCCACATTCGAATCCAATTGTATTAGACGATCCAGCTTCATCACTGGATCACATTTACTATTCGAAGATAGCAGAAAGATTAGTTCAAGAAGGTGCTAAAAGGCAGGTAATAATTTTTACCCATAACATCGGCTTCTTGATGGAATTGCGTGACGCTCAAGAAAACTTTGCAAAGGCTGGAACTTCCATTAATATGGTGGTTCACTCTGTTAGACGTGACAGCAAAAATTCAGGGATTTCAACTGAGGGCGCTCCGTGGTCTGGTCTTCCTGTTACGCAACGATGTCAGATGTTAGAAGAAAGGGTTCACAAAATTAAGCACCTCTATCTCGATGAAAGGGAAGAATATAATGAGAAAGCTGCGCTTATCTACGGCTTGCTGCGGGAATGCTGGGAATCATGCATTGAAGATGATTTGCTTTATAAGGTTGTGTGCCGGTATCGAAACAGCGTTCAACCGATGAAATTAATTGAAGTAGACGTGGAAAGCAGCGACTTCAATTTAATCGATTTAAATTATTCTAAAGCAAGTAAATGGTTTAGGGGACATGATCGCTCAAAAGATTTGCACGATGCAAGGCCTTCTCCGAGTGAAATCCTATCCGACATCGCCATATTGCGAGAATACTCAAAGAAATTTAAAAGTCGGCATGAGAAAACAAAAAGTCGACGGAAAGCGGAACTTCATCCTCAAGCGGAGTCGCTTTCTGCAAAAGCTCCCTCCATTGAGTCTGTTTAACTCGATCATTGTATTCACGCCGGGCGTGATCAAGGTCCATTCAAACCCAAAGCCCGAAAGGTCGTTGTAAAATTCGGCGTTCACATCGCCCTTTCAGGGCTTAGGGTTGGTAACTGTATCATTACCCAGGGTTCCGCTTCGCTCCACCCCGGGCTGCGGGTACTGCGTCCCTTCGGGACTTGATGGGATGCACAACCGATCAATCTATCTGCTCAAATAAAGGGACAGCTATCTACTGCTCCACACGAACACGTCGCAGATTGACGCTCCAAACGCCGATCGCGATGCCGAGCGAGCGGGGAATCGGATGTGTATTATTCCGAATTGTGGAAGCTTCCTTAGGTGTTCGTCTGTAATAAACGCCAATTTTGAGAAACTGGAGTGCTTTGTAGTGCCGGCAGGTCGGCCTCGCGGCCTAAAGGCCGGGGACAGCCTGAAGGCTATGCTACATGCTTGCTGAGGGCTTTGTTACATGCGTGGCGTGTTACGCGGGCTCGGGCGTGAGGGCGTTGGCTTCGGCGAGGACGGTGCCGGCGTTTTCGACGATCTTTTGTATCATGTCACCGAACGAGGGTCCCGGTTTTACGCGCGCGCCGGCGGCATGGAAATGTCCGTTTCCGCCGAAGCTCTGTGCAAGACGGGCGGCCGAGACGTTGTCCTTCGACCTCGCCGAGACTTTCCATCCCTCTTTAAGTTCCAACAGGAATACCGAAAGCACGACGCCTTTTACCTGAAAGGGGAGCTGTACTAAACCGTCCACATCTTCTTCGAGCGCGTTTGCCGCTTTCAGTTGGGACTGCTGGACCGCCTGCACCGCTACGCGGCCATCGTAGTGATATTCGAGTGAGGTCAGCGAATCGCGGATCAGGTGAAGGCGCCCCGGCGGGGAAGTATTATAGATTTCATTATAGGTCATCACGGGGTCCGATCCCAATTCGATCAGGTCGGCGCACATGCGGAAAACGGCAGCGGTCGTTCGCGGGAAGCGGAAGCTTCCGGTATCTGTCATGATAGCGACGTACAACGCCGTCGCCGCTTTTTTCGAGATTTCTCCCCCTAAAATCGGTTTTGCATACGCGATGAGGCGCATAATAAGCTCTCCGGTAGAGCAGGCTTCGGTATCGATGAGGTAATGCGTGGCAAACGGCTTTGGATTTAAGTGATGGTCGATCACGATGACCGGGTGTCGGCTCTGTTCGAGAAGCGTTGCAAGGGAACGGGTCCGGTCGGCGTCATTCACGTCCAGAACGAAAATGACATCGGCATTTTGAACGATCGCCGTATGTACGTTTTCGTCGAATTGCTGGACGAGGGGATCGGGGCGGTCCAGGAACGTGTAGTTATATGGCGTCGGCGAGTGGTTGACGATACGTACGCTTTTTCCGAGGGATAGCAGCCATTCGGCGAAACCGATCTCCGAACCGAGTGCGTCCCCATCGGGATTGACGTGAGTCGTCAGGACGAACGTTTCGTTGTCTCGAACGAAGGGAAGAAAGGCGCCATAATCGAGCGGGTCAGAAATCATAAGAGGTAAGCAACAGGAATCTACCGTCCGAAATTCACTGAATTATTTTTTTTGCCGGAAGCTTTGATTAGCATGCGAATAGCGCTCGGGTGTCTTTTCCTGCTGTTTTCGCGGCTGGCCTTTGCCAATCCTGCCGCCGATACGGTCGTTGTCGATAACGATTCTTCTTTCGACGTCCATTACGTCAAACTGACGCTCTCCGTGCGCCCCGATACCGAATCCCTCGCAGGGTCTGCGGAACTTCTCGCTCGGGCAAATGCCCTTCGTCCCGACCGGACGGTCCAGTTAAGCCTCACGCCGATGCTTTCGGTCGATTCTGTCTTCGTCGATGGTCTGGCCGCGGTGTACGATCATCTCGGGGACAAATTATTCGTGACGCTCAACCACAATTACGCGCCGCAGCAGCCCTTCGATGTCGTGATTTTTTATCATGGGTATTCGGACCGTGGAGGCTATATCCATGCTACGCAGACCTGGCCTCACCCGGGGATTCCGTATTCATCGACGACGAGCGAACCGTATAAAGCAAAGGACTGGTGGCCCTGCAAAGATAACCCGGCCGACAAACTCGATTCCGCCGACCTGGTACTGACATGCCCAAAGCCAAATTCGATAGGTTCCAACGGCATTCTCTTAAGAACGGTCGATCGTGATTCGACGACGACGTTTTACTGGCACGAGTCGTATCCGATCGATCATTACCTGATCGCGTTTGTCTGCACCATATTCGACACGATCGGATATTGGCACCATTGGGCGGATGGGGACAGCATGCGGATATTGGATTATGTGTTTCCCAATTCGATCGACACGATGCCCCGTTCGCTGGTCCTGATCGATACGTTGCTCGATGTTTATTCGAAGTGGTTCGGGCCGTATGCCTTTAAAAAAGAGAAGTACGGTTTCCTGCAATGGCTTGGCGGCGGAATGGAAAACGAGACGCTCTCTTTTTGTTACGACGCCGACACCAACTTAGTAGCCCATGAAACAGCGCACCAATGGTTTGGCGATGCGGTCACCTGTAAGACGTGGAACGATTGCTGGTTGAACGAAGGATTTGCGACCTACACGGCGGACCTGTTCCAAAAATATTCGCATTATTCGCTTCCGTTCGATTCGGTCGTGAAGATCACCGAGAATTTTGTGACCTCGAATCCGGGCGGGTCGGTCTATACTCCCGATAGTGCGCTACCCTACGATGCGTTCGATGGCCGCCGTGTGTATGGGAAGGGCGCGATGGTGCTCCACATGCTGAATTTCGTTCTTGGGAGCGATTCCGCATATTTCCGGTGCCTTCGGGAGTATGTTTCGGGTCCCCTGCGGTATGGAGTCGCTTCGACCGAAGATCTGCGTGCCTCCATCGAACGTTCCATGGGGCGCGACATGAAGTGGTTTTTTGACGAGTGGATATACGGCGACGGGTATCCGATCTACGATGTCGCATGGAACAATTCGGAGAGCCTTCATCCCTCGGTCGCAATCTCCCAGTCCGGTTCGTCGCCAACGAGTCCGCTGTTCATCATGCCGATCGAACTCGAATTTATCGGGCCCGATATCGATACCACCGTCGAAGTATGGGACGACGCCCTGCTTAAACCGTTTGCATTTTCCTTCGAGAGACCGGTGAATCGTATGGTCTTCGATCCGCACAACTGGCTGTTGGACGGTTCGCTTCCGAAGGTACTGGACGTCAAGCCTGCTTCGATTTCACAGCATTCCGACCTGCTCGTTGCTAAAACGATGCAGACCTATGCGATAAGTTTTTCGCTGGCTTCAGCCGGAGAAACTTCGATTGAGATCTCGGACATTCTCGGCCGACCTATTGCCACATTATCCGAAGGAATACTCGCTGAAGGTCTCCATTCGATATCCTGGCGACCGGTCAATCTGCCGCAGGGCGTTTATTTTTGCAGATTGATCGAAGATGGGAATACCATTGGAATAGAGCACTTCACAGGCGCTTATTAAAGAAGCACTTTAAGTCCGAAAACGAAGTCTGAATGCCCGTTTTGCTTAAATAATTGGGTGACTCCGTCCGTGCCGGCATCGAGTAAGATCGTATTGCCGAATCCGACACCGAACCCGAAAGTCAGATCGCTTATGCCGTCCTGAGTCGTGAAACCAAGCGATGTCCGGTAGGAAAAGGCACTTCCCGGTTCGTCGAGGATCGCAGCAATACCGAACCTTCCGTGCGTCGGAGCGCCGGCGACATTGACAAGTCCGAGGGCATATTCGGCTGCAGCCGTGATCGAACCGTTACTCATCGACAAACCAATTTGCGAGAGGTCGAGCGCGCCCGCGATATGGATCGTCGTGGGAAGCTGCGTTGTAAAAGAACCGGCTGTAGTATCGAGCCTTCCGCCAAGCGCTTTTAGTTGATTATTGATCGTGTCCTTATTGCTTTGGGACGTGAGCGGAGAAAGAACCGTATCGGCCGACCGGACGGTGACATTCGAATTCCATCGAATGCTGCCGATATCGGAAACACTCAGGGCAAATTCCCATGGCGAACGCTGCAGGCTATCGAACGCACCGAGCGTAAACCCAATATCGCCGCCATAGCCGCTGCCCGCGGAAGCATTTTTAATAAGATTAAAGGAGAACGTTGTGGGCAAATTATTGAAATTGAATTCTTTAGGATAGGCCGATTGCATCTGGTAATCGACGCTGACGACATAATGCCCGCCCTGCGGCTCCGGCTCGTTAATAGAAAATATTCCCTGATTCAGGTTGAACGCGGCAATACCGGTTATATACTTCACGCCGACTCCACCCAATAACTGAAGCTGCGAGGAACCCTGCGTCCCGATCAGCATTCGACCGTAGGAGAGCGTGTATTCGCTGTACCATAGGGCCTGCAATGTTATCGTTTGCGGGGAAAGCTGATACCCTTGAGCGAGGCGCCCCGCCGCACCCACGCCAATGTAGCTTAAGAGCGCATCCGGGATCGAAGCTTCCAGGGCCGAATGCATCGTCCACGTCAGTGCCAGGCCGCCAAAATCGGGATTATAATAGGAGAGCCCGAACACCCGCAAGTCGATGGAACTCGAAAGATTATTTCCTCCGAGAAGATTGGCGAGCGATTCCCGAGTCGAATCGCCCTGGGAGATGCTATCGGGGGTGTTCGAAATCTGGGTCGAAGAAAGCCCGTTGCCCTGAAATCCCTGCGAAATCCCGTTGATCTGCGAAAGGCTGGGTCCCTTATCGATCCCAAACGAGGATATCGGAAACAGCGTAATTTCAATCGGCCGGGCGGTGCCGAATGCGAGAAGGGAAGGATTGAGCCCCACGGCGTCCAGGCCACGTGACGATAGGGCATACGTCCGTCCGGCGCCGTGCGCGAAAGGCGAGAGATGCTCGATCTCGTCCTGCGCATGAGAATTTCGCGCGAGGAACAGAATGAGGGCGATGGAGAAGAAAAGCTTGATGTGCATTACGCAGGAATGTTATCGATGGCAGCGGCGAGATCGAAATCGTTTTGAGTGATGCCGCCCGCGGAATGGGTCGAGAGCATGACCTTTACGTTCTTGTATCCCGATAGTAGGATATCGGGATGGTGGTCCCGTTCTTCCGCGAGCGGGGCGATCTCACGAATAAATTGTACCGCGTCCAAAAAATTCTTTCGAACGTACGTTCGCTCGATCTGCGGCACGGTTGGATTCAGCGCCCATCCCGTGAGAGATCGTAATTTTTCTTCGATTTCGGTAGATGAAAGGCGATCTGGCATAAATTATTTTGTAACCGATTGCCCGTGGGGGCGTTTTATAAACACAGCCAACGATGAGAAGTTAACACCGTGAACTATGAGAAGTCATCCTTGTTCATTAAGGAAACCTCTTAAAACGCAGAAAAATCCATATTCAGGGAAAAATCAATTCGGAATGATCTTGAGAAAAATACTCGAACGGGCGATGGGTTTCGCGGTGCTGTCCGCGATTGTGATAAGTTCCAATTCCTGCGCTCCGACGGCGCCACCGGAACCGAATACGCCGGTGACGCTTAATGCCGCGCCATCGAGCCTCGCGCTCGCGCGGACGAGCCCTTCGCAGAATGCATCCCTGGGCCTGAGTTGCGGCTGTTCCTTCCGGCTCAGTGTTGCCGGATACGGGGGCGATACGGCGCTCATCCACTTCTCCATTGGGGAGTTCCCGGACTCCAGCACCCATAATGTCAGCGCCTTCGTAAACCCGGCGTCGTTGCCCGCCGGCAGTGGGAAAGATTCTGCCTGGATCGCACTGACGACTCCGCATGACAGTATCTCCCCGAGCAATGCCGGCACCCCGCTCTACGACACCTTGCGCGTGCTGCTCACCTATTAATTTCTTCGGAATGCGAAGGCGTGCTGGGCGAAATAATTTTTCGGGAAATTCAGTTCACCCAGTCCATATCCGGCAGGCTTTCGTTCTTTTGGAAGATATGCGGTCCTGAAGAGCCAGTCCCAAATGGCTAATTTTGTGGAGAAATTTTTATTGTGTGCTTCGTCATCGGTGGCATGGTGCCAGCGGTGCATTTCCGGTCCGTTGATGACGCGTTGTAATTTTCCGGAATGTGCGTCGATATTGGAATGAATATACATTCCCCAGACGGCATCGACGGCACCTTTGATCACGACGACCGCCGGGGATGCCCCTAAGAGTATGAGCGCACCGAATTCGATCCCCTGATTAATCAGGATTTCTATCGAATGCGAGCGTGCGCCGGAGAGCCAATCGACTTCGTCCGTTGCATGGTGAGCTTCGTGAATGCGCCACAGCACGGGGGAGTGGTGCTGCCAGCGGTGGAACCAATAAATATAGAGGTCGTGCTCGACCAGGAAAAAAAGGAGCTGCGCCCCGATCGGCCAGGGTGAAATAATTCCAAGCTTCGAGATTTGCGTGAAATAGGGAATATGCTCCAGGAGCCAGGAGATCACAAGGGCCAGAACATAACTTTGGGCGATCCCATACAGGATCAGATCGTTGAAGAACTGTTTGCGTAAAAAACGCTGGCCGTTATCGTAGGGGCGCCAACGTTCCAGCGCAACAATCATCAGCGCTCCGGCAACAATGGCTCCGGTCGAGATCCAGCGAATATCACCCATGGATCTTATTTCGCTGGTGCCGCAAACCCATCGTGCATGGAAGGCTGGCGGCGCAGGCGTTTTTTTTGCGCAAGTTCACTTTCGTAAACGCGCTTAATGCCGTCGCCCTGGGCTCGCTCGATGTCACGTATATTTTCGACAAGTTTGATGAATCCGACCGTCTCGACGGAGGCCGCCTGGTCCGAACCCCAGAGCGCGCGATCGAGCGTGATATGGCGTTCCACAAAACTCGCTCCCATCGCGACCGCCGCCCAGGTCGGCGCGAGCCCGACTTCGTGGCCGGAGTATCCAATGGGGCATGTTGGAAAACGGTCTCGAAGGGTATAGATCATTCGCAGGTTCAGTTCTTCGACCGGGCACGGATACGTCGAGGTCGCATGCGCGATCAGGAGGTCCTGGGTTCCAAGCGTGGCGACGGCGGCTTCGATCTCTTCCATGGTGGACATTCCCGTCGATAGCATGACCGGTTTATCGGTCGATCGGACCTTCTCGAGCAGTGGAAGATCGCTGACGGATGCGGAAGCGATCTTATAGCACGGCGGGTCGAAGGCTTCGATGAAATCGACGCTCGGCTCGTCCCAGCACGAGGCGAACCACAGGATTTTTCGTTCTCGGCAATAACGGTCGATCTCGGCGTAGGCGGCGAGATCGAATTCCACACGGCGCCGGTAGTCGATATAGGTCATGCGGCCCCATGGCGTTTCGCGTTCGGCATACCACTGATCGGCGGGCACACACAGCTCCGGCGTCCGTTTTTGGAACTTTACGGCGTCGCAGCCGGCCGCGACGGCGGCGTCGATCAGTTTCTTCGCAAGATCGAGCGAGCCGTTATGATTAATGCCGATCTCGGCGATGACAAACACCGGCTCCCCATCGCCGACAAACTGCTTTCCAATACGCACAACAGGTATGTACATAGACAAGGACGTTCAACGTTAACGACAAATTATTTTTTTCGATGCTTCATGATCCACTCTGCAAAATCTCGAAATCCGCCCTGGCCGCCGGGCGCTTTGGCAACGTAATGAGCAACGGCTTTGGCGGCGGGCATCGCATCCAGCGGGCAGCCGGTAAGGCCGCGTTCTGAAATCGCGGCCATGATATCGACATCGTTCACATCGTCGCCGATATAAGCAAGTTCCTCGACCGATCGGCCCGTCGCTTTTAAAAGTTCCGGAAGGAACGCCCGTTTATCCATGATACCGGCGAAGTAGTAGGGAAGCCCGAGTTTTTTCGATCGCGCGGCAACGCGGGGCGAGTCCTCGCGGGTAATCATCGCCGTCTCGATGCCCATCGCTCGCAATAAGTCCATTCCCATGCCATCGCGGATGCTAAATCGTTTTAGTTCTTCGCCGTCGCCGGAATAGTAAACCCCGGTGTCGGTCAGGACGCCATCGACATCCGTGAGGACGAGCGTGATCCGGTTCGCTCGTTTCCGCGCCTCTGTTTCGGTGATTTTTTTCATTGTATTACCATGCCGTCCAGCCGCCATCGACAATAAGGTTTGCCCCGGTCATGTACCGGGAAGCATCGCTCGCAAGAAAGACGAGTGCGCCGCGATAGTCCGAGGGCTGCGCCATCCGACCGAGCATGGTGCGCGCCGAATAATTTTTTATGAAATATTCTTCCTGGCTGTTTTCCACGCCGCCGGGCGAAAGCGCGTTCACCCGGACCCCGGCCGTTCCCCAGTAGGCCGCAAGATAGCGCGTAAAAGCCAGGACCGCCCCTTTCGTCGTGGAGTACGAAGGGGATTTATAGAACGGCTGGGAACCGTCCGGCCGCCGATAGAGCGATTGGTCTGGCGCAACCACGCCGTAGGTGGAGGCAATATTAATAATACTCCCATTTCCGGCGCGTACCATTTCGGAACCAAAAATTTGCGAGGGCAGGAACGTCCCCGTGACGTTCACCTTTAAGGAACGCTCCCAGGCCTCGAGCGGATACTGCTCGAATCGTGAAAGTTCACCGGCCATGGCCGGGTCCTCGAACTTATCGTTCACGGCCGCATTATTGACCAGGATATCGACGTGGCCGAATTCGGACAGGCTATATTCCGCCGCCGCGCGGAGTGAAGAGGAACTGGTGATGTCGGTCGATATTCCGAGCGCGTCCCGTTGAAATCGCTCCGAAAGTTCCGACACGAACACCCCGCATCGATCGTCGTCCAGGTCGAGTGCGACCACGTTCGCCCCGGCACTGGCGAGCGCGATGCAGTGCTCCCGGCCTAACAATCCGAGCGCACCGGTCACGACCGCAACTTTTCCTGCTAAGGAAAATTGCTGCAGGAGTTCGGATTCAGATTCCAGCATGGTTCCTGGCTCGGATCGGTGCATGGTTTCGGGCATAGATAGGATTTCCGCAATGGGCATATCTATAATCAATCGCTCGGCAAATCAAGCGGTGAGCGCGGTACGCGTGACCGGTTTTGTGTTAAAATTACTCGTTTTACGAAAAACCGGTTCCACCGGCTCGCCGAGCAGCCGTTCGCGAACGCGATTCGACGCTACGGCATCTCGCAGGAGCGGAAGTACTTCCCGATACGCGGAGAGCGTATAGGCGATGTCTTCATCGGAATGCGAGAAGGAGACGACGTGCATTCCGCTCCATAAAATACCTCGTTTGATCAGCTCTTGCTGCAGGAACGATTTCAATTCCAGCGGATTCCCGGCGGACGCATCGAACGAAACCAGGGAGCGGCAGTCCATCCCGGAGGCCCGCGTGTAGGCCATTTCGAGTTCGACGGCAATGTGGTTATATCCCTTCATCAGCGTTCGGCCCTGCCGGGCGAGATATTCGGGAACATTGCGATCGCGGATCTCTTCGATGGTCGCTTTTGCGGCCGCAAGCGAGAGCGCTTCTCCGCCAAACGTCGTAAAGAAAAAAATATCCTTTTCGCACAACGACATGATCTCCGCTCGGCCCGACAGGATCGAGATCGGCATTCCGTTCGCCACCGCTTTCGAAAAACATTGCAGATCGGAATGAACGCCGAAATATTCCTGTGCGCCGCCTACGGCGAGGCGAAAGCCCGTCCACATTTCGTCGAAGATCAGGAGTGTCCCGTTCGCATTGCACACGTCTTTGACCTTTTGAAGGAAGTTATCTCTCGGTGCTTCGAAGACGACAGGTTCCAATATGACGCAGGCGGTTTCTTCGTCGATGGAGTCCACAAGCGATTGGATGTCGTTGTAATTGAACGTATAGGTTAAGTCCCGGACCGACTTCGGGATCCCGCGGTTTCGGTCCGTCACGGAGATATACCAATCGTGCCAGCCGTGATATCCGCAGCAGAGGACTTTTTCTCTTCCGGTGTAGGCGCGCGCGAGGCGAACGGCAGCCGTCGTAACGTCACATCCGGTCTTGCTGTATCGCACCATCTCGGCATTCGGCACGACCTCCCGGATCAGTTCCGCCACTTCGACTTCCAGCCGGTGCGGCTGCGAGAACGTAATTCCGAGCTCGAGTTGACGCCGAATGGCGTCATCGACTTTGGGATAGGCATACCCGAGGCTGAGCGGTCCGATGCCCATATTGTAGTCGATATATTCATTCCCATCGACATCCCAGACATGAGAACCTTTCCCGCGCTCGAGATACTTTGGCGCAACCCCGTTGACGTATTGCCCCGGTCCCTTTGCAAGCGTTTGCGTATATCCGGGAATGAGCCCGGTCGCGCGCTGAAAAAGAGCGTTACTATGCGTAATGCCGGGGTAGGTGGTATTGGAGGAAACTGTGTTTGCCATAAGGTTAGAAATTTTAGCCAATTCCGACTGCTTCCTGATGAACGGTCCGCTTCGGCGATAACGGCCGCTTATCGAACCGTGCTCGAATTCGTTCCGCGAGATGAGCTCCGGTAAAGCCCTCGAACGCGAGGACATCGGGTAACAGACCGGGTTTGAACCATCGCTCTTCCAGCGCGATCGGAAGGACGGGAACGGAAAGTTCGTTGCGGACGAGCGCCTCGGAAAGAATGGAAAAAAGCCCGCCTGTCAAAAAATGGTCCTCGAACGTAACGGCAAGCCCCGAATGCCGGACGAGAGGCAGAATGCCTTCCCAATCGAACGGCTTCAGCCATCGAACGTCGATGACGCCGGCGGAGATCGAGTGTTGTTCGAGGATTCGTTTCGCGACCAGCGCTTCGCGAAGCAGGAACCCGTAGGTCAGGATCGTTACATCGTTTCCGTTCGCGACGTGCTCCGATCTCCCGATGTCATACACGGTCCTCTCGACCTGCGTCGGCGTGGACGCCGGATAGCGAATATAGCAAGGGTGCGGCGAATTTAAAATAGTGGGGAGCGTACTGGCGAGATCGTCCATGTCCGCCGGCGCAAAGACCTGCATATTCGGAATGCCCCGCATCAGCGAAATATCCTCGATCGCCTGATGGGTCGGCCCATTGCCATCGGAAAGGAATCCGGGAACTCCGCCCACCAGTTTCACCGGCAGTCCGGCAATACCGACATCGTCCCGAATGAATTCAAAGGCCCGGAGCGTGAGGAAGGTCGCCAGCGCATGGACGATGGGAATCCTTCCGCGCAGCGCAAGTCCGGCGGCCGCACCGATCATGGTCTGTTCGGCAATGCCGACATCGATGAACCGTTCGCCGAGCTGCGGTGGAAGGGTTCGGATGGCGGCGCGATTTTCGGCCGTCATGACGACGATCCGGTCATCGGCGAGCGCGCAATCTTGGAGTACTTCTTCGTAGGTCTTCATCGCACCATCAAGGTATCGGAGGTTAACCGGGCCTGAGCGTTCCCGTGCAGCTCTTCGAGGAGCATTCGAATTTCATCGTGCGTAAAATTAACGAACCAGCGATCGGCCCGTCGTTCAATACCTGGCAATCCTTTTCCACGGACCGTATCGGCAATAATCACGGTCGGCTTTTTCGGTTCGTTCGATCTTTTCGATTCGTTCGGCAATTCGGAAAACGCGCGGTGCAGGGCTTCGAAGTCGTGCCCGTCGGTCCGGACGGCATTCCATCCCATCGCCTCGAATTTCGGCGAGAGCGGCTCGAGCGGAATGAGTGCTTCGGTCCGAATATTGGCCTGGAACTCGTTTCGATCGACGATGGCGATCATATTATCGAGTTTGTATGCTGCCGCCGTCAGCATTCCTTCCCATACAGACCCTTCGTTCAGTTCGCCATCGCCCAATAGAACGAAAACGCGATTCGAAGCTTTCCGAAGTTTGAGGTCCATAGCAATCCCGATGCCTACGGAAAGCAAGTGCCCCAGCGAACCGGAATGAAATTCGACGCCCGGCACGGCGCGGTTCGGATGCCAATAGATGGAATCGTTCGTCCGCAGATGATTTTTGAGCCGGTCTTTCGGAAAATAACCGAGTTCGGCGAGCGTACCGTATAATGCCGGTACATCGTGCCCTTTTGAAAGCAGCAAGTAATCGCGGTCGGGATCGTGAACGCGGTCCGGGGAAACGTTCAGGACCTCGCTATATAAATAGACCAGCAGGTCGGCACAGGAAAGCGATGCGCCAATGAAGCATCCTCCGTCCGTTGCCATTCGAATAATATGCTCTCGCACCCGAAGTGCAAGATCGTTCAATTCGCCGATGCGCTTTTGCGATAATGGATTCACGTGAGTTCGTCCTGTAACGTTCTGGTTTCGTTCGAGCCGATGGTGTGCAGGGCATCGAGGTGGTTTCGATACCAATTGACGCCCCGATACGTTGCGTTGATCTTCTCGATCTCCGGGTGTTCGGAAAGGAGAACGAGGATATCGTTCATCGAGAAGACCGGTCGCTCCGGTTTCCAAAGATAATCATAAACCGTTCGAATAAACTCGAAATCCTCCGGATAGTCGATGGTCCATCGGTGCGTCATCGAGTACTGGAAGCCCGATTCCCACGCGCGATTGACGATCGTAAATCGGTCCGGGCGTTCCCACAAAAAAGGGGTCGTATGCTCGCGTTCAAAGTCCTGCGTCGCTTCGTTCCACGCCTGTTCCAAGGCATCGAAAGTAAAGACCTCTACATCGTTCCCGTCCGGATACGAGGCCGGATGTAAATTGCTCGCATAATCGCAGGGGTGTTCATAAAATGCGCGAAAGACGTTTTCGATCACGCTCGGATCGATGAGCGGGCAGTCGCTCGGAATTTTTGCAACGATCGTGGCCTCGTAATGCTTCGCGGCCTGATAATGTCGGTCCAGAAGGTCGGTCCGATGGCCCCGAAAACATTCGATCCCAAGCCGGCGGCACAGGGAGGCGATCGGATCGTCCGCCCGGTCGCGGGACGTAATGACAACGATCTTCGCGCCCACTCGCGCGGCCTGTACGCGTTCGATCATTCGTTCGAGCAGGGGAGCGTGCGCGAGCGGCATCAGAACTTTTCCCGGAAGCCTCGAGGAGGTCATCCGCGCCTGGATACAAATAATCGCTCTCATTCAGAATCCGTCCTTATTCAGAATCAGCCTTCACCTAACATAAGCCATCAACCAGAATACGCCCTCCTTCGATGTAGGTCTTCCTTCGCATCTCGCAGTACTCAAAAACATGCCATTATTCCGAATATGCTCGGAATCCCCGATACCATGCGCGTACCCATTGAAGGGGATGACGAGTACGCGAAAACGATATTGTGGGAACAGAAGCTTCTCGTTTGTTCAGCAATGCGAGACACACGCTCGCAATATTTTTTGCGCCGCTTCGATGTTGCAGCGGCAACAATTCCTTTAGTTCCTGCACATCGAGGTCGCAGTGGACTTCCTTGCCCAACGCCAGCGCGACATAGACCGTTGAAGAATAATGGGTGAGGAACCCGGAGCAGTTTGCGATCATGTGGTCCGTGTTGCCCTCGGTAAAGACCATGGAACCCGGTGCATATCGTTCGATCTCTCGTTTCGCGCGGTCCCAATTTTCATTGGGATGGAGTTTGAAAACGATTGGCCGCCCGTTCGCTAATTGGACCGCTTTTAAAATAAATTCCTTCCGGTTCTCCGGCATAAATGTTTCCCGCATGTCGGAGGTGGTTACGAGGAAGTAATCGAGGTAGGGGAAGTCATTGTCCCGGTGCTGTGCGCAATCGTCAAAATTCGGGATACCGGTGACAACAATTTTATCGGCCGGCGCTCCTTTTCGAATAAAGAGTTGACGGTACGCCTCGCTGCCGACACAAAACCGTTCGTAATATCCGCTGAGTCCCATCATCGCCGTGCTCGCGACCCATCGCGGAAAGATCCGAACGTGGCGCACCAGTTGATAGACCCAGCGTTCGGGGTCCGTCATTCCCTCCTGCACGAGCACGATCGGAAGGCTCCGAATATTCCTTGGAACGATAAGATCGGCACAAGTGAGGACCAGATCGTACGCGTTCTTTTTCCCCTGGTAATCGAGCGCGAGTCCGTTCTTTTCACAGTATTCTAAGACGCGGTTCGCGCTGCGGCTCCCCAGGATCGTGAATTCGAGCCAGTTCCATTTCCGAAAACGCTCTAACACGCCATCGGTATAGTAGGGCGTAAAATAATGCTCGTCGTTCGGCACGGATGCCCGCAGTTCCTTCGAGATCTTATGCATCTGAAGGGTCTGGTTCATCGAACCGCAAATAAATAGAATTTTTCGCGGCTGCGGGTCCGTCCGATGATGGAAAGGCGTCTGCATTACGGTTCTGAGGCCATGGCAAGGAGCGGTTCGGACGAACGGTCCGGCGCGAGCGCTTTTTTTCGCGAAGTTGCAAGCAGGGCATACCCGACGATCGCCCACAAGACTTCCCGGAATCTTTTTAAGACAAGGAACGCCGCGGCAAGCGAATCGGAATTACCGGCGGTCGTCAGGATACTGACATAGCCGGTGTCCTGCACTCCAATGCCGCCGGGGACCATCGGCATCAGCGTCCGCATGAGTACGCACGCGGCTTCCATCAGGAAGGCTTCCGGGAACGTCATGTGCGCTCCCAGGAGCACGAGGATCATATAGGTCTCGATGCTCTCGGTCAGCCAAATAAAGGTATAGAGCGCGATAAACGTCAGGACCGATTGGAACGAAAAGGAACGGAGGTGCGCGTTAAATTCGCGGAATTGCGGTTCCTTCTCCCCGAACCACCGGCCGATCCTTGGGAACGGAAGCCGCGCGAGCCACCGATGGAACCGGTCGATAAACGATCGATTGCACAGGAGCCCCAGGGCCGTTCCATACAGGACGACGATCCCGAAAGCCGCGCCGAAGAGGGTCCAGATCAGGCTCGTGCTGAATCCCGCCGAAGCGATCGAGGCGGGCCGGAGCAGGCTAAAGGCGGCGATGGAGAGCGCCAGCAATCCCTGGCAGAACCCAAGGAACGTTTTACGGAGCACGATGCTGGCGGCGCTGCTCGAAAGGCCGAGTCCGATTTCCCGTTTCAACATCCAGCTCTTGAGCGGGTCCGAAATGATCGAGCCGAGCGGCACCGTGATCACGACGGCTTCGGTCGCCGTCCGGATCCGAAAGATCCGAAGGAACGAAAATCTTCGCACGCCCATCGAGAGCAACCGGCGCCAGGAGATCGTATCGAGGACCGCGGCGATCGAATAGGGAATTAAAATAAGCAGGACGGTCCCCATGCCGAGCCGGGCCAGCAGCGTGGGCACGCCCGAAAAATCGGTCGTTTGAAACAGATGGAGGAGCATCAGCACTCCTGCCAAAAGGCCGAGAAGGCTCGCTGCCGTTTGCAGGCGCGTCCGGGCGTTTGGACGAAACAACTCGAAATGTTTTCGGGGGTAATGCGATTGCTTCCGGGCCATCCTACGCGTTCTCACTCCTGTTCATTCGACATCGGCGATGAAGGATCTTCTGCACAGGACAATAGAGCATATTGTCCACATGGCAATGAAGGATCTTCTGCAAATCTACAAAAATTATGTCGCGTTTGCCTGCGGTGCGGTTTCCATGACGACGCGCTCGTTCGAAATGCTCTGCACGACGGCCAGGATGCCGGCCATCAGGGGCGCGGCAAGCAATAATCCCAAAAATCCGAAGATAATACCGAAGGTAAGCTGCGCTCCAATTCCGAGCACCGGTGGCATTCGGATCGTGCGCCGCTGGATCAAGGGAGTGACGAGATGGGCCTCTAAAAATTGTATCACCACATACATTCCGATCACGGCGAGTGCCTTGCCGGGGCTTTCCATGAGCCCGATCAGGACCGGCGGGACCGCGCTGATGATCGAGCCGAAATTCGGAATGAATGTTAAGAGTCCCGTCAGTAATGCTAACGACAGCGCAAGCGGCAGATCGAGAATGCGAAGGCCGATAAACGTCAGGATCGCAAGGGAGGACATCGACCCCGCGATGCTGACCAGCCACCACCACATGCGGTCGTGGATCGCCGCAAGGACCCGCTCGATCCGCTCGTGATGCCGGGGCGCAAAAAGCCGGAGAAATCCGCTTCGATATAGTTTCGGCTCGACGGCTGAATAAATTCCGATTACCAGGACGAGGACCATCCGGAGGACGATAAACACCGTCGCCGAAACGGCGCCCGTAAGCTGACGGAGGAGTGCATTCGACTCGCCGGCGAGTTCACGAAAGGACGGGAAATATTCCAGCACTTCGCTGCCCCACGAATACTGCCGTAAATAAGCCCTGAGCCGTTCGATCGATGCCGGAAGCTCTACCTCCAGCGACTTCATTTGCTCGATGATGCCCGGCAGCAGCAAATTGGTAACAGCCACCGTGAGGAATGCAAGCGTGAAAATCGTGATGAATAACGACCATCCGCGAGAAAGGTGTGAAAATTTCGAGACAAGCCCGCTCAATCCATCGAGCAATACGCCGAGCAGGAGCCCGGCAAAGACCAGCAAAAAAACTTCTCTCGCCAGCCAGAAGACGGCAATCCCGATAATGACGCCGACAACAATCAGCGTCTTCTGGAAGGTCTGGCCAAGATCGTGGCTTTCAAATGACATAGGCTGCGTTTTCTTATCCGCAGCCTATGCACTTGACGAGCCAAATTTTCAGCCGACCAGCGGCGCGGGCATTTATCCGTGCGCTTTGATCGCTTCCTGGGCGTCCACTTTTACGCCCGGTCCCATCGTCGAACTGATCGTAACCGATTTGACGTACTGGCCTTTTGCCGTCGCCGGTTTTGCACGGATGATCGTACCTAAAAAGGTATTGATGTTATCGACAAGCTTCGGCGCCTCGAACGAAGCTTTCCCTACGGAAGCGTGAACGTTACCCGCCTTATCGACGCGATATTCGATCTTTCCGGCTTTCACTTCCTTTACCGCATTGGCAACGTCCTGCGTCACCGTTCCGGACTTCGGATTCGGCATGAGGCCGCGCGGACCGAGTATGCGACCGAGCTTACCCAACTCGCCCATGACTTCGGGCGTAGCAATGATAACATCGGTATCGGTCCATCCGCCACGAATTTTTTCGAGGATCGGCTCGAACCCGGCTTCATCGGCACCGGCCGCGAGGGCAGCCGCTTCCTGATTTCGCGTCACGACCGTTACGCGCACCGTTTTACCGATGCCGTGCGGGAGCGAAACAGTCCCACGGATCGCCTGGTCGGCTTTGCGTGGATCGATCCCTAAATTGATCGCTATATCGACCGACTCATCGAATTTCGCCGAAGCCGTCTGCTTCACTTTGCTGACCGCTTCCTGGATCGAGACCGGCTTATGGCGTGGATTCTCTTTCGACTGTCCGTCGGCAGTGCCCCAGGCCTTCTTGACTACGTTATGATATCGTTTACCGTGCTTTTGCATCGCTTATCCCTCCACGGTTATGCCCATCGAACGGGCGGTTCCAGCGACCATGCTCATTGCGGCTTCCACGGAAGCGGCATTCAGGTCAGCCATTTTCTGCTTTGCGATCGCCTCGAGATCGGCCTTCGAGACTTTCGCGACTTTATTCCGGTTCGGCTCTTTCGATCCTTTGTCGATCTTCGCCGCCTTGAGGAGCAGCGAAGCGGCCGGAGGGGTCTTCGTGACAAACGTGAAGCTCTTGTCCGAATAGACGGTGATGACGACCGGAATGATCGAATCGCCTTCTTTTTGGGTACGAGCGTTGAACTGCTTGCAGAACTCCATGATATTGAGACCTTTTTGTCCCAGGGCCGGACCGACCGGCGGCGCCGGGTTCGCTTTCCCGGCAGGAATCTGCAATTTGATGAATCCTGTTACTTTTTTCGCCATTGTGATTATGGTTTAGTGGTCCCGTTCCCGAAGGAACTCCCACGGTGAATACGATCCCGGTTTTGCCGGGTCCCGGTCGAGCCGGGCTGAAAAACTGCGCCCGAATAACGCCGCACCCTTCAAATAGTTCAATTCCAGATTTTTCTTATGTCGTCGATGGGTGCTTTTTTGCGGGAGCTTTCATGAATGGACCTGTATTTTATTTTTTCGATAAGTTATAGTCGCTTTTCAATAATTTACTGGCGGTTACATTTGTATCGATTCTTAAATCTCCGTATCTTTGCTAAAACGTTCTTGTTCCGTTACTTAAAACGTTCTCGTGCTGTTTAAAACATTCTCGTGCTCCTTACAACGTTCTCGTTCCGTTCGACCTTTATGAAGACCCTGGTTCCTGTTCGCCTGGCGCTTTTTGCGATCTCTGTCGTATCGCTCGCTTCGTGCTCGTCCGTTGACCAGAAGGCCGTGCTCGATGGCTCCCGCCGCGTTACCTACGGCCTGCTCCGCGAAGGGCTTGCGAGCTTTTCCGCGACCGTTACGCCCGATTGGCAATCGACGCTGAAAATGGCTAAATGGAGAGCGGACGATTCGCTCGTCCACATCCTCGACACGATCCGGTTCCTTGCCGTCATGAACGATAGCCAGCGCATCGTCATCCACCGCATGGCGGACTCTGCCAACGATCTTCCTGCGAAGTATACGGAGCTCATCAAGGGAAATATGGGAACGTTAAAAGGCGTCTTCGATATGTGGAGCCCGTACGTCCTGTCCGGGGACCCGCTCATCGAGGAAAGAAAGATGGACGATTCCGCCTATCATATTCGCCGCGAGGGAAGCGATTACATTGTCAATCAATATGTGACCTATGGCGCCGTCCAAACCACGCTGGCGAGCGATTACTCCGTCAAGGTCATCGAGGGACAGACGGAGCACCTGCAAATGTCGGTGACACCGAAACTCACAAAAACGCCGCACGGGCTCCTCCTTACCTCGTGGGACGCCAGTATGCATTTCTCTTCAAAATTACAAATGACGATGACCGCCACTGTCGAATATTTAGACACGAGCGGCATCAAGCTACCGCATGTCATCACCGTGGACGAAACGGTCAACGGTACCCACATCCTGCAGCACTGGACGCTTTCGAACTATACGTTCGATATCAACCGTCCGCCGCCGCCGCCCCGAAAAAAATCGTGGAAATTCTATAAAGAAAACTGATCCTACTTTTTGGCGAGGACCATCGAGAGCGTAAACGCGCCGAGGATCACGATCATGTTCGTTCCCACGAGCGCGGTGTAGCGATGGTGCAGCGTATCGAACTCGTTCTTCGCCTGGACGTATTCCGCGGTCGCTTGCGGATGGTCGAAATCGCCGATCGTGGACCGGAGCGCGTTCATGCGGCCGGTGATGTTCGAGGAATACCACCACAATAGAGTTCCTGCCGCCAGCAGCAGGACGATCTCGGCGGTGCGGACCGTCCCGAAATTTCGTTCCACGATAAAGAGCGTAACGGAGCAGAGCGAGGCCAGCGCCCAGCATCCCCATTCGAGCGTATTCATGCGGCCGAGAATAATGCCGTTGATCGCCCCGGCCACCGTTTTCGATGGCGACTGTTGAAAGATCGGCCCGGCCACGGCATACCCGAGCATGAGCAGCGCGCCTACCCAAATGCCCAGCGATAGCGAACGGAGAATGGAGAAAATGATCATGGGACAATCAAACATGCTACGTAAGGCAACCCGTTCATACGACTTAGGACAACCGTTCATGCTACTTCGGGCACGCCGTCCAATGGAATTATTATAGTCGATCGGTAGTTTTCCGCCGTTCAATTTCAAGACCGGTCCGGTAGGCGGACTGTCGGGTGAACGATCGTCGGGAATGACCCTTCATTCCGACCCTCATCCGACCTGGCTTCGGGTCGCTTTTATAGCGCGAGGTATCCGGAGCATTCATGACAGCGCTATTTTAGGAACTATGCCAGTTACAAAAGAGAAAAAGCAGCAATTTGCTGCGAAATTCGGCAAAGCGCCGAATGACACGGGGAGCGCGGAAGTACAGATCGCCATCCTCACCGAACACATCAACTCGCTCACTCCGCATTTCGAAAAAAATCCGAAGGACCATCACGGCCGCCGCGGCCTGCTCCAGATGGTCGGCAAGCGCCGCCGCCTGCTCGATTACCTTGCGAAAAAGGACGTCAGGAAATACCGCGCGCTCATCCAGGAACTGGATATCCGAAAGTAAGCCGGGGGCGTGCCGTGCACGCCCTTTTTTATTTTTCGATCTCCAGCGATCGCATCGATAATGCTGTTATCTCCGGACCATCGTACCGCTTGATACGCCTCGAGAAAGTTTCACACGAATAACACTCATCGCTCCGCCGGTGGCGGGGCCCATTGCACTCACTTATGATTTACGAAGTAGAATACGGACGCGGCAAAACGATGTCGTTCGATGTCGGCCGCTACGCAAAACAATCCAACGGATCGACGATGGTCCGCCTGGGCGATACCATGGCGCTCGTCAATGCGATCGCCGCCGAAAAAGAAAAAGAGGGGATCGACTTCATGCCGCTGCAGGTCGAGTTCCGCGAACGCGCCGCGGCCGCGGGAAAGATTCCCGGCGGCTTTTTCAAGCGCGAAGGCCGACCGACCGAAAAGGAGATCCTCTCCGCCCGCCTCATCGACCGGCCCATCCGGCCGATGTTCCCCAAAGAGTGGCGCGTCGAGACGCAGGTCGTTTCGACGATCTTCTGCTCCGACCAGGAACACGATGCCGATACCATCGCCGCCACGGGCGCCTCGCTCGCGCTGCTGCTCTCGGACATTCCGTTCGAGGAGGCCGTCGCCGAGGTCCGCGTCGCCCGCGTGAACGGCGAGATCGTGATCGACCCGACCTTCAGCGAGCTCGAAACGGCGGACTATGAGTTCGTCGTCGCCGGCACGAAAGATTCGATCCTCATGGTCGAGGGCGAGTCCCACGAGATCGGCGAAGCCGATTTCGTCGAAGCGCTCCGCCATGGCTCCATGGCCATTCGGGAACTCTGTGCCGGACAGGAAAAGATCGTCGCCGAGTGCGGCATCGCGAAGAAAAAGCGGATCCAGGACGAACACGTCATGGACGCCGCGCTCGTCGCGCAGGTCGAAGCGCAGGCCGCCGCGAAGCTCCGCGAACTCGCCCGCACCGTGCTCGCCAAGGAAGAACGCTCCCACCAGACCCACGAGGTCAAGGAAGCCGCACGCAAAGCGATCACCGAAAAAGTCGGAGAGCTACAATACGAGCATATCAAAGGGGACGTGGACCATATCCTCTACGACATCGAGAAGCGCGAGATGCGCAATATGATCCTCGAGAACAATATCCGGCTCGACGGCCGGAATTCGGTCTCGATCCGGCCGATCAGTTGCGAGATCGGCGTCCTGCCGCGCGTACACGGCTCGAGCCTCTTCACACGCGGCGAAACGCAGTCGCTCTCGAGCTGTACGCTCGGGACCAAACGCGACGAGCAGTCGATCGAAGGCCTCCAGCCCGAGACCTCCAAGCGCTTCATGCTCCACTATAATTTTCCACCCTATTCCGTGGGCGAGGTCGGACGGTATTCCGGCACGGGACGCCGCGAGATCGGGCATGGGAACCTGGCCGAGCGCGCGCTCAAGAACCTCGTGCCGCCCGTCACCGAATTCCCTTATACGCTCCGCCTCGTGAGCGATATTCTCGAGTCCAACGGCTCCTCCTCCATGGCGACGGTCTGCGCCGGGACGCTCGCGCTCTTCGATGCCGGCGTACCGCTCAAAAAGCCGGTCGCGGGCATTGCCATGGGACTCATCAAGGAGGGCGAGCGCGTCGCCATCCTCTCCGATATCCTCGGGAACGAAGATCACTTAGGCGATATGGACTTCAAGGTCTGCGGCACCCGCGATGGCATCACCGCATGCCAGATGGACATGAAGATCAAAGGGATCGACTTCGATCTCCTCGAGCGCGCGCTCATGCAGGCTCGCGACGGACGCTTCCATATCCTCGATAAGATGGAGTCCACGATCTCCGCGCCGAAACCGGAGCTTTCGCAGTATGCGCCGCGGCTTACGACCATCAAAGTTCCGGTCGATGCGATCGGACTCGTCATCGGACCCGGGGGAAAGACCATCCGCCAGATCCAGACCGATTCCGGAGTCGAGATCAATATCGAAGAGGATGGAACGGTCACCATTGCCGCGCTCTCGGGCGAAGCCTCCGACCGCGCAAAGCAGTTTATCCAGGCGCTCATCGCCGAGCCCGAGGAAGGCGCCACCTACACCGGGCGCGTTACCCAGGTGCGCGAAGGCCTGGGAGCGATCGTCGAATTCCTTCCCAAAAAAGAGGGACTCCTCCATATTTCGGAGATCGACTACCAGCGCGTCGAAAACGTCTCGGACGTCATTCAGGTGGGGGACGTCTTCGACGTCAAGCTCATCGCCGTCAAGCCCGATGGAAAGTTCTCGCTCTCGCGTAAGGCGCTGCTCCCCGTACCCGAGGGATGGGAAGAGCGGCCGCGTGAACACCGCGAGCACCGAGACAGGGGAGACCGTGGCGACCGCGGAGGAGACCGCAGGGGCGGCGACCGGCGCGATGGACGCGGAGGCGGCGGAGACCGGCGCAATGGCGGCGGCCGCGGTTACGGCGGCGGCAGGGACCGCCACTGATTAGATTTCAAAAAAAGCAGCTTAGTTAAGCGGCTTGGATTATCTTCGACATGTCATTCCCGCCTGGCGGGGATGACATTTGTCGTTTATCCCCAGACAGGCCATTCCCGCGAATGCGGATGTCCAGCCGGCATCTAATATCTGACTTTACCCAGGCAATCGGCAGATGGATAGCATGGATTTCTAAGTGTCATAACGCTCGACGCCGAAAATCCACACTACGAAATGCCGATTTGAATCAATCTTCCCAAACGATGCTCAGACAAGAGTTGATGGATCGGAAGGGGATGCACCACTCATAGCAGGGTACACTACTTTTTGAGACAGTTTCGAACCAGTCACTCTTTGAAATTTTTTGTTTACGTGAATCACCCGAATCATTTATTCCTTCAGTAAAGAACTCGTGTGCAACGGAAAGGGCTGGTGTCTCGAGATTGAGCTTCGTACACCAGTAATTTGAGCCCTGCGTTCTCTTCATCCACTTAATTATATTATTTTGCGAGTAGGCGACAAATATCGGATGAGGCCCCCGGCTAACATATTTCAAAATCGTTGAAGTTACACTAGTCCTGAACCCATAAGAGAGTTCATCGATTAGAGCGGGCGAAAAAGGCCTGCCCAGCGTCTTTTTGACGAAAACTTCGGAAGGCATTAGAAACTCCGCAGCGAAGTAATTTGCCTCTTGTTCGTGTGAGCCCTCTTGATACCAAGTTAATAATGACGCATCAGTGTCGGAGAAAATGGGTTCTAGGTTCCTATGTAACTCGTAATGTCCCAACTCATGGGCAGCAATAAATCTTCTTCTTTGCTCGGGTTTAGAATTAGAATTTACTGATATAAATGATTTTCCGTTTGTGGACACCATCTCTCCCTCTTTCCCAACCAGCGGCTTTTCTTCATAGAATGCTCCTCGACCGAGGATTACTTCTTCCATTTCTATCCCTATTGGGGTTACAAGGCCACAGGCGCGCAGAACTTCTTTGGCTTTAAGTTCAGCAAGCGTTAAGTTAAGATTCATCGTTCTTATTTTCCTCGCTCATTTTAAGTTCGTTCGCATAATACTTTATCATGAGATCATTCATGTTCTCGGATGAGAGTGACTCTAATTTACGGAAACTTGCGACAATTTTTTTTTCGACGAGGAAAGCACTGAGCGAGAATCCCGGGGTATTCTTAATTCGTTCTACAATTTCTGCAGCCCTTTCCATGAAGCGATTAATCGAATTTTGTTGAGCCCTTGTCTTCTCCGCATTGAGCTTCAGTTCCATTCTCTTGATTTTACGTAATCCACTCGCTATTAGTGCATCAGGTTTTAACCCCTCAGACTCCAAGTATGCCTTGGCAGACTCAACATCGGATGATATGGACTCAAGGCTTGTCGAGATGAAGTTGATGAACGCTGCCTTCTTTTGATTGGTGTTTTCACTCATGACGATTTCTCCTTGAGATTAAAATGATTTGCGACAGCTATTTTTTTTGTATTCAGCCGCCGGACGCCGTTGTCATATTGAGGCCCATCCATGTCGAACTCCCTTATTATGTCACGACGCTCCATGTTGCATTGCGATCCCAGTAGGATTTTCTCGGCGATATCATCACCCATTACCATTTCTTCGAGTTTTGCCATTACCGTTTCATAATCAATGCCTTCATCAAAATAGTAATTTATTGCAAGAAGTTGAGCTGCCTGAACGGTATCGCCCCCCGTTTCGTCGAAGCTGCCAAACTCCGGCAAAACAGAAAATTGGCGATTCTCGAATGAACGAACGTCATTCCCGACGAGGGTACGTATCACATAGTATTTGAGATATGATTCTACGGATAAACCCGGGTGAGCGTTAATTTTATCAGGGTCTTGAAGGTAACGAAGAATTGCTTCTTGGGCATAATCCTCGGCCTGTTGCCCTGCCACGGTCGAATCGATGGAGGTTCCCCGAAACCAGTGACGGCGCGTTATCAAGTAATGCGCACGTGCAAGTAATTTCGGATAAATGTTGTCCCAATCCGGCTTTCCATTATCCATTTCCACGTAGTCTCCTGCTTTATCTAACCGCTTATGTTAACAAGCGCGATTTTTTTGCGGAGTCACCTGCAAAAAATCGTCAATGGTTAACAATAGCTATTATAGGCTGATTCACTAACAAATTAGAAGAAATGATCAAATTATGAATTTCTTAGACTTTCCTGTTCAACTCGGGCCAAACGATGCGGTTTCCATTATCCTCGATAAGCAGGCGAACGTCCTTCTTCTCGACGAATCCAATTTTCAACGGTATCGAAGTAGACAAAGTTTTCGATACAGCGGGGGATTAGCTCAGCAATCACCTGTCATTCTCAGGCCAACATCGCCGGGTAGCTATCATGTGGTGGTCGATCGGGGTGGCCTCGGAGGAAGCGTCAGGGCTTCCGTTTCAGTAATTTATAATTGATTTTTTCAAGTACTCATACAACACTATGGCAACAACAAAAGACGAATACAAACCAGGCGAGAAGTGCGAGCAATCTGGCATTTACACCGTAACACACGATGTAAAGCATCACGACGTGCATGAAGTCACTGTGGTCTTTGGCGAAAAATTTCCGCCCTGCAATCACTGCGGACATCACCCCCGCTTCAGGCTCAAATACGGCGCGATACACGTTACGAATCACGAACACTTTAAGTGATGGCATCTGCGGGGGAAGTTTTTTATTGATTTCCCCTGCTCACCACACCTTCGTTTAAGATCTCGCTCCCCGAAATGGGAACTTACGATAACTCTCGGTAGTCAAAACATGTAAAATCATAATATTTATCGCGATAGCCTGAAGCTGCAAGGATTATTCTATTGAATAGATTGACAAAGGTTAGCATGGCATCCACGCTTTCCTGATATTTATCTTCGTCCATCTCATAAGGGTCATCGATTTTTCCATGTGCGAGTTTATTTCGCCATATTTTAAAAATTGACCACTCTTCATTACGAGCACTCAAATTCAAGGAGAAGTGTGCATAATAGTACTTGTCTTTTAAGCTCTTATCGTTAAGAGAGCGAAATGCCCCTATGATTCTTTCTCTATTCCTTGAATTTAACCCGCATGTTTCAAGCGCCGCTTGCGCCTTGCCAAAGTCAGCTAGGAAGGATGTTCGATCTTCCGCTGGCCAGTTTAGTATTTTTGGAAGGACCTGAAAAAGAGCATCAAGTAGACTGCAGATGTGCAGCGCACGTACTGAAGCAAAAAGAGGCCCTGGGGCCGTCAAATAATGCCTGAGTATGCTTCTAACTTGATTCGTATCGTCGCGAAAAATGAGTTCCGCAATCTTGCCTGTTAAAAAGAAGTGTGGGGCTTCCTCTTTCCAGTAATGATAGAGGGGCGAAACAAAGAGTTCCTCGCTCTTAGGGCTGACGTGGAATGTTGTTGTGGCTTTATCATCTACCTGATGTTCAATTATCTTCGTCACCAGCTGGGATGCAACAAAGCCTATAGCAGTGATCAGAGCAGTTTCTAATCTTTCATGCTCGCTGCCGGAATAATTCCCCATCTCGCTATAGAGGAACAAGCCACCTTCGTGGTGCTCTTGCAGCTCAAAAACGCAACCGCATACAGGGATCTGAATAATCATGGAGGGTACGTCGTAGCGATCTTGGTTTCTTCTATCCGCATCTCTTAATTGCTTCGCCGAGAATAGGGAGGGGAATCTGCTTAATTTTACAAGTCGATATTTTTTTTGAGAAGCAGAGGCACTCGAAATCTTGGTTGTTCTCAGTGGCAGAAAACAATTCTTGTTGTCGTATACTTTGCACCCACCTTCGAGAAGGCCAAATATTTCTAGATTCCCGGAATGTCCCATGATCTTTGCACGGCTGCTGTCCTTGACAAAAGTCCAATCGCGATCTGCAATTGTTGAGTCTGTAATTCGCAGCCAGTTTATGGAAGAGTGCAAGTGAACTCCAAGGGAACCGGCACTACTGTCAAGCAACCTCCTTGCTGTTTCAATCGCTTCAATTAGGTTCCCGTCCGAGCTTTTAAATGATCTTCTTTCGATTTCGTTCAAATTGGACCTAATGTCCTGCTGTTCCCATTCCCAAAGCAATATTCCAGACCCTTGTCCTAGAATTTCTTCCGTTGCAGACAAAATACTTACACGGTCGAGTTCTAGTGAAAATGTTTGTGGTTTTCTAACAAGGAAATCGAGATGATTAACGTCAAGCCCATTGCGGTTCCTTCGTTCTGTTTTTTGCATATGAAATAAATCGTTCCAATATCCAGTTCCGTATCTAACGGCCGGTCATCCCAAGAAAGAACTGTCAATGGAACGATAATGTTGCGCTTTTAAGATCATTAATTTCATGTTCGCTCGCGGCATGTTTGCATATTTTACTTCCTTTAGAATTAGGCGAAATGCAGTAAGCAAGTTGACTTGTTTTCTGATCCTTCTAAATGGTTTGGAAGCTCATGCCCAGCATAGCTTCTTGTCTTTGCCAAAACCAGACTTTTCTGATGGATTATGGCATCGTGTTCCTGACTCGTATGGGGCTAAAACGTGGTTTTTCCTAGCGAATCCTGAACCGCAGAAGAATGGGCTTCTTCGGATTTGGGTCAGGCTCCATTATCCAGTGCCCGATAGTGGTTACGATAAACCCGTATCCAATATCGACGAACTTGTAGATTATGACTTTCCGAATCGCCGAGATAGCGTTGTTTCTCGAACGTATTATTATGCTAATGGGGAACAGGGGATTGATAATGGCGGGAACCGTGGCTGGCGTTATGAGGCTGCGGGGAGTAATGGTGCCTTGGTTATGGACTACATCCGGTATTGTCTAACCGATTCGACTCCCATCGGGCATTAAGGCCGAAGTTAATCTTTTGGAGGTACCCGTTTATTAGCCCCCGGTTTCGGGTCAAGTGGTGGATCGAGAATAACGGTATCACCACTTGCGTCTGGCGGTATCTCGTGCCAAATGCCTCCCAATAATTCCACCGACGCCCTTTCGCTCATGGTCCATTCAAAATTATCCGAATCGACCCAAATAGGATTGCTATTTCCGGCCTGAATCAAGTACATTTTCGGTCGAAGTGGATCTTGCTCCAGCACTTTGTAAGATATTCCACCGTATTTCACGGTAGAGTGAATTTCCACGATCATGGCGGTAAATGCGACTCGTCTCGCATCGAGTCGTTTAGATGGAGGTAGCTAAAATTAACGCACGCCTAACGCTATTGAACTCCGCTTTTATGAAAAAGAATCTTCCCTCTTTATTAGGCACGCAATGTGTTAGCAAACCAACAGCCCAGAAGCGAAATAACGTTCCACTTTGATGGTTATATGCGTCATTTTCGAGGGGATACCCGAGTCCATTTATCGGCTCCTTCAATCAAAAGAACGTTCACTGGAACGCCTATCACAGTAGCGATTCTTTGAAGACTTTCAACCGTCACGTTAACTTCGCCACGCTCGATTGCAGCAAGCCATGAGCGGTTAATACCTGCAATGGACGCGAATTCCTGCTGACCAATTTTCATCAGTTCTCGAAACGCTCGCACGTTCTTTCCGACCAGAATTTTTACATCCATTCGCATCAAATTTATCGATTCTATGAGGCAGCATAGAATCGTTGACGCAAATAGACATCAAATGGCCATATCCTCGCAATGGGAATCTTGCAAGAGGAAAGATTTTTTTGAAGAATAGAGGAACTATTTTGACGTAAAATTTGTATAACATTTTCGGAAAATTTTTAAATGTTGTTTCAACAAATATTTTTTATCAAAATTCATGAAAATATAATACAGGTTCATGAAAACTCTTCCAACACACAAAATTTTTCCCTTCACCAAGAAAACCACCCGGGACACAAAACATTGTTTTAGAACTGGTAGAGGCACCCGTTCGAGTATTGGATGCGGTCTCCTTAATGGTGGCCGGTATCCTATTTTTTCGAATAGGTATAGTTCACCATCCAACGGACGCCGAATTTATCTGTGAGGAACCCCGCATAGGCACCCCAGAAGGCATCGCCGAGCGGCATCATCGGATCTTCGGTCCCACCCTGGGCGAGTGCATGGTACAGCTTCGCGGCCTCGTCCTTGCTTTCGCATTCGAGCGAGATCATAAAATTGTTTCCAACGGCGAGGTTGGAGCGCATGGAGCTCGGCATATCGCCGCCCATGATGACGTTTCCTTTACCGATGGGCAGGGAAGCATGCATGATTTTGTTATCGTCCGGGGAGGATTTGCCACCGGGCATGTCTTTCCAGCGCATGAAGGTTGCGAACTCGCCGCCGAAGACCGACTTATAAAAATTGAATGCCTCTTCGGCATTGCCGTTAAAAGTGATGGAAGGATTTGGTGTTGCCATAGTTAGAGGAAAAATGTTTGTGTTCGTGAAAGAGCGGTGTAGGTTGTTAAAGACGTGTGATTGGATAAAGAAGTGTAGTTCGTTAAAAACGTGCAGTTCGTTACAGACGAGTGATAGGTTACAGACGGGCGTAGGCGATGCTGAAATCGTGTTCCCAGGTCTTGCCGTCCAACGATTTTTCCCATTTCGCTTTTATGAAGTTTGCATCTTCGCTGATTTTCCCTTCAAATCGCTGCGAGAAGGTTGGCGCGTTCCTCCAGATCTTCCATGTCCTGTTCGAGAAGCTCATCTGGTAATTGCGTGAAACGTTTCGGTTATCGAAATAGAGGACCTGGTAGTCGTCCGATGCGGCGTCCCGTCCAACGATCCAGATGGAATCGGGAGGATCGAGCGGCATGCGCATGACGAGGAACGCTCCGTTCTCGATCCATTCGAAGGCGACCTGCATGACGACCTTTTTGAAAGGATCGCCGAGGAACGATGCTTCCGAAAGTTCCGCGTTCCAGGTGCCCGATAAGACCTGGAGCGGCAGGAGCGCGGAATTTCGAATGAGATCGTTAGTTGCCGGCATGCGCTTTTTCCAATTCGGCGATATCGAGCTTGGTCATCTTCATCATCGCTTCCATGGCGCGGCCGGCCTTTGCGCGGTCCGGGTCGCCGAGGACTTTTCCGAGGACCGTAGGAACGACTTGCCAGGTGATGCCATATCGATCGGTGAGCCAGCCGCATCGGTCGGTCCGTCCGCCTTCGGAAAGTTTATTCCAGTAATGATCGACTTCCTGCTGGGTTTCGCAGTTGATGAAGAAGGAGGTCGCGCCGGTGAACTTCCAATCGGGGTTCATCGGTCCGCCGTTGAAGAGAATAAATTCCCGCCCTTCGATCGAGACCGTCAGCCCCATCGGCTTGCCGTTCATGCCCGGCATGCGGCTTACGATCTTCGAATGGGTGAATACGGAAGTATAAAAGTTCGCGGCCTCTTCCGCATCGCCGTTCGTGAACCACAAGAATGTTTGAATTTTGTCCATGAGTGTCTCCTTGTTTTTTGTGTCGCGTTGCTTTTATTGTGTTGTCTTATTTTTTGTGTCGTCTGATTTTTTAGGATACGTGTAGTTTACCATCCATGGGATCCCGTATTTATCCTTGAGGGCTCCCCAATATGCGCCCCAGAACTGGTCCTTCATTGCCATAATGTCGGACGCGCCCTGAGAAAGCCCATTGAAGATGCGGTCGGCTTGTTCCTTGCTATCGGCTTCGATCGAAAGGCTCGCATAGTTACCCGGCTTGACGGAGTGGCCCATCGACTCGATGGCGTCGGTTCCCATGAGCGTATTGTTGCCGATCTTCAGCGAGACATGCATGACGCCGTTTTGGACCTCGGCAGGGAAGTTACCGCCGGGAATGTCTTTGAAGCGTTGCAGCGTCACAAAATCTCCGCCGAAAACCGATTTGTAAAAGTGGAATGCTTCCTCGGTATTACCGGGAAAATTAAGGTATGGATTGAGTGTTGGCATAGATGTAACGGTAGTAGGATGAATGGATTAATGTGCGTATTCCGCTATCTGCTTTCCGAGGCGTTGTTCCTGCTCGCGAAGTTCGGGCGTCAGGTTGTTGCCGAAGTCTTCCGCGGAAAAAATCTGACGGATTTCCACTTCACCGTCCCGGAACGGCGCGCGCTTCAGCCATTCGACCGCTTCCTGGAGCGAGGAGCATTTCCAGATCCAATATCCGGCAATGAGATCGCTCGTGAGCGGGAACGGCCCATACGAAACGGAACTATTATTTCCGCTGAATTTCACACGAGCGCCTTTCGAAGAGTCCTGCAAGCCGTCGGCCGCTTGCATGATGCCGGCCTGGACAAGTTCCTCATTGAATTTGCCCATTTCAGCGAGCTGCTCGGTGGTGGGAAGGACTCCGGCTTCGGAGTCCTTGTTTGCTTTCACGATGACCATGAATTTCATAGTGGTGTTCTCCTTATGTTCGATGCAGAGCATGCTTTCGCTTGCTCCTGGGTGATTCGCTCCATAGCGCAAGCTAAAGCATGTGCTACATGGCGTGACAAATCGGAATTACATTGCTTTCGGCTGCAGCATGCTCACGCGGTTCCCTTCGGGATCGAAGAACGAAACCCACATTCCGACGCCCGGAATTTCCATCGGTTCCCCGATGATCTTTCCCCCGGCGGCGGTCACTTTTTGCAAGTGGTCCTGGAGGTTCTCGACGCCGATCACGATCGAAGGTGCGTGCGAAACGGGGTCCTCCGTGCGGTCGTAAAAACCGCCGTTGATCCCTTGCTTCGGCCGTCCGTTCGCGTCGGTTTCAGACGTTGTGACGACGACGTAGTTTCCCATCTCGGGACCGTGCTGCTGGGTCTTCCATCCGAATGCTTTTGTATAAAAATCGCTCATGCGCTTCCGGTCTTTGGCCGGCATTTCGAAGTGTACTACTGGATTCATCGTTGTAAAGTAATTGATGGTATGAAAAAAAGATGATGTGAGTTATACGAACGATCCTGTTTGGACCTCCCCGCTTCTTCGGTAATTTGCGAAGATAATTCCTTTTGGCGAGGGCGCGCATTCGACGAGTTCGAACGCGGCGGGAACCGTGCCATCCGCAAACAACCGCTTTCCGGGGCCGAGTGTCATTGGGTAGATCTTGAGCCATAGTTCATCGACAAGGTCGTTCCTCAGCAGCGTCTGGATCATGTTGCCGCTGCCATGGACCTGCAGTTCAGGACCGTTCTCCGCTTTTAATTTCCGTACTCCTTCGGCCAGATCGCCTTCGAGGCGAAATGAATTCTTCCAATCGGTCCTGAGCGGCGATCGAGTCGCGACATGTTTTTTTGCTTTGTTGATTCCCGCGCCAATGGGGTTCGAGGCATGTTCGGGAAGCGGCCAATAGCTTGCGAAAATATCGAATGTTTTTCGCCCAAGCAGGAGATCGTAGTCGTGCCCTAACTGCTCCATCATCCTGGAACCCGAGAATGGATCGGCAAGCGGAAAACTCCACCCGCCATATTGAAACCCACCTTCGCGGTCCTCATTGGGTCCACCCGGAGCCTGCATGACGCCATCGAGCGTAATAAAGGATAAGACGATAAGTTTACGCATCGTGATCGATGTAAGATAGTAATGTGAATTGAATATTAACCGTTGATGATTGGAACCCAAATTTCGAGCGTTGCGGCATTCATGTCCATGATGCGATCTGGATACCTCTCGAAATCGAGCGATAGCTTCGGGTCCATCGAGTAGCCCGATTGTGGCATCCACTCCCCATAGATAAATCCGAAGAAATTGTGCAGCCCGTCGAGCGGACCCTGATACGAAAATACGGCATAATTCGCGGCGGGAATTTCCTTCGACTTCATCCCTTCCGGAATGTTTGCTGTCGAATTCACTTCGAGCCCCGCAATATAATAGTACTTCGGAAATCCGCCCTGGTTCATCTCGAAATCGCGGGAATAATCCTCGATACCGAAGGCAACTTCCGCTACTGCGTTCGTGATCTCGGCGCTCCGATTCCCGAATTCATGCCAGGCATCCCGAATGTCGGGAATTCCGTTCGCGGTGTAGCGCTCGATGCCGACGATCGTAAAAGCTTCGCGAGTCTTAAAAACTGGTTCATTATTCATTTTCGCCTAATTGAATTTCGTGATACAAAATTACGGCGTAAAATCCGGGAATGTGAGGCGTAAAAACGGCATTGTAAGGGGTTGATTGCGACAATAGAATTTCGTAATTTTGCTACCGGGATTACGCTGATCCAGCTCATTTCGCAGAAAGCGACATCGGGACTAAATCACCGAAATCCTGAAAATCATCATCGTAATCAGCCTAATCCAGGGTTATGAAAAACATTGCTATCCTCGTTCCGCGCGGCGCCGCAGCCGTAGGGTGCATAGAAGGTTCTTACATCGGCTTTGCTCGGGCCAATGAAGTCCTCGCTGGCAAGGGAAAGCCAGCTCTATTCGAAATGAAGCTTGTCGGTCTGACGAAAGAACCGGTTACGTATGACCGGTTCATTTCGATCGCACCGGATTTTTCGATCGCGGATGAATATAAACCGGACCTTATTATTATTCCCGCCGTCAATGGAGAATGGAACGAAGTGATCTCGCTCAATCGCGAATTCTTCCCATGGATCGTCGAACAATACAAGAACGGTGCGGAAGTGGCGAGCCTGTGCGTTGGAACGTTCCTGCTGGCCTCGACCGGACTGCTCGAAGGACGAAAATGCTCGACCCATTGGATGGCGCAAAACGATTTCCGACGGATGTTCCCGGATGTCGAGCTCGTTTCGGAGAAAGTCATCACCGATGAGCGCGGCGTGTATTCGAGCGGGGGAGCGAACTCGTTCTGGAACCTGATCATCTATCTCATCGATAAATTCGCCGGACGCGATATTGCCATCGCATGTGCAAAGATCTACGAGATCGAGATCGATCGGCAAACGCAATCGCCGTTTGTGATTTTCGCGGGACAAAAAGACCACGAGGACGAGCCGATCAAGGAAGCGCAGTCCTATATCGAAAATAATTACCAGAAAAAGCTCACGATCGAAGAATTAGCGGAGCGCGCCGCGATGGGCCGCCGCACGTTCGAGCGCCGCTTCAAAAAGGCGACTTCGAACACCGTTATCGAGTACATGCAGCGCGTAAAGATCGAAGCCGCAAAGAAGAGCCTCGAACATAATCGTAAGCAGGTCGCGGAAGTAATGTACGATGTCGGCTACACCGATACGAAAGCCTTCCGCACGACCTTCAAAAAGATCACCGGCCTTTCGCCGATCGATTATCGGAATAAGTATGCGTGAGGAATAATAATTCTGGATTCATAAATACCCGTTATATACATCGGAGCCACTGCGATAGGGCTCACACACGATTTACATTCTATGGTACCAAACTTTTCTATCCTCACCCTCGGCGTCGACGATCTCGAACGGTCGTTTGCATTTTATCACGAAGGGCTGGGGTTCCCATCGAAGGGAATTGTTGGGAAGGAATTCGAACATGGCGAAGTCGTATTCTTCGAACTTCCGCACGGGATGAAGTTGGCGCTCTACTCGCGTGAGAATCTGGCGTGGGACGCCCATGTGCCCAAAGGAAATTCCGCGCCGACCGAATTTTCCATCGGATACATGGCTGCCAGTGTTGAAGAAGTGGACCGGATCCTGGAATTAGCCAGGAACGCCGGTGCGCGAATTACCAAGCCCGCGCAAAAAGCGTTTTGGGGCGGATACCACGGCTATTTCCAGGACCCGGACGGACATTTATGGGAAATAATCTGGAATCCGCAGGCATCGGCGGAATAAATAGTACTGCGGCGCCAGCACTATGTCTCACCGTTTACGGGGCCCGTCGCCCCTTCAGCACGGCCATTCGCTCGTTATATTCTTTCTCATCGATCTCGCCTTTGGCGAAGCGTTCGGCGAGGATCTCTTCCGGAGATTTTTCTATGGCGTTCCCATACCACGATCCGCCGGCCCAGGGACCGCCGCGCCAACCGTGGCGGTGCCACCACGGCCGCCGAAAGAAAACGAGGATAAGGAATAAAATCGCGAAAATCCCAAACCAGGGAAAATAAAAAGGGTGATAGCACATAGTCGTTAAAGAGGCAATAATAAGCCTCGCTCTATGGACGTATCGATAAAAAGATTATTTTATAGCGATTGTACGACCGAAGGTGAAACTCGGACCTTTCAAGGAATTGCCTAAAAATGCACAAAATGAGCAGACAGTGATTGCCGAACATAACCAAGAACAATTGAATGTCCAGCCATAGCGTTGTGTTATAGTGCAAACAAACATTGAGTGGAAGAATCCGCTTAGCTCGAGAGAATCCGTTGTAGCATCAAAAAACCGATCGTAGAATGCAAGAAGCGATAACATCGGTCCGCACCTGTCCCGATTGCGGAGGGAGCGGCGTGGGAAACTACTGCGCCAATTGTGGCGAGGAGATGGAACCGTATTTGCCGAAAGTGCGGGAGTTCTTTCACGAACTGCTCTCCGAATTTGTGGCGCTCGATTCGAAGATCGTGCGGACGATACCGGGTCTTTTTCGTCCCGGGTTTCTGACAAAGGAATATTTTGCCGGCCGACGCAAAAAATACTTACTGCCGTCACGCGTGTATGTTCTTCTTGCGGTCACCGGATTTTTCATTCTGGGCAATACCTTCGAACGTATGAGGGATGCCTCCGACAATCAGAGCGTAATAACGGTCACGCATCGATCGCCGCAACCGGCACAGCACCTCGTTTCCAGAAACGTTCCAAGTGCGGCTACGGTCCGCAATGGACACATCTTGTTTAAATACTTCCTGGATGTTGCTCCGTACCTGATCCTGATTGGCTCAACACCACTCTTTGCTCTTATTTTGAAATTACTCTATCGAAAAAAGAAGGTCCTGTATGTCCAGCACCTTATCTTTTCCTTTCACGTGTTTGCATTTGGCTTAATTCTTTTGCTCGTTCCAGCCGGCTTCGATTCCGGCGATCTGCTTGCGATAGCGTGCGTTGCACTGTTGGTCTATCTCTATTTTGCACTTCGTAACGTTTATAGTGACCGCGGTTCCGGGCTTGTCCTACGGTTCGTTTTCAGTTCCTTGTCCTATATTTTTGTTGCGATCGCCGGAATCGTCGTTAGTGTTCTTGTCGCGTATCTTGTCGCGATCCTTTTGGGCGAGATCCCCAAAGGGGCCGACGCCTATTTTTGACATTA
This sequence comes from Bacteroidota bacterium, assembly GCA_021324685.1. Taxonomy (GTDB): domain Bacteria; phylum Bacteroidota; class Ignavibacteria; order Palsa-1295; family Palsa-1295; genus PALSA-1295. Next base: position 56,921 of record JAJPIQ010000073.1, read on the forward strand.
CAGCCCATTGCGCACTTCGGAACCACGCAGGACCTCAATGCCGAACATCCGTTTGATCGCGGATTCGGAACGGTTCCAAAAATCCAAACGGTCGAGCAGGGGATTCATATAGTTCGTAAGGATGCAGTAATGCCCGACCCAGGGCGGCCGGTGGTGCTGCCCGTGATGGCGGCGGGACTGGATGATTCCCATCCGTTGCAGGGCACGAATAACCGGTCCATTCTCCTGGTCGGTCCGATGTGCCCAGCAATGGACCTGATTTGCCTGCGTGGCGGTAAGGATCGTTGCCAGATAAAGGAACGGATGCCAATTCACCAAAAGCCAGGGGAGACCGATTAAGATAATGGCGGCGATCCAGGAAATATAGGTGAGTTTGAAATACCCGGCAGGAGTAAGATCGCGTGGATCCAAATGATGGACGAGATTCGGTTCCACAATATACTTTCCGACCACTCTCCATTGCGGATTGCCATAGGCATCTTCCCACCAATGGACCAGTCCGGTGACCCAATCGGCCAGGAGTATGGCCGAGATGAACTCGATCGGAAAAAGCACGGCGAGGCAACACCGTGTTTTGGCAAGATCGTTCTATTCGAAGGAGGGAAAAATGGCTCCCGTTAGAGGTGGATCGGCTCGCCTTCGGCGACGCTGGCCGCTTCCATGATGGCTTCGGACCACGTCGGGTGAGGATGGATGGTCTTCGTCATCGACATTCCCGTCGCTCCATGGGCCCGACCTATGACAATCTCTTCGATCATTTCCGCGGCCTCGTTCCCAATGATGTGCGCCCCGAGCACTTCGTCATATTTCGTTCCAATGACGAGTTTCACGAAGCCGTCGGTCTCGCCCATGGCGCGGGCTTTGCCGAGCGCAGTGAAAGGGAACTTCCCGACCTTGTATTCGATGCCGGCAGCTTTGGCCGCACGTTCCGTCAAGCCCGTGCTGGCGACCTGCGGTTGGCAATAGGTACAGCCCGGAATGTTATCGTAATCCAGCGGATGTGGGTGGTGCCCGGCAAGATGTTCCGCCGCGATAATACCCTCGTGCGTTGCGACGTGCGCGAGCCAGGGCGGACCGGCAACATCGCCCACGGCATAGATGCCCTCGACCGGCGTCTGCATGAACTCGTTAACATCGATAAAACCCTTCGTCATTTTAATACCGAGCTTTTCGAGCCCGATATTCTCCGTGTTCGCCTGTACCCCGATCGCGACCAGTACGCATTCCGATTCGAGCGTCTCTTTCTTGCCGTCTGCAGATTCGATCTCGACTTTTACGCCTTTCTTTTCGACCTTCACGTTGTTCACTTTCGTGTTCGTGAACATTTGGTAGCCGGCGCGTTTAAAGATTTTTTCCAGTTCCGCAGATACTTCGGTATCTTCGACGGGGAGGATATTCGGCATCATCTCGACGACCGAAATTTTCGTCCCGAACGATTTATAAAAATAGGCGAACTCCATTCCGATCGCGCCGGCTCCGATGACGGTCATCGATTCCGGAATATGGTCCATGATCATCGCCTCGGTCGAAGAAAGCACTTGTTTTCCATCCGGTTTAAGATTTGGAAGCTGCCGCGCTCGAGCCCCGGTCGCAATCACGATGTTTTTTGCCGTGACCGTACGTTTCTTTCCTTCCGGATCGGTCACTTCAATGGAATTCTTTCCAGTGAGCACGCCGAAGCCTTTGATCGAATCGATCTTATTCTTACGGAAGAGAAATTCGATCCCCTTCACAACGCGGTCCGAAACATCACGGGAACGTTTAATAACGCGCGAAAAATCGACGCGCAAATTGTCGTAGTGAATACCCCATTCTTCCGGAGCCTGCTGCATCGTATGATAGATCTCGGCGTTTTTGAGCAGTGCCTTCGTTGGAATACAGCCCCAGTTGAGGCAGATCCCTCCGAGCCGGTCGCGCTCGATGCACGCGGTTTTCTTTCCTAATTGCGCGGAACGAATTGCTGCCGGATATCCGCCGGGCCCGCCGCCCAGCACGATAACGTCGTAATCGAATGAGGCCATGAAGTGTCGTGTAGTCTAATGTAAAAGATCGAAAAAACTGTATGCTTTTCGTACAACCGATGGAGAATTCTGTACGAAAATACGACAGTATGCTTTCTGTCGCATTTTATTTTCATTTTCCATGTGATTTACGTAAAAAACTCGAGTTAGTTTAAAACTAACGACGACAAATAGTCGTCTCTGGTAACAAATAGTTTAGTTTGCTCGCAATGGCAAGGATTGTTTTCATCCGGCTTGCGATCTTCATCGTTCCGATCGCATTTTTCACGGCGCAGTCGAATCCGGTTCTCGCGCAGGGAGCTCATTCGGCCTCGAGCTATGTCCCTCCGTCCCCAGACGCAATCCTGCCGGACGTTGTCGCGCTGCCTCATTATTTCCTTCCGATCGGTCCGCCGCCGCCTCAGGGGCTTATTATCGAAATGTCGCTCGCACCGCCCGTCGATATCCCGACCGACCCGTACGAACTCGGTAAATACGGGCGTATCGCCGTCGATTACACTCGCATGACGACCTTCGACGGTTCGGACGTCGGCATTGCTGCACAGGCGCTGCACGTAGCGCATCATTTACTGTTTTATTCTATGGGTCTTTCGAGCGATATCAATAACGATGGGATGTTCCTGCTGACCCTTGGCTTGGCTCATTATCAAACGGGGAACAACCGTGCGGAACCTTTCGTAGATGCGCCGTTCATTCGACTCCGTTTTCAATCGTCCCCCAAAGATATTTTCGCCTATTCGGAGATTGAGACGACGATGCACTTCCGGCAGTATCTTTCGGTAATGACGGGTCTTGGGTTGCGCGTTTCTCCTGTACTACGTCTGATGGGCGGCATTGCACATACGGAATTTGTAATGCCAACCGAACGGATCGTGCGTATGGTCGATGGCCTCGAAGGCATTATTAGCTGGGGAATGTAGAAAGCAAAAATTCTGCGGAACGCGAAGCACGCGCCGTGTGTCTGTAAGACAATCATGAATCTTCACAAATTCATGAAGCTACTTCTTAACATACAGCTCGTGTGAAAATCAGATTTACCGGAATTGTTTTGTGCCTGCTTCTCCAATTGTGGACCGGCTTTTCATCTGCATATGCACAGGAATCGACTGACCCGCCCGAACTCCCCACTGGTAGTATGAGCGTCATCCTGTTCGAGCCCCCGCTGGCTTCCGATCGGCCGATCTCAGGTCTGCGGATTGAAATGTCGCTTGCACCACCCATGGACATGCCTTCGGCACCGTACGATCTCGCAAAATACGGGCGGATCGCAGTAGAATATGTGAATGCAGCGCGGTTCGACGGGGCACACTGGGGCGTGATGGCACAGACGCTCCATGTGGCGCATCATCTACTGCTATACTCCTCTGGTGTAACGAACGATATCAATAACGATGGGATGTTCCTGATGACGGCGGGGCTTGCGCATTACCAGACCGGGAACAGTCGTGCGGAACCCTTTGTCGATGCGCCCTTCGTTCGATTCCGGTTCCAATCTTCACCCGATGCTTTTTTTGCCTATTCCGAAATCGAAACAACGATCAATTACCGGCAGTACCTATCGGGAATGCTGGGGCTCGGGTTTCAGGTGACGCCCGTCATGCGGCTCATCGGTGGATTTCATCACACAGAATTCGTGATGCCGACCGAACGAGTCGTGCGTATGGTCGATGGCCTGGAGGGAATTATTAGCTGGGGAATATGACGCGGGGCTATGCCAGCACCCCTTTGGCCGCCGCCACAAATTTTTGAATGTCCTCCGGCGATGTATAAATGTGGACGCTGAAGCGGTTGGCTTCGAGGTTGCCTTCGGGAACGATCCTCGTTCGTATTTTCCCGGCCGCCATCAGCTTATTGGCAAAGTCCTTATAGTCCATTCGATCGAGCTTAATCGTGGTGATCCCGGTCACGGAATGTTCCGGAGTTAAAAAGCGAAAGTGGCCGTCTTGTAGCTCTCGAAGTCCTGAACGAAGAAGTCCCGTGAGATATTGGACTCGTGCTTCGATCCTGTCGAAGCCGATGGTTTCCATGAAGTCGATCGCGGCGTGCAGGCCATCGAACAGAGCAAAATTCTGCGTTGCGAAATCGTAGCGGGAGGCTGTCGATAGAAAATCGAGCTTGCCATCGTAGCCCCAATACTGGTCCGCCTCGGCGCCGCTCCAGGTCGGAATCACATGCTGCAGGAGTTCGGAATCGATATAAAGAAAACCGATCCCCTTGGGCCCGCATAACCATTTATGCCCACAGGAGGCGTAGGCATGGACTCCCAGGTCCCGGACATCGGTCTGAAGCATTCCCGGTGGATGCGCCCCGTCGGCAAGGAACCATATCGGGGTTCCGTTCGCCTCTCCTTTTTCTCGAGCCAATGCCGTAAGGCGTTTGATCGGCAGGAGCTGACCGGTCGTGCAGGTAAGATGAGGCATCGAGATCGCCCGCGTACGGTCTGTCATCGCCTCGCGTACCCGAGTGATGAACTCGTCGTCGGTAAACGCATGGCCCTGAGCGTCGGTAAGCGGAACGAATTTTATAACGATCCCATCCCGTTTTTTACGGGCCAGCCAGGGGATCGCATTTCCGGCGTGCTCTTGATTCGTTAAGAGCACCTCATCTCCGGCGTTCAAGTCGATCCCGCTGGCTATAATAGAGATCGCTTCGCTGACATTATGTGTAAAAGCGATCCGGTCGCCATTTTCTCCATGCACGACGCGTGCAAGGGCCGTTCGAATGGCTTCATAATCGCCCCCATAATCGCCTGTGGAGTCGACATGTTCGATCCGTTTCGTTACGCGTTCGGTCACCGTACGCGGGCTGGGACCCATGGTGCCATTGTTGAAATAAATAAGTTCACGAGTGATGGGGAACTCGTCTCTCACGTTTGCCCAGTACGCCTCATCGAGTTCCATCGCAGGAACCACGGCACGGGTAGTGGGTGCAGGAGTGACGCCAGAACGTCCCCTGGCGCGAGCAGAGAGGGCGGTGGTCGAAGCGGCGGTTATTTGTAAGAAGGTTCGACGGTCCATGAGGATCGGTTATGAGGATTGTCTCATGATTTTCATTATACAACGGCGGCAATGTGGCAAACATTTCTTTCTGGTATGGCGGCACCTATTAGGCCGGAAAATTGTCCAATACTACACAAATCTGTCTTTCTGTTCCAAACGTAAATATTCTTTTGCTACGCAATCAAGCTGACCGCCGCACGCTGCTATATATCGCGCTGACAACGGCGCTTTTCGTTTTTCAGTGGACGTTAGGGTTTAACTGGCCGATTTACGTTCTCTATTTGTTTTTATCGATCGCGGTGACGGTGATCGCGCATAATCATAACCATGTGCCCATCTGGAAGCAAAAGCGCATGAATGCGCTCACCGATTATTGGCTGACGGTGTTTTACGGGTTCCCGGCGTTCGCCTGGGTTCCAACGCATAACATGAACCATCATGCCCTTAACAACCGCGAAGGGGATTACACGATCACGTACCGCCTGACGGAGCATAACCATCTTTTGATGCTGCTGGCATATCCAACCGTCAGCAGCTATTACCAGCAAAAACCCATTCGCGATTATCTCAAACGGCAGTGGACGGTGGACCGTGGATATTTCTGGTTTTGTCTTTCACAGTATGCGTTACTCGCTCTGTGGATCGGCGTTGCCCTGCTTGTAGACTGGAAGAAAGCGCTGCTCTTCGTCATTATTCCCCAGCAGGTCGGTCTCTTCAGTGTGCTCGTGTTCAACTTTGTGCAGCATGTTCATGCCGACGAGGAGTCGAAGTGGAATCATTCGCGAAATTTTACCGGATTTTTGAACCTCGTCTTATTCAATAACGGCTATCATACGGTCCATCACGAAAAGGCGGGAACCCACTGGAGTGCCTTGCCGGCAGCGCATGCGAAGGTCGCTTCGCTTATCGCCCCGGAATTACAGGAGCGTGGCTTCTGGAGTTTTATCGGCCGTTCTTATTTTCTTGGAATGATCCTGCCGAAATACCGGACCCGTTCCATGCGGCTGGCACGGTTGGAACGAAATGCGCAACCGGGTGCCGGCGAAGTTACCGCTTGAGAAGTTACCGCTTGA
>JAJPIQ010000060.1 GCA_021324685.1 Bacteroidota bacterium
ATCTTAGGACAACGCGATGGGACGGACCAAGTGAAATATCTTTATTCTACCTATGGGCGTGGATTCTTCTGTTTCTATGGCGGCCACGATCCGGAAGACTATACGCACCAGGTCGGCGACCCGCCGACGGACCTGCGCCTGCACAAAAATTCCCCCGGCTACCGGCTGATTCTGAATAACGTCCTCTTCCCCGCCGCCAAGAAGAAGAAGCTGAAAACCTAAGCGGATCGGGCCCGTGAGGCCCGATAAAACGGAGGAGATCCCTATTCCGGCGCTCCCGGCAGTCCTGCGGCGCCGATATCGCGTTGAACGTCCCGGTTCTCTTCGCGGGCGTGCCGTGAAGGGCGCTCGTGGAAATTTCGTTTATGGTCTTCGAGTTCGTTTACAGAGTCGAAGGTAGCACCGCAAAGGTCGCATTCCCAGTCTCCTGCGTTCAAATGTGGGTTTTGCATAATCGCTCCTTTCCTTAAAGACGAGCTAAATGCATGCCGCGGGAGATCGTGGGGTCGGAAAGCGAACCAAAACGGTCCGGAAATACGTTTGGCGGCCTCGATTTAAGAGATTTTTTTTACGCATAGCAAAAATTTTACATGCCTCAGCATAAAGGAGCCGTTCGCCGCGTCCGACTTTCGGAAAAACGCAAGAGCGCGAACAAAGGCCAGAAGGTCGAATTACGCAAACTCTTGAAGGACTTCGATGGCAAGAACGCCGCCGATCTCAAGACGCTGCAAAGCCGCCTCGATAAGCTCGCCAAAAAAGGGCTGGTCCACAAGAATTACGCGGCCAATAAAAAGTCGAAGTTAGCGAAGGCCGCAAAAACCTCCGCCTGACGCGGCCCGGGCGAATGGATCCGATCACGATCTACCAAACGCCCACTTGCTCGAAATGCCGCGAAACGATGGAGCTCCTCCGCTCCCGCGGCGTCCCTTTCGAATCGATCAATTATTTCGTCGATCCTATTCCGGCGCATACGCTTCGTGAACTCATCGCGAAACTCGGAATCGCTCCCATCGACCTGTTCCGAAAGAAAGAAGCTCGTTTCAAAGCGCTCGAGATCGCTTCGAAAAATTATTCCGACGACGAATTGATCGAAATACTCGCAGAGAATCCCGAATTGATCGAGCGGCCGATCGTCGTCCGCGGCAACAAGGCGATCCTGGGACGGCCGCCCGAACATGTGCTTACACTTTTTTGAGTTTTACCCCTATGTGAGGCCGCTAAGTTTACACCCGCTCAGTTTATTCGGCTACGTTTACACCGGTTGGGCGCCTAAGCGTTCGATGAGTGCGATCTCGAGCTCGGAGCGGCTTTCGGTACCGGCGGGTGCGGCCGCGAGGACCTGCGTGACGATCTCGGGGCTCACCAGGACCGGCGAGCCGGCCCTGGTCTGCATATCGGCTTTCATTCCGGCTTCGAAAAGGAGCGCCGCGCCGAAAAATTCCCGGAGCGCCAGCTGCAGCTCGTCCTTGAGCGACATCAGCATATCCTTTTGAATTTTTCCCGGGACTGCGAGAAAGACCGTGGTCCGGCGAATGCCGCAAAATTCGATTTCGGGAAAGATCGAAAAGAGCGGCTTGGATTTCGTCCGCAGGAACTCACCAAATTCGTTCCATCGGGAGGCGATCGCCTGAGGCTCCATCGTTGCCTCGGCAAGGGGTGCCCTATCGGAGGCGGTGCGGGCTTCGGGGGCCGCAGAACGGGAACCGAATTTCGGGTTTCGGGCGTCGGAGGAACTTCCGTTTACATTCGATTCTGCGTTGGGGCTCGCGGCATTCGGCAGCCCGGATATCACTCCGTTCTTTTGAGGAACTTCTCCGTTCCTTTGAGGACCTTCACTTTTTTTTTCCGCTGGGATAGCCGGTACGCCCGGCGCGATCCCGGACCCGCGCAGCGCGCGTATTTCGCTTAAGAGTTCTGCGATCTCGATCGCCCGTTCGAGGAGCATCATCTCCACGAGCGAGACTTCGAGCACGATACGCGGATCGTGCGTCGTTTGCAGGCGTTCGTAAGCGGTCCGGCCGATATGGATCAGGCGCAGCAGGTCGCCTTCGGAAAATTCTTTCGCGTGCGTGGCATAGCGTTCCTTATGCGCGTTCGAGACTTCGAGGAGTGCGGTGCCGCTCGTGATCGTGACCGTTAAAAGGTTACGGAAATGCTCGAGCAGGCCGCTCAGGAATTCCTCGATGTCGTATCCGCGCGAAACGATCTCGCCGCTTAAGGAAAAGGCGCGCCGGGCATCGCGCGCGGCAATCGCCTCGCTCACTTCGAAATAGAAATCGAGATCGATGAGGTTCAGCGCCTCACGCATTCGGGCGGTCTCGACCGTCATCCCGCAATACGCGATCACCTGATCGAGGACCGACTGTGCATCGCGCATCGATCCATCGGCTTTTTTTGCGATGATGAGCAGTGCGTCCTCTCCGATCGTAATGCCTTCGGCATCGCAAATCGTCCGGAGCCGCCCGGTTATTTCTTCGAGTTGTATTCTCCGAAAATCGTAGCGTTGCGTACGCGAAAGGATCGTCGGCAGGACCTTCTGAACTTCCGTCGTCGCAAAGACGAAGACGAGGTGGCGCGGAGGTTCTTCGAGCGTTTTGAGCAGCGCATTGAATGCACTGTTCGAAAGCATGTGCACTTCGTCGATAATGATCACTTTATACGCCCCTTCGAGCGGCGGATACTTCACATTATCGCGCAGCATACGGACATCGTCGACTCCATTGTTCGAGGCACCATCGATCTCGGCGACGTCCATCGAGCGGCCCTGCGTGATCGCAAGGCAAATGTTACAGGTATTACACGGCTCGTATCCGTTTTTGGGCGCGTTCGGGCAATTGATCGCTTTGGCAAGAATTCGAGCGACCGTGGTCTTTCCGCAGCCGCGCTGGCCGGTAAAGAGAAACGCGTGCGCCAGCCGACCGGCTGCGATGGCATTCTTCAACGTGCGCGTGATATGCTCCTGGCCCACGACGTCATCGAACCGCATCGGTCGCCACTTGCGGGCCGTCACCTGGAAAGTATCGGACATGCGAAAAGAACATGTAACGCAAACTTTAGTTTGCGAAAATTGTACGCGGGACACCGATCCCACGGTCCTTTAAGAAATCGCTCTCCGATTGTAACTTTTTTCTTTATGAAGGGTTATTTCCCCGGTACGCGTGTCACATTTTTTAATAGGTCTTACTATGAAAAGGCTTTCCCGTTCCATTCCCGTTTTTGCGCTCGTCCTTGTCTCGTGCAGTGCATCGAACACTCCGGTCGCGCAATCGCCCACGACGGCTCCCGTCATTACGAAGTTCACTCCGGACACCGTATGGACGTTCGATACACTGACGATCTACGGCAATTATTTCGGCTATGGCAGGGACGATGTGCGTGTGACCTTTGACACCGCGCCGGCCGAAGTTTTGAAGACCGACGATACCATTCTACAAGTCCAGGTCCCTGAGACCGCGACGAGCGGACCGATTCACATCGCTACGATCAATGGTTCCACGGTGTCGGTAAGTCCGGTCGTAGTAAAATACACATTTTCACCTCATTCTGTCTACGATACTCTGCCGGTGGGCGCCTCGTTCTCTATTCCGGGGACCGGAATGAATAATTATCGGGGCACTCTCGAACTCAAGCTCGGGACGATCTTACTACCGATCGATTCGATCTTTCCCGATCGGATCGTTTCTCATGTTATTCCCAATAGTTCAACCGGCTATCTGTACCTTTGGGACTCGGCCGGGCCTTATTCCATTGGAATGCTCGAGGTCACGCGTGCGTCCGCGTGGAATACACTTTCGATGATCTGGGATCATGTCACCGTGATAGAAACGCATCATCGTACCGGTTATGTCAATGGCCCGGCCAATCAATTCGACTCCACCTGGCAAACAACCGTAACGTATTTGGGACAGCGAGATATCAATATCTCCGGAATTCCATTCCTGATAACAGGAGAACAGTTGGAATACACCGTTCCTGTCCCGAGCCTTCAAATCACATGGGACACCGTTAGACAGACGGCATATGCTACACTCCAAATTCCGTATTCCTATTCCCAGACCCCGACGCACACAATAGACTCCAGTTGGAAT
>JAJPIQ010000033.1 GCA_021324685.1 Bacteroidota bacterium
GCGTATTTCCGGGCTGGAACGTACCCCGCGGAAGGCGGGCACGAGGCATTTTCGGTCGAACCGCAGGAGCCGGCCGGGGCATCGCTCCGAGAGCGCGCACTCGGAATGGACGCGTACGATCTGGTTTCGGATGAACCATGGATGTCCCCGGTCCAATCGAGCATCTACCGCCGCGGCGCGACCTCCATGAACGTCGATGTTCGCTATACGGCCAAACTGCTTGAAACCCCGGGGCTGTATTGCGGCCGCATTTGGGCATACTCCAAAGGTGCTTCCCATACAAGGTCGAACGCCCAGTTCGAATTACTGAATTCGATCATTGTGCCGTATCGCTTTTCGGACGCGAGCGACTATCGAGTCACGGTGCCGGCCATCAAACTCAAACCCGGCAGTCTCGAGCGGCAGTTTTTTGCGATCCCTCCGGGAACGCGGTCGGTGAAAGTCACGATCGCGACGAGCGATCGAAAAGGGGAGTGCTCGATGGAACTATTCGATAATGACGGGAAGCAATTTTCGCGGCTCGGTCTGCCGCCGGGTACGATGCAGCGCACGGCCTATTTTTACGGAGACCAGGTCACCCCGGGCGTGTGGGAGCTCGATCTTTCGCGGACGATGTCCTCCGAAGATGAGCGGGAGGCGACGTTCGATCTCACGGTCGAGGTACAGCCGCTCGACGTGAATGCTACGAACGCCGGCTTCGATCCGGAGGGGCGCCCGACCCTTCGTGCTACGATCGCCAATCCGACTCGGAACGATTATGAGGCGCAGCCGGAGGCCGTCGTCGCCGGATATGAACGTACGATCGATACACTCATCACCTCGGGCGATAGCTACGTGCTCCCGTTCTCTGCTCGGGAGAACGAGCGCGGAGTAATTTTCAATATTTCGATCGCGCCGCAGGATTATGATCTTTTTACCGATGTAGCCTGCCAGGTGCTGAAATCCGACTCGGTTGCTGTTTTTAATTCTGCGTTCGATTACGCGAGTAAGGTTGCGGCCGTGATGTTCAAATCGGAGGACGCGCAGGATTCATCGGAAGACTCGACTACCGATTATCTGTTGTACATTCGCGGAGCACTGGCGCTTCCCGACCGCGACCATCCCTGGCATCTTCATATCGTGGAGCTTCGATATCTACAGCATCAAACGTTTCTCTCGACGCCCCAGGACGAGCTTATCCTTCCGCCGTTCACATCGCAGACGCTTGCATTCGGAGCGAACAAAAGAGCGAGTGCGCCCCCGGAAGGGTATCGATTGTTCGGGAATATGGACCTGAAAAAGAATCAACAGGATCTCGTGAGAATTCCGATCGTCTGGTAACGATCACTGGGAAAGTTTCAACGTTCCGGCAGGAGAGGTTGCACTCCACGCATTTTGAAGGGCGATCGTATCGTTCGCGTCAATGAACCTGCGCAATCGCGTCCAGAGTACGACAAAGGGAGAAGGCGCGGGCGGGTGGTCCGCAGCAGTAGAAAAATCAGGTTCAAGCGTTACTTCAAGTCGGGCCCCGGGATCATTGAGCGGTGCAAGATTGGATCCGCCTGGGAACGGGAATTCCCCTCCCATCGAACTCGCACTGTCCGGATTCAGGAACGACCCATAAAAGAAACGGTGCTGAGGATAAAAATTCGAGTCGAGCACCCACAACCCATAGCTCCATCCCGGTGGCGGGATCGGAAAGTCGACCCCGGATGCAACAGGAACTCCGTTCTGGAACTGCATCAAATAAAATTCTGATTTCGCGCGGTTCGTATCGCTCGAACGTGTGGCGAATGTGACCACGGCTTCTGCGGACGCGTAATTTCCGATCCCTCCGGGATTCGTTGTGCTTAACAAGGCGGAATCGTTATTCACCACAAAATTGCCAGTGATAATAACGCTCGTTGGCACTGGAACGGAAGTATCCGGCTCTATGGAAAGGCTAACCTCTTCGATAGAATCGGCCGCGTGCGGCAGGCTGATCGTTCCGGGAAATGCCAGGGAATCGCGCAGGACCATCCAGAACGTAAGCGGCCGCTTTACCAAAGCGGTATCGCCCGTCATACGAAACCAAAGGATGTAGGTCCCACTCGCCGGATCGAGAGCGCGAAGATGAAGAACGTCGAGATAGAAATTGTAGCTCGTTCCGGTTAAATGCTGAGGGGGTGGCGTTACCGGCTGCGGCGGCGTGCTGGAGGAGCAGCCCACAGTGAACAAACCTATCGCGAAGTATAGGGTCGGAATGCCGAGAGGGAATGACCTGACCATTGGAACGAGTATATCAGCGACTTCGCATAGAAGTTTTCTTTTTCTTTGGAGGTGGATTAGGCCTCAGCAGCGAAGGGGGAACATCAATTGTCATACGCAGCAATGCGGCGGCAAGCGTTTTACCCTGGGCATCGTGCTTGAGGCTGACCGTTCCACCTCCACCGAGCGTATTATGAAGAAGAAAATTTAGTGCCCACAGGTTCGGAAGTTCGAACCGCTCGACCGGGCCGAAACAGATACCCTTGAAATGCTTTTTTACTTCGGCGCGGGTAACGCTTTTTCGGATGATCGGATAAAACCGTTCTTCGCGTGCAATAAGCCCAATGTTAGCCGCATCGCCTTTGTCGCCGCTACGCGCATGGCAGATTTTGAGAAGCTGTACTTTCATCGCATGATAAAACAGAGCTTTCACCGGAGCCGTGCCAGCCACACCGGGAGGCGTCAAAGCACAATTTCGCCATTTTTTACGGGCCTATATCTGCTTGATGGAAGTACCTAAAATTAATGCACGCATAGAGCTTTCGAACTCCGCTTTTATGAAAAAGAATCTTTCCTCTTTATTAGATGCAATGAACTGGCAAACCAACAGCCCGGAAGCGAAATAACGTTCCGAGAGTCCGCCAGTCCTAAATGGCGGAACTCAACTCTTAAACGTTAATTATTTTTTGAAGGCATTCTCGATCAACAGAATGCTCGGTTGAATTCCTAAGGCATCCGCCAATTGACACAAGTTCGATAAGGTGAGGTTCATTTCGCCACGCTCTACAGCGCCAATATAAGTTCGCTTGAAACCGGATTTCAGGGCAAATTTTTCCTGGGAATACCCCTTGGACTCCCGTAAAAATCGGACATTCTTTCCTACAGTACGCTGCATATCCATGCAGTAATAATGAAGATTAGGACAAAAGTCTGAATTTACGCCATTTAAGGATGGCGGCAAAAATGTTGTATATTTGTGTCGAGTGTCTCACCAAAGAGACTTTTATAACCTATGTGGGTTATTTAAAAGAAAGAAAATATGCTCAAAGTACGTCCTGTTCGTTGCATGGCTTTCTTCGCTGTGCCATTGTTTTCAGTAAGCGGTGCCCGAGGACAATCGACCCGTTCTTAGCAGAATAAAGTTTATACAGCCGGTGATATGGATGTATTCAAGAGCTTCCATAACGCACTTTCCTTTTTGTTTAACCAATCCATTCAGAGGTAATAAATGAAACGCCCTAACCACATTCTTGCGAGCATGGCAATCTTATGTTTGCTCGGAACGGCTTCAACGATTGCAACTGCGCAGCCGACACCGTATTACGGAGCATTGCTGTATAGTATGCATCTTGATACATCCGTACCGCCGGTTTATTCGGGACAACCGACCCAAGTCACCGAAGGCTATCTTTGGCTTGATGACGCGATGCGGCTATACCCAGAATATAAAATCGACAGCTTTATGAATACGCTGACATGGAGCGATTCGATGAAAACCATTGCCAGTGTCTTCTACCAGGCGCAGGACGATAACCCTCTTTCTTTCTTTTTTTGGTCTGGGTCTGCAATGCACCCAAATCCTTACAAAGGAAATCCCGGGGAGGGAATAATGGCCTTCAGGCAGAGAGTCGCTCAAATTGTTGGCGATACCGGCAGAACGAGCGCGCTTTTGACTGCCGATATTATTTCTGACGTGTATGTAAATGATACGCTCTGCGTCAAGGACCCAACAGCACATATTGCTTTCGATGCTGTTTTTGTAAACTCGACAATCCTCGACGAAATAAAAGGTAAAAAAGTTCCACTTTGTGTCGAAGAAGGCATGAGAACACACAGAGGGTCGAAAGTAAAACAGGTACAAAACTCCGGGGCGATACCCTGGGCGACGTATCCAATTCCTGCGGACTCTGGCGGATGCCTGCAATTTGAATATTCGCCAGAATGGTTACGTGTTCATAGCGATTATGGTCTGCCACTGAAAGATTCTAACGGTTGGTGGGTAAAGCCGGGTCATGAGTACATTGTTTTTCTTAATCTCAGCGGAATTGGAGCCGATAGCACCGCCGGATACTTTACGGTTATACCCGGACCAGCAAATCCCCCTTTGGGTAGCAGTGGGTGTATGTATCCCGTTGTAAACGGTATTGTTCAAGACCCAAATGATGATTTTGGGTTAGGCCATGCAAATCTCCCCGTCGCACAATGGAAGGCGGCATTGAGGGCTCGAATTAGCAAAATCGTTAATCCATAAGGAGTACGTAAAATGAAAACGCTTTATTTTATGATCTCCTTTTTAGTTCTCGCACAACTCGGAAGGGCGCAACAGCCATGTGATTCCTGTTGCCAGCAGAGCTTTCCCTACGAGTTCTGCAATCCGACCGATGGAAGTATTTTTGTTAGTTGTTCCATAAATCCAAACAGCGATACTTTAAACGGGGCACCCGTAAAAGCATTTATTCCGAGCTGCGTAATCGTCGATCCTATGCCAGATTATGCGATCTGGCAGCCAACGGGACCTCCGCCGAAAGCCGGGAGCCTTCTTAGCAACGATGCTCTGAATAACGATCCCAATGAAGAAACGGGAGCGCAGGCACAGCAATCGAGCGACGAGACGTTGTTCGACCAGATTCCGAGCCAACCGCCCGTCGATCCGAGCACCGAACCGGGACTTTACCCTGTCACAACGGATCCAGGTCCAATGCCTTCGTGCGGCGACAGCGCGCCGTATCCCGACCCGCAGGCTCCGGATCGTCAGGCAATTTGGGATCGATATGTCAATTCTCGTTACAGCGAGTATGGATTAAACTATATAGTTCCACCCTGGATTCATCCCTACGATTACCAATGGCAAAACGAGTGGGATGACGATGAAGACGAGTATCAGGCTGCGCTCGATCAATTCGAATTAGATAGTACCAATTTCCTAAACGGCCTCGACCAGGAAAAGACCAATGAAAGCGGGATGGACGACAATTCCAAAAATGCCGTCGTATGGTACTATAACACCGATGCCGGTTGGCTATGGGAGGAATACGATAATGAGCTAACCAAGTATGACACAGAAGTGGAAGCCGATAGTGCTTACACCGCGTGCCTCGCAGCTCTTACGAACGATATTAGTCAATGGCGTCAGGACACTACGGATTATGCGAAATACTTAGGTGCCGAAGCCCAGTACCAGTCCGATTTAACGGCTTGGAATAACGCTGCTAATTCCTACACTCAGGTCTTCAATCAGGACCAGGCTCAGGCCGATGCCGATTCAGCCCTGAGCCAGTGGCTCGATCAATGCACACCTCCGATCAAGCCATGCGAGGGACCACGGTGCTGTATTCATGTAGTAATGGACAATTCTATTCGTGATTTTCAGAGCGATCCAAGTGGTATTGATGCTGAAACGATGGGAAGTAGTCCAAGCACGTTCTTAACTTGTCATCCGAAGGAATGCGAAAGTAATAGCGTAATCGAGGTCAACGTTACGCAACAGCGACTACAAAATGAACTTGAGCTCGGCATCTCTGTCGATCCAACTCAATACACATTGCATACGGTCAATCGGCTGGGGTTTTATACTGCACTCGATGAAGGACCGAATACCGTTGATGGTTACGATAACATCAGCTTCTTCCAGTTGATGGAGCACGAAATTGGGCACTATCTTGGCCTTCATCATCCTGACGAATCGGTTAAAAGTTCAAAATGCAATAATTGCTATACTGCGAATCCGTTTTGGGTTTCATCGGGAGGGCCGAATGGAACTGTTAATCCCGCAGGTTACCGGACCGTGATGGCTGAAAATAATAACATTGGAGTGCCGGGGGTGCCACCTCATTATCCGCTCGGTTTGACCAGCGAAGATCAATGTCAATTCCAAAAACTATACTGTAATTCGTGCGGAGGTGGAAGCGGCACACCGCCCTGCGCTTATGACGCTGGAATTTTCGTTCCTTCGCAAAGCGAGTTCGAAGCCGAAGTACATCCAAATCCCTCCACAGGGGCAACAGAGTTGGATTATTCAGTTCCTGAACGAACGTTCGTTCAAATCGCAATTTACGATATGCTCGGAAAACAAATCTTGCAGGTGTATTCAGGCTATCGCAATGTTGGAGTGCAGGTCATATCCCTCGGCACTGAGAATCTTGCAAGCGGTAATTATGTCTGTCGAGTCCGCGAGGGCGATCGTGTCAGTTATATAAACCTGGTAATCCAGAAATAAACCATAATTTCTCAGAGAACATAGAGCCGGGATTAAACCGGCTCTTTTTATTTCTTCTGATTATTTTTGAAGAATGAAGGAACTATTTTGACGTAAAATTTGTATTACATTTTCGGAAAATTTTTAAATCAGTTGTCCCAACAAATATTTTGTATCAAAATTCATGAAAATAGGATGCGAGTTCATGAAAACTCTTCCAACACACAAAATTTTTCCTTTCTTCGGGCAAGCTAAAGTCCGATCGAATATTACGAGCAGCTTCTGAAAGCCTTCACCTACTGCCTGCGGTCCGGGCTGAGTTGAGAGAAGTGGGTAGGGTTGGCTTTGTAGGATATTTCACGGTCTGTCAGAGAAGAGTGACTTTCTTCGATCATGGCGAACAACCCAAATTAAGTTCGATTACAACATCTATTTTTTAATTGCCGTAATATTCGTCACTCGGTAATTCCCTTGGCCAAGGTCCTGGAGTGTAAAGTGCACGGAGTCGCCTACGGCAATCGTGCGAAGCGATGCAGGGTCCGCGACGGGATATTGCATTGTCATGGCGTCCATCACTCCCGGGACCGTATTATGCTCGATCGTCACGGTTTTACCGGTCGTATCGACCGCTCGAACCAAGCCTTTTCCGTCGCCCTGCTTCATGACGACAAGAGCAGTATCGGCGCTGGGTTGCGCTGTTTCATTTTTCGAACAGGCCAACAGAAGGGTCGATGCAAAGAACAGACAGCAGAGAGATTTCCAGGTGGTCATTGGATGTTATTTAAAGAAAGCTTCGATGGAAGCGTTAATGGTAGTGATCCTCCAGCCGTTCGAGCCATGAAGGCCAATATCGGTAAAAGGGTCCAGGGTCGCATTCGGTCGAATGTTATTGAGCGGAAGATCGACGGTCAGCATGGGAGCTATTTCGAGCCCCGGAAGATCGAAAAAGTATCCCGCGCTAAGCCGAGCGGAAAACCGCATCGATTCAAGATCGCCCATGGAACTATCGACATCGACGATCGGGTCCGGCACCGGATGGCTGGTATGCTCGAACGTATTGGAAAGTAAATATCCGGCTTGTGGCGCGGCCTGAACGAAGAAGTGAGAATGAGGAAATTGGAGGCGGACGTAGGGCTGGAGCGTCAGGTATCGCAGTTGCATGAGCAATTCATCGTCGCTTGGGGGATCGCTCGGATTTTCATAGGCATGAAACTGCTGAAAATCGAATCCGGGTTCGAGGCCGACCGTCAATCCCATAAAAGAAATAATGTTCCAGGGTATGCCGACCAGGAGTCCTGCCCCTTTTCCATCTAAGAACGTGCAGCCGCAGGGTGCGCGAAAAGAACCGTTCTGAATATTATAACTTCCGCCAAGTTCAATTCCCTGACCGTGAGCGGTCAGGACGGGAATCCATAATAACAAAATAGCGAGAAACCGCTTCATGGGTCACTTTCTATTTCGCAACGAGAGGATCTGCTCCACATGATGACGTCCATGTTCCGAATATAGATCGAGCAGGTTTTGCAGCGTCATCGTCCCGTTCTCCGGATGATGCGCGGTTCGAGAAAGTTCTTGTTCCGTTGCGGTGCCGAGCAAATTCGCCATTCGTTCCTGCACGCCGGAAATAATCGCGAGGGAGGGAGCAATGTCGCCCCGGTAATCCTTCGTCTTTGCCCAGGCGTCCTGATCGTACGGTTTCAGCGTAGGATGATCCTCGGTTTGGATCAACTTCATCCGAACGAACGCATTCAGGTGGGAGTCCGCAATATGATGGACGATCTGGCGCGGGGTCCAGCCCCCTTCGCGATACGGTGTATCGATCAGGTTGGAGGGAAGGCCGTGGAGCGCATGCGCCAGTTCTTCTGGCAGCGATCGGAAGGCTGCAATTTTTTCCTCGTTCGAGTTCATGTGCTCGAATGTATAGTGAGCGGAGAGGGAGAGATTCGAACTCTCGGTACGCGATTAACGTACAGCCGCTTTCCAGGCGACCCAGTTAAACCACTCCTGCACCTCTCCAAACCGCCGAAACAAATCGGTGAGGCACCTTATCGTTCAAACGAAAGGCATAGTTCCGCCTTTCTTTTTTAAGGGTTGGAACGTTCCGCAAGTTGAACTGAACTGAAATGAATTTTGTGTAACTATGCGAACGCTGGAATGACCGTCATTCCAGTGCTTCGCCTTCATGAGAGGCCGACCTTGCCCCCGAAGCTGCGCTCCTTCGTGGTCCGGTTTTTCACGAAAGAGGTGACGAAATTTCGAGTACTTTGTCGTTTGACTGTTGGCACCGCGTGCGGTGCGTCCTGTTTGCCGGGGCAATTAGCATTCTGCTGATTGTGGGCGGCGCTCGCGCTCAGAGTGCCGCGCGGCCTCATGTCCGTGAACTCTCTCGTTCGGGGAACACCGTCACGCTTGAAATCACGCTTCCGGCTCCCGTCTTCGATACCGTAAAACATTTGCTTTCGATTCGGCCTGTTGCCGGTCAGCTTGCAAATGGGGATCCACTGGCCCCGATTGTGATCCCACTCCGGGTTTCGCGCGAGGCGAGCGTTACCGTTCTCTCGCATAACGATGTAACCGTTTCTTCACTTCGGCTTGCGCTCACTCCTTCGCTGACGTCCGACGTCGCCGATAATGGAAGGTCCGGCCCCTTCGCATTGCATTCCAAAACAAGCAGCGCGGTCCATCGTGGCATCGGGTATGCCGCGCTTACGTTCATGGGAACGATGCGGGCATCCGACATTTCGAAACTGGAACTCGGGATTTTGGATGCGGCCGGAACGAATGCCATTCGCGCGGCAAAAACGATTATCCTAAGGATTACCGATCCGGCGGGATTATCTTCCCGGGCCGTCGCCGATATCAACGAGCCGTTCAAAGTTCCGACTGCAATGTTTCGCTCTCGCTTAGCGTCGCGCGGAAAGGGGAACAGCCAGACCATGTCCGTGGGCGATGCCCAACAACTTCCCGGTATTCAATCCGGCGATGGGAACGTATATCGGATGGTCGTGCGGCAGTCGGGAATCTATCATATCACCTATGACGACATAACGAGCTATGGCCTCGATCCGTCCCACATCGATCCCACGACGCTTCGTATCGTCAATAAAGGCCAGCAAATCGCCGTCTATGTCTTCGATCGGCAGAACGGAGTGTTCGGACCGGGAGATTATTTCGAGTTCTATGGACAGGAAGAGCGCTACCCAGGGCCGGGGACCTACGGCGATTGTTATTACGACCCGGATACCAGGGACAATGTCTACTACTTGGTCTGGGGAAGTCAGTATTCGCCGATCCCGGCCGGCGGTGTAAAAAGAATGGTCGAGGAGTCGGGAGAGATTCGCACTGCGAACCGGTCCATTTATCCACAGGATAGCGCCTATGTCGACCTACGAGATAGTTCCTACGCGACGACGATCCATTTTGAACAGGACTTGGTCAACGACCCGTTGAACGTGTCGGACCTCGATGAGCGGAGCGACCTCCGGGACCACAACTTCATGGCGATCCTCTCGACGGGGAATGTCGGTCCGGCAACGGCCACGTTCCATACGGTCGTGCCATATCCGGACGTTCGAGCGAACCGGCCGGTTTCCTTTCGCGTCGCTCTCCATGGGATCTCGAACTTCGTTCCCGGCGCGACGGACGCCAAAGGGATCGAATTACCGAACGTTCCGGACGAGGACGATTGCATGGTCTCCGTCAACGGACAATTTGTATTGCATGGCGTCTGGAGTGGGCAAACGATGAAATTCCTTTCGACAGACACGGCCAGCCAGCGCGTTTCGAATCTGCCATCGTCGGTGCTGCTTGGAGTGACCGATTCGCTTGGCGGTATCCAGCCGATCGCGATCACCTTCGCCCAGCAAAAACAAACGACCGTACCGGCCTGCCGCTTTGCGGTGAACTGGATCGAGATCGGCTATAGCCGGCTGTATAATGCCTATCAGGACTCGATCACATTCCGAGCGCCCAAATACAGTACGGCCGGACTGTATCAGTTCACGCTGCAGAATTTCAGCCAGACCGATATTTCGATCTATCGCAAAGGCGTTTCGAAGATCACGAATGTCGTCTTTTCTTCCAATCCGAATCAGGCCAGAAGCACGTCTGCCATTTTTCAGGTGAACATTACGAGCGCTTCGGACGAGTTCATTGCCATTGCGGACTCGCTGAAACTCAAGCCCTATAAATTCCTGAAGGACGATTTTGCCGGGTTGCGATCCCCCAATAATTCCGGACAATATCTTATTATTACCGATAGCGAGCATCTTTCCAAGGGACACCAGGGCGCTCGGGAACCGGTGCAGGACCTTGCCGATCTTCGCGCGAATACGTATCATGTGACGACGAAGATCGTCGATGTCGCAAATATCTACGATGAATTCAATTTCGGTTCGCGTTCACCGAATGCGATCAAGGCATTCCTTTCCTATGCGTACCATGAGTGGCAGGACCCGCCGAAATATGTCCTGCTCGTCGGCGTGACGCACATGGGAACGAACGATAATTCCCCGAATGTCCCGAACGATCAGGTCCCGACGCCCTATATCCAAGCCTATTTGGAAGGAGAAGTTGCCGCCGATGCATGGTATTCCATGGTCGATGGTGACGACCTGATCCCCGACCTTATCGTGAGCCGGTTGCCCACGGCAGACGTTGCCGGCGATGCGGCGTATGTCGCGAAAGTCCGCGAATTCGAAGCGGACCGAACAACGCCCGGCGACTGGAAAGGCCGCGCATTCTTCATTGGAGCCGGTGGAGGCTTCGATGTCGATATCGACGGGATCCTGGACCGCGCCGTCCCCCATCATGTTGGGATCGAAAGAATGTCCACCGTGCTCGGCTCGCCGTATAATGGCACGGACCAGACAGTCGTCAATAACGTGAATAATGGCATTGGCCTCATGGCCTACTTCGGTCATGGGGGCACGGCCATCTGGGACGATCCGCTCGATAGCGTCGGCCGGGCCGTGCTGACAAACTACGACATGCCCCGTTTCCATAATCAGGGGCGTTATCCGTTTATCCTCAGCATGACCTGCTTTACGGCGACGTACGATGGCAGCTTCGAGGGAATTTTAAATAGTTTTGCGGAACAACCGAGCGCCGGGTCCATTGGCGGGATGGGGACCACCAGCTACGGCTGGGAACAAAATGACGATCGTCTCGCAGCGGCCATTGTGCCCCATTTGTACGATTCGACCGATGAATCGTTTGCGGACCGCGTCGTCGACGGAAAGATCGACTATTTGCTCGAAGGCCTTTCGGGCGATCTTATTCCACCTACGCTCGTGTATTGCTATCATATTATTGGCGATCCGATGCTGCATCCGCTGCTGGCGACGGATCGTGCAACGCTCATGGTTGCGAGCCGCGTCATTCAGCCCGGCGGAACGGTCCCGTTGCAGGGAACCAGCACCCTTGCCCAGGGCGTGGCCCGTATTGAACTTGCCGACGATGTTCGCAGTCCCCTTAACCCTCCGCACATCGTCGACAACATTCCTGTGGCGAACGGTCTCTACTCGTTCACCGATAATATCCCGAATACGGCCGTTCCTCAGGGAACGTATCGAGTGGAGGTCTACGACAAGTCATCGAACCGATTTGCGGAAGCCGCCGAGGATGTGACGATCACCAATTCACGGATTACCGAACTCGATTTCGAGCCCCGGCCATTACCGGTCGGCGCCACGCTCGATTTTAGTGCGGCGGTCCAAAGCCCCCAACCGATTTCCGGCGTGACAGCAAATATTACGGTTTACTCCCAAAGCGCGAATGGTACCGTTACCGTAAAAACGTTACCTTCGCTTTCCATGGCGCCGCTTTCGGACCGATACGATGTCAAACTTCCCGGCTCGACATTCCAGGCCGGCGATAAAATTGTCGCAAGCGTGACCCTCCTTTCCGGTTCTTCCACAGTAACGTCCGATTCCATAAATATTATTGTCGGTGCTGCGAGCGATCCTTCCGTCTGGAAAGATCCCTACCATCGCACCCTGACAGGCAAGTTTGTCTCGACAAAATCCGGACTCGCCTGGATGGAACATCTTTACAATTGGGGTGCTTCGCCGATCAGTACCGTAACGGCTTCTCTGGTCGATCTCTATTCGGGAACTCCCAAATCGATCGGGAGCACCATCGTCAGTTCGATACCGTCCCACGGCGATACGCTCGTCACGATTCCGCTCGCGATCGCTTCGATCGACTCGGCACTGCTGGTCTTTGCGGTCAGTCCTGACGCCGGAACGAGTCCGCTCAATTTACGAGATAGTTCTACGTTGAACGATACGACCGTTCCCATCGGATTTCCGCTCGGAGCCGCTTCGTATCAAAGTTCCGTAGGTACCACGATCGATGGTGTGACGCCGGCGCAAGTGCATTTCAATAATGACGAAGTCATCTTCAGCCTCCCGGCCGGAGCTGAAGCGAATGTTCCCGCCGACGTGATCCGGCTAAACCGTATCTATACACCGGCCGTGAACGTCCAGCCCGACATTCATTTTCTGCCCATGTATAGCGATAAAGGCCGTGTGTATACGGGTCTTCGCATTACGAGCGACTCCTTAGGGGCGATCCCTCTTGCCGCTTCCCAGACCGGGGCCTCCACGCTTTCCGTCAAACTCAATCTCGCCGATTCGCTGATCAACCTTCATCGTAACGATAGTATTTTTATCTACCGTCAGGACGACCGGACGAAGTTATGGACGATCCTTTCGACGACTCGTTCGCCTACTGGCGTCCTGACCGCGGCGATCACCAATCTGGGAACGTTCGGTGTCGCGTATAATACCGATACGAAACCCCCGCTGGTCGATATTTCGGTCGAAGGACAAGTATTCACGAACAACGGGGAAGTACCTCCGCAACCGCATATTCATGCGGTCATTCAGGATGCCAACGGGATCGACGTTACACCGGGTAAGACGATCGTCAAAATCGATAATCGGACGCTTGGAGCGAGTGAATACACCATGCTCGATTCGAGCCGAACGGCGACGACCATCAATCTCGCAATGAACCCATCCCTCTCGGCCGGGACTCATGCCATTGTCATTCAGGCGACGGACGATAATGGAAAGACGAACGCTCCCCCGAAGGAACTCGACGTTCATGTTTCGAGCGATTTTAGCGTAGGCGTCCTCGGCTCCTATCCCAATCCCTTCACGCGGGACTATATGTTCATCGCCTACGAAATTCGCGGGATCGCATTTGCGCAATCGGTCAGTCTCGATCTTTATACCGTGAGCGGCCGCAGGATCCGTACGATGTCGTATCCGTCGAACGATCCGACCCGAACGTTCGGCTTTCTCAAAGGCGGCACGGGCGATCCAACGAGCTTAGGATATCATGAGGTCTGGTGGGATGGCCGGGACGATGGGGGAGCGGAGGTTGCCAACGGCGTTTATTATTATCGACTGACGGTGACGACTCCCACGGCGACGAGGGATATTAAAGGAAAGTTTGCGCGTGTCCGTTAAAAATTCCATGGCTCTCCGTATGGTATTCCTCGCCATCCTTTGTATGGCGTTTGGAATCGTGCGGCCGCTCTATGGGCAGACTTCGAAATATGCAGGGGAATTTTTACAGATACCCGTTGGCGCGCGAGCGCTTTCCATGGGCGGGGCCTACACCGCTATTGCCAACGATGAGTCGGCATTTCACTGGAATGCGGCCGGAGTCTCCCTGGTCCCCGACCAACTGGTCGGCTTTATGTATTCGGCGGAGTATGGTACGCCCGGGAGTTCACTCGCGAATTTTTACCAGGTCGGCTTTACCTTCCCGCTCAAGGACATAACGCTCGCGGCGAATTGGGTGCGGCTCTCGGTCGGCGATCTCGTCCATACTCCCGATCTTACCACGATCAGCGTAACGGACGAACGCGCGGCGATGGTCCGAGAAATTTTTGCCGGAGCCCCCGATTATTTCAGCGACAACGAAGATGCCTTCGTCCTCTCCATCGCTCGCGACAATAAATTTACGCTGGACTGGGGATGGCTCTATTACAAAGAGCAGATCGAAGTTCCCATTGGGGTGAATTTCAAGATCATTCATCAGGGGATAGGGAATTTCGGTTCGGCGAGCGGCATTGGGGTCGATGCCGGCGCGATGGTGCGTTTTTCCCTTGCGGAATTTTTGCTTACTCCGGGGCTCGGGAAGTTATCGCTCGGAGCTTCGGCAACGGACATTGCGGGCACCCAGCTGGCCTGGAGCACCCAGCGCACCCAGATCGTTCCCATGTATATTCACGGCGGCATCGCCTATGCGCAACCGATCCCATACTTTCATACCGTCGCTACGTTCTCTTCCGATTTTTTGATCGCGCAGGCCGGCCAGCCTTCCTTTGGTGTCGATATGTCGTACGACAGCGATATTTCGCTCCGGTTTGGGCTCGATCAGGGCTTTTTTGCGACCGGGGCCGGCTTCAATTGGGAAAAGAAGGTCGATATCAACTATTCGCTCGAAATAAACGATGCGCTCGGTCCGGAGCACCGCTTAAGTTTTTCGGTCGATCTCGATCGGATGTTGAGAAAGGATACCGTCAGTGAATAAGCGGATCCTCTTATTTTTTTCGCTTGTGGCCTTAGCCCTTTCGTGCAAAGCGCCGCCGGAACCGGAGATTACTCCGCCGCAACCTGTCTTTGTCGATAGTACGGCACCGCCCGACCCCGTGGACCACCGCATGTATGCCGACCCCGGCGCCGGCGATGCGATCGACATCGAATGGAAACCCGATTCCTCCGGCAATACAACGGGATACTTTCTCTATCGCTCCGTGAACGATTCCACGGTCGGTACGGACGGACTCCTGGTCAATCGCACGGTCATCGCACAGCTTGAAAGCACGAGCCAGTTCGAGCCCCTTCCAACTTCGTTCCGCGATACGGTCGGGATCGTTCCCGGCGCGACGTACTACTACCAGATCCAGGCCTACTACCGTCCGCCCACGAATGTGCTCAGTGAGAGCAAGCCGACGCACGTCGATCTATCGACCTCGTTCAAATATGCCGCGCGGCCGGAGCTCCTGAGCCCGAATACGGATATCGTGGACACCCTCCACGGATTTCCGGCAAAATTTCTTTGGAACGATCCGAACAACGGGGGGCTCTATCAGATCATCGTCCAGCGGCTGGATACGTATCAATACGTTTGGTCGTTCGATACCTCGGGATTTGGCAACCCGGAAGCGATCGAATATCCGCTTTCGGCGCCGCCGCTCGTGGCCGGAGTTCCGTATCAATGGCGCGTCAAATGGCTCGCACCCTACGGAGGCTCGACCTCCCCATGGATGACATTTACCGTGGAGTAATGACAGACGCCGTATTTTTGCCGCGACGTATCTCGCTTCTATGAAATTCTGGGGACGAATTCTCGCTATTTTTTTTGCATTTCTGCCGGCGCTGGCCTTTGCTCAGCGGGGGCCTGCCATTCCCGGACAGACCGGTCCGGGCGCAAGCCAACCGCTCAATCCTTCGACGCCCAATATGCCGATCTTCAATGTGATGCGTGGCGGCGAAATTCAGATCGATGTCAATCTCTGGGGTTTTGTCAATGCTCCGGGACATTACCGTGTGCCAGGTTCCACATCGCTTGTGGAACTCCTGAGCTTTGCCGGCGGTCCCACGGCGCAGGCGCGTCTCGTCGATATCCGAATTGTCCATGCCGATACGGCGGCCGAAAAACGGGTCGAAATGTACAACCTTGAGGCCTACCGCGATAATGGGGACCTCTCGCAAAATCCGCTTCTCGAACCGGGCGATACGATCATCGTGAGTGGCCGTGCCCTCGACGTCTTCTTTCAGGCGATCGGGGTGATCACAAACGTCATGGTGATTGTCACGGCGCTCATCAATTTCATTTCGTTTACGACGAAATAAACTGGCCTTTGAGAGTGTTTGGCACCTGTGCGCTTAATTCGCGTTATTCGATCCATAAAAATTCTTTTCGTTGGATCGCTTTCATTCGTATTTCTTTCCTGCAATCGCGGCATTGAGCCGGGGGTGCTTCGTTTTTCGCACTTCTGGTCGGAGCCGACCGAGCGCGCCGCGATGGATTCGCTCATCGCTGGATTTCATCGCGAACATCCGGAAATTCCCGTCGAAGTGACGGAGCTAAGCTGGTCCGACGGAAAGACAAAGCTCATGGCCGGCTTCAATGCGGAGACGGCGCCCGACGTCCTGGAACTGGGGAGCGATTGGGTCGCGCAATTTTCTTCCAGCGGAGTGCTCCAGTCACTGGATTCTGTAAGCTCGATCCTGCCACGTTTTACGAATTCACCCTCCTATTCGCACGCACCTGCCATGTGGGGCGGCCATTACTTTGCGGTGCCCTGGCTCCTGGATACGCGCGTGATGTTTATCAATGACGACCTCCTGCACGGCATGGAAGATACCGCGCAGCCATGGGACTGGCAGGCGATGCGCTCCTGGGGCGAAGCGGCGGCGCGAAATCATTCCATTGGCATCGGGGTAAACGGCCCGGACCAGCACCGGCTCTATAAAAAATTCCTGCCGTATGTCTGGTCCAATGGTGGCGATTTATTCGACCGTTCCGGGCGTCCGACCATGAACACGCCGCAGAATATCGAGGCCCTTCGATTTTATTGCGATCAAATGAATGTGGGCGAAATGGAAACGCAAAAAGATCTGGACGACGCGTTCGTTCGCGGGACGCTGGCGATCTGGTTCAGCGGTTCGTGGCTTTTGCCGCCGCTTGCGAAGGTCCCGTTTCATTGGCATACCGTGTTATTTCCCGGTAACGACGGTCATACCGGCGAATCGTTTGCGGGGGCCGAGTATCTCGCGATCAATGCTTCCTCGCCCATGATGCGAGAAGCGGAGCTATTCTTGGCATACATCACGCAGCCGGAACACGAGCTTGCATTCGCACGGAAGGTCAATGAGTACCCGGCCGACATTCGCTCACAGTCGGATACGTTTTATCTGCACCGAAGAGAAGGAAATGTTTTTACGGCGCAGCTCCAGTATGCCCGCATGACCCCGGTCATTCCTCAGTGGCTCGATGTCGAGGCGATCATCGAGGACGAGGTCTCGAAAGCGCTTTATAAGATCGAAACGCCGGAACAGGCGATGGCTTCCATGCAGCGTCGCACGGAAGAACGGATGAAACAACCATAATCATATCGATAATCATAACGGATGATGGAAACGAATGGCCGATTATAAGTCTGGATATTGCGCGATCGTTGGCATTCCGAATGCCGGGAAATCGACACTGCTGAATGCATTGCTTGGGACGAAGCTTTCTATTGTTTCCAAAAAACCCCAGACGACTCGAAAACGGGTCCTGGGGATTTATTCTACGGCCAGCGAGCAGATCGTTTTTCTCGATACACCCGGCATTATGCCGCGACCGACCACGCTGCTTCATAAAGCGATGCTCGACGAAGTACGCCGTTCTTTCGCCGATGCCGATGTGATCCTTGTACTTGCCGAAGCGCCGAAGCCGTTCGAGCGGGCGTTGCCGCCGGCATGGGACGAATACCGAGCGATCGCAGGCGAAACTCCCATCGTGCTTGCCATCTCGAAGAGCGATCTGCTCAAAGACCGCGCCGCACTGTTTCCCATACTCGAAGCGTACGGAACGCACCCGGAATTTC
Source organism: Bacteroidota bacterium (assembly GCA_021324685.1). Taxonomy (GTDB): domain Bacteria; phylum Bacteroidota; class Ignavibacteria; order Palsa-1295; family Palsa-1295; genus PALSA-1295. The sequence goes on from JAJPIQ010000033.1 coordinate 18,039, forward strand.
ATGACATCGTTCCCATTTCCGCGACAAAAAAATATAATGTGAAGGAGTTGATCGCGACCCTGCGAAAGTACCTTCCCGGGACGGAACCGTTTTACGACCCCGAACAACTTAGCGACCAGAACGACCGATTTTTTGTGGGAGAACTCATTCGCGAAGCCGTGTTTGAAAAATATAAAGAAGAGATTCCGTATTCGACCGAGGTCGAGATCGTGGAATTCAAGGAGCGCGAAATGCGCATCGAGGATTCGCGGGGGAGCACGGGCAAACAGAATGTCCCGGGCCCGATCAAATGGTTCGTCAGCGCGAATATTATCGTCGAGCGGGATACGCAAAAGGCCATCCTTATCGGGAAGGGTGGCGTGGCGCTGAAGGCATTGGGCGAGCGTGCGCGCCGCGCGATCGAGCGATTTTTAGAGCACCCGGTCTATCTCGAACTGCACATCAAGACAAAGACCGACTGGAGCCACAACAAAAAGTTCTTAGCCGAACGGGGATATCATCCGTAAGCGCGGGTGTTTATACCTCACAACTCCTCCACCCTCATGCCGGAATTCCTCCCATTCGCTGGCACGCGTTACCGTGCGGATATCGACCCCGCACAGGTCACCTCGCCACCCTTCGATATTATTTCCACAGAATTTCGTGATATTCTCTATGAGCGGAATCCGTACAACGCGATCCGACTTGAATGGAATCGCGATCCCGATCCCTACCCGAGTGCCGCGCATTATCTGGAAGCGTGGAACCGGGAAGGAATTTTACACCGCGAAACGCGTCCGGCGTTTTATGTCTATCACCAGGTCTTTCGAACGCCCGACGGCGGGCACGTGACCCGCGCCGGCGTGATCGGGAGAATGAAGCTGCATCCCTACAGCGAAAAACAGGTCCTTCCGCATGAGCGCACTCATGTTGGCCCGAAGCGTGACCGGCTGGAGCTGATGGAACGAACGCATGCGAATTTCTCGCCTATTTTCGCACTCATCTCCGATCCTTCTTTTTTTTTCGATCAGTCGATAGAACCAGCGACCGCGTACGCGCCCATTGCCGATGTAACCGAACGGCTCGCGAGCGGCGAGCGGGTACGCCACATCCTGTGGCGATTGGACGATGAAACGGCCCAGAGCAGGATTTCGCACATTGTGCAAAACAGGCCGGCCATTATTGCCGACGGTCACCATCGCTATGAGACCGCGCTCGAGTTTCACGAACTTCATCCAGACCTGCCCGGAGCCGCGTACGTTATGACGTTTCTCACTAATTTGCAGGCGGAGGGTACGGTGATCCTGCCAACGGACCGGCTGCTCCGCGATGTCCCGAATTTCAATCCGTATGAATTGCTCGCGGCCCTTCGCAAGGAGTTTGACCTTGTCCCGTTCACGGGGCGCGAGGAGGGCTGGTCCGCACTCGAACGGGACGACGAAGCGCTTACGCTCATAGAGTTCCCACAGGACCCGAAGTGGGTACTCGTAAGGGATCGAAATCCAAAGCCTCGAGATACGCAGGAACTTGCAGCGGCACGGCTGGAAGAAGAAATTTTTATTCCGATACTGGGCCTTTCGCGTGCTGTCATTCAGGAAAAGCGGTATCTGTATTATCCACATTCGATGCGCGAATTGGACGAAATGCAGGACGAGGCCGAATGGGACGCCGCGTTCCTGCTTCGGTCGGTCCGCCCTTCGGAACTCGAGGCCGTCGTCGGCAAGGGCGGATTTATGCCGCAGAAAACGACGTATTTCTTTCCAAAACTTCTGACAGGAATGGTGTTTCACGAGTTCGAAGCCCAGTGACGTTATAAGATATTACTTCAATACATCGGGACTGGCTTATCATGCCATGAGGGAACCGCTGTGTGGAACCGGAGAGCAATTTTAGGGAGAACAGCCAACTCCTCTCATAATATTTTTCGTATTTTTGCACTATGTCGCAACCATCCTACGGATTATTAAAGGGCAAAAAGGGAATTATCTTCGGGCCGCTGGACGAGACGAGCCTTGGCTGGCAGATCGCCATGGCCGCGCACCGCGAAGGGGCTCAACTGGCGATCAGCAACGTTGCGATCGCGTTGCGCGTCGGCAAGCCGGCTGAACTCGCGGAGAAGGTCGGCGGCCCACTGATCCAGTGTGATGTCTCGAACAGCACCGAGATCGAGGCATGCTTTAAGGAAGCGAAAGAAAAACTCGGCACGCTCGATTTTTTCGTCCACTCAGTCGGGATGTCCCAGAATATTCGCAAGAGCCTGAAATACGACCAGGCGAATTACGACTGGTTCCTAAAAACGCTCGATGTCAGTGGCCTTTCCCTGCACCGCCTCATTCATGGAGCGCTTGCCGAGGACGCGCTTGCCGATGGGGCCAGCGTGGTCGCGCTGTCGTATATCGCGGCCGAACGGACCTTCACGACGTACTCCGATATGGCCGATGCGAAGGCGCTGCTCCAGTCGATCACGCGGAGTTTTGGCGCTCGGCTCGGGGAAAAGAAGATCCGCGTCAATACTGTAAGCCAGTCCCCAACGCCGACGCGGGCCGGGACCGGAATCGTCGATTTCGATAAGATCTATGAATATGCGAGTTTGCTTGCACCCCTCGGGAACCCGACAGCCGAGGAATGCGCCGATTATGTCGTCACGCTCCTCAGCGATCTCACCCGTAAAGTTACCATGCAAAATCTCTTCCACGACGGGGGGTATAGTGCGATGGGCATGACCACCGAATTGCTCCACCTCTTTCATAACGCGATCGAGAACAAAGAGAATATGCGCAAAGCCGGCTTTAGCGAGGCGCTTATCGAACGCGTTCGAAAGGACTGATCGAGATTATTGTTTTAGGAGCTTTCCACTGCGGTTCCACTCCGAACCGCGCAGCGCATAGAAATAGGTGCCCGGCTGTAAGATGTGCGTATCGATGAGAAATTCGCGAATGCCCGGATCGAAATTTTCTTCACGAGAATAGACCTCCGTTCCTGTAATATCGTAAAGTGTGACTTTCACGCTTTCCGGCCTCACTAATGTAAATCCGATCCCAAGTTGATTCTGGAATGGGTCTGGAAGAGCATAGCTCAAGTCGGATGTGCTCTCAGAGACAGCCAGTGGGGCGTCCCAATGGACCGGCAATGCATAGCTAATTGTGGAGTCGATATTCCCATGTTGCATGCGGACAGAAAAAATGACGGTGTCGAAACTCAAATAATTCGGCGAAGAAAAAATTAGATCGAGCGGATGCTTGCGAACAAAGGGCAGTTCAATATATTGATTGATGGGAATTGTGCTATCGAAGACCTGCAGCGAACAGGATGCGCCGTTTATAGGCTTTGCGGAAAAATTCGAGAAGATGGTAGTATCGGAGATCGGATTGTCGAACGTGGGAGCGGAATGATTCGTCCACACTTTGCCGAGGGAATCGGGAAGCAATGTGATCGACCAACCAAACCTCCCGGATCTATCTAAAGGGAGTGGCCTAATTTTCGGGAAGGAATCGTCAAGACCGAACCCATTCATTGTAATTGGATATACGTTCTGAGCACATCCATGGATCGGGCTGCCCATCAGATACATTGAAAACGGCGTACTTGATGGTCCAACTTTTAGAGGTAAAAAGTATGTGTTTGCAACCCATGGTTCGGTACTGAAAACCTCGAATTCCATAAATGGATTGAAACCCCAACCAAGACTGAAAGAATATTCACATCCGTTTTCTGGCCCTGGTGGAGTAAGTAAGTACGTCCCTATTAAAGCTGTATCTCCTATTGCAATCGAATCCGAATAGGTTACTGATTGGAGGGATTGGGAGAACGCATCACTCCACGATATGATTAGTACCATCCAAAAGGCTAGGAATGCCATTTTGACCATCCAACAATATAAGAAATTTTTTCGAGATATCAAGGTCACAAATCAATCCCTAAAGAAGAAAGCGGCGGTAACCTTTCGATTACCGCCGCTTTCATCGTTTCAGATTCCTTATTCTTCGACCGGTGGAAGCTCTTCGCCCGGCGCGGGAGGCGCGGGTTCGAGCATTTCTTCCGGAAGATCGAAGTGGCCGAGTTCTTTCGGGCTCGGGGCCTGTTGCGCAAGCGCAGCAAGGTCGATCGTGCCTTCCTCGGACTCCGCTCCGGCTTCGCCAGTCTTCTTACGCGAGCGGCGCGGCTTTTTGCCACCGCCATCGTCGCGGCGTTTTTGAATCTCTTCGAGCGTCTCCTTCGGGATCGGGTGCTTCGCGTTGAACTCCTCGAGCGCGGCCCGGTCCTGGGACTTGAGCCATTCGGTCGCCGAAAGGACGATCTTCTTGTTCTCGGAGTCGAACTCGATGACGCGCAGGTTCAGCGTATCGTCGATATGGAACGAATCCCGGATATTCTTGATGGGGAAGAAGGCGAGCTGCGAGATCGGAACGAATCCATCGACGCCCATCGGGAGCTCGACGATCACGCCCTTATCGATAATGCGCACGATCTTACCCTCGGTATCGCGGCCTTCGCCATAGACGGTCTCGAGGTTATCCCACGGATTGTCGAGCACCTGTTTATGCCCGAGCGAAATCCGGCGGTTTTCGAGATCGATCCCAAGGATCATGACGTCGATCTCTTCGCCTTTCTTCAGGATCTCACCCGGATGCTGGACTTTCTTGGTCCACGACAGATCGCTGATGTGGACGAGGCCATCGACACCCGGCTCCAGCTCGATAAATGCTCCGAAGCTCGTAAGATTGCGGACGATACCGCGGTGCTTCGAGCCCATCGGATATTTTTCGAGGAAGAGCGTCCAGGGATCGGGCTCCAATTGCTTGATGCCGAGCGAGATCTTTTTCTGGTCGTGATCGATATTCAGGATCACCGACTCGACTTCCTGGCCCATGCTTAAAATGTGCGATGGGTGCTTGATGTGCTGGGTCCAGGACATTTCGCTGACGTGCACCAGACCTTCGATGCCTTTTTCGAGTTCGATAAAGGCGCCGTAATCGGTCATGGAAACGACTTTGCCCTTCACACGCTGTCCGACCTGATAGCGCTGTTCGACGTCCGCCCACGGGTGTGGCGTGAGCTGCTTCATGCCAAGCGAAATGCGCTTTTTGTTCTCGTCGTAATCGAGCACGACGACCGTGACGATCTGGTCGAGCTTGATGACCTCGCTCGGGTGCGTAACGCGGCCCCACGAGAGATCGGTAATATGCACCAGGCCATCGACGCCGCCAAGATCGACGAACGCACCGAAATCTGCGATCGCCTTCACGGTGCCTTCGAGCACCTGACCGCGCTCGAGCTTCTCGACGATCTCTTTGCGCTGATCGAGTAAATGTTCATCGAGCAGGACCTTATGGCTGACGACGACATTCTCGTTCGGGAAGTTAATTTTCACCACGCGCACATCGAGCGTCCGGCCGAGGAACGCATCGAAATCGCGCACCGGCTTGACGTCGATCTGACTGCCCGGAAGGAATGCTTCGACGCCGAGGACATCGACGACCATTCCGCCTTTGATGCGGCGCAGGCATTTGGCTGCGAGCACTTCGCCCGATTTCTGGGCTTCGACAATGCGCTGCCAGGTGCGGGTGAACTCCGCGCGTTTGCGGCTGAGCACCAGCCGGCCTTCGCGGTCTTCGATCGATTCGAGGTATACTTCGACCTCATCGCCCGGCTGAACGTTCGGCGTTTGGGCGAATTCGTTTTTGGGAATGACACCTTCGGACTTAAAACCGATATCGACGGAAACTTCACTGTCGTTTACAGAGACGACGCGGCCTTTGACGATCTCACCGTCGGAGAGCGTAGAAAGGGAAGTTCCATATAAGCGTTCGAGCTCCGCGTGTTCCTGTGCGCTATAGCCGCCGCCTAACTTCGTTTTGGGATCGATGATGGTAAAATTATTGCGTCGTGACGAAACGGGGTTTTTCGAGTGCCCGTTGCGGAGCGGATGCTCCTCGCGGACGTTTACCGTTCCGGTCGAAGGGGTCGGATTGGCCGTGGCGTCCGTCATGAGCAGGGGAGTTGCTCCGGTCGTTGTGCTGTCGGGAATCGCCGGCTCGCCGCTGTTATGAGAAATGAGCTCGGCGGCGTGCGTCGCCGGTCGTGGATGTTCGAGAGTTGCTGCATCGGTGCCGTTAGCCCCGATGGCATTTGCAGCGTCCGCCGCTGCGGGCGAAGTTGGATGAATCGTATCGGTCATGTATAAATAGGTTCTGCGGGTGTCTGATTAGTTATGAAAATGGCTTCAACACTACCCCGCGATGTGCTTCCACCGGTTGATTTTACGCCCTTTTCAAGGCGGGGTGAGAACCGAGTCCGGTGGTAAGTAGTGCCCATGATTTCGACCTGATGCGTTGTCATTTTCAGGGACTAAACTTTGTCACTTTGAGGTGCCGAAAAAGCTCCATTAATTCCCACTGGCCTACATCTTGACCGAAGGATAATGGTGACCCTCTGGAGCTACAAAAGAGTAATAAATTTTAACGGAAAACCAGGCAAACTTCACGAAACAAAACAAGGCAAACTCGAAGGATTTGATACGATTCGAAAGGTTAGATAAGAAAGTGATTAAAGTGCTGACATTACGTAAAGTGAAGACATTAACCCAAATTCGACTTCTTTTGGCCACCGTTGCCCTATTTATGCTTCCGCGCGTGGGACAGGCGCAGTATTTTATGTCGGAACATCTGCAGCACAAAGTGCTGAAATCGAGCGGTCGGGACTCCGTTATATTGCTTTCCGCAACTCCGTTCTCGGTCCCAAAAATGAACGATACGCTTCCGCTGGTCTATCATGAACCCATGCCGGACTCGATCATGCCGCGCAGTGCGGTCGTGATCGGTACCATCGAAATTCAGGCGGAACTCCTTGAAGACGTCGTTCCCAATCTCGAAAAATATGCACGGCAGTTGGGCGCCGACTGGATCGTTTCGTTCCAGGAACCTCGGGCCCTTCTGACGAAGGACAAGTGGAAGGTCTATCGTTCTCGCGCGCTGTTATTGCGAGTGCTCGATCCGCAGTTCATCAATCAATCGGACATCGCCTATGCGTATTACGAGCAGCAGAGCCTTTCTAACTATGCAGCCGTGGACCATTGGTTCGATCAATTCGGCAAGGGTTATGGCGAAAAGCTCGATCAGCCGGAACAGATCGGGCCTTCAGAGATGGACCAACTCAATCCCGATCGCGAAGCCGCAAAATAAGACCTGTTCCGTCGGGACGATGCAAAATAAAACCTGGATTACAGGGGTGGCCGATTTCGGAATCGGCTTGAATCCATATAATCCAGGTTAGTGAATGTCGGGGCGAGAGGATTCGAACCTCCGACCCCCTGGTCCCGAACCAGGTGCTCTACCAGGCTGAGCCACGCCCCGAGTTTGTGCTACATGCATCGCCGAAGTTCCAGGATAGATCCCGATCCCGGAAAGCCGGACTAAGCGCCGCGTATAAGTCAAAATTTTGCTACCCCGTTCCCTGTTTTAAGGGTGAGAACACCGATTCTCGCTTTTTGCGGCATCTCGAAAATTCCGTATTATATTTGCCCTACCGGTAAAAATAACGGTATGTCCACGATGAAGCGGTCCACTCTGAGAAGAAAGGAAATTCACTGATATTTTTTTTATAAAAAAACACGTCCGGTCTTGCTTTTTCCATTTTTATTGTTTAAATTACGGTCGTTCAGGCAAGCGTATAGGCGGCGTTTAACTCGGAAACCAACAATGAACGACAGGCTGTTCTTTGAATGAACGAGTTTTCATACATCGGTATCTTTTGACAACAGATTTTTAGCGAAACCTTAGCTCCCCGGAGCAAAGGTGCGAAGCTAACCTAAGTTGCCCTGCTGACCACAGGGCATATTGAACGAGAGGGGCGCTTCGGAGAGTCGCGAGGTGTTTCACAAAAGGGAGGACCAAATCTCTCACTACACCCGAATGACGCCGAAGCGCTTTTTATTTTAAACGATTGAGTTCCAAGCCTTTGCTCTCATTCCGTCGTCCGCCTCGGTTTGCAAGCCCGTTACGTTCGTAGTTTTTCATCTCGATTTTCCTCATAAAACTTTTCGTCTGGTTTTTACGTAGAAGCCGCCGGTTTTCCGCCCACAACAAGATATTTCGATGAACTCCATTCTTACCTATTCCGAAAGATTTCAGGACCGGCATATCGGTCCCAATGAGCTGGACGTTGAAGCAATGCTTGCAGCGACAGGCGTGATGTCGCTTGCCGAGCTCGTCGATCAGACGGTACCTCGTTCGATCCGACTCAAAGACCCGCTCAAACTAAAGCCTGCGATGACCGAAGCGGAATTTCTCGCTCATATTTCAGAGCTTGCAAAGAAGAATAAGGTCTATAAGTCCTACATCGGAATGGGGTATTATGACACGATCACTCCACCAGTCATTCTTCGAAATGTGCTCGAGAATCCAGGTTGGTACACGCAATACACACCGTATCAGGCGGAGATCTCACAGGGCCGGCTGGAATCGCTGGTAAATTTTCAGACCATGGTGGTGGAGCTGACCGGTCTTGAAATTGCGAATGCTTCATTGCTCGATGAAGGCACAGCAGCCGCGGAAGCGATGCACCTGATGCTTGCGGTTCATAAAAAGGACGACGCGCGTACGCTGTTCGTATCCGAAAACATTTTTCCTCAAACGCTCGATGTCCTTCGCACCCGAGCCGAAGCGATCGGCATCACGCTGAAGGTCGGCGATCACCGCATGATCGAGTGGACGCCCGATCTTTTTGGAGCGATCGTCCAATATCCGGCCGGCGATGGAAGCGTCTCCGACTACCGCGAATTTTGCGAACAAGCCCACGCCAATGGTTCTTTTGTGACCGTGGCCTGCGACCTGATGAGCCTCCTCTTGCTCGTGCCGCCTGGGGAGTTCGGTGCCGACGTCGCCATCGGCTCGGCGCAACGCTTCGGAGTTCCCATGGGATACGGAGGTCCGCACGCCGCGTTTTTTGCGACGCGCGATGAATTTAAGCGCTCGATGCCCGGCCGCATTATCGGACTCACGATCGACTCGTATGGGAACCCTGCTTTTCGTATGGCGTTGCAGACCCGCGAGCAGCATATTCGTCGCGATAAAGCCACCAGCAATATTTGCACGGCCCAGGCTCTGCTTGCGAATATTTCCGCGATGTATGCCGTCTATCACGGGCCCGAAGGGCTGAAGAAAATCGCCGAGCGGATCCATGCCCTTACAGGACTTCTCGAGGAACAGCTTGCGCATTTGGGACTGAAGCAAACGAACGGGCAGTATTTCGATACGCTGAAGATCGAACTCGAAAGCGTGGTTGAACTCGAAGCCGTTCGCCGAGAAGCGCTTGCCGCACAGATGAACTTTCGCTATTTCGACGAGCGCGCGATCGGAATTTCTCTCGATGAAACGACAACGCTCGCAGATGTGTCCGCGATCGCGGCCGTGTTCCAGGCTGCCCGTTCAACGAAGAATGGCAAAGCGGTACACAAGAACGGTTCCGAATGGAAGCTGACTTCTTATCCGAAAAACCTGGCCCGGACCTCCGGCTATCTTTCACATCCGACGTTTCACAAGCACCATTCCGAGACCGAAATGCTGCGTTACCTGAAGCAGTTGGAAAACAAAGACTTTTCTCTGGCTCACGGAATGATCCCGCTGGGGAGCTGCACGATGAAGCTGAATGCGACCGCCGAAATGATCCCCGTGACGATGCCGGCCTTTGGCCGGCTGCATCCCTTCGTGCCGCTCGATCAGGCGGAGGGATATTTGGAACTCTTCGGCACCCTCGAATCCATGCTAAAGGAAATCACCGGGTTCGATGCCGTTTCGCTGCAGCCGAATGCCGGCGCACAGGGAGAATATGCCGGCTTGCTCGTGATTCGGGAGTACCATAAATCGCGTGGCGAACAGCACCGCGATCTCGTGCTCATTCCGGCCTCGGCGCATGGAACGAATCCCGCCAGCGCGATCATGGCGGGCATGCGCGTCGCCGTCGTGAAGACCGACGACCGAGGCAATATCGATGTCGAGGACCTTCGCCAGAAAGCGACCGAACACAAAGATCGACTCGGGGCGCTCATGGTGACGTATCCCTCGACACATGGCGTTTTCGAGGAAAGCATTAAGGACATCTGCCGCATCGTCCACGAAAATGGGGGGCTGGTCTATATGGACGGCGCGAATATGAATGCGCAGGTCGGCCTTACGAACCCGGCTTCGATCGGCGCAGACGTATGTCATCTTAATCTGCACAAGACATTTTGCATCCCGCATGGCGGGGGCGGGCCGGGCATGGGGCCGATCGGCGTTGCGTCCCATCTCGCTCCATTCCTTCCCGGACACGCGGTGATTTCAGTCGGCGGGGAACGAGCCATCGGTGCTATCAGCGCCGCGCCATGGGGAAGTGCGAGTATCCTGCTTATTTCGTATGCCTATATTGCAATGATGGGGGCCGATGGACTGACGCGAGCGACCGAAATCGCCATCCTGAATGCGAACTATATTAAAGCGAGACTCGAAAAAGATTTCCCGGCACTTTACCAGGGAACTCACGGCCGGGTAGCGCACGAAATGATCCTGGACATGCGTGGATTCAAAGCGCAGGGCGTCGACGTCGAAGATATTGCCAAGCGCCTTATGGACTATGGGTTCCACGCGCCAACACTTTCATTCCCGGTGGCTGGGACGCTGATGGTCGAGCCGACCGAAAGCGAGCCGAAGGAAGAGCTCGATCGGTTCTGCGATGCCATGAGGGAAATCCGCAAAGAAATCGATGCCATCGCGAGCAGTGCCATGGACGCAAAAGACAATCCTCTCAAAAATGCGCCGCACACGGCAGAGTCCGTCATTGCGGATGCATGGCAGCATCCGTATTCGCGCGAACAGGCGGCGTACCCCGTTCGCGGACTGCGTATGAATAAATTCTGGCCAAGCGTGGGCCGCGTTAATAATGCCTACGGCGACCGCCAGCTTATTTGCACCTGCCCACCGATCGAAGCGTACGATCACTCGACTTCACTCGAAACACAGGCGGAACTGGTGTGACTGCGGATAAATAACTACCTCGTCTGAACAGCCCGCCTCTTCCTTGCGTTATGTCCTCGCCGCATGGGAAAAATCATCACGATCGCAAATCAAAAAGGCGGGGTCGGAAAGACGACGACCGCCGTCAATCTCGCTGCTTCGCTCGCCGTAGGGGAATTTAAAACGCTCCTCGTCGATATCGATGCGCAGGCGAATGCGACGAGCGGCCTCGGAATCGATCCGAAATCCCTTACGAAAACGGTCTACGAAGTTCTGATCAATCGCGAGAATATTAGGGACGCGATCCAAACGACGACGGTCCCACATCTTGACCTGCTTCCGTCGAATATCAATCTCGCCGCCGCCGAAGTGGAACTGATCGATGTGCCGAACAGGGAACGAATGCTCTTGAATGCGCTCGCACCGGTGCGCGACGACTACGATTTTATCCTGATCGACTGCCCTCCATCGCTCAGCCTTCTTACCATCAATGCGCTCACCGCTTCCGACAGCGTACTTATTCCCGTGCAGTGCGAATACTATGCGCTGGAAGGCCTGGGACAGTTGCTCAATACGATCAATATCGTGAAGCGGCACCTGAATAACGCACTCGATATCGAGGGAGTACTACTCACGATGTTCGACGGGCGACTTCGGCTATCCAATCAGGTCGTGGCCGAAGTGCGAAAATATTTCGGCGAAAAAGCCTTCTCTACGCTGATCGTTCGAAATGTCCGGCTTTCGGAAGCGCCAAGCTTCGGGCAGCCCGTGGTCCTCTATGATGCCGCTTCGACCGGCTCGAAAAATTATCTCGATTTGGCCGGCGAAGTGATAAAACGAAATCCGGCCGTCGCAAAAAAAGACCGCGTCGAGCGCGCTCGGTGATTCAAGGAGCTTATTACTCCTCGATTTCGGTTCTAATTCGGAATGTCGAAAACACGATCTGTATTGGGGAAAGGACTGAGCGCACTCATACCCGGTGCGGTACCGGAAGAGCCGCTCTCGGCAATAGACCTCACCCCGGTACGAGAAGAGCGTCGTCACGCGCCGCGGCTCGATTCGATCGAGATCGCCCGAATCGCACCGAATCCGCTCCAGCCCCGCAAGGAATTTGCTCCGGAACGGCTGCGCGAGCTTACCGAGTCCATCCGCGAACATGGCATCATTCAGCCGATCACCGTCCGTAATGCCGGGGGCGATAAATTCGAACTCATCAGTGGCGAACGCCGCATTCGCGCCTCGATCGAAGCCGGCCTTACGCATATCCCGGCCTACGTCATGGAAGCCGAAGGCGATCGGAAAATGCTCGAGCTTGCGATCGTTGAGAATGTGCAGCGCGTTGAACTCAATCCGATCGAAGAAGCGGAAGCGTACGACCGACTGATCGAAGATTGCGGACTAACGCAGGAGGAAGTGGCCGCTCGCATTTCAAAAGACCGCACGACCGTCGCGAATTCCATCCGCTTACTCAAACTTCCCGAGCGCATCAAGGACTCACTTCGTGCCGGCGAACTCACGACCGGCCATGCCAAGGCCGTTCTTGCGATCGAAGATGTAGAGCGCCAGAATGCCCTCTGGGACGAAGCGATTCGGAACTATTACTCCGTCCGAACACTCGAAGAGCTGGCCCGCAACGGGGAAGCCGTGGCCCGCCGGGCCGGCGCGCGGCACAAAGTTCCAAAACCGGTCCCGTTCGAAGCGCAAGGGGAAACGGTTGAAACTTCGCCCGATCTTCGATCGATAGAATCCGGGATGCAGCAGGCTTTGGGAACGCAGGTCCGAATTCGCCTTAAGGGCGATAATACGGGTGAGATCGCCGTCCAGTTTTATTCGATCGACGAGTTCGAACGACTACAGGAATTATTATCGGCCATTGTTTCGTAAGGAAGCGTTATGGAATCATTGTTGGAAATTATTTTATCGCCCGAGGCCCCGCCGCCGATCGGGCCCTACTCGCAAGCCGTCCGCAGCCGCGATTTTCTGTTTTGCTCCGGACAGATCGCACTCGATCCGGCCTCGGGCGAAATGGTGCAAAGCACGATCGAGGACGAAACGAAGCAGGTCATGAAGAACTTGCGGGGCGTTCTTGCGGCCGGTGGCGCGACATTCGCGAATGTTGTCAAGACCACAATTTATCTCACCAATATGGCCGATTTTGCGGCCGTGAACCGGGTGTACGAGACCGGCCTGGGAACGTCACGCCCGGCCCGCAGCACGGTGCAGGTCGCGGCACTCCCTAAAGGCGCTCGCGTCGAAATAGAATGCATCGCTTCGCTGGCCTGACGCTCGCCGTCGCATCGATCTTCTGCTGCTCTTCGCTCCGTGCCCAGTCGGCTTTGGGAACTCCGAAGGATACCGTCCGCACGCCCGCCGATAGCGAATTCCATATGACCAAATCGCCGCTCGAAGCGGTGCTCCTTTCGGCCGTCATTCCTGGGGCCGGACAGGTCTATCTTGACCAGGCCTGGAAACTTCCGATCCTCTATGGACTGGCGGGAGCGTTTTTTTATGGTGCGATTGTCCAAAACAATCGCTATCATTGGGCCCAGGACTCGGTCTCCAATCGCTATGCGCGCCTGACCGCCACCGATAGCACGTGGGCGCATGCCTGGGAAAGTTCTCGGGAATTTTATCGGGACGACCGCGACAAATGGTGGATCTATCTTGGGCTCACGTATATTGCAAACCTGCTCGACGCGTATGTTTCCGCAAACCTGTACGATTTCGATGTCAGCAATCCGAGTCCGGCGCCGTTCGAATCGTATTACGATCCGATCGAACGCCGTGTGACACTGAGTTATACGCTTCGGTTTTAGTATGAAGTTGCTCCGCTGGGTTTTCTTTCTCCTGCTTTCGGGTTGTGCGGCTGTCCCGCATGGCCCCATGGGCACGCTGACGATTACCGGCCAGATCGTCGTCGTAAAAAAGCTTCGCGATTTCCACGATGCGACCGCGATGAGCATCGACCAGTTTCGGAACGTATTCATTGTCGAATCTGCGGGGAATGTCGTGATCAAGATTTCTCCGAATGGCGACAGCCTCCGCGTGGCAAGCGGCTTTGGCGCCGATCATTACCAATTTAACGCTCCTTCGGATGTCGATGCGCATCTCACAAACTCCGTCTTCATTTCGGATCGTTTCAATCATCGCATCGAACAATATACCAAGGATCTGGCCTATGTTTCCACGCTGTATACGCGCGATAATACCGACGCGGGAACCCGGTTCGGGTATCCGGCTGCGGTCGCGGTGGACGATGCCGGGAATATCTACCTGGCCGATGGCGAAAACAAACGCGTGCTCAAAGCGCGCTCCGATTTTTCGGTCGAGCGCACGATCGGCGGCTATTCCGAAGCCGTTCGGCCCGACGCGGTGCTGAGCAATCCGATCGATCTTGCGATCGCCGATAACCAGCATTTGGTCGTGCTCGATAACGGGGGGCGGTCGCTCGTCGAATTCGATAACCTTGGGAACCTGCTTGCGCGCACTCCGCTCGCATCGCCGGTGCGCTCGATCGCGGCGTCGCATGATACCGTGTTTGCACTCGAAAGCGATAGCGCTCGCGTCCGGCTCTTTTCCGGTAGGGGCTTGGTATCGATCGGTGGGTGGATCCTTCCGCGGACCGATTCCGATCTATCGCAGGCCGAGGATTTTCAGGTGCGGGGTGGAACGATCTATTTTCTCACGCGCGAGGCCCTTTATTCCTGCCGCCTCGCGCGTCCTTCTGAACAAGAGCCATCCTCTCCATCGGGCTCCGCTAATTGATGCGAATCGTTTCCTATCCTATTCGCCGGCATGAACTCTATGACCTGATCGAATCCGGGGAAGGCGCGGATGTCGAATTCAAACGGCAGTTTTCTTCGCCCGAGAAGATCGCGCGCGAGATCATCGCCTTTGCCAATACGCGCGGTGGCTATATTTTGTTTGGCGTCGATGACGATGGGACGGTCGTCGGAGTCC
>JAJPIQ010000087.1 GCA_021324685.1 Bacteroidota bacterium
CAGGACCCGAACTCTCGCGTGGCCTGTGAGACGTTCGTTACGACGGGCCTTGTCGTTGTGGCCGGCGAGATTACGACAAAAGCGTATGTGAACGTCGAAGAAGTTGCTCGCGAGGTCATTGCGCAGATCGGATACACCAAGGCAGAATACCGGTTCGATTCGGCAAGTTGCGGCGTCCTGACGTCGATCCATTCACAGTCGCCGGATATTGCCATGGGCGTCGATACCGGTGGCGCGGGCGATCAGGGAATGATGTTCGGCTATGCGACCGACGAAACTCCGGAGTACATGCCCGCAGCCCTGCACTATGCACAATTGCTTGTCCGGGCACTTGCGTGGGCTCGCAAGAACAAACCGGACCTCATGCCCTACCTCCGTCCCGATGCCAAATCGCAGGTGACCATCGAATATGAAGGACGCAAACCCGTCCGAGTGCACACCGTCGTTATTTCCACGCAGCACGATCCAAATGTCACGCAAGCGCAGATTCGGTCCGATGTCATCCAGCACGTGATCAATCACGTGATTCCGGCATCCATGCGAGACAAAGATATGATCGTGCACGTCAACCCGACAGGTAATTTTGAAATTGGCGGGCCGCACGGCGATACGGGCCTCACCGGACGCAAGATCATCGTCGATACCTACGGCGGCCGGGCACCGCACGGCGGCGGCGCGTTTTCGGGAAAAGATCCCTCCAAGGTCGATCGTTCTGCAGCCTATGCCGCGCGCCACGTCGCCAAAAATATCGTTGCCGCAGGCCTTGCGAACGAATGCACGGTGCAGCTTGCGTATGCTATTGGCGTGGCGGAGCCAGTTTCGATCAATGTCGATACACACGGCACCGGAAAACTTCCCGATACGGAGATCGAAGCGATCATTCGCCGCACGGTCGATCTCACGCCGCGTGGAATTATTTCACGGCTCGATCTGCGCCGTCCTATCTATCGCGAGACCGCTGCATACGGACATTTCGGCCGCGATGGCTTTAGCTGGGAGAAACTGGACCTGGTCGATGCGTTCAAACATGCCAGTTCCCATGCCTACCAAGGCAATGGCGTGTTAGAGGAAGCCTGAGCACGAACGCTTGGGCGTGCGACGGGCCTCAGAGAACGCTCCTATCCTTTACCGTTGAAGGTCAGGTAGGTGTGGTCCTGCAGGCCTTTTTCGTATTCATTCAGCATCCGCATCGCCTCATTCGGCTTTAAACGGTCGGACTTGATCGCATCGTCAATCTGGACCTTCATGCGGCGCACGAGTTCCTTCTCGTGATATTGCGTTAGCTCCAGCACCTGCGAGATGGAGTTCCCGGCAATGGTTTCCTCGATATAAAAACCGGTCTCTTCGTCCGGGTCCAGAAACACGTGCGCTTCGTTGACCCGGCCGAACAGATTGTGCAGGTCCCCCATGATATCCTGATACGCACCGGTGAGGAAAAATCCTACATAGTACGGATCTCCGTTCTGGAGCGCATGCAGCGGGAGCGTCGTGCGGACGTCCTTGATATCGGCAAACTTCGAGACTTTACCGTCCGAGTCGCACGTAATATCGACGAGCGTTCCATGGATATTCGGTAGCTCGTTCAGGCGGTGGATCGGCATGATGGGAAATATTTGCCCCAGCGCCCAATGATCGAGCAAGCTCTGGAATACGGAGAAGTTACAGAGGTACTGGTCCGCGAGGTGCGGCGTGAGATCGGCAATTTCTTCGGGAATTTCTTCATCGGTATTGGGATCTTCCGCGCGGCGCTTGAAGAGATCGGCGACCTCTTCAATAATATGCCAGTAAAACGTTTCGATCTTCGCTTTCGTACGAAGATCGAGAATCCCAAGGTCGAAGGCATTCTGCGATTCGTCTTTGATCTGCAGGGTATCGTGCAACGCATCGCGAGGGTTTTCCTCGATCCGCTCCTTGATCTTCTGCAGTTGCTTTACCCACCGATGATCGCTCCGCTTGACGGAAAGGTCGTATTCCGATTTCGTCTTTTCGATCGCGCCAAACACCCGGACCACCAACAGCGAGTGATGCGCCACGATCGCTCGGCCCGATTCGGAGACGATATGAGGATGCGCCACTTGCTCCTCGTCGCAGACGTCCATAATGTTATAGACGGTGTCCGCCGCATAGTCCTCCATTGTGTAATTCGTCGAGGAATGAAAGCTCGTACGGCTGCCATCGTAATCGACACCCAGTCCCCCGCCGACATCGATATAATGAATGCCGGTGAGACCCATTTTGACGAGCTTCGCATAATACCGCGTTGCTTCGCGGGTCGCACGTTTGATGGAAAGAATATCCGGAATTTGGCTCCCAATATGGAAATGGACCAGTTGCAGCGAGTCGATCGCATCGACGGAGTGGAGATAGTCGATCGCTTCGATCAAGTCCATCGTCGAAAGCCCGAACTTTGCCGATTCGCCGCCCGACGTGGACCAGATACCGGTGCTCTTCGCGGCAAGCCGAATGCGCACCCCGATGATCGGCTTGACCCCGATTTCGCGAGCGATTTCCACGATGGATTTGACCTCTTCGACCTTCTCGGCGATCATGATCACCTTTTTGCCAAGCTTGTTTCCCAGGAGCGCGGTGCGGATAAAGGCCGAGTCCTTATATCCATTGCAAATAATAACCGCCTCGCTATCGGAATGCGTCGCAAGCGCGGCAAAGAGTTCCGGCTTCGAGCCGGCTTCGAGGCCGTAGTGAAACGGACGGCCCGCGTCCTCGATCTCTTCGACAACTTCACGGAGTTGATTGACCTTGATCGGAAAGACCCCGAAGTAACTACCCTGGTAGTTCTGTTCGTTGATCGAATCCGCGAACGCTTTATTGAGATTGACGACGCGGTCGCGGAGCAAATCCTGGAATCGGATGACGAGTGGGAACCGCAGGTTCCAGTCCTCGGCGTCTTTAATGACGTCCATAATGTCGATCGTGGCACCGGCTTCGCGGGAGGGCGAGATCGTGACATGACCCGCATCGTTAATGCCAAAATAGCCGAGGCCCCAGCGATCGATGTTGTAGGTCTCGATCGCATCGTCGATCGTCCATTCGCTCTTAGGAATGAAATCGGCAAGCGTGAGATCACGAGATGCATCGTGACCGTTGCCGTTCGATGCATACTCGCGCGGCTCGATGAGTTGCTGCTCGCGGGAGAGAAGTTGCTCAGACAAAGTTTAAGTACGAATTACGAATTTCAAATTGCAAGTGCGGCGGTGCCAATTGCGAGCGGTCCCGCAGGGACGACAAAGCAATTCGCTGGAAGTAAACAGAAACATTTGGAATTCCGTGCAAGATTTTCCAAAATTGTGTATTACGAAATGACGTTTTGTCGGCAGATCGGAAAATCATGCCTGAAACTTTCGTAGTACCTTCGGTCATATTCCGGTGTTGCACTAATCGAACATCGCCATGAACCTTCGAATCGCATTCTCTACCCTCCTCGCCATCGCATTTTTCGGCGGCTGCAAGAACTCAACGGTCATCGAGAACAGCGACGTCGGCTCGTTCCACGGCAATGTCGCCTTGCTGACTGCCGAGGGCGACACGCTCTCGAATTATGCCGGTGTTACGGCGCGAATTGAAGGGACCGCGTTCCAGGTTACGAGCAACGCCGTCGGTGACTGGGAGATCGATAACGTTCCGGCGGGAATTTACAATATCATCCTGACCAAACCGGGATTCGATACGCTGATCATCACGCAATATCAATTCAGCGGTGCAGGCGTCTCTTTTTTGGTGAGCAGCGCGATCCAGGCGCTCCCGCTCGATTCGCTCGTCTTTACGATCACCAATACGACCGAAAGCTCGGACACCGATAGTTATTATTATTTAGGACTCCTGACCATACGGGGCGGCGTTTCCGGGCCAGACAGTTTGGACCAGGACTTCCTGTCCGTCAGTTCGGATTCAGGATTCACTTCCGATGGGACGATCCAGCCATACCTTTTCAATGACACGATAGCCGACGGTGCGATCGGGTATAACGAACCGCCCAACAAAAGTGGGACCATCGTAACGATCGCTAGCCATCTCGTGGCGCGCCCTCCAAAGGCACACTTAATTTATACCTATTTCCAACGTGCAATTTCTCCCTACACCGTAGTGAGGAGATTTAAACTTCCTTAGATTCACAGAAGAATGCATGACTGACGCCCGCCAGCGCGTATTTCTCGAGTTGCTGGAGCCGGTCTACGATCGGCTTTCGCGGTATGCGCTGGCCGTGACGCGGGATGAGATGAATGCCGAGGACCTCGTAAGCGAAACCGTGCTGCAGGCATTCCAGCGGTTCGATGCCGCACACCGGCCGGACAAATTCTTTCATTACCTCATCACGATCGCTTCCCGTCTCCACAAACGCCGGCGGTTCCGAGAACGAAAAAAAGTTATGTTCGATCAGGCCGAGGTACGGAACGTTCCAGACCCCAATCCTTCTCCCGAACAAGCGGCGGAAATTCGCCTTGTCATGGACGCTATGAATGCCCTGCCCGAAAAAATGCGTGAGACCGTAATTCTCTTCGATGTTTCCGATTGTTCGCTGGAGGAAATCCGCCGCATTCAGGGCGGGACGCTCTCTGGCGTAAAATCGCGCCTCAAACGCGGCCGGGAACGTTTGTCGCGTGCGCTCGGACTGCCGTCGCCCGAAGTAAAATCGAAACCGATCTCTAATACGATATCGCAGGAGCTTTCCTTCCTGCTCCTGGCGGAGGAACGTTATGTATAAAAGCTATCGAGACCATATCGAAGTGCTCCGCACGCGCGCGGCACGCCCTGCTTTCGCGCGGACCGTTGAATTAGTTGCCGGTACTTCCTCGCGTACCACTACACCGATTACTCTTTTCACGAAAATATTCGGAGCGGTCGTACTCGGCGGAATCATTGGTATTGCAGCCTGGACGATGAATAAGTCTCCAATCACGGACATGTTTCAACAGTCCCGAAGTGAAGCTGTTAAAGGTGGCACGGTGGCAACTTCCGGTCAGGCCTTCAGCGCAAGCATAAAAAGAAGCGCTAAGCCATGGAAGATCCAAAGGGACGACGTGACCAAACGGGAATTATATCGACCGGTCAGCACGGCTCGATCTATTGCCTCTTCCGGGTCTCTAACTGAAATCGTTGGCAATCCTTCCCGCCGTTCTGGAAGCGATTCAGCCGTTAATAACACTACGGTGCTTCACCGCATCGCTGACGAGCGAGTTGCTTCGCTTCCTCTTGCGCTGCGCGATACGCGCCCCGTGATGTTTATCGCTGGTCAGAATTCAGTAAAAAACAACGAAAATAATTTCTCCGCCATTGTGGGCGGAGCTATTGCGCAGCAGTCGAGCGTAAACACCACTTTTCGCCAGGTCTCGTTTACCGATGCGTTCCTCGGCATAGGATATACTTTTTCGAGAAACTCCTCTATTCGACTGCTTGGCGGCGAAGAAGTCTTTGCCCTACCTTCCGCCATACCCACCGTTTCCTATCACGATACGACATTCGTGCACGATGGCGCGTCGTATTCAAATGTAATCGGTGAACTCCAAGCAGAGGCCACAGGGACCAGGATTTACTGGCTCGGCGCGAGCTATCGCTATACGATCGGCGAATCGAGCGTGCGTCCCTTTGCCGAGATTTTAGCGGCCGGTTCCACGGGCGGCTTTCTTTCCCATCAATCGCTCGGCACGGAATTTTTTGTATCGGAGAATGCCGACATTAATCTCCTTCTCGAAGGCAGCGAATTGCGGTCTCAATCGAGCGGGTGGTATTCGAAACTGGGACTGGCCTCCGAAATCGTGTATCGCTGGTAAGGGACAAAAAAGGAGGACAAAAACCGAATTTGTGGAAAAGCAGCATTCCTATGCCTATTTTTGCGGAGAATGCTGAAACGTTATTTCCTGTTACTTTTACCCATTGCCATTTTTATCGGCTGCGGCCCGGCGCAAAAAACGATCTCGCCCACGGCCCCGTATGCTCCCATCCCCGGCGCTCTCGATGAAAATTATTTTCACTCCCCCTCCGGAGATCTTGCGGCCCATTATCCCAAGGACTGGCTGCACGTCGATATCCAGACAATACCCATGGCAAACGTCGAGGAAGTCTACACCGATCACGAACGCCGGTGGGCACTCGTCCTTTCCGAAATTCCCGGCACGGCAGAGTTCCGTCGCAGTGTCGAGCGCGATGGAATGACGGCTTTAGCCGATCAATCGTTTTCAGATCGCTCCGCTAAAGCACCTGGCAAACTTGCGATCACGCGGCCGGCAGAGGTCTATACGGAAAATGGAAAGCTGTTCGCAAGTTATGAATATACAGAGGTAACACCCGACTCATTACACCGCAAAGAAAACCGGATCGTGCTTTTTACGACAGGCGCAAAGTTCTACGAGTTGGGAATGCTCGAACTCGATGTGCCGCGTTCTCCGGACGAGCCGGCTCAGAACTTCCGCATTTTGGAGTCTGTTACGGCGTCGCTCGAAGGCGTTGCGGAAGTTCGTGCGGACACGACCTCTTTTTAATCGTCGCGGAGTCCTTTGAATCGTTGCGGTCCTTTAATCGCAGAAAAGAAGGACGAAAACTGAAATTTTGTGTTTTGGAACGGTCTTTCTCACGCTGGGGCGTCGCCAAGCGGTAAGGCACCGCCCTTTGGAGGCGGCATTCGGAGGTTCGAATCCTCCCGCCCCAGCATGGGAAGAGATGAAAGATGAAAGATGAAGCTACGCACGAGCTATGCATTACCATAACGACCTTCGAGACCGAACAAAAAAGTTCGCGTTGAGAATAATTAAGCTCTCATCGCCACTGCCTCGCGGACGTGAGGCAGAGGTAATTGGAAGACAAGCTTTTATCCGAAGCTTCGATCGTTCCCGCCCAGCCTTTGGAAGCCCTTCATTCAGAGTCGAACGAACTTATCGCCACTCTCACCGCCATTATTCGAAAGGTGAAAGCAAAATCTTCATCATACGGCCTTCCATATTTCATCTTTTATCTTTCATCTATTCCCTGTGACTCATCCAAAATTAGTTTCCGGACGCAGTAACCTGAAATTCGCCGAGAGCGTCGCCGCTTCGCTCGGCATCGCGCTCGCCAGCGTCCGTATCAAAAATTTTTCGGACGGCGAAATTTGGGTCAAGTACGATGAGAATATCCGTGGCGAGGACCTCTTTATTATTCAATCGACGATGCCGCCCGGGGATAACCTCATGGAGCTCCTTATGCTTATCGATGCCGCCGTCCGCGCAAGCGCCAAGCGCATTACGGCGGTCATTCCCTATTTCGGTTATGCACGGCAGGACCGTAAGGACCAGCCCCGCGTCGCGATCACCAGCAAGCTTGTGGCCAATCTTATCGCCACCGCCGGTGCGGACCGCGTGATCACGATGGACCTTCACGCCCCCCAGCTCCAGGGATTCTTCGATATTCCGGTCGATCACTTGTATGCTTCCAACACGTTCGTCAAGCATTTCAAGGAAGAGAAGATCAAGCACATGATCGTTGCCTCACCGGACGTAGGCGGAACGAAAATGGCCCGGTCCTACGCGAAGCGTTTTAATACCGATCTTATCGTAATCGATAAGCGCCGTCCCGCCCCGAACGTCGCGGAAGTGATGAACATCATCGGGGACCCGAGCGATAAGAACGTCATCATGGTCGATGACCTGATCGATACAGCCGGTACGTTTGCAAACGCAGCCATCGCGCTAAAAAAAGCCGGCGCGAGGTCCATCTACGGCGCCTGCACGCACGCCGTGCTCTCGGGAGAAGCAATAAAAAGGATCGAGGACTCGCCGCTCGAATGCCTGGTCGTTGCCGATACGATCCCGGCGCACCATCATTCCAAAAAGATCAAAGTAAAATCGGTCGCTAACGTTTTTGCCGAAGCCATCAAACGGACCCACGAGGATAAGTCGATCTCCTCGCTCTTCGAAGAGAAAGCTTAGGGATTTTTTCTCCCACAAATACGAACTGTTCCAAAAAATCAGGTATTGAAAATTGCCTTATGCAGCAGCGAGTCACTGCCGATTGAGATTCACAATTTATTCGTCGAGCAATTTTATGGTTCTGCAGGCTGCATCACTTCGATCGACTGCCCGCAGTTTCCGGTGGGGATGTATTTTGTTTCCATTGCAGCGAATGTATCCACTTTGAATCGAAAGCTTATTATCGCCCGTTAGAATCGCTACAGTGTTAGGCATTAATAATTGCCTTGCGCGACCGAGGATTATTTCGTAAGTTTACCGGATGAAGTATGTTTTCATTCTTATACTGTTGACGATCACAACAAAATGCCTTGGGCAGGCATACTGGGTTGGAGGAGGATTTAAGCCACCCCAAAGTCCATATTTTCGTGTCCCGGTTGACACTAAAATATTTTCAACGACATACTTCATTTGGGGTGTAATGGACTCTGCAGGTAGAATTGCACCGTGGATTGACCCAAGTTTCAGTCCTGATACTCCCGCCGTCATCATTGATTCTATTAAAAGACATCGTTATGATGGCCCTCCTCAAGAAGGAAGCGATAGCATCTTTTTCTTTATCCAGTCTAACGTGCCCCTATGTTTTAATTCGACGGATTCTTGGATTTTGGCATATTACTCGCCATTATATCTTGATTCAACAGCAAATTCCTATTATTATATACAAGGAGTTATCTACGATCCTAATATTATTGGAAAACTTCTCTATCCTGATTCCCTCATTTTTAGTTCTACTCGGAGTGGATCATCTACAAACGTTCTTTTTCGGATTGTGAATGATTCCCTTGCGCGGTACCGTCAAATTAAAGTACTATCTGTACATCAGCCTTTTAGCGTGGATGACACTGTTGAGATGATGTATCCATGCGAAGATTTTGATAATAAGCCCGACAACTGCTACTTCCATCCCACCAAACCCGGCCACTACGTCGATACCGCAAAGCTGCTTGACGAACTAACGAACGACACCATCTCCGTTGTGCTCATCGGCGATGCCTATGATGCCGGCGTGAGCAAGGTGTCAACTCCAGACATAAAAATATATCCTGATCCATGCGACCGTGAATTTCAAATTGAGATGCCGGCTGAAGGTCATTCTAAGATCGAGATTTGGAATTTATACGGAGCCCGGGTTTACAGCTCCCATATCAATAGCAGTGCAACGATCGAGTGCTCGGAATTACCGTCCGGATTGTATTTTATGTCGGTCCAGAATAACGATACGCTATGGACGAAAAAACTGATCGTTGAGCATTAACTGGATTCGCATCGTGTGAATCACAGACCTAAAACGAGCGAAAAGCTCAGAAAAGCAGCCTCCCGAAACATTCCTTACAGTCCCCTCGTTAGGCCGCGCGCCAAGCCAGCCAGAGATCGCTACCTATTATCACGTATTATTAAGGAATTGTAATGTCAGAGCAGCAGCCAACACATATTCGGGAAGATATCAGAAATATAGCCATTATCGCCCATGTCGATCACGGCAAAACCACGCTCGTCGATCAAATGCTGCGTCAATCGGGCACCTTCCGCTCGAACGAACACCTGACCGACCGGGTCATGGATTCGAACGATCTCGAACGCGAGAAAGGGATCACGATCATGGCGAAAAATACTTCGGTCCACTGGGGAGGCAAGAAGATCAATATCGTCGATACCCCCGGTCACGCCGATTTTGGCGGCGAGGTCGAGCGGATCCTGAAGATGGTCGATGGCGTGCTCCTGCTCGTCGATGCCGCGGAGGGATGCCTGCCGCAGACGAAGTTCGTCCTGAAGAAAAGTTTGGAATTGCATCTCAAGCCGATCGTCGTTATCAATAAGATCGACCGGAAAGATGCCCGGCCTCAGGAAGTGTTGGACGAAGTATTCGAGCTTTTCATGTCGCTCGGCGCGACCTACGACCAACTTGAGTTCCCAATCGTCTATGCGGTCGGCAAGGCCGGGCTTGCGGGCCTCACGCTAAAGGAAGAGATGACCGATCTCGCCCCCATGTTCCGGATGATCATCGACTGCGTTCCGCCGCCGCCGGGTGAGACCGAAGGACCATTCCAGATGCTCGTTGCGAACGTCGATTGGTCCGATTATCTGGGCCGGCTTGCGGTGGGAAGAATTTTTCGCGGCAAAGTCCGCGAAGGCGATTGGATCACGCGCATCAAGCATGATGGCTCGGTCGAGAAAGCGAAGATCTCGAAGCTCTATACGTTCGAAGGCCTGAAGCGCACCGAGACGGCGGAAGCAGCCGCGGGCGAGATCGTTCAGCTTGCCGGACTCGAAGACGTTCGCATCGGCGAGACGATCACGGATCCCGAGCACCCCTTCCCGCTTCCGATCATCAATGTCGATGAGCCGACGATCGCAATGAATTTTGTGGTGAACGATTCCCCTCTTGCCGGCCGAGAAGGAAAGTTCGTTACAAGCCGCCATTTGCGCGAACGGCTGATCCGAGAGCTGCGAAAGAACATTTCGATCCATGTCGAAGATGTTTCTCCCGATACCTTCAAGGTCGCGGCACGCGGGGAACTCCAGCTTGCGATCCTGATCGAGACCATGCGGCGCGAAGGCTATGAATTCGCGGTCTCGAAGCCGGAAGTCATCCTGCAGCAAGTCGATGGAGACGTCATGGAGCCCATCGAGCAGGTGGTGATCGATGTGCCGGAAGAATATACCGGCGCGGTCATCGAAGCGTTGGGTACGCGAAAGGGGCAGATGATCAATATGGCGACGCTGAACGGCCAGGCGCACATCGAATATCATGTCCCGAGCCGCGGCATGATCGGCTTCCGCGGAGAGTTCCTGACGATGACCCGCGGCAACGGCCTGCTGAACCAGCTCTTTTACGACTACGAGTCCTACAAAGGCCCGATCCCCGGCCGGACCCGCGGCGCGCTCGTCTCCCTCGAAGATGGCGACGCTACGCCGTATGCCATGGAAGGCCTGCAGGAGCGCTCGGTATTCTTTATCCCACCCGGAACGAGGGTCTATATGGGAATGATCGTCGGAGAAAATTCCCGCGAGGAAGACATGATCGTCAACGTAACGAAAAAGAAGCACCTGACCAATATGCGGGCGTCGGGTTCCGACGGCGCGGTCCAGCTCGATACACCACGGCTGATGTCGCTCGAACAGCAGATCGAATGGCTTTCGGACGATGAATACCTCGAAGTGACGCCCGAATCGACCCGGTTCCGAAAAAAGATCCTCGATGCGACGGACCGCCATCGCACAAAGAAACGAGCGGAACAGATGGCGGCCGCTTAAAGCCGCTCAGACCCCAAATTGCTGCAAATGATGATCGGTGTGTTTGTAGCCGAGCTTTCCGTATTGCTCACCGGTAAGTTTTCCGAACACCGGGCTGACCGGCCACTCCTTCTGATCGCGCCGCGCGCCGACTCGCTCTAACAGGTCACGGAATCGCGCTTTTTCGGCTTCGAGGTCATACGCTCCTTCGGAAACGAGCGGCGGCGAAGTTTTCCCTTTGCCCCGCGGAATAGGCATCGGAGAGAACGTGAAGAAGCGCAGCAGCGCCGCTTTCAAATTATTCCCATGATACGGTGCTTTTAATTCCCCCAAATACATTTGGAATGCGCCGTTGATGTGGTGCAGTCCCTGCGGCGCCGTCATATTCCCGAAGACGCGCGGCGAATCCGTCCGGAGCGAGTTCACCCGATGAATTAATTCCTGCCGGACTGCCGGATCGAAGATCGATTTCATATTAATGATTATTTTTGAAGGAATTGGAAGATCATAATACTCGGAATACGTGAGATAACTAACGCTCGAAAAAGAAATGGAAGTTCTCGCCTCGCCTTCATCCCGAATAAAGACACTTTTTTCAGCCGCCGTGATCGTTTCGGCACTCGGATATTTTGTCGACATTTACGACCTGGTCCTTTTTTCGATCATTCGCGTTCCCAGCCTGAAATCGCTCGGCCTGAGTGGGGCCGCCGTCCTCGACACAGGAATTTATCTTCTGAACGTTCAGATGGCCGGCATGCTCATTGGCGGGATTGCTTGGGGTGTCCTCGGAGATAAGAAAGGCCGGCTTTCGGTCCTTTTCGGTTCGATCCTCCTCTATTCGCTTGCCAACATCGCGAACGGATTTGTACAGACCGTCGAGCAATATGCCGTACTCCGGTTCATCGCAGGCATTGGGCTGGCCGGTGAACTTGGTGCCGGCGTGACGCTCGTTTCCGAGATCCTTCCCAGGGAATACCGCGGATACGGCACCGCACTCATTACATCGATTGGCGTGGCCGGCGCGTTGCTTGCCTGGCTGATCGCGCAGGGCTTCGGGTGGCAGACCTGCTTTTGGATCGGTGGCGCGCTCGGAATCGTCCTCTTGATTCTTCGTATCGGAATTCTCGAATCCGGTATGTATAAAAAAACTGCGCAGATGGAGTCGGTCCGCAGAGGAAGCTTTCTGAGCCTCTTTACAAATCGCGAACGGTTCGGAAAATATATTCGCTGCATTCTGATCGGCCTTCCGACATGGTATCTCGTCGGGATCCTCATGACGCTGGCCCCCGAGCTTTCGAAGGCACTCGGTGTAACCGGCATCGTAACCGGCGGCGAAGCGATATTCTGGTTCTATCTCGGACTGACCTTTGGCAACATCGCCTGCGGAGCGCTCAGCCAGGCGATGCGAAGCCGCAAAAAAGTCCTGCTGCTCTTCCTTATCACATCGGCGCTCCTGGTCGCAATGTATTTTCTCCAAAGCGGGGCTTCCAACACACTCTTTTACGCGATCTCGTTGGTCCTTGGGCTTTCCAGCGGATACTGGGCTCTTTTTGTCACGATCGCTGCCGAACAATTCGGGACCAATCTTCGGGCGACCGTCGCGACGACCGTCCCAAATTTCGTTCGCGGAGCGCTCGTCCCGATCGCCCTTGCATTTCAGTGGCTCCGCAGCCTGCTCGCTAAAAGTAACACGGATTCCGATGCCCTTCTATATTCAGCGGCTGCGATCGGCGCGGTGACGCTCATCATCGCCATTTTTTCACTTTCCGGCCTTGCCGAGACCTTTGACAAGGACCTCGATTACATCGAGACGTAAAAAATCGATACGTAAAAATATTTTACAGTTACTTTACAAAGAATTGTGGATATATGTTTATTTTTGGGAATTTGTGGGGACAACAAGACCCGTATTAGTCTTGCAAACTAATAGACGAAAAAAGCTCAGTTTTTACACCAAATTCGCTGTTTTACGCGGCTACTTGATACTCTTTGCGAGAGAATTCACGCGCACGCGATGCAAAATCGGGTGCTGTGACATCGATCCAGAGCTGGAATAGCTTATAATCAGGAAGCACATTCCGCTGGATACACTCGCTCTCAAAGACTTCCCATAACCACACGAGTACGTTGTAATCCATAAGAGAAACAGGGAGCACGCAAAGCTCCTTAAGAGAAATTTCCCAGACGGTAGGGGGACTGCCCGGGACGAAAAGAACCTTAAAAAGAAAGAATAGCTCGGCACCACTAGAGTAATGCAAAACCGGGCGCTAAAACCGCCCCACCTATCACGCCGTTCCCGATAATGAACAATATTTTCATTTTTACTTAATTTTTATTCGCTCCCGATTTTGGGTCGATCCCGGAGCCTTATCCACATACTCGAGCGTTTGAACCCCCCGTGCAAACACTCCCCCAGCTTTTCGCCAATAATCGCGAGTGGTCCGACCGAATGCGGGCACGCGATAACCACTTTTTCGAAACGCTTGCAAAGCAGCAATCGCCCGAATACCTTTGGATCGGCTGTTCGGACAGCCGGGTGCCGGCCAACGAGATCGTCGGGCTCCTTCCCGGCGAGCTTTTCGTGCACCGCAACGTCTCCAACCTCGTCCTGCACACCGACCTGAACTGCCTCTCGGTCATGCAATTTGCGATCGAAGTCCTCAAAGTGCGGCATGTCATCGTCTGCGGACATTACGGCTGCGGCGGCGTCAAGGCGGCGCTGGAAGAAAAGCCCCATGGCCTGATCGATAACTGGCTGCGGACCATCGCCGACAGCGCCGTAAAATATAGTTCTGAACTCTCGAAGATCGCCGACCCCGCGAAAAAGGTCGATCGCCTCTGCGAGATGAACGTCATCGAGCAGGTCCGAAACGTCGCGAACACCACCGTCGTCCGCGAAGCCTGGCAGCGAGGTCAGCCCCTCGTCGTGCATGGATGGATCTACGGCCTCAGCGACGGACTCCTCCATGACCTCGGCGTCTCCCTTGGTAACCTGACGAGCTGACCGGAGATGAACCGCATAAAGCGCCTGCTGGCGGCGGCCGGACTGCTCGAATTCGCTCGAACGACTCGGAGCTTCGTCAAAGGGCTTTCTCCCGCGCTGCTCGCGTCGGAACTTCGACTCCGCCTTCGCGGCGCGCCGGACGGGTTCCCACTGCCACCCGCGGACCTCCTGTTCACCGTCATTGCCACCCGCTGGGCTTCCACCTTCCTCGATTCCGGGGCCAGGATCGTAGGCGCCATGGAACGGGAACTCGAATATGCCGGCCGGCCGCTCTCGAATTTCGATACGATCCTCGATTTCGGCTGCGGCTGCGGACGCCTCACCCGCCAGCTCCCGGCTCGAACGAACGCCAAACTCTTCGGCTGCGATTATAACCCGCGGCTCGTCCGGTGGTCGAGTGAACATCTCTCCTTCGCCGAATTCAAAATTAATTTCCTCGACCCTCCGCTTCCCTATCCTGACGCTTCCTTCGATTTCGTCTTCGCCCGGTCGGTCTTCACGCACCTTCCTGAAGCCGGACAGATCGCCTGGATCGAGGAACTTCGGCGCGTCCTGAAACCGGACGGCGTCCTCTATTTTACGACCCACGGCCGCCAGTTCTTCGATCAGCTTTCGAAGTCCGAAGCGGAAACGGTCCTCAAGGGTGGGCTCGCCGTCCATCTGGCCGAAGAAGCGGGAAGGAATATCTGTTCGAGCTTTGCGCTCCCCGAATATGTTTCCCGTCACTTGCTCCAGGGGTTTACCCTGCTCCGGTTCGTGCCCGGAACTCGCGAAGACCACCTCCGGCAGGACTCCTACATCGTCTCCAAAGATCCTGCGTAGCGCCATTCAGGTAAGCATTGATTTTAGTTCCGATATGGCCGGCGCTTTAAGTTCCTTCCATTCGCCCGGCCCCAGTGCGTTCAGTTCCAGTCCCGCGATCGCCGTTCGTATCAATCGCAGTGTTGGAAATCCGACCGCCGCCGTCATCCGGCGGACCTGCCGGTTCTTTCCTTCCTTCAGCGTTAGCTCCATCCAGGTGGTCGGGATCGACTTCCGGACTCTGATCGGCGGATCGCGCGGAGGAAGCGGCGGTCCCACTTCCAATACCCTCGCTTTTGCCGGCAGCGTTCGATATCCCTGGACCGTCACGCCATTTTCGAGTTCCCGGACCGCACGGTCGGTTGGGATCCCTTCCACCTGCACCAGATAGGTCCGCTCGTGTTTCCCCGGCTCGAGCAGCTTTTTGATGAGCGCCCCATCGTCCGTAAGGAGCAGGAGTCCTTCGGAATCCGCGTCGAGCCGGCCGGCCGCATAGATCGCCTTCGGCAACCCGAAATCGGCAAGCGTCTTTTGTCCCGGCACTTCCGCCGTAAACTGGCTCAGAACGCCATAAGGCTTATGAAAGAGGATGTAGCGAGTCAATTAACACATAACACATAGCAACCTAATTTAGCGCTTCCGATTTAGCGCCTGCATTTGAAGCTCGCCGTCAAATGATACACGTGTGTTGTCGCTCCATTGAAATCCCCAGCCTGACAATCGAAATTTCCATCGACTTCGGTGGCGTCGCATCGTGTAATCTTCAGCGTACCCGTCCATCCATCCGGAGTATAGGTGACAAAGAACGAACCCGGATAGTTGACCGTATCGACATAGGAAGCGTTCGCATCGCTTCCATTCACGCCACCCATCGGATAGGTACCGACGGCTGGGTATGCCCAATACAACTCCGAAAGGTAGTTCCCGTGACGATAAAAGAACACTCCGAGGGTATCGCCACCGTTATATCCGGAATTACCAAAGTCGATACTGTCGAAGGCAATGGTCGTCCCATCGGCTGTAAAGGATCCGGTATTTCCGCTCGAGGATGTTGCACAGTCCTTTATGGTCCCGATATTCCTCGTTTCGCCCGGGGATAGCGAGGCGACGGACTGTGTCCCGCCGCTCGGAAGGGTCAGCAGGATCGGCAGGAAGGAAGGTGCGTGCAATGTAAATGTTCCGGATACGGGAAACGACGCAAAGCCGCCCGTCCAACTCGCGCGAATAATTCCCGTTTCGGCTTGACCGTTGCAAGCCACGAGGGTCCCCGTGATGGTCGTGCAATCGGTTACCTGCAAATCCGCGCCATAGTCCTGATTACTTGCAGGAGCATGCACGACGTCCGTGTTGCTCTGGAGGTTCATTCCATTGGGCGCAACCGTCACCGTAATATCGCCAAGCCCGGAAGGCACGTTGGTCTTGAACACACCTCGGGCATCGGTATAGACGATCGTCTGCCCCACTTGCACCGGGACCCCCGCAAGGGGCGTACTATCGCAGAGCACGCGGCCAAAGATCAGCGCCGGATGGTTCCCATTGTCCGCATTATGCCACGAAAAATGGCCGACCTTTCCGATATATTCGGCGCCATCACTTTGGGCGAAGCCTTCTTCGATCCAAAGACCGCTGCTCTCGTTGTAATACCAGAGCGGAATGGTCGCGGGCGCCGAAGCGAGTTGGTCCGCAGCGATAGGCCAGCTAAGGATTGCCGAATCTCCGGCGGCGAGGGTCAGGGGGGTGCCACTCGGGTCCGTGAGAGTCACGCCAAGCACGCCGTAGGAATACAGCGTTGTGGAACTTCCATCGGTCTGCGTTGCCGAAAAATCCCCCGGGAACCGATTGAAAAACCCATCGGAAGAGGGATCGATGTGACGGGCATGTATTTCAACGGTTCCTGAATACACCTGTCCATTCTGTAGTATACCGTTTGCAGGAAGCCGGACGGTGCCCCCATCGCTTAACTCCGCCGTCGTTCCTGACGATGCTGAGACTTCATAGACCGCATCGGTCATTAACGTTATTTGTGTTTGAGCGAAGCCATTGCTCACTGGCGGCGTTTTGCTTGTACTGATATATCCAGTTTTCGCACCGGTCACAAGAGCGCGATTCGTTTGCACCGTCGCATTACCCAGTTCGAAATACCCGTTCTGGTCGGTCGTGGTCGTCTGGCTGCCCGAGGTTACTACTGCTCCGGCGACCGGGAAACCGTTCTCATCCATCACCTCGCCAAATACGGTGGCTGTGCTGGAATTCGTACCACTCTCCGAAGGAGACGACGACGAACATCCGTTTACAACTATGAGCCCGAAAAGCAAAAATCCAATTCCAGGAAAAAGACGAAAATTCATACTCAATACCCTCAATAGAAAAAGATACTATACAAAAATAGTAAATTCCGAAGCAAAAGTCAAAATAATTTCGTGGACAACTATATTTACACAAAAACGGCTGAAATCGAAAGGAATCGAAAAAACGGAAAAAAAAGCATTTGCTTGCCCGAATGTAGCGCATGCTTTAGCTTGCTCTTAAACAGGGAAAGCAATCCCTTTCAGTCCTTTCGCAGACGATCCCTCATTTCACCAGGTGACGTGCCTGACCTTGGGATATACTGACCTGGGCTACAGATATCCTAAGCCACCCGCGCTGTTCGCTTCCTGCTGAGGCGTGCAACGATAATAAACGCAACGGTCCAGAGCGCATAGGATATGACTTCGAACCAGGCCCCGCCATTGAAGGCGCCGCTCGTGGCGGCGATGAAAGCCGCAATACACCCGAGCGCATTCGTGAGGACGATCGCGAGCACGATGGCCCCGCGAGCTTTATCATCCGAGTTCCGTGCATACCATCCTAAGATCGCCAGCCCGATCCCGAGCGATCCGGCTAACCGAAATCCCGTCTGGGCTACGACATCTGCCGTCACCGGACTGTACCACGAGATCACAGTCGCGGGAACGAAAAACGCCAGAATCCCAAAGATCGCTGTGACGATAGAATAGACCGAAAGCAATAACTTCATATACTTCCCCCTTTTATCTGCTTCCCCTTTTATCGGACTTCCCTCGCCCGATCTAATCAGCCGAACCGACGCGCAGTTTTTCTGTGCATTGACGACGAAAGCCGTTTCAATAACTTCCAAACTTCAGGCTTAACGTTACCGTTACCCCGCTCAGGTCCCGATCGGTCACTTTCGATTTAGCGATATTCAGGTTTGTCGCGTCGATGCCGGTCGCGAAGAAATAGCCCAGTCCAATAATGAGGCGGGTCTTCATCGAAATATTTAATTCCCCGAAGCCCTGGGGTTCGATAAAATAAAATCCAGTTCCGCTGGTATTGAAGAAGTTATCGAAGAGACTGGTCTTGGGGTGCTCATAGTCCTTTACCGAGCCGAAGCCAAGACTGAGCTGGCCGCCGAAATGAAAGAGCCGGTCGCCCTCCGCGATGTATTGCCCCAGGAGCTCGAGGTAACTATAATTTGTGACCGTATGACTAAGGTTCACTTCGCCGCCGATCCCGAAGACCAGGCTGCGATCGATGACCGCGCCCCAGTTGATCCCGATCGCCGAACCGACATTGCCCTGAATTGAATTTGTTTTTGTTTCGAACGACCATACCGATCCGACCGTGGAGCTCGAATCGACCAGCGTCTGAGTTTGCTGTGCGTGGGCAGCACTCCAGAGAAGGCATAAAGAACTTAGACAAACGATGCCACGTGGAATAGCGGAATTTTTCATACCTTCGGCTCTACGCAATTTTCAACCCATGGCCGTAAACTGGCGTAATCGCGGCGTTTTTAGAGTCCGGATCGCAAGGATTTATCGAAAATTTTACGCGTAATAAAAATTTTCTTTTCAGCGATACCCTATGAAAACTCTGTTGGATTCTGTAAGCCCTGAACAGGATGCTTTGGGGATCGCCTGGCCGGACATTCCCCTGCTGCCGCTCGCATGCAGCGGCTTTTTAATTTGTATATTTGCCTGTCGTCTTTCATTATTTGAATGTCTCCTTTCTTTTTATGAATGTGTCTATGATACTCAGGAAGCCAATTGTGTGTGCGTTCGGTATTGCGGCGTGTGGGGCATGGGTTGCGGGTTGTTCCACGACGCCGGAAGTGCAGCCTTCCCAGCCGAAGATCGTAGCCGGTGCGCCGGTCCAACTCGTTTCGCAAACGATGGACGGTGGAACTGTTACCTATACGAAATCCGGCGATTCCCTGAGCGGGATTGCGATCACGGTGCCACATGGAAGTTACTCCTCGGCCCATACGTACACGATCTCCGAAGCGCCGGTCGTGAGTTCCCATCTGAGCGCCGGCGCGCACCTGCTGACGCCGATGATCACGATCTCCAACGGAGGCGGCGTTTCCGACTCGGTCTTCACCGTTCGGGTCCCGATTCATTTGGCGAGCACCGATTTTGCGCTGGCCTTCTCCGCCAACGACGATGGCTTGCTCGAGGCGCTGCCGCTCCTTGGTGAGGACAGTGCTTCCATTACGTTTGCGACCACGCACTTCGAGCATTCGAACATCGCGGACCTTAACGTTCCCCGGACCCCCGGCGGAAAGGCGCAGGTCCAGTCCGTATTCGGATCGTCGAACGTGATCGTCCTTGCGGCGAATGCGGCAAGCCTCATGGGGACCAGCCAGCA
This sequence comes from Bacteroidota bacterium, assembly GCA_021324685.1. Classification (GTDB taxonomy): domain Bacteria; phylum Bacteroidota; class Ignavibacteria; order Palsa-1295; family Palsa-1295; genus PALSA-1295. The sequence continues at coordinate 19,642 of JAJPIQ010000087.1, forward strand.
CACGGGATTTCGTCCCGGCACCGACGACTGGGAGTTCCCGAATATCGGTTCCACCCTGACCCCGGACGGCGAGTGCATGGGACAAACGCTCGGAATGATCTGGTATTATTATAACAACCCGAAAAATGGCGTCGGAAAGCCCTCACTCTGGAACCTACTCGATAACGACCAGATCTTTCCGACGCCCAATATCTGAGAAGACGATGTTGCGGCCTATCGGTATTGTTCCGTCCTGCAGACGGAAGGTTATAAACCGTTCCTAACGCAATTGGCTGCGCTCGATGCAATTTTGCAAATTCAAAGTAAGGTCCAGCCGAGCGATCTCTTTACCCTGTTGGCGTTCAAACTTGCGATCCAGGAGACCGGAATGCCGCAGTATGTTTCGGTACGCCGCGACGGTGGCGGGCATGCACTCGCAGTCTATGGCGTCACGGGGACCACGATCAATGTGTGCGATCCAAATTTCCCGGGCCGCAACGATCGGACGATCACTTTCAACGGCGGTGGATTCGATCCCTACAATAGTGCCGACAAGATCGGAGGACCCGGACACCTTTACCCTCGCATTTATTTTATCGGCAAGACCTCGATCATGGACTGGCTTGGCGCCGCGAACCATTGGGCGGAAGTCGAGAATCGGACGATCGGCTCCGGGGACTTCCCCGAATTCATCGTGCAGGTGCAGGACCGTCCGACCGACAATTTTATCACGCTGACCGACGGCTGGCACTCGCAGACGGGAACCCCCGCGTTTCAACTCAGTTATGGCTCGGCGGCCGGGCCGCTCGTCATCGACAGTATCTTCACCTCCGACGGAACCCGCGTGCCCCGCAACTTCGGGCGATGGAACATTCCAGCCGGCGCAACGAAACTCGGCTTTTACGTTACCGATACCGCGGAAGACTGGGCGGGATTCAAATGGTTCGACCTGGAAACGGCGCCGCCGCCAACCTCCGGCAGCTCCATTTTTCCGTTAGCGGATGAAAACACGTGGGTCTTCCAATATTCGTCGTTCGACACCACCGGAACTGTTACGGAGAACGGCCTGGACTCTATTCACGTCTATGGACCAAACTCGATCCAATTCGACGCAAACACGAGGGCCTATTATACCGATCAAGTACTTACGGGTTACCTTATCGACGAACCCAACGGTGTAGCCGAATGGGATGGGATCCATGGCGACGGTACCAGACCGTACTTGATATATCCGGCATCGCCCGGCGACACGTGCTATCTTGTAAAGGAACTACTCGGAAACACCGAGCTCCTTAGCGAAGACTACGTAGTGACCGCTGCGAATATTTCCCTCACCACGCCGGCGGGCACGTTTAATTCGACGCAATATTCCACGGAATTCCGGGATACCTCTGGAACGGTCATCTCGTTGGTGCAGGCACACGCGATCGAAGATCAGTATTTTGGTACCCCATCCTTCAATTATAAAGTTGTCCGGAGCTTTTCCCCGGGTGTTGGCCCGGTAGAGACGGATGAATATGCCGCAAAACCGGACGGGACGTTGTATCTCGCACGGCGTGAACTGCTTCTACGATACACGCTCCATTAGGCGGGACGAACAACGCTGCCACGAACCGATCGAATTGTCGAGCATGCGTTCGCGTGCTCCGGGATCTCGTCACCGGGAAGTGACCCCGCGATAGACGAAGTGTTCGCCGTCGAACTCATATTTCAGCGAGCGGCGGGTCATGGTGACACGGTCGTCCGCTTTGTCCTGCTCATTCTTAAAAAGAGTAAGCGGAACAAAGAACGTCCGGCCGTCCGGGCTTAATTTAAAATGATTCCCGACCCGGAGAGTGGAACGCGGTTCTGCGCGGTACAGTATTTCGCTCAACGTCCCTTGCGCGGTCTGGAACAGGGGGACCTGCGTGTTAAGATTCGTTCCGGAAATTTCATACGCGTCCACTTGTTCGCCGACATGCATTCCGTCACCGACCCAATCCGCGATGGCGAGGTAGTAGGTGTGGCCGGAACCGGTGTGGACCATCTTGATCTCTGTGATCCAGCTATCGTTGCCGCCGTCCTGATCCTGATAGGGATTCACCACCTGAATTCCGCTGGCAGACTGGAATTCCACTAGTTGATATATTTGTGGCTCGCTCCCCCCTTCGTAGGTATTCCACGCCCACGTACGGATGTTTTTGTCGGCTGACGTTGCAATCCACAGGCGATCGTCGTGGAACTTCATCGTTAACGGCATTTTCGGAAGCACGCTCGACAAATAATCGTACAGTGCCGTATTGGCATCCTGGAGCCTGGAAAACGCCGAATCCTCATCGTCCGAATTTCGGTAGGCGCATGCCGCGCGGTCAATGCTATCGAGGAGCGCTTCGACGTGCCGCTTACATTGCCGCGGTGTTTGAGCGTGCGATAAAGCCGGGAGGAGCGTGCAGCCGAACATGGCAATGACGATGAAAACGGTGCTGCGGTGCCTCATGGATCTACTGCCTTCGGTGTAATTCGATGAACACAAGACGGATGCGTTTAACCAGCGTTCACATCCGAAAATTCAGCCCGACGTTGAGGTAGATCGTATGATATCGAACGTTCGTAAAGGCAAGGCCATCGTAGTCCGCGGTATATTCTCAAGAATCTTTACTGGGAATTTCTCCGGAACTGTCTGAAACTCCGTTCACGTTTGAGCGTAGCACTCGCACCGAACGAGTGCTAAAAACTCACGGATTTTCTCGAAAATCACGTCAATTTAACCAATTTTAACTTAATCATTTCATAACCAATGACTCTAAAACCACTCCACGACCGCCTTATCGTACGGCCTGCCCAGGCGGAGGAAGTAACCAAGGGCGGGATCATCCTTCCGGACACCGCGAAGGAAAAGCCGGTACAGGGCGAAGTTATCGCCGCCGGACCGGGCAAGTATGACGAGACCGGCAAGCTCACCCCGATCGGCGTGAAAGTCGGCGACAACGTACTCTACGGCAAGTACTCCGGGACTGAAATTTCGCTCGATGGCGAGGACGTCCTCATCATGCGCGAAAGCGATGTCTTCGCGATCGTCGAAAAGAACGGACAGGCGAAGAAGAAATAAACGCGTGGTGTGCGCCCACTGCGGCGCACACGAGAGTGACCGCGATGTGCGCCGCAGTGGGCGCACACCACGCGGGTTCTACGATTCCAATCACACAATTTTAACTACAGACTAACACTACCATGGCAGCAAAAACAATCATTTTTGAAGGCGACGCGCGCTCGAAGCTCAAGAAGGGCGTCGATCAGCTTGCGGACGCAGTAAAAGTAACGTTGGGTCCGAAAGGCCGCAACGTCGTTATCGACAAGAAATTCGGCGCTCCGACGATCACCAAGGACGGCGTGACCGTCGCGAAAGAGATCGAACTCGAAGACCCGATCGAAAACATGGGCGCGCAAATGGTCCGCGAAGTCGCTTCGAAGACTTCCGACGTCGCCGGTGACGGCACGACGACCGCGACCGTGCTCGCACAGGCGATCTTCCGCGAGGGACTTCGCAACGTGACCGCCGGCGCGAACCCGATGGACCTCAAGCGCGGCATCGATCTCGCCGTCACGAACGTGGTCGAGGAACTGAAAAAACTCTCCCGCCCGATCGAAGGCAAGAAGGAAATTGCGCAGGTGGGTTCCATCAGCGCGAATAACGATCACACGATCGGCGATCTCATCGCGGAAGCGATGGAGAAGGTCGGCAAAGACGGCGTGATCACCGTCGAAGAAGCCAAGGGCATCGAGACGGAGCTTAACGTTGTCGAAGGCATGCAGTTCGACCGCGGATATCTCTCCCCTTACTTCGTGACCGATCCGGACACGATGGAAGCGGTGCTCGAAAATCCGTACATCCTCATCCACGACAAGAAGATCTCTTCGATGAAGGACCTGCTCCCGATCCTCGAGAAGGTCGCGCAGGCCGGACGCCAGATGCTTATCATCGCGGAAGACCTCGAAGGCGAAGCGCTCGCGACGCTCGTCGTGAACAAGCTCCGCGGCACGCTCAAGATCGCGGCCGTGAAAGCCCCGGGCTTCGGCGATCGCCGCAAAGCGATGCTCGAAGACATTGCCGTCCTCACCGGCGGAACGGTGATCTCGGAAGAGAAAGGCTTTAAGCTCGAGAACGCGACGGTCTCCTATCTGGGAACTGCTTCGCGCATCACGATCGATAAGGACAACACGACGATCGTCGAAGGCGCGGGCAAGAAGGACGAGATCAAGCGCCGCATCAACGAGATCAAGAACCAGATCGACAAGACGACCTCCGATTACGACCGCGAGAAGCTCCAGGAGCGCCTTGCGAAGCTTTCGGGCGGCGTCGCGGTCATCAAGATCGGCGCGTCGACCGAAGTCGAAATGAAGGAAAAGAAAGCCCGCGTCGAGGACGCGCTGCACGCCACGCGCGCGGCCGTCGAAGAGGGAATCGTTCCGGGCGGCGGCGTGGCCCTGCTCCGCTCCATGGCCGGTCTTTCCAACGGCATGTACACGAATGAGAAAAATGCCGATATCAAGACCGGCATGGACATCATTCGCCGCGCGCTCGAAGAGCCGCTCCGCCAGATCGTCGGTAACGCGGGCTTGGAAGGCTCGGTCATCGTCAATCAGGTGAAGTCGGGCAAAGCCGACTATGGCTTCAATGCCGCGACCGAGGTCTATGAGAA
>JAJPIQ010000067.1 GCA_021324685.1 Bacteroidota bacterium
GAAATACGGGAATTAAAGCAAGCGCCGGGCAAAGATATTTTGCTCGGTGGTGTAAGCATTCCTTCCCAGTTCATCGAGCTTGGTCTTGTCGATGAATACCGCTTTGTCGTTCATCCGATCATAGCCGGAGTGGGGCGGCGCTTTACCGATATTCACCTTCCCAAAAGCTCCCATTTAAAACTGGTGGATTCGAAGATCTTTGCGTCGGGGTGCGTTGCGAATCGATATGTGAAGCAGTGAGAGATCCATTCTGCTCTCGACCTGAGCTGCACTATTGAAGGACTACTGCCCATACACCTCTCGATCTCGGGCCGGCGTTGCGGACGATGCGATGGTTCCCAATCGTATCGTAGATCGGGTCGCCCAGGACCGCAAAAGCGCTCACGAATGCGAAATGCGGTGCCGTGAACCCATAGCTCTTTACCGGAATCCCTCCGAACCAACCGACCTGGGCGCTCGGCTTGATCTCCACGGGATCGATAAAATGGATGCTGTCGGAAGGAGGGTATACGGTCGCAAGGGCGGTATCGATGGTATCGATCGCAAAAAAGACATGCGCGGCTTTGGACCTTACATAGACGTAAATTTCTGCCGGATTTGTTGTTTGGTCCACCAATTCCAGGCTTACAATGGAGTCCGGCGCATTGGTCAATTGCAACATTTGCCCTATACATGGACCCCAGGTGCCGGGGATGTGCCGGATCGTGGTATCGAAACCGTTCTTCGAAACCACCTCGTCGAATGAGCCGGCGGGTTCCGATACAAAGCTAAAGTTACCCTGCGCGTCGGTCGTCGTGGAGAGATTCGCGCTCGGGATCGAAACCGTGATGCCGGAATAAGGAGGCGGGATCCGGATTCCGGTCGTATCTTCCAGCGTGACCGTGCCTTGTAGCTGCGGATACACGGGCAGAGAATTCGGATTGGTACATCCCGCCATCGCTACCGTTACGGCCGCGAGGATCGTTTGAGAGAGGTGATTGTGTCGCATCCGTTCGAGATTGGTTAATCGCGTATTACAAAAAAACGGGAAGGATGGTTGGGAGTTACAGTTCTGGATAGGTCACAAATTTTTGCACGCTCAAGGTCAAAGCGGGAGCGAATAGCACAACGGCCGTGGACACCTGCTCGCGGAGAGAGGATTGAGCGATCGATCGAGAAGCAATTGCATCATCGGTCAAGCTCCTTCCGGCACACAACGCGGTGGGTGCGGGTGTTATGTTCGAATGCGTTAAATTTTTAGAACCGTCTCGTTCAATTATTTGACGAACGTGCCGGCACCTATCGTAGCTATGGCCCTGAACTATCGGGAATTCGTTCATCCCTTTTGATGGCCTGCTCTTGGAACGACGCGTTCAAAAAGGAGGTAACATGATTGCAAAATACTGGTGGGTTTGGCTTGTGCGTGGAATCCTGGCGATCCTCTGCGGTCTTGCCGCACTGATCATGCCCGGCATAGCACTGACGGCGATGGTGCTCGTGATCGGATTCTATGCCTTCATCGAAGGGGTTCTGAAGTTCGCGTTTGGGTTAAGTACGGTGGGATTTACCGGCCGCGCATGGTTGGTCGTCGTGGACGGTCTGCTGAGCATTGCCCTTGGGATCGCTGCCTGGGTGTGGCCTGCCGAGGCCACGCTGGTTTTCGTGACCTGGATCGGCATCTGGGCGATCGTAACGGGTATTCTCGAAATCACCGCGGCAACGTTGCCACTCGGAACCGGAAGTGTGGCGCTCGTATTCGCAGGCATCTTCTCGATCTTGTTTGGCATTATCGCAATGCTGAATCCGGGCTCCGGTGGACTTGGGATTATTTGGTTGTTTGGGACGTATGCAATAATCATTGGCATACTGCTGAGCACGCTCGCATTTCGAATAAAGAGCGCGCGGGTAGAGAAAAGCGGGATGAGAAAAGGTCGTCCGCTCCCTGTCTAGAACAATTGGCAACGCTTCCCGCGCCACACAACACGATATCGCGGGCGCGGTCAAGCGTGGCTTACGGACCGATGGTGCGCTGCTTACGGAATGACCACCGGATACGCGTTGGAACTCGGACCGACGTTGCCGAGCACTTCGTGATTATTTGAATCGAGAAACCTCATGGCATTCGAGGCCGCGCAGGCGGTCACATACACGGTTTTGCCATGGGGGAGCCCCAGATAACCGATCTCTTCCGGATCGGCGTTATCCCACTCGTTCGCGGAGTGCTCCAGGAGTTCGATCGGCTGTGACAGATGAATACCCGTCGAGGGAACGTTTGGTACGGTGTCGATAAATAAGAACACGCGTGGGGATGTTGCTGTCACCGAGGGGACCAGCCACAAGGGCGTCCAGGGAGAGGTGGAATCAAAGACGAGGACCTTCTCCACTCGAACGATCGTGTCCGGCGCCGCGGTCAGTGCAACGAAGAGCTGTTCATTCCAACCCCAGGAATTATAGGTAATACTATAGTTCTCTTTGAAGGAGGTGCTCCCAAACCCAGCTTTCGAAAAAAGGACATTGTAACTGCCCTGTGGTGGGTTCGCCATATTCCAGTTCCCAAGCGAATCCGCATGGACGGTGTCGTTCCAGTTCGGAATGGTTACCAGGATCCCGGAATAGGGCGGCGGGATCGGCGTGCCGGTCGAATCTTCGAGCTGCACCCGGCCATAGAGCGCCGGATACGTAACGGCCGGAGCCGTCGGGCTCGAGCAGCCTGCAACCAGCAGCAGACCAGCCGAAATCCAGAATACATAGTGACGGGAGTACTTCATGAATTCCGATGGAATTATTCGAACCATACAACGGGCGGGGAAGCGACTAAGGTTGCAGGAAGCGACCAGGATTCAGGGAGCGACTAAAGCTGCAATGGACGCCGTTTTATCGTTTCCAAAATTTCGTCCGCAATGTTCTCCGGCGTTTTCGCATCGGTCGCAACGGGGAGGCTGGTGCGATTGGGGGCGAACGCATCGAGACAGCGGTCGAGATACGTGAGCGACCACGGAACTGCGGACCGCTGCCGACGGGAACGAATGCGTTCCAGGAGCGTCTCTTTTGCGGCCGTGAGCGTAATGGTCATCGTGTCCGGGTCGATCCGAGCTATGCCGCGGGCGAGTTCTGTTCGGTAGTCTTCACGCCAGACGGTCATCGGAACGATAACAGTGGGGAACATAACGCGGGAGAGGCGAATGCCAAGGAGCGTGAGCAAGCGCCAGAGCCGGAGGTCCTGATAATCGCTCGTTCGTGTTATTCGCTGCAGCACGAACCCGATCCGTTCCGGGTCGAGGATCACCGAGCCGCGCATTCGTTTTCTCAGCATCTTCGCGCAGGTCGTTTTTCCCACTCCGAAAGGTCCGTTAAGGAAGAGGATCACGGAAGATGAACTCTGACGCTGGCTGGAATAATTCGGCGCGGAGACAGCTGAGGCGGTAGAGTTCGGAGCCCCGTCGGCCTGGAACCAAAACAGCGAACCTTACGAAGGCGGCTCTGCGCCAGTCATGGCCGTCGAGGAATGATTCGATGTCTCCCCGGCTTATTTTTCCATGCCTTTCGATCTTCAGCCGACCCTGACCGGCGAACTTGTGGTGCTCCGGCCGCTGCGTGAAGCGGACTGGTCCGAGCTTTTCGCGGTCGCGTCCGATCCGCGGATCTGGGCGTTGCATCCGGTGCGGGACCGATATAAAGAGGAAATATTTCAGGAATATTTTCGTGGCGTGATGGCCTCGCACGGAGCGTTTGCAGTCATCGATCGAAAGACCGGCCGAATCATTGGCTGCACCTGCTATCACGATTATCGTGAGGAGGAGAGCGTGGTCGAAATCGGCTACACCTTCCTTGCCCGTGCGTACTGGGGAGGGACCTATAATCGGGAAATGAAAAAGCTGATGCTCACGCATGCCTTTCAATTTGTCGGGCGGGCCGTCTTTTGGGTCGGCAAGACAAATTATCGCTCCCAACGCGCGATGCAAAAGATCGGCGGCGTCTTTATCGGCGAACGATTGGATACGAAGGGACGCGAAAGTTTTGTTTACGAGATCCGAACGCCGGCGGCGTAGGAACTTATTGTAGCTCGTGCCAGCCGTGACGTGCGGGAACCCGCTGAAACATTTACGAGGCTTCGCCGTTTTGTGCGGACGGGAATGCAATGTTTATGAGGTAACCGGTGAATCGAAAGGCCGTCGTCTGGGTAGCCCTCTGCCTGATCTGGGGATCGACCTGGCTCTTTATAAAGCTCGGCCTCGAAGACCTTCCTCCGATCAGCTTCGCCGGGATCCGGTTCCTCATTGCGACCATCGTCCTCCTCCTCGTCGTCCGTGTTCGCGGGCTTGCGCTTCCGAACACCCGTAAGGACTGGCTCCTCATCCTCTCGACGGGAATTCTTTCCTTTACACTGAACTACGGCCTCCTGTTTTGGGGCGAAGCGCGTACGACTTCGGGCCTGGCGGCGATCCTCCAAACCATTATTCCCGTCTTCGGTCTGGTGATCGCGCATTACCACCTTCCGAACGAACGGATGACGTGGGCGAAAGTAAGCGGCGTGCTCCTCGGTATTGCCGGGATCGTTATCATTTTTTCCCATTCGTTGTCCGGAGAAAGTTCCGAAGGATTTGCGGGAAGCGTCGCGATCGTCATCGGGGCGTTCTGCGTCGCGTATTCGAATGTTTTTGTCAAGGCGCGTGGCACCCATCTCGACCCCGCCGTGCTTGCGGCGGGGCAAATGGCCTGCGGCTTCGTACCGTTACTGGCGGCGGGCTGGGCGTTCGAAGGAAGTCCGTTTTCGTTCCACTGGACGGCCCGCGCGGTCTTTTCGCTCGGGTATCTTGCGCTCGTTGGGTCGTGTTGCGCGTTCCTGCTTTTCTACTGGCTGGTGCGGCACATGGACGTTACGAAGACGATGCTGATTTCGCTCGTAACGCCGGTCCTGGCGGTACTGCTCGGACTCTGGTGGCTGGACGAACAGGTGACGTGGCGGGTCGGGATCGGTGCGCTCTCGATCATGGCCGGAATAGCGCTCCATATCTATAGCAGTAAGCGAATGCTCCACTCGAACCGTTTTGCAACTCCACCGGTCGCCGCGGTCATCGAGACGGACTTCGAGAGCGGATAACGGTTCCCATCGTCGTTGTGTGCCGCGAAGTCGGCAGGCGAACGCACCGATCATTTTTTAGCAATGATCTTATAACTGAGCGCCCCGGCAATAGCCCCCGAGGTGGGAGCTAAACAATAGAGCCACATCGAATCGAGAGTCCCCTGAAAGAGGGCGGGAGCGAACGAGCGGGCCGGGTTCATCGAAGCGCCCGTCGCCCAGCCGCCGATAAACGCATCTAACATGACGATCGCCCCAATGGCGATCCCGGCTAATATGCCGACGGCACGAACATCGGTCGCGACCGCCATAATGATCAGCATAAGGAAATAGGTCATGATAAATTCCCACCCGAACGCGCGTGCCAGGGGTACGTGTGGCACGGTCGCGCCAAAGGAGGAACCCGGGCCGAACAAGAATGCCAGCGCACCCGCTGCAAGGACCGCCCCGATGACCTGCGCGCACCAGTACGCGATCACTTCGGTAAACGGGAAGTGCCGCACCACCGCGAATGCCAGCGTAACGGCCGGATTGAAATGCGCGCCCGATATATGGCCTAAACCATAGATCATCGACGCTACGACGGCGCCGAACACGACGGGGATCGCAATGAGGGACATGGAACCCGGGGCATGCTCCAGCACCATGATGGAACCGCACCCAAAAAAGACGATCGCGAACGTGCCGATGGCTTCGGCACAGAGCCGAGGAAGGAGCGGCTTGTTCATGCCGGTTCTACTTCGCAATTCGTCTCGCACCACGCGTGAACGCGACGCTCAATTTCGTTCCTAAGCTCGCGGATCCGGACTAACCGTTCGTCATGCGATCCTTCGAATTGCGAAGGGTCCGGCAAGCTCCAATGAATATGGTTCAGGGCGCCGGGGAACACCGGGCACCGTTCGGCACTGGCCTCATCGCATACCGTGATCACATGGGTAAAGCGCGCACCGGACTTATAGACTTCGAAAACGTCCCGGGTCGCTTTGCCCGAAATATCGATGCCGATTTCTTTCAATACTTCCACCGCAAGAGGATTCAACGTGCCGGGAGTAATTCCCGCACTCTCGACATGGATGGAATGGCCGCACGCTCGTTTGAGCAAGGCTTCGGAAATTTGACTTCGGGCGCTATTGTGGATGCAGACGAATAATACGCGGTTCATAGACAGCTAAACAGCGGTGTGGAAGTAATAGTGTATTACCGAATTATTACCATTCTTAAAAATAAAATCGGCCGTTGACGGTGGTAACGGCGTTGTAACTTCCGGCCTCGAGCCGTGTTTTTGAGGAAACTTCTATGTCTATGAAAAACAGTCTTCGATGCTCGCCAGTATTTGTCGCGATACTTTTTGCGGTCGTTTTCACGAGTTGTAAACAATCGGGCAGCCCGGGTTCGACCGGATCGGTCGAGGGAACCGTGACCCTCGTCGACAGTGCGTTCAATCGGCTCGGTAGTTCGGCCGGAGTTACGGTGGCGCTGGAGCAGTCGAAGTATTCGACACAAACCGACGCTTCGGGTCATTGGAGGATCGATAACGTGACGGCCGGGAACTACAACGTCGCCCTCTCGAAGCCCGGCTTCGGTTCCCTCACGGCATATGGTGTTACGATTGCCGGACCGGGGACGTCCTATCTCACCCCGCAAATGTACTTTGGCTCCGAACCGGCTTACGCGCCCGTCGTTTCCAATGTGGCGATCGCTCAGGAGGATTCCGGTTCGACGAAGGTCCTGAAAGGGAATATTTCCGGCGATCCTTATTCGATCGTCGTCTTTCTCGACCACGACTCGACGTCTCAGCCGGGCGACGTACACGAGCTTTGGAATTTCCCTCGTCCGGCCGGACAATTTTCCATCTCTGCAGCGGCGCTTCACCAGGCCGGCTTTCCGTCGGGAACGATCGCGTATCTCACCGCGGTCGACGCCGACTTCGCAAGCGTCTGGCAACAGGGGGGCCCGGTCAGCAGCGGGACCTATTACGATCCGAATGCGAATGCCTCCCGCCTGATCAGCCCGGGCCCTCGCTCGAACGTCGTCGTGGTAACGGTTCCATAACCAAAGGCGATGGTTGCGTTTTTGTGCACGCTGGCTCCGCGTGCGTATATTTGTTCTGCCTTGTTTTAAACCAGGAGGTGTGATGTCGATTCGAACGTGGTTCGCCCTTGTGTTTTGTATGGTGCTGGCCGGATCCGGCTGCCGCCGGCAGGAAGCTCAGGTTCCGGTAATGCCGGGAGCGAGTTACCGGCTCGTCGATCCCTATCAGGACCTGATCGCCTGTCTCGACGGTCCGCACCGGACGCTTTACGTTCTGCCGGAGCAGCGAGAGAACGTCCTCACCTTGCTCCATGCTTCCGGAAGTGGCGACCGGTTCATTCTGGAAGCGGCGATGAACGTCTATCGGCATGAAGTTCCCATCGCGTTTCGCGTGAAGGAGGCCTCGCTCGATCAGTTGATCAGCATCGACCGTTTTTTCGATGAGGTCAAAGCGCTGCTCGATTTTCGAAACGTTCTCGATACGAATTTTGGGTTCCCACGGTGGTACGATTCCAACTGGTGGCACGACCCGTCCCTCTGGAAGTTCGATTCTCTGCGGTACCGCCTTCCCGGCGATCTCTTCGATTCGACATCGAAGGACGGCGTCTGTTATAAGGTCTATCAGAATGCGCACTGCGAGAATATCACGCCCGCGCGCTATACCGATTGCGAAGAGGAGATTTCGTTTGCGGACCTGCTCGACTCGACCCGCCGCACGCCGATCAAGCCCAAGCATATCCGCCGGCGGTATTACGCGGTGAACAAATGCCTTAAAGGTTCCAGTTCGTGCGTCGAGTTTTTGGGCGTGAGCGTCCTTACCGAATATTATTCGAACGATCAATGCAGTGGGAACCCAATCGACGTGGTGCGGTCGGGCTACGATTTTTCGTGCCCGTGAGGCGCCGGTCTCCCGGAAGCCGTTCTTTACGGCTGAGTTCGTCTATTACTTTCGCCTGGTTTCTTTAAGCATTTTCATGCAAAGCGGTTGGCCTCCGCTATTTCGTGGCACGAAATGAGAAATAGGCGTGTGGCAGAAAATGCCACACGCTGCTACCGAAACAACGGCTGCTACCAAAACCACGACCGTGACGGAGACCGTACCGTCGCGCCGCCGGGAAAGAACGCTGGCCTGGA
>JAJPIQ010000052.1 GCA_021324685.1 Bacteroidota bacterium
CGAACGATCTAAAAACGAACGATCTAAAAACGAACGATCTAAAAAAATTCTTCCTCACCGAGTTTTTTACTTTCGAGGAAGCGCGATCGGCCATCCGGGCATGGACGGCCGATCGAAATATCGAGTTCCCGGGTTCCCTGAAACCGGATCCGAAATCGATTACGGCGCCTGAATCAGGACCGTGATCCGGCCGGGAGTGGCCATGCCCTGTATCGTCGAGGGATTTACAATGTCCACCACCGGACCATATTGCTCGGAAACATAGGTATCGTTCTGGCCACTGCCACTTAAGCCCTGGAGCGTGACATGGTGCACGGCATGTCCGGCGGCAAAATTCAATGCGGTTCCCGTCGAAGAACGGACCGATACAATATTCGTATCGGTCGTCTCGCTGACCGAATCGAGGAGCGTCGCATGGAGCGGAATACCACGGAACGTCGCGCTGAGCGATGTATCGGCACCGACCCAGGATGCGCCGGCCGCTACATTGAACTCCGCCTGAAGGACCCAGCCATCCTGGACCGGTTTCCCGATCGCGGCAAGGACGGCCGAATTCTCATTCAGCGATTCGAGCCCGTAGTTGTAATGCCAGAACCGGCCGCTATCCTGCGCGATGTAGCTCGTGTCCGGTTCGGATCCGTTACTATGCGTATTGACGAACTCCGTCACATTCGTTTTGCCCTGATACGCAAAATTCGTTGCGACGACGGTGGCCGTGATCGTATCGACCGTTCCGGTCCGCTGGCCTGAATTCGCATCGAGCGTTTGCTGCGTATAGACGTATTTCGTTTGTACCGCGTAATTTACCTGCGGAGGATTGTTCACGGTAGGCGTGGTTGGACCCGAGCAGCCGGATAAGACGGCAATGGCCAGGCCCGCGATCGATAAAAAAGTCCGTTTCATAGTAGTCAGGAAGTCAGGAATTTGGCAATATTGGGTGGGCGATCACCCGGTTCATAAATAGAACCCCACGAATTCCGAAAAGTTACACGATGAACCCGAAATCATCGCCTGTCGCTCGTATTCAATATAATGGAGTCCGATACCCTGCTTTTCCGTATGAATTTTCTAACGTTGCTTTTCCGTATGAATTTTCTAACGTTTAACCCAGGTTTGCCCCATTGGCGAATTGAAACAGCCCTTCCCACGGCCCGTATCGAACTTTCAAACTTCATCCATATACCTCCATGAAACCAACCGTCCTTTTTCTTTTGGCTCTCTCGTTTGCAGGCTGCGCGAAGCTGGCCGCGTTAATGCCCGGGACCTACACCGGCAATGGCAAGATCGCAACCGAAACGCGGCCCGCCGGCACGTTCGAAGCCGTCGAACTCGAAGGAGCGTACGACGTCCTCCTCACGCAGGGACCGCAGACCGAAGTTCGGATCGAGACCGATTCGAACCTTCTCGCTCACATCAAAACGACCGTCTCGAACGGCAAGCTCGTCATCGAAACGAGCGGCAATTTACAGCCGACAAAAAGTATCGCGGTGTATATCACCAGCCCGAATTATCGTTCCATCGAGTCCGATGGCTCCTCCGATATTCGCGGATCGACCCCAATCTCGTCTCCCGACCTTTCTCTTGCCCTCGACGGCTCGGGAAGTTATACGCTCGGCCTCAGCGTAACGAAGTTAGAGACCAGCATCGACGGCTCGGGAACGATGACGCTCAACGGAATGGCGCAGGACCATTCGGCCGAGATCGCCGGCTCGGGCGACATTCATGCTGATAGCCTGGTCGTCAATACGGCCAAGGTCGATATTTCGGGTTCGGGCGATGCAGCCGTCAACGTACTTTCACGGCTCGAAGCCTCGATCAGCGGCTCCGGCGGTGTGAGGTATCGCGGACCGGTAAAAGACGTCCACAGCAGCATTTCCGGCAGCGGCAGCGTGGACCGGGTCCAATAAACCTTCAACGTGTTCGGCTCTTATTCGGCGCCTTTTCAGGCGCCGATATTTTTGACTCTCATCTTACCCAGGGTTTCGTCCTTCCGACTCCACCCCGGGCTGCGAGGTACAGCGTCCCTTCGGGGACTTCCTATTCTTTTCCGCTCAGAACTTCACTTTCGCGATATTCGCTTTTACGTCCTCGGCGCTCTTTTTGAGGGCGGCATCTTCGTCGGGCTGGAGTTTGATCTCGATGATCTGCTCCAGGCCGTTCCGGCCGAGCTTGACGGGAACTCCGGCGACGGTATCGCGCAGGCCGTATTCGCCTTCGAGCCAGACCGCACAGGGCAGGATGCGGCGTTTGTTCTTCACGATCGCTTCGGCCATCTGGACGGCGCTCGCGCTCGGCGCGTAATAGGCGCTGCCCGTCTTTAAAAAGTTCACAATTTCGATCCCGCCCTCGCGCGTCCGCTGGACGATCTCCGCCAGCCGTTTCTCCGGAATAAGTTCCGGCAGCGGGATCCCGGCGACGGTCGAAAACCGCGGCAGCGGCACCATCGAGTCCCCATGGCCGCCGAGCACGAAGGCCGTCACGTCTTCCACCGAGACATTCAGTTCGAGCGCGACGAAGGAGCGGAACCGGGCGGAGTCCAGCACGCCGGCCATTCCGAGCACGCGGTTGCGCGGAAGTCCCGTCCGCTTCATCGTCACATAGGTCATGACGTCGAGCGGGTTCGAAACGATGATAAAGATGGCGTTCGGGCTTTTCTTCACCGCGCTTTCGGCGCAGCCGCCCACGATCTCGGCGTTCTTCGCGAGCAGGTCGTCCCGGGACATACCCGGTTTGCGTGCCAGCCCAGCCGTGATGATGACGATATCGGACCCGGCCGTCTCGTCATAGCCGTTGGTGCCGGTGATACGCGTGTCGGTGCCTTCGACCGGCGCCGATTCCCACATATCGAGCCCTTTTCCCTGAGGTATGCCTTCGACGACATCGACTAAAACGACTTCTTCGGCGAGTTCTTTATCCGCGATGCGTTGCGCGGTCGTGGCGCCGACATTTCCGGCGCCGATTACGGTGATTTTCATACGGTTGGTTTTCGGTTGTTAATGGTGAGGACCAATACATCATGCGATGCTACATCCAGCGCGATGCTTCCTACGTCTGCAAAAATACGAAGAGAAAACGCTCCGGATTTGTAGCGGTGACCTTTATGCGAACCATACTTTTTATTCACACTCGTTTTCTACGAGCAGAAAGCTACCGGGCTGGCACGATGTGTGAGCTTAGAAAGAGTATAATTTCAAACCATATCGACAGCGCCGAAGGTGCTGTCACGACGAAAGTATCAAACGAGAAAAGGTAACTAAATAAATTTTCAAACAATTTTCTGCCGCGTGTGAGAATGGGCGATAAAAATCCTAAACGATCTTAATCGTTCAGTGCAGCAGATTTGAGAGAAATCAGGACAAAGGGTACCGGTCCACTCGCGACAATTCGCGACACCCCGCCTGCAGAGGCGGGGTGTTTTTTTATTGTACGCGATACATCAGTTTGCTGCCCGCTTTTACGGTGAGCTGATTACCATTCGTGCCGGCTTGCGCTTCAATGGAAATAGTCGGCGACCCCGTGCCGCTCTTTACAATTCCGATGATATGGACAAACCCCTCCGCTCCAGAAGTCGTAACGAATGCCGCGCTCGTCGCAGTAGCATTTGCATTCGTTGTCAGGATGGACCCCGCTGCATCGCTCGTCAATTGCCCCTCGTATGTTATAAGGACCGTGGGCGAAGTTCCGGAGGAATTGACCGCTAACTTGCACCCTCCGGTCGATGCCTCCACAATATCGAGCCATCCTTCGATCTCATAGGTCGTGCTGGCCGTCGCCGTAAAACTAAGACCGGTGATCGTGGCGAGTGTGTTAGAAGTCCGTGTGAAATCGGAAGATACCTTTACGGTCGTCCATCCTCCCGCCGTCGACACCCAATTCGTTCCGTCCGACTGGAGCACATTCCCGGCCGTGCCCGCCGTCGCGGGATAGGTAGCCGTGCTCCAGGTGGGTGCGGCGCTCGCGCCGGAGAGCAGGACTTGATTTGCGGTCGATGTCCCGACAAGAATGGCTCCCGCACTCGCCGTCGAATAAAAAATGCCGCCGTTCGAAGCGGTCAAATTCGCATTCGTTCCGCCATTGGCAAGCGCAACCACGCCGGTCACATTCGCAGCCGTGCCCGTAATATTGCTCGTCGTCAGCGCGATCGTTGCGGATGCCGCGCCGGGATCTGGAATACTGTATGCCGTCGCCTGACCCAGTGTGCTCGGTACGGTAATCGTTCCGTTATGCGATGTTCCCGTAAGGACCAGCGAGGAGCCGGTGAGCGTTGTCCCGCTGATCGTTCCACCGCCCGTGATATTGTTACCGCCCATCGCGATCGCGCCGGACATCGTGCCACCTGCAAGAGGGAGGTACGTTGCGGAAAGAGATGGAATATCGGCTGTTTGCAGCACGCGCCACGAAGCTGCGCCCGCACCGCCCGAAGCGGGGCCGACAAAAACTGCATTCTGGGCTATGCCTGAAGCGTTCGTCACGCCGGTTCCGCCGTTCGCGAGTGCGACCACACCGGTCACATTCGCAGCCGTGCCCGTAATATTGCTCGTCGTCAGCGCGATCGTTGCGGATGCCGCGCCGGGATCCGGAATACTGTATGCCGTCGCCTGACCAAGCGAAGCCGGAACGGTGATCGTGCCGTTATGCGAAGTTCCTGTAAGCACGAGCGATCCTCCGGTGAATGCGCCGGAAGTCCCCGTTACATTATGCGCACCGATGAGAATATCGCCCGTCATCGTGCCCCCGCCAAGCGGTAAATACGTTCCGGAAAGTGATGGGATGTCCGCCGTTTGCAGTACACGCCACGAGGCCGCGCCCGCACCGCCCGAAGCGGGGCCGACGAAGACTGCATTCTGAGCAATTCCTGAAGCGTTCGTAACGCCTGTTCCGCCGTTCGCGAGCGCAACCACACCGGTCACGTTCGAGGCCGTGCCTGTTGTGCTTTGGTTGAGCGTCGGAACGTCCGCGGCCTGAATAGTCGTCGAGACGAAGTTCGTACCGTCGCTGCGTAAATAATTTCCCGCACTTCCGGACGTTGCCGGATAGGTCGCTGTGGACCAGGAGGGCGCCGCGTTCGCGCCCGAAAGTAAAATCTGATGGGCCGTGGACGTCGCCGCGAGCCGCGTGGGAATTCCTAAAAGGCCGCCGTAGATCATATCGCCAGGCGAAGTCATCGGGTTGATCAGCACTCCCGTGATATCGAGCCAGGAAAGCGTTCCGGAACCATTATTCAAGAGGACGCCGGTCGCATTGGTCGTTGGGAACGTAAGCGAGGCGCCCGGCAGCGTAATCGTGGGGCTCGTCGAGAGCGACGGTGCCGCAAGCGTAAGCGTGTTGCCGTAATTCGTCGTGTTTCCTGCAAGGATCAGCGAGCGAACGTGCTCATTCTGCCAGGTCTGCGCGACGGCAGAATGGCAGGAATATCCCAAAAACAACGCTACCGTCACATAAAAGAACCGTCGTTTCAATTCGATCTTTGTATATTGGCAAAAGGATGAACGACCCTCTAAACCAAAGACCCACCACGTAAAATCAACTCGATCGTGCAAACAGCGCGTCCGGTGATTTTATCCCTCAGTTTACACGAGTAAACGCAATATAGGAATTCGCTTTCAAGACGCCCGCGCCAACGCCGTTACCAACCGTTTTCCAAATAAGATGGACCTGACCGGAAGCCGCGGGCTTAATGACGCCCGTAATATTATAAAAGGTCTCTGCCCCGTTGGACGCTTTGTACGTCGGTACCGAAACTTCGTTGCCCGTTCCATCGCCTTCGATGATCGAACTTCCCTGGAACTGCGTGTTACCGGTTGGAACTCCGGAGGCACCCCAGACGGTGACTTCCATTGTGCTCGAAGAGCTTGCCGTCGAAAATCCGAGGCTGATCGCGTCTGAATTCGAGTTATTGGAATCTTTCACGATCAAAATTCCGCGGACTTCATACGTAGCGCCCGCAAGTCCATAAAAAGTTATATAGGGGTCCGATACACCGGTAGAGTTAAATTGCTCCTGGCTTGTTACGACGGTGTAATTAATTCCAACGGCGGAAAGTCCTGCGATCGTATTTCCCGCCGCACCCTGATAGACCCATCGGCTGGTACCGGCATCATAGACAAGGTTCGCGACCGCGCCGTCCGAGGAGTTCGACGTGATCGAAACATCCGTACCCGAAAGCGTCTTGATCCGATTGGCGGCCGTGCTGGTGCCGTTCTCGTTCTTGAGCGTCATCGTGTACGACGTGCGGTTGTAGATGGTCAGTTTCTTGCCATCGTATCCCTGCCCGATACTGGCGATCGTGAAATTCGCAGTCGGCCCTGTAAGATCGATGACGCTGGCTCCGGTCGTTGGCAGCGAGTCGAACGTGGTCGTGGCCGTTGAATTCGTGCTCGCGCGGTTCGCAAAATCTCCGCTGAGGTCGAGCGTCGTATTCGGAGAGGAAGTATTGATCCCGACCCCTCCGGCGGTTCCGCTCGTTGCAGTTCCCGGCTGGAGGGTGATCGAGCCGCCATTGCCGCTCGTCGAGCCGCCGTTGCCGGCGGTGATGGTGACCGCTCCGCCGGCGGAGGTCGTTGCACCGCCATTGCCGGCAGTGAGCGAGATCGCGCCTCCCGACTGCGTGGTACCGGCGCCGTTTCCGGCCGTCACCGAGATGGCACCGCCGGTCCCGGAGGTCGAAGCATTCGTTCCGGCGATCGTGACGCCGGCGCCCGCGCTCGTGCCGGTGCTCGAGCCGCCCGTGAGCGTGAGGGCCGCGCCCGCCCCGCTGGAACCGTTCCCGCCGCGCACGGTGAGCGCGGTGCCGGTGGTGCCGTCGCCGCCGGTATGCGTCGGCGCCGTCAACGTTCCGCCGATCGTCCCATTTCCGCTGATATTAAAATTAGCGGAGGACTGCGGGGAACTCGAATTCTGAATATAATTGCCAGACCCGGCCGCGAGATCGGCCGCTGTAAGCGTCCGCCACGAGGCCGCACCAGCCCCACCCGACGCGGGTCCGGCAAAGACTGCATTCTGGGCAACACCTGAAGCGTTCGTTACGCCCGTGCCGCCGTTCGCCAAAGCCACCACGCCGGTCACATTCGAAGCCGTGCCCGTCGTGTTTTGGTTGAGTGTTGGGAAATCGGCCGCGACGGCGATGGTTAACGCTCCGGTTCCCGTCGTCGATTTCAGAATACCGGTTCCAAGGGCAGAGGTCCCTGCCGAATAATCGGTCCCCGCCGTTGC
>JAJPIQ010000002.1 GCA_021324685.1 Bacteroidota bacterium
AGGCTGTCGCGGCGTTCGAGCAGATAGTCCCGGTACTTCTCCCGTGGCGGCCGGTGATAGATCGCCCAGAACTGCCGGTAACCTTCCTTATTGCCTAACTCATAGACCTTCCCGGCGAGAAGGAACACGGGCGAGTTGCCCTTGTGGAGCAACTGCGCCGGCAAGTTCTCGTGCGTGGCGTTCGTGCCATCGGTCATAATATCGGCAAAGAAGAGGAGCGCGTAATCGTCGAGCGATACTCCCTTTATTTCGCGCCCGATCATATCGACCCATTTATCGAAGACCTGTTTCAGATTATCGGGCGTGATCTGCGTGCGAATGATCTCGCCGGTTTTTATCGCCTCCTTTACGGTGCGAATAAATTCCTCTTCGTGCGTCTCGATCTTGAACGATACGAGGTAGGTGCCGATATATTGGGATACGGTGTCGAGCGCTTCCTGCGTGTATCCGCTTGCGCGCTTGCCCCATTTGATCGTCTTTTTTTCGAGGAGCGGAAGGACGTCCGCAGTCTTCATTAGAGCGGCCTTCTGCGTATCGGCCACCGCGAGGAGGGGTGGTGTGTATTCGCCTTTGTCTAACGCCTGCTGCACGTAGTGGAGAAGCTGCGTGAACATGGCGTAGGTGGAATGCTTATAGCCGTCCTTCGCCTCGAACCAAATTTCTTTGGTCTGAATATCGATCAGGTTTTTTGAGTAGCCCTTCAATCCCAGCGCCTTGATGTAAATATCCTTCACATCCTCCTCGCTTTTTACGAGCTTAAGCTTTTCAAAAAGCGACATAGAAGTGAATATTTATCTTTAGCGAGTGGTACAGGAGCGGTGCGTGATGGAGGAAAACATGGTGGGCACCTGTATGTGGTTCCCGAGCCGGGAAATATCTCGTCTACGATCGAGTTGAGTGCAGAGACATTCGATGACTCTGTGAATTAACCCCCACAGGGCAGCCAGGATGGCTGCCCCACGCGGTGGGATGGGTGCCGCACGCGCGAGGCTTGCGAGGATCTCAGCTCACATTTCGGCAGCGACTCTCTTAAACCCGCCTTCCCGATCGATCAATTTGGGAACCGGGGCGTTCGCGGGCATCCATCAGGGCTTCATTGCTTGAACTCGAGGATGAACGTGCCGGAGACGGGAGTGACGAGTGTGGTTTCCTTCCAATCGACGAGCCCTTGTTCGTCCGTGGAATCTTCCGTAATTTCATAAGCCAGGTTGGGAATGGGAATATCGAGATTTCTATCGACCGGCATGGGCGCCTTCGCTGAAGTTGAGCTATAGGTAAGATACCACTCGGTATCGACGGTATGGAGCTGCGTCTTCGGGCCGTAGTCCCAGTCCTGGTAATTCAGCAAAAGCGACTGGCTGATCGTATCCCATTCCATCCCTATCCACGATGGATAGACATTATAGGTCAACGCGAATTCAATTCCTCTCTGCGTTCGCGCAAGCCGGTTTCCGGAGATATTCCAATCGCGTTCCATGGAGTAGGTAGCAGTGGTCGTCCATGTGGAATCGATGGAGTGTGCGGGTCCATCGATATACCCGGTCCGATGATGCGATTCGGTCACGGTGAAATTATCCCAGACGGCGGAAAGCGTTTTCCATGGAGTTGGCCGGGCGACGTATAACATTCCCACATCGAACGTCCCGTTCGAATCGGAAAGGAATGCCCTGCCCGAAGAGCCATTCGCCGGAACGTGGGAGACAATATGATCGGGAAGGACCGAGTCGATCGGATAGGTAATGCTATCGATCAGGAGGTGTAATCCACTCTTGAAATTCGTGAGTCCGGTTCCCGGAATGGAAAACGATCCGCCGAGCGGAATGCTATCGTAGATCCCATGCGGATTGAAGGTATAATTGACAAACACGGTCGCAGCGGAAGTCGTGGTTTGATTCAGCTTTGTCGCGTGGATATGGCCTGTTCGCGCGTATTCCGGTACGGTCACGGTCATGACGGTGTCTTCCACGCTCATGACCTGCGCATGCGCGGTGTCGATGGTGACCGGAATATCGTTCCGGTCGTAGCCGAAGTTCGTGCCGTAGATGGTCAGCGTTCTAAAGGTCCAGACCGTATCCGGCGAAAAACCGGTAATTTTTGGGGAGACGGCATTTACCACGGCATCGTTGGCAGATTTGCAGGACGCTATGAGCGATGCCAAAAGGACAAGAAGCAGATATCGTTTCATATCTTCCATCGGATTTTTGGAGATTAGATCCATTTTTGGAGATTGGATCCATAGAATAACTCTCGATGCGCCGGAAAGTTACAGGCGTCCAACAAGATTGGGACTCGGATTTAGAGGATTATACGGGATTGACAGGATTTGGGGAGACAGGGGAGTCGGGCCGGAGGCGCCGACCTACGCGAACGCGGTTACTTGCGCCTGAAGATGAAAGAGATGGTTACGCCTTCGAAGCCGAATTGTTTACGGAGGGTGCGCTCGAGGAAGCGTTTGTAGGAGCTGGGGATCTCGTCCGGGAAGTTAGAGAAAAATGCGAAGACGGGCGGCTCGGTCTTGACCTGGGTGATGTAGTTGATCCGCAGGTCGTGACCGCGGACGGCGGGCGGCGCGACTTTGCCGATCTCTTCGAGGAGCGCGCCGTTTAGTTCTGTCGTTCCGATCCGCTTTTTTCGTTCCTTATCGACTTCGAGCGCAAGCTCGATCGGTTTGGTGTGCCGCAAATGGGTCAGCGCGGAGATAAACACGATGGGAATGTAATCCAGCGTTTTAAAGGTCTCGCGCAGCTTTTTTTCGAAGCGGACGGCCGTCATCGTATCTTTTTCGACCGCGTCCCATTTGTTGACGACGATAATCGCTCCCTTGCGGGCTTCGATGACGTCGTTCACGATTTTTGCGTCCTGATGTTCCATCCCCTGCGTCGCATCGAGCAGGACGAGCGCAACGTCGCATTCCTCGATCGCCTTCATGGTGCGGATCGTGGAATAGAGTTCCACGGTATCGGAGATATATTTTTTGCGGCGGAGTCCGGCGGTATCGATCAGCGTGATCTTCTGGCCGTAGTAGGTATAATCGGTGTGGAGCGTATCGCGCGTGGTCCCCGCGATGGGCGTGACGATGGCGCGGTCCACGCCGAGGAGCGCGTTGAGATAGCTCGATTTTCCGACGTTGGGCTTTCCGACGATGGCGAGTTTGAGCGGGGCCGCTTCGTCGGTTACGGGATCGGGCGGTGGAAACTTTTTTAGGAGTTCGTCGAGGAAATCGGCGACGCCGCGGCCGTTGATGGCGCTGATCGGGATCGGTTCCCCGAGTCCGAGCGGGTAGAATTCGCTGGCCGCCCAGGGTTCCCGTTTTTCGTTATCGGCTTTATTGGCAAGGAGAAAGACCGGTTTGCCCGACTCGCGGAGCATCTGGCCAACTTCGGTATCGAGCGGATGAAGTCCGGCGGTGACGTCGGCGATGAAGAGGATGACGTCGGCTTCCTCGATGGCAAGTTCCGCCTGTTCGCGAATGGCACGCTCGAAAATATCGTCGGAACCTTTTACGACGCCGCCGGTATCGATGAGGTTATATTCGCGTCCGGCCCATTCAGCTTTGGCGTAGTGCCGGTCGCGGGTGACGCCGGAAACGGCTTCGGTAATGGCGCGGCGTTCGCCGATCAGGCGATTGAACAGCGTGGATTTCCCGACGTTCGGGCGTCCGACTATAGCGACCGTCGGTAACAAGGCTTATCCTTCCAGACCGCGAAGGAACGCCTGGCCTTCTTCGGCATTCGGAGCCAGGATCCGCATGAAATTTTCGAATGCCGCGCGTGCCGGAGCATTGCCGTGCTCGGTAAAGACGATGATCAGGTTCCGGATCATGCGCAGGAGGATCGCCCGAGGCGGTGCGGGATCTAAAAATTGGCGATGGAACGGAAGTCCGGAAGAATTGAGGTAATGCTTGATGTCCCGCTCGCGGAGAATCACGCCGCTATTGAAGGCATCGATAAAAAGCGGTTCGCCGCGGAGCCCGTCGTAGCGGACGAGGAAATGGCCCGGCGCGCTTGCGCCGCTGAAGGGAAGCCCAAGCCGGGTACGGACGACGAGCAGATAGACCGCGGCGAGCGAGATCGGAATGCCGGTGCGCCGCTCGACGACGCGATCGATGTAACTATTTTCGGGTTCCATGAACTTCGCCTGATTGCCGCGGAACCGGAGGTCTTCGAAAAAGAAGTGGTTGACTTCGTCCAGAATTTCGAGCGCGGAAGAAAGTCCTGCCAGGCGGGCGTTGAGCATGCGCGCGAAGCCGTCGAGTTCTTCCCGAATGGGCGACCAATCGAGCGCCGGATTCCCAAATCGGGCGACGAGGAATACGCCGCGTTCCAGCGCGTGGGTACGGCCGAGGGCGAGTTCTTCGTTCAGGGCCTCGAATTCGTGCGCGAGGCTGGCGGTCGAAAATTCGTGCGTGATTTTTTCGGCGCGTTCTTTTGCCAGCGCGTTCGAGGCGCGCTCGGCGAAGACGGTGAGCGGCGCAATGGCGTCGCTTCCCCGCTGAAGGATGCGCTCGATGACCGCTCGGGCGATGCGCTCATCAGGATCGTCCAGGAGCGAAAAGAGCGAACGGAGTTCGCTATCGGCGATCTTAGGCTCGAATGCTGAGCTATCCTTTTCCACGGCAGGCAAGGCGGTGACTTCGGACGTTGAATTCATTCCGGCCATGCAACAGCGCCAGGGCGGAATGAAATCCTGCCAAATTTCAGCTTTCGCCGGCTATTTCCGGTATTTTTGCTTAGGATGCTACGGCCTGTTCTTATCGCAATCGCGTTTTTTTTCGCGTGCCCGCCGATTTTCGCGCAGTCGATCGTCGATACGACGCATGGGCCGTTTCGCGCAGACTCGGCGTACCTTGTGCAATACGGCATTCCGAATGGAACGAAACTCTCGTTCGACCATCTCCTTTCGATCTACGAATGGACGGGCCATTTTAATTATACGACCCGCGAATCGCCGTTTGCGGCAGTCGCAAAAGATCACACGATCGATACCGTTCAACTATTGGGCGACTCCCGATTTTTAGAAGACGACCGGCTTACGACGACTTCGGCGAACGGGTATTTTTATGCGAATCAACCGTTAGATAATAGTCCGCTTTCTGCGCTTGTCGCGTTTTATGGCAGCTCTTATGTGACGAGCGGGCTGAGCAATCTGTCGCTCGCCTCGTCGATCCCGAAGCAAACGGAAGGATTCGGCGTTGCCGGCTTTCGCTATCTTCCTCCGGGCAGCGGCCTGGATTTTTCGGCGGCGGGCGGTTTTGCACAGGCCGGGCAGGCGGCGGTCAATGCCGAAGGAACGATTTTTCGAGGCACGCTGAACGCTCCGTTCGAACCGATCGCCGAAAATGCGTTCCTTGCCGCGAGCGCGTTGGCCGACGAACGATTTTTTAAAGAGCGCGGAGAACGGTATTCGAACGATTTGCTATCGCTTTCGACGGCGAGTTCCATCGGCGCGCCGAACCTTCTGGATTCGAACCACGCGTATCTCAATGCCGGGCTTCAGCGCCGGGATTTTTTCTTTACGACCGACTCGGCGAGCCCGCCGGTGAAGCAGGAGCGGACCGATCTTTCGCTTACCGTACTCGATTCGCTTAGCTATCCCCTGGCTACGGACCTCCTTACGGGAACGATCAGCGCCGCGTTTGCGCCGCAATCGATTACCCGTACCAGCGATATTGCCGTTAGTACGCTTGCCTCGAACAGCTTTTCGGCGATTTCGACCTTATTGGTTCCTAACCAGATCTCGATCCTTGGGCTTGACATTGGCGGACGGCTCGATTATGCACCGGCGACATCGTGGTCCGCGCAGGGCCGAATGAGTTATGAGGAGCATACGGAAACGGTTCGGCTGGTTTCGAACCAAATTGCCGGGCTCGATCCGTCGCTCGTTACGAAATACTCGGACATTCTCGATGAGTCGAGTTTTTCGACCCGGACCACGAGCGCCGGGGGAACCGTTCGCTACATTCCGAACGTGCGCGATACGTTCCAGACGGAAATCAATGCCCATCTCCTTAATTACGATACCCCGAGCGCACTGAACGATGACGATCACGACGAACTGATCACGAGCGCCGCATTCCAATACGGACATACATTCTCTTCCGCACTGAACGGTGGCGTAGCGATCAATGCGGCACGGACGCACCTGGTTTATCTTATGAGCGACCGGAGCGCCCAGAATAATGTGATCCAATCGCTCGCGCTTTCTTCGCATGCGTCGTATGAATCTGCGGCGCTGCTCGCATTGGTCATCGGGCAAGTCTATGCAAATTACACTGTCCTGGACTTTCTAAATTCGATCCCGATCGCTGAGGGAACCGGGAATTACCTTTTACGGGGAGTTTCGATCTTCGATTCTATAAATGTTCCGACTGGTTTGATCCCCTTCTCGAACACTTCGCCGCTTAGCATCGAAGAAGGCGTCACGCTGCAACTGAGCGAGCGCGGAAGTTACGATGTGCCCTCCTTCAGCGAGGTGTTGAATACACGCATTTTCGAAGTTTCCGCTTCTTTGCTGTTCGGACTCTCTTCGCAGGTTGCTCAGGCGCCCTGGAGCGTTCGGGCAGGCGTCCGCGGCTTTTTGCTGAATCGAGAAGGACCGCAATTTTTGGAATTGGAACGGCAAACGAGGATCGGACCGGTCGTCACGATAACGTTATTACGTCCGATGGGCATTGGCCCAATGCTGGCCGGCTCGATATGGTACTCGGTCGTCCGCGATCAGACCTTCGACGTTCCTTCGCTCACACGAACCCCAGAACTCGAAAGCCACCTTTCGGCACAATGGACTTTTTAATTTTATGACTTCGCGTTTGAAAATGATTATATTGCATGTTATGAAATCGTTATTTTTTCGCCGTTCTCTTTTCGTTTTTCTTTTTGGTTCTCTTATCGCCGGAACTGCAACGGCTCAATATTCGAGCAACTGGTTTGGGGTTCGCGCCGGTATTAACGTTGCGAATGAAACGTTCTCGCAACTCCCCGATAATAGTTCAACCGGCATGAAAGTCGGTGCCCTTGGTGGCCTAACCTTCGAACATTGGTTTGGGGAAACATGGGCTGTGAATGCGTCGCTCCTTTTCGATCAAAAGGGAGTAACGGAGGAATACAGTACCACAGCGCAAAACCGACAATACACGCTTCCTTCGGGATTCTCAGGGATTTATTCCGGCGATGACAATTTCGCGCTGAACTATATCGAAATCCCGGTCCTGCTCAAGGTTGCGATCGGCGATGGCGATGTGCGCCCGTTCCTCAATGCGGGACCCTCGTTTGGTCTGCTGCTTTCTGCCTCCGAAAGCACGACCGGTCAAGTGGCGCCGGCAACGGACCTGAAATCGTATCTTTCGAGTACCGATGTTTCGCTTTATATCGGTGGCGGTATCATCGACCAATTGTATCGCGGTCCCATGATTACGTTCGATGCCGGTTACGCTGTTGGGTTGACCAAAATTTACAAAACGGTTCCAGCTCTTATGACGACCAGCGGAACCAATTTCCCGGCGCCGATCGACCCGTCGACCGCAAAATCGGGTGATATCCGAATCACCCTCGGCGTGATGTGGAAGCTCTGAAGTCGAACTAAAGTCCTTTCTCGATACCTCATGCTCTTCCATGAGGAGATCCGTTATTTTTCTTTTTATTCTCACGGCCGTTCCTGGCTGGGTTTTGGCCCAGTCAGTTACGAAAGGTCGTGAACTCGTTCAGGAAGCCGCCGAATTTCAAAATAAATTGGCCGATAGTTCGGTCACGCTCGACCAGGTAATCCAAAAATGGAGCGAAACCGCCGCACAACCTGATGTAAAAAAAGATCCTGACGCCGAGGCGATTGCCTTCGGCAGCGGGGCGGTGCTCGAAATTCAAAAAGGCAATTCGAAGGCGGCCGATTCTCTTTTTAAGCGATCGCTCCCCCTTTTCCGGCTGCGTGAGTCGAAAGCGCCGATCCTCGTCGCTTACGCCGAGTGGACCCGTGCCAATGGACATAATATGGCGGCGATCCGTGCTTATGACGAGATCGTACATACGATGGATTCGATCCCAGAGCTCTGGAATATCGAGTACTACCGACTTTCAGGTTACGCGCCGTATGCTTACGCGATCGATGCCTGTTTTGGGTTGGAACAGATTGCAGCGAGCGATCCGATCGAAAAGATGGACGCACTAAAGTTGCTGAAAAATACACTGGAGCGTCATCCCAACGATGCCCTTGGAATGATGGCTGTCGTGGCATTGCACCGTCTTGGCGAAATGAAAAACGACAACTATAAATTCAACGTCGATCTTATGTGCTCCCGCAAACCGGAACTTCGCGGCGTCAACGACCTCTTTGAGAGAAAATTCAAGGAAACCGAAAGCTCAGGAGCGAAATAACCGCTGTTATTTTACAGACTTCAGAAATTCTGTAAATGTTCTGAGGGCTCTGCCGCGATGACTGATCGCATTCTTTTCCGATTCGGTCATCTCAGCGAACGTTTTTTCGGCCGGTTCCGGAATAAAGATGGGATCGTAACCGAATCCATTGGAACCACGAGCGGCCCGTGCAATTTTCCCTTTTACTTCGCCCCGAAATAAGTGTTCCTTACTCGCTTCATCGATATAAGCGATGACGGTCGCAAACGTTGCTTCGCGATCGTCGTTATTTTCCAGTTCCCGAAGTAATTTCCGGACGTTACTCGCATAGGTTGCCCCCTCCCCCGAATATCGCGCGGAGTAGACTCCCGGTGCTCCGCCTAACGCCCTCACTTCAAGACCCGTATCGTCCGCAACGGTTGGCAGTCTTGTTTGTTCAAAGACTGTTCGTGCCTTAATGAGCGCGTTTTCTTCCAGTGTTGACCCTGTTTCTGGAATCTCGCCGATGGTCGAATGAATATCGTCCAGCGTTAGGACTTCGACGGTACCACCAAATTCCTCTATGAGCATGTGATGGAGTTCCGCCCGTTTATCCTGGTTATGGGTTGCTATAAGGATCGGCATATTACAAAACAAGGGAACGAACTTCTTCCAGATGAGCGACCGGACGCAAGGTTATCTTCTCCGCTACGTTTGGCATTGACTTCATATTCGCCTGAGGCAATACTATGTGCTGAAAGCCGAGCTTGATCGCTTCTGCGACGCGCAGTTCAGCCTGTGGGACCGCGCGGACTTCCCCACCGAGGCCGATCTCACCGATGAGGCATGCTGCCGGATCGATGGGAAGTTCCAGATGGTTCGAAAGAATAGACATTGCGATCGCGAGATCGGCCGCCGGTTCGTCGATGAACAGTCCCCCCGCGATATTGATAAAAATATCGCTGTGCCCAAGGCGAGTGCCAAGCCGCTTTTCCAGCACGGCGACGAGCATCGCCACGCGACGAGCATCATACCCAGTCACCGTTCTCTGGGGTGAACTATAACTCGAATTCGTAACCAAAGCCTGGATTTCGACGAGTATCGGCCGGGTCCCTTCGAGTATGGCCGTAACGGCCGAGCCGCTCGATTCTTTTCTTCGCTCGGAAAGAAATACTTCCGAAGGATTTGGAACTTCTTCCAGACCATGCGAAGTCATCGAAAAGACGCCGATCTCGTTTGTGGAACCATACCGGTTCTTTGAGGCACGCAAAATCCGGTAGGCATGCGTTCGTTCGCCCTCGAACTGAAGGACCGTATCGACAATGTGCTCCAGTACTTTGGGGCCGGCGATGGCACCTTCCTTGGTGACGTGCCCGATAACGAAAACCGGGATGCCAGTCGTTTTTGCGGCCTGCATCAGAAGCGCCGTCGCCTCACGGACCTGCGATACACTGCCGGGCGCCGACTCGATCACCGGACGATACATCGTCTGGATCGAGTCGATAATGGCCAGATCGGGCGACATCGAACGGATCGCCTCGATCGCCGTTTCAACATTTGTCTCGCTTAAAATATAAAGGTTATCATTGGCAAGCCCCAGACGCTCCGCACGATTTTTAAGCTGACGCGGAGATTCTTCCCCGGAAACATACAATGTGTTCGATCCCGGAAGGAGGCCACGCACCACCTGCATCATGAGCGTTGATTTCCCAATTCCCGGATCGCCGCCGACCAGGACGATCGATCCCGGCATAATCCCTCCGCCCAATGCGCGATCGAATTCTCGAATTCCGGTCGCAATCCGAGATTCTTCGAGGGAAGCAATTTCACTTAATCGGACAGGATGCGTGGCCACGCCATTGGTCGCAATGCCCCGCGCGCCCAGCGCTCGGTCGCCGCTCGTCGAAGCGGTCGTCTCTTCTATAAAAGAGTTCCATTCTCCACACTCGGAACATTTCCCGATCCAGCGCGGCGATATATATCCACAGGATTGGCAAACAAACTGTGTTTTTGTTTTTGGCATTTATCAGTGAACGATTTCTACGGCTTCCACCGCAGAGAGGCCTTCGCCGGTACGGACCATGATTCCATATGCGCCGGAACCGGACGGAAGATCGGTTATTACGACCTCCTGTCGGCCCTTCATGAGATGGACGGGAACTGATTTTACAATGGCACCCATCATTCCAATCAGGCGAATCTCGGCAGCCGTTTCATGTGCGCTTTCAACCGTGATCCTAATTGAAGAAAAGGCCGGATTCGGAACGACGTTCGCTATCCGCAACACAATCGCGTCTCCTCTCATCGCCGATCGAAGCATCGGATCCCCACAGGCATCCGAAAAAACCACCAAACCGTTTTGAGTCGAAAGCGTTTTTCCCGAATATGTATTGATCGGTGTAATCGTTACTCGAGCGGAATCGAAGACCCCAGCATAACTTTCGAACGGTAACGTTAAGGAGGAACTTCCAAAGGTCAGTGTGGTAAGAGAATTATCCTTTCGCACGAGCATTCCCTCCTTCGCACCTTCCGGGCCAGACCAGGAAAAAACGTATCCACAGAGGCCGGTATCGATTCCGCTGGAGCACAGTGGTAGCGGATCGAATGTGATGAGGTCTGGATCATAATTCAACACAAAAGCAATCGTGTCGAGATTCGATGGCTTCGGATCGACATCTACTGCAAGATGCATCGCACCGGCTGTTCCAGAGGTCACAATAACAGTATCCAGCGCAAGTTGAACGGCGCCAATGCTCCGCCCGGTAAGGTTAACCGTTCCCAGTGGGCTATGGAATTCGATATTGCTTGCCGCCCGATACGAACCGATCTGGGCGGGATGA
The DNA here is from genome assembly GCA_021324685.1 of Bacteroidota bacterium. Taxonomy (GTDB): domain Bacteria; phylum Bacteroidota; class Ignavibacteria; order Palsa-1295; family Palsa-1295; genus PALSA-1295. The sequence goes on from JAJPIQ010000002.1 coordinate 11,165, forward strand.
AATTCGAATGAAACCGCCTCAGTGGCATGCGCAGCAAAAAACATCGGGTTCGGAGAAATCACCAAAAATTCCGAGGTATCGCCAATGAGCGGATCGAAGCCACAGGCAATGGGAATGTCGTTCTCGTTTGTCAAAACCAACGTTCGCGTCACCGTTCGATTTACAGGAATTACACCGAAGTCGATCGCGGTGTCGCCAAACGTTTGCAAGGAAACGGCGGGGACCGTAATGGTAAGCGTCGTTTGATACCCCGCGCTGTCCGTGGCCTGAACGGTGATCGTCGATGGCAGCGCCTGGTCGCCAATTGTAACGGTAAGTGAAGCATGATGACCGTCCGAAAAAATCGCATTGCCGGTCGATGCATTCGTACCTGCGGTAAGCAATAGAAATGCAACGCCGCGATCCCAGGCCTGCGTATCACTTGCCGAGAAGACAAGGGTTCCCGGCCGAACCGTTCTATAGTGGAGCACGGGCGGGAACTGATCATCCAGCGGCTCATAGCGCATCGTGTCTCTCATGTAATTCCCGGCGCTGTCATACGCTTCGATCAGGGCGCGGGCGGCAAACAGAGAGTCGATCACTCCTATACCGACCTTTGCGGCTTGTACCGAATTGTAGCTCACAAATGGAACGCTCGTATTCCCAAGAGGAGTCACGTTGACTTCCCGCAAACCGCGGTCCTTCGGACGCTCTTCCGTCACGATTCCCGTTAGTTCCGTCCTGGGTTCCGCAATGGGATCTTGCGTGAAAACGGGAGGCAGCGTATCCGCGCCCTCGCCGTACCACTCGATACACACGCTATCCAGGTTCCCCGCAGAATCCCGCGCGATCAGACACCCCTGCGCCGAATCGGTAGTATACGAGATGTGGAGATAAGACATCGCCAGCGATTTCCCCGAGAATACGACGCTGTCAAGCAGGAGGTTCGATGCTCGCACCAAAAAAACCGTATCGATCCCCCGATCCCATGGGAGCGCTTCATGGACGGCCGCAGTGTAATTCGATCCTGCTCGGAGTGGAACACTCATTTGTGGCGGATGTAGATCGGGTTTCGGCAGATAGAAAAGCTCCATGCGGTTTCGGTTCCCCGCGGAGTCGCTTGCGACGAACCACGCGCGGGCCGGATACAGCGAATCGGTCGCCGTTACAAGATCGACGATCGAATCCGCCGTTGCATATCGAGGGATAACGGTAACGTTCATCGAACTCGAATCCAGGAGCGACCTCATTCCCGATTCGCATGGGAAAAAATCGTAGGCACGGATTCTTCTCGATATATAGGCTGGCGTATCCAGTTTCAAGCGCGGTGCGACGGTATCGCCCGCCGGCGCACCCCGTAGATACGAGACCAACGCGTTCTCGACGGAACCTTTGTAATTCAGCGTAATATCGACGTTCACCGTATTCCATGCCGAGCACGGAAACGCGCTCCGGTACTCGAGCACGCAATGTTCGGCAAACATCTTCTGCGAGATCGCCAGAAACTCCTGCGTGTACATCGTTGTGTCGGACGCATGGAAATAATCTCCGCCGGTCGCGATGGCAAGGTCGTGATTGATATAGTTCACTTTCCCGGAATCCCGTGCCACATCGAGTACATAGAGCTTAATCCCGAGCGAGGCCAGCATCATCCGGACACTATCGACATTCGTTGCGTTATCGTCCGTAATCAGGATCATGGCACGGCTCGGTAAGGAACTTTTAGCCAGAACCATCGCGGCTTCGTCGATGCCATCGGTTACTTCGGTCGACGATCCATCGTAACTCAAGTTCAGGACATGTGCCATTAGCGCGGCGGTATCCGCTGTGTTATTGCTGGTATAAAAATTAGTCGGACTCCCCGGGTACCAATATTTCGACGAATCCGCGAAAGGAACTAAGGCTAAGAGCGAGGGACCCGGCAGGCTCGCCACGAACGCCGCTATCCCGGCATTGAACTTGTCGTACTCGCGATTCGTGATTGGTCCAGAACCAATACTTTCGTTCATCGAAGCGCTCGTATCCATCACGAGCGCAATCGCCGCACTCGATGTTCCGCCGCACCCCTTGAGCGTGAGCACGCTCGCGGGAACCCCATTTTCACGGACGGTAAAATTCGCGGTCGTCACAAGCGGCGCTGGTGCTCCGGACTGCGTCACGCTCACATCGACATCAATAATTGGAAAGCTGTCTGTCACCACATTGCCGGCCGTCAGGACGACCTGCGCCTCTGCGCTTTGCGCATAAAAAAAAGCGACCGCCAGACCGACAAGAAAACCAAAAACCGGGGACCTCAAGTGGGTATCCTTAAGAAATACTGATTATTTTGAACTCCAAAATTGCTGCGAAGGCTCCCTTTTCTTAGTCCCGCTACCCAGTCATCTTTTTCACATCGGATACCGATCCCGATCTTACTTCCTCGATTCTATTATGAATTTGGGAGGAACAGTCAAGAAAGAAATCAATCCAGATGCATTTTCCCGTTCATTGAACGTAAAAATATGCAATACCTGCCAGCCTTTGGATTCTCTTAATGGGGAAACTTAGCATCTTTGAACGTATTATCCTCTAAACGACCCAAATATCACGATTTTAAAAGCAAATTTTTCCCTTAGAATATAATGTTAGGCTAAAACCGAACGGCAGAGTTGGAATAGGCATTGCTTTCGGCAGTTAGGCTGAATATGGCAGAAAACGAACTAAGCAGCGAGGCGGTACAGGCATCGCCAGAAGCAGAGTCACCTATGGTGGCTCGGTGGGCGAGTTCGCTCGTCCTTCTTGGTGGGCTCTGGATGTTCGCGATGCAGTTCGTTCGCACGCTCGCCCGGCCTCCATACGAATTCAAGGAGATCGTCCGGCAGCTCAATGCGATAGGTTATCGCTCATTATCACTCGTGATCGTTGTTGGCATTGTGATCGGCGCGGTACTTACGATGCAGAGCCGGCCGACAATGATCAAATTCGGCGCACAGGCCTATATTCCGGTCATGGTAGCGATCAGTGTCATGCGGGAGTTATCTCCGGTGCTGATCTCGGTCATCCTTGCCGGCCGGGTAGGCGCCGGCATCGGGGCGGAGCTCGGTTCCATGCGCGCGAGCGAACAGATTGATGCGATGGACGTCGCCGCGCTGGACCCATATAAATATCTCGTGTTCACGCGCGTCGTCGCATGCATGATCGCACTACCGGTGCTCACCATTCTTGCCGATTTCGTGGCACTTATCGGATCGTGGATCGTCGAAAAATTAGACGCCGGCATCAGTATCAGTTATTTCATTCACAGCGTCGTCGATGGCGTCGAATTTTCGGACTATCTTCCCGGCGTAGCTAAGACGATCTTTTTCGGCTTTACGATCGGTATCGTGGGATGCTTCGAAGGATATAATTCCAAAGGGGGCACCGAAGGAGTGGGTCGTTCTGCGACCGATGCAGCGGTCACGAGTTCCCTGCTCATTATTCTGCTGGACGTGCTGTTCGTAAAAGTAACGCTGATGCTCTGGCCGACGTAGGGCGCAACACGACGAAGCACTTCATATTACTTGTGATCCATCCATTTCATCATAAGCATCCGGACGAGCCACACGAGGAGGGACCGCTCCTCCGTGTGGAGCATATTGCCATCGCATTCGAAAAACCGGTCATGAAGGACGCAAGCATGACGGTGCGTAAAGGTGAAACCGTCGCCGTACTCGGCAAAAGCGGCACAGGCAAAAGCGTGCTCCTGAAGCTCATCGTCGGACTTCTGCACCCAGACGCCGGAAAGATCTATTATAAAGATAAGGAAGTGACCGCTTTGGACGATCTTCAGCTCATGTCGCTCCGATCGGAGATCGGATTTTTGTTTCAGGGCGCGGCGCTCTTCGATTCAATGACGATCGGCCAGAACCTCGATTTGTTCCTTGTCAAGCATACGGACCTGAATTCTGAAGAGCGTGAAAAAAAAATCGTGCATGCGCTCGAAATGGTGCAACTCGAAAACTCGATCGACCAGATGCCTTCGGAACTTTCGGGGGGAATGAAAAAACGCGCAGGACTCGCGCGCTCGATCGTCATCGAACCGGAAATGATGCTCTATGACGAACCGACGACCGGTCTCGACCCGGTTACTTCAAGTTCTATTGCAGAACTGATCGTTACGCTGCAGCAGCGTTTGGGTATTGCCTCGATTGTCGTCACGCACGACCTTCCGACGGCCTATACCGTTGCCGACCGTGCGATCGTGCTGAACGAGGGCTATGTAATTTTCGATGGCGATATGAAGGACCTGCAAAAGTCTGACGATCCATTCCTGCGCGAATATCTGTCGGCTTCCCGACTCGACCGCGAACGGCACGATAAGATCCTTGCAGCACGGGAACGCCTCCACTCTTCTGCCCCACAACCGGCGTGAAACGGACAATGAACTGCATACGTACTATCGTAATCTCACCAGGAAGTTAATCTCATTATGAAGCGCAAAGCCGTTCCACTGCTCAAGATCGGGATCTTCGTCCTCGCGGGATTCATCATCCTAATTGTTTTTATTTTTTATTTAGGCAGCAAGGAGAAGATGTTTTCTTCGACATCGGACGTGCGCACCCGATTTAAGACTGTAAGCGGGCTTTTAAAAGGCGCCGAAATCCAGATCTCCGGCATTAATGTCGGCAGCGTGAAGGACATCATGTTGCCGCGCAACGCACGCGATTCCGTAACGGTCACGATGAAAGTGCTGACCGACGCGCTCAAGCTTATTCACACCGATTCCAAAGCGCAGATCAGTACGCAGGGACTCATCGGCGATAAGATGATCGTCATTACGATGGGCGGAGACTCAACGCAGGCGATCCCACCCGGCGGAACGATCCATGGCGAATCACCCCAGGATTTTACAGCGATCTATGATACGCTGACCGCGGTGGTATCGCAGTTGGACTCGTTTTCGATACAGGCAACGAAATTGGTCCGTAATATCGCGTCCGGTAACGGAACGCTTGCCAAACTCGTCAACAACGACTCGCTTTACGAGGAAGCCACCGCGATGGCCGCAAGCGCGCGCGACGTTATGGACACGGCGAAATATGCCGTCAATCGCGTTTCGCGAAGTTTCGAGTCGCTCTCCGACCAGGTGAACGATATTGCCGGTAAGATCAACCGCGGCGAAGGTTCTCTCGGGAAATTACTGACCCGCGACGATGTCTACAACAATGCCAAGACCGCGTCCGAGAACCTTGCGACCTCGAGCTATACGCTGAGCGATGTGCTGGCAAAACTTGCGCTCGGCTCGGGACGGTTTGCCGAAGTCATGGAAGGACTGAAGCACAACGTCCTCGTCAAGGGATATTTCGAAGACCGCGGATATTGGGATGCACCGGAATTCGAAATGACGATCGATCGCAAGATCGATTCCCTCAATCACCTTCGACAACTCATCGAAACGCACGCTGCGCATTGATCCTAAATGCAGACTGCTAAGTGCTAGTACCTGGGACTCAATACTAAGGATCAGCACGTAGCACGCACCACGCAGGACTTGAAAGGATGTTCAAGAGTCTTCGCACGAAGATACTGGCCGGTTTCCTCTTCGTCATCGTCGTCGTGGGGGCCATTGGCGCGTGGGCCGTTGTTAATCTTTCCGACATCCAAAACTCGACCAGCGACCTTCTTCAAAATCGCTTCGAGATCCTGCATGCGATTAATACGCTCGACACCTCGGCCACGCACCTTCGAAGTACCGCCACACGCGTACTGCTGACTCCGGACGATCCGGCCGCGCTCGCCGGCTTTCTCGACGCCGAGCAAAGTTCAACCGAAGCGCTTTCGCACATCTCCACCGGTACCGGACCGCTCTCGCGCGATCCGACGCTGTACCGGTCGCTGTATCAGATCGCACACCTCACCACGCTCATCCGGAACGAGCTTCATTTCCAGTTGATATCGGCCACCTCGATCGATACGATCAGGAACCCGGAGGTCCGGGCCGGCCAGCAGGCGGTAAGGAACGAAATTTTTGTGACCGAGATCGATCCGCTTTTCGACAGCCTCAAATCCAGGATCAATCTCGTGCAGGCCGGATACCTGCTTTCGCTCGGAACGCTTTCCACCATTTCACAGGACGAAGGCCGACGTATTCGGGTCGAGGTGATCGCGCTCGGCACCGTCGTCCTGATCCTCTGTATCGTCCTTTCGATTCGGTTCTCGAACGTCATCGTGCGACCGATCGTCGAACTCACCGCGAAAACGAAACGGATCACGGCCGGCGAACTCAATCAACTTGTCATTCCTCGAACGAACGACGAAGTGGGCCGCCTCGGCGAGCAGTTCAATGCCATGGCTGAAAAGCTGGCCGAGTTCGAAGAACTGAACCTCAAGAAAATTCTCGAAGAAAAAGCGATCTCGGAATCGATCGTCCAGTCGATGGACGATGCCCTGCTACTCATTGACCGTTTCGGCACCGTGCTCTCCGTCAACCGGAGCGCGCAGGAACTCTTCGAACTTCGCAATGTCGAAGGCCGCAATTGCCTCGAGATCGCCCGCGGCAAGCCGGCGCTCGAATCGCTTTGCGTCGCCGCCCTCAAAGGAAACTGGAAAGATCGGAATCGTTCCGAGGTGGTCGAATACGACCGGCGCGGCGATCGCCTCTTTTTCACGCGCGATATCATTCCGATCCAGTCCGGCGAGGCGCCGGGTACCGTCGCATTCCTTCTCGTGCTCCACGACGTCACGCAGGCCCACGAACTGGACCGCATGCGGTCCGATTTTGTCGGCATGGTCTCGCACGAACTTCGTACGCCGCTCACTGCGATCCGCATGAGCGTCGATCTGCTGGGCGAACGGACGCTGGGGCCGCTTTCCGACGTGCAGCAACAATTCGTGCAGGCGATCCGCGAAGAATCGGAACGATTGCTCCGCATCGTGAACGACCTTATGGACCTCGCGAAGATCGAGTCCGGAAAGTTCGAAGTAAAACCTTCGAACGTTGCGCTCCATCCGTTCTTCGAGCATCTCCTGCTCCCCTTTTCCGCTCCGGCGCAAGAAGCCGGAATCCAGTTGGTCACCGAACTCGATCCGAAAGTTCCAAGCGTCTATTCCGATCCCGACCGTTTAAAACAGGTCTTCGTCAACCTGATCTCGAACGCCATGCGGTACACCCCGCGCGAAGGCACGATCACGGTCGGCGTCGTCCCCGCGAAAGAACAGCCGGGCTTCGCATGCTTTTATGTCCGAGATACCGGCGGTGGAATTCCGGCTGAGTTCGTTCCACGCATTTTTCAACGCTTTGCCATCCGAAGCAAAGATGCCAAGGCCGGAACCGGCCTCGGCTTAGCAATTGCTAAGGAAATCGTCCAGGCCCATGGCGGAACGATTCAGGTCGAGAGCGAAGTGGGAAAAGGAAGCGAATTCTCCTTCACGATCCCGATGAGCGAACGCTCGGAAAACGGGCAAAGCAACGGAATCACGACCGGCGACCAAAATCCCCCTATTTTTGTAGCCGCGACATGAACACGTGACAGCGTTGCCGCTGTCCGCAAAATGCGAATTTAGCGATACGGTCATATCCATGCTCACACCTCGAACATCCTCAGCCGTGCCACCGCCGCTCGCGAATGCGAGCCCATCGAACGGAACCGCGCCGCCGGTTTCCGACTCGAAATCCGCTGCACCCAATTCGGCAACGCGAACGCCCGTTCGCAAACGCCGCATTCTGGTCGTCGACGATGAAAAAAATATTCGCCTTACGGTCCAGCATTCCCTTATCGCCGCGGACTACGACGTCGATACCGCAGCCAATGGCGCCGAAGGCCTCGAAAAATTTCGATCCTCGCATTACGACCTCATCCTGATGGACCTTCGCATGCCGCAGATCAATGGGATCGAAATGCTACGCGAAATCCGGGAACACGATAAGCACACCGCGGCCATCGTCATTACCGCGTACCTTACGATCGACACGCTCCTCGAAGCATTTTCGCTCGGCGTCTCGGACTATATCCGCAAGCCGTTCTCCCCGAACGACGTCCGCGAAATGGTCCGCCGCGTTTTAGCGCGCGAAGCGCTGAACGTCAACCAACCGGGCTCCGGCGCGACGGCCTCGCTTGTGGAACTTTCAAGGAAGGCGCTCGCCGAGCAGGACCTGCCGAAAGCGCTGGACCTCGCCCGACAGGCCGTCGAACGCGACTCGAACAATCCCGATACGCACGCCTTCTTAGGGATCCTCGAACATCTGCGCGGCGAATCCGCGGCCGCGGAACAATCGTTCCACGAAGCCCTGCTGCTCGACCCGCAGCACCAACTCAGCCGCGATTACCTCTTCTGGATCCAGGCCAAAGGGCGCATGTAATACCCATTCGAAGCGCTTGTAATACCAACTCGATGCGCTTGTAATACCAACGCGATGAGCATATAATACCAATTCGGAGCGATTTAAAACGAACGAGGCCCGCCGGAGCGAGCCTCGTTTTTTCTTATGCAGAGCTCAGTTATCGCAGCAGCAGCCGCAGTCGTTCGGGCAGGCGCCCGGCGAGCAGTCGTCCCCGCAGGTGCAGGAACAGCAGGCCGCTTTCGCTGGCTTCAGGTTCGTCTTTCCCGTATCGTTCCCGGCAAAACTCGTCGCTGCCATCGTCAGCATGAGGCCGGAAACCAGGATCAAAAGTTTTTTCATAAATCGGTCCTAAAAAAATTGATTAACCATTGTGAATCGTGTCGGTGTCGAAGCTGGGCTGGGAACCAGTCTTAAATTCGCAGCACCACGGTATTCACAATCGTAAGGGCGGGCGGCTGGAACATCTCGACCGCAGGAACCATCGGTCCGAAGGAATAATGCACCGAATAGGAACTGTTCCCGACCGTAACCATCGGAACCAAAGCCTTCGCCACGGCCGAGCGGAGAGAAAGCGAGACCGCAGGAACATTTAAATACCCGGCGATCTTACAGCAACAATCCGGTTTCGCTGCCGAGCGGTGGCAGCAGGAAGCCGTCTTCGCGCTGGCGGTCTCGCACCGGCAGTCCGCACTGACAAACCCGATCGACGCGATCGCGATCGCCAGGCACGTCACGCAGGCCATGAGCTTCGGCCAGGTCAGCATTTTCAACGCCTTCATGCACGGAGCGAACATTCGCCGAGCCCACATTCGTTCGCTACGAAACCTACACAAAATCCTAACTTTCGCGAGGCCACGCGTGTTTTCAAACTCTCATGTCCTCCATTCTTTTTGTTGACGACGAGCAAAGCGCGCGCGATAATTACCGCACGATCCTCGAGCATTACGGCCATACCGTAACGCTCGCCTCCGGCGTCCGCGAAGCCGCCGAGCAGCTTGCGTCCGGTTCCCAATTCGACCTCGTCATTACCGACATGCGCATGGGCGCGCAGAGCGGGCTCGACCTGCTCCGCGAAGCGCGCCGGACCGCGCCGGGAACCGAAGTCATCGTCCTCACCGGCCATGCCGAACTCGAAAACGCGGTCGAAGCGATGAAACTCGGCGCGGCCGATTATCTTACCAAAGATACCGACTACAAGGAGATCATGCTCGTCGTCGAAAAGGCGCTGGAAAAGCGATCGCTCAAGCAGGAGATCGAGCGGCTCCGCCGCCGCGTCGGCGAGGAGTTTTCGTTCCGCCGGATCGTGGGCGAAAGTTCCGCCGTCCGGAACCTTCTCGAGACCCTCCGCCGCGTCGCGCCGACCGACGCCCGCGTCCTCATCACCGGCGAATCGGGGACCGGCAAGGAACTCGTCGCCGAAACGCTCCATGCCAACGGCCCTCGCAACAACGCTCCCTTTATCGCGATCAACTGCGGCGCCATCCCGCGCGATCTCCAGGAAAGCGAGCTCTTCGGATACGTCCGCGGCGCCTTCACCGGCGCCGACCGCGATAAGACCGGCCTGCTCGAATCGGCCGACCGCGGAACGGTGTTCTTAGACGAGATCGGCGAAATGTCGCCCAAAAGCCAGGTGAAACTCCTCCGCTTTCTCGAGACCGGCGAAATCCTTCCCGTCGGAAGCCCGCGCTCGAAGATCATCAACGTCCGCGCCATCGCCGCGACGAACCGCGATCTCGCCGAAGCCGTCCGCGACCATTCGTTCCGCGAGGACCTGCTCTACCGCCTCAAGGTCATCTCCATTCACCTTCCGCCGCTCCGGGAACGGAAAGAGGACATTCCCCTGCTCGCGCACGCCCTGCTCCAGGAACTTGCCCCCAAAGTAGGCAGCAAAGTAACGCGCCTCTCCGCCGACGCCATCCGCGCGCTCCACGAATACCGCTGGCCCGGAAATATCCGGGAACTGAAAAACGTCCTCGAGCGCGCCCTTATCTTCGCCGACGGCGACACGATCGAACTCGAACATCTTCCCGAGGAACTGTTCCAGGCCCCGGCGGCGCCCCACGGCGCCGCCCACGCCGCGCCGGCCGGCGATGAGACCGTCCCGCTCGACGAAATGGAAAAACGCTACATCCTCGACCTCCTCGAAAAAAACGCCGGCAACAAACTCGCCACCGCCCGCCAACTCGGCATCGCCACCACCACGCTCTACCGCAAGCTCCGCATGTACGGCATCGAATAAATGTATGGGCGACCGCCGACGGTCAGCGCATCTCATTCTGTCTTTTAGCAAACCCTTTTAAGCTGTTTGTGTGCTCGTTCAATCCGTATTCATATTCTGATAGAAAGCCAAGTGCCGAAATCTGCTAGTTTTCGCCATTTTCATTTTTCGCCACCTTTCATTCTTCGTCATTTTTTGTGTGTGTGGGATGTGTTTTCATGAACTTTTATTCATCATTTTGAGAATTTCCTTTTATACTAGTTTCTTGCTACATGTAGTACCTGTAAAGAGGGTTAATAGCATCTGAATCTCCCATTTCAGTCATTATAAGTCCAACCCGCCGTGCAAAAGACAGCGTTATGGGAACCGCACCAATACCATCAGAACTATTCCAATTCATTTTTGTAAGAGCTAATATCTCTGAAGCCCTATCATCGAATTCAATTCCATCTTCAACAATTAGTCGTAGGGGCGCCGGGATGTGAGGACCTGGGTAACTATCCCACCATGGAATGTATCCTGTTGTAAAAAGAAAGCCCTCTCGTTGTGATATTTTGCAACAAGTCCCTCGCGGCGGCTCAACATTACCCCTTTGGGCTAGCCGGAAACCCGTGGGGCCTATACTCACCATTCTGCAATCGATCTCACTTTTCTCGCATTGCTCAATAAAACCTGTTTTTTCTTCCGGCTGGAACGGCGTGCTCTTGTGAATAACTATCTGGCTCGGCTCAACACCTGCTTGCCTTTTGTATCCTGCTATTATTTTTTCTATTACACTGGCTGCCTGATCTTGATTCAAATAAGGCTGCTTGTCTCTTCGCTGTTCACGAGGCACGTAGGATCCCTTCAAAGCGAAGGGCTCAATTTCAGTACTAAATGCCTGAGCGGTACTGGCATAAACAAGTTCACCTTCTCTAGTCTTAAGGTGATGAAAAGATATACCCACGAAGCATCTGCTTGGCGGGAGGTCACGTAATTTCCAAGGAATGTTCCCAGCTTTATAATATAGAGCAAGAGATAAATTCCAGGCTCTCGTGGCCTCCGATTGCCTTTCAGAATCACGTGCTATCGTCTCAGAGCGTATAATTTGAATTGGTGGACAATTTGAAATTTGCATGGCACGTGCTTTTAATGCCCTGCAAAAATTGCGAAATATCAGGTCTTGAGAATAAGTTAACAAGTCTTCTGCTACTCGAATAGACTCAGAATCTAATTCAAACAATCCAATTTGTTCACTCTCAACATCACTTTGAAACTCTTCAAGTATACGCTTTTCTCGTTCTGTCAAAAGCGGATTTTGAATTGATAAATCGCCGAGAACTTCAGGAAGGATAATGATAATGGCTTCTGGATGCCTATCAAGGCAGAGCGATTCAATTTGCTCGCAAAACAATGACAAAGCTTCTTCAAAAATAGCTGCTGATATTTTCTCTTTAACCCTATTGATGAGAATACTCATCGCAGAATCCGAAATTTTTCGGATAAAATGTGATGGAGCACAAAAAGAAATTCCCCACGCCTTAGGAGCACCTGGATACTGACGAAATCGTTTTGCGTTTGATTCATTTGTAACGGCTGGGCGATTGAGAATGTCGATCCATTCTAGACAACGGACAATATCATGCTCTGCGCCTACCAAACCGAGGTTTAATTGCAACAACGGGGTTTTCGTCAGTGGCCCGAAAGCACGCAGGTCCTTTCTTGGTTCAAAACCTTCCCCATTGCCGTATTGCAGGATGGGCTCGCTAAAGCGGTTTATTTGAATTTCCATTTATTTATTAATAATAGGCGTACTAATGCTTACGAATTGTGAATCAAGGTTCAATTCAATTTTACCGTGCCCGCAGTCAATGAACCTTCCACCATCAGCAAGGTATCTTGCCCAAAATTGCAGGTCATCTGCAACATTCACGTTCCTGTCAAATTTAAATCGACGTGTAGCACGGGAACCCTGCCAACTCGGGGGAAGTGGAGTTTTCCCATCTTCCCGAGTAAATATATAAATCGGCTTTATTTGAAGCAAAAATTCGTCACTCCATTTTAGGATTCGGTAAGCGATTCCTTCATTTTCACCTTCCAATCTATCCCCCTTGGGCCTCATTTTCACAACAGCTCTACTAGCCTTTCTCGTAGCAGCTTTATAAGAAATTTTGTTTTCCATCCCTTCTATTAATTGGAACACAGCGTGTCTCGCCTTCCAATCCACTCTTAAGCCATCGTCCGCTTTCTCTCTTAAGCGCGTCTCCCAATGCCTTCTGAGTAGTTCCAAAACTTTAGATTCAATAGACTCACTATGAGTAGCAAGAATTTCCATCTTTCCACCGCCAGCTAACTCACAGATATTAGGATACTCGTCCAAGTTTTCGAATGAATACATGTAACCTTGGCGAATGATGAATAGAGGTGATGGTGAAACAGACCAAAGATTCTTAGAATCAATGTCTCGAAAGACAGGTATTCTATAAATCTCAATTGGCACTTCAAGAAAACGTAGCAGATTTGTTGAATATGTTAATTCGACCGCTAGCGAGCGAGCTATACCCGTTGCGCTTGCCCGTGGCTGTAGCACTTCAGCTTTGAATTCTATATTTTTGTCATCAATAGAAAGCTCCATCTCCCCACCGTTCGCTCGTATTCCATCAATCGCATCTGCAAGTCCCGTCCCTGCTTTGTCCATGTACCTCAGGCCAAAGAACATGTCTGCAATGGATGGATTGCGCAACTCAGAAACCTCCCTTTTGGGAATAACTTTTTGACCTTGGGAAAGGAGTGACCTTGACGAAGGTAAAAGCCCTCCTGCATTAGTAAAAACTAGCTTTTTATCAGGGTACCATTCAACTTGTGAATACTCATCAAGCGAGTAATCGCGATGAACAATCATGTTTACCAGAATCTCTTTCAGCGAGAGTTCATCATAAGCCAATGCTTCATCTGTAGACCTTTTTCTCTTCAATCTTATTTCAGGGTTCACTTCCGGGCTAAGAATTCGTTCGCTGAGTGTTTGGAGTTGGGTTAGGAGGTTACCATCATATACTGTTTGCTTCTTACCCTGTTCTCTAAAAAGTATTTTCGCGAAAGGAAATCGATCGGAAGGTCTTTTCCCAAAGAGTAGTAGAGCCCCGTTCGTGGGCACCGGTTCATCATTGTGAATTTGGGCATACCCATTCTCAGTTAGCCAGGGAACCAGGCTACTTCTCGCAATCTCGGGAAGTCCGAGGTTACGGCAATAATCTACAACGCAATGGTATGCGTGATCCTCATCAATATCAGACCATTTGTTTTCGCTTTCAATCAGTCGGTCGAACGTACTGGCCGCACCTGGTGTCAAATTGGTGGCTTCCCCAGTCATTAAGTAGTGTTCTTTCAGTTGCTCTGCTAACTGAGAAAATAAGACATCAAAGGATTCAATACGAACATAATGGAAGTTATCCCCAATAGCCTCGGCGAATTGCTTTACTTTCTGGTGAGGTTCTTCGTTGTGCATAACGCACCAATAAATGCCGTGTCGATAGCTCTGTGAGTCGTGAATCCCTCCTCCAAGCAAGTTAGACATTATCGAGTCTTCAGCACCCCGATAACCAACAACAACAAGTGGCTGGTCTATAAGCATGGGTCTTACTCGGCGAATAATTTCTTCATCCAGCTTGTCAAGCTCGTCAGGAGCGTTTTTATCGTTATAATATTCAAGTGCTCCATGTAAATGAATAACTTGGTAAGAGTTATGGATATTGAATTTAACAAGGTCTGGGACACATCGGATATCTGTCATCATAGACGATATCGGACCCAAAGAAATTACAGCTGCTCTTATCATCTCATCAAAGTTTGTGGTCAATACAGTTTTTATAAGACCTCTTCGCATCAACTGTGCTAATCCGAGGTAACCGGTGTTAGGCTGCGTTGCTCGGCTAATGATTGAATATAGAACCTGCTTTCGAAATTCCCGAGGCGTTAAAAGGTGGTGGACAGCTAACGGAAAGAGTTCCTCTTTAGGCTTACCCTTGGCCCACTCTAAGCCATTTAGATATGCAATAGCGTCTCCAAGTAAATCGGACTGACTCATAGGAGTTCTATTCCGTTTATAAGCTTCCTTGGCAATTAAGGTTACGGCATCAGCAGATAATGGAATTCCTGAGGATTTGGATGCGCCCGCACCGAAAAGCAAGACAGGACGGATTTGTTTTGTCTGGTCAAGTAGCGATAGAAGTAGATTAATTTCTTCTGAGTTTGAAACCATCATCATATGATTCGTGTGAATTTGCGCCTCGAGTTTTCCGTATTCTTCCTTTTCTTTTATATTTTATTTTTTTCAACAAAGGCAGCTCCCATCTCGCGTTCCCGCTAATTTTGTACGCCTACATTCCAATTTTACTCTTCATTCTTTCCGATTAGTTCCAAATATTTTCTTGAATGCTGGCTTTTATCCTCCGCCCGGATCAACATGCGTTACCAAAATCCTGTTCGCCTTACAAAGGCGCTCCCGAGACCTCGGAAGTAGCAACTATTCGCCGGGACAGGATTCTCGCGACTATGAGTTGAAATCAAAAACACTTAGCACATCCCTAGAAGCTGGATATAGACCCTCAAGTTCTGGAGTGACCATCAAAAAGAAACTTTCTAGTTTAGGGCCGAAATATTTTTTTTGTAATAGTAAACCAACGGAGAATTGAAAAAGAGAGATGCTCCGCGGAAATTTTTGCGCACTATACGTGTTAATCTCAAGTTCAAAGATTGGTACTATTTCACTGTAAATCTGATCGAGCTTACGTGAAGCTCGTCGATCAGATGCCTTAACAATTGCTAAGAATGATTCTGTAAACTTGGTCCAATTTGAGGGAGCACATTCAGACGGAATTTCTCCTGTAGCAATTTTAGTTTGAAAATAAGTTTGCACATTTTTTCGGAATTCAACTTCAGGCCAGGGTTGCTCCGAGATAAATGTAGCTGTTGACTCAAAGCCTTCAACGATACAATCTAATTGTTCAACGACTGCCTTGAGTTGCGCCGCAAGTCTCATTGTGCGCCAATCAATTGACCGAGCCTTATAGGAAAGTGAGTGTGTGGTTACGGACCATGCATGCTCGAAGGCTGTCCTAATTTGTACCTCAAATGGAATACGAAAAAGATTGCTTCTGCTGTCCTGACCGGATCGAGGCAGCAATCGGCCTATAAAACGAGTCGAGTCGAAATAAAACATTGAGGGGTTTTTCATGGTGCTCGATCTTCCTCGCGTTTCAACCTCATCAAACGCTTCTCTTAAGAATGTGAGAACATCTTTTTCCTTCGCACGCGTCGGGATTATGATAGTGCACGCATATAAATCATCTAGCGATGACCAGTTGGGAAAACGGCCGGATTCGACTTTTTCACTTAGTGATTCCAACTCCTTAGTTCGTCCAATGAATGCGTATTGTTGCTTGTCACAAAAGCCGTGCATTAAATCCCGAACTATTTTTTCAATCTCTTTTAAAAAAATACGGTATTCAGAATATGTTGCCTTCAGCTTGGGGGGAATCATGTTGAGAGTATTCTTTTTATTGTTCCGATTCTAAACTCCCTCGGCCCTTTATCATTCGAGGCTGAACGAGCCGCATTAAAATACTTCTCTAATTCAGCGTCCTTGGACCAGACTAAAATATCATCAAATGCTTCGCAAAAAGCGCGAAGTTTTCTATGCGCATCAGGCAAAGAAGGTAAAGCTCCCTCTTCATATAGCTCCACGATTGCTCCAAATAAGGAGTAAAAATCGGCCTGATTTTTCATCCGTGTTCCCACCAAGCTTCCGCCTTCAAATTTGAACAGTTCCGAAACATATTCCATTGAAGATCGGAAAACTGATTCGACTTCTGTCTGCGGTTCCCACTCAGTGTCTCTATCGCTAAATGCAGCATCCAAATCCGCTTGTGAGTACCCTTTTGGTCCTTCTTCAATTAATAGAAGGAGACCAGCAACCGTTTCAACGTCCTTCATCTGCTTACGTGTTTGCTCAGTGAGTCGGGGAACATTATGTGGCAATAAAGCCTGCATCCACTGAGTAAGCTCTTCCGCCTTGCTAATAAATCGTCCACTATATTTTGCATGTCTAAGTTCTTGAGGTGTTAGCTTAGCGACATTCCGATTTATCCTGTCAAAAATTGCATTAATGATTTGCTCATCACTAGTAGGCAGATACTCAACAGCGAACTGATATCCGAAGAAGCTACGTTTAAGATCATCGGTAAAGGATTGAAAATATTTCCCCCTTAATTCTGTCAATTCGGACCTGTCTGAGACAGAAAAGATGTTGTCAAGGAACTCAAAAATCGTGCTTAACCGTTGTTTTCCATCAACCACATTATAGTTGGTATTCCCATCCGGACTAATCTCCTCGTAGACGAATAGTGACGGTGCAGGATATCCCAGCAGGACTGTATCAATAAAATATTCTTTAAATTCCTGATTCCATACGCTCCTTCTCTGGTACGGGGGATCGAGGTTGAGATGCACTCGCTTATAAAGATCCCAGAACCAGCTTATTGTTTGGAAGTTGTGTCTTCTTTCTGGCATGTTGTATTGAATGTATTTAGGAATTCGATGATGTTACATTAGACGGGGGAACTTCCGTACTCGCAGCTGTTGACAATGATTGTGATGGATTTATATTCACTCCTGTTTTTTTCGCGAATAACACGGCGATTACTTCTTCAATTTTATCCAAAACCTGGTGAGTGCCGAAGCCGATTAGAAAGCCGAGCCCAATCTGGAAATAGGTCGTTCCAATTTTTTCGGCAGACGCGTTTTCGATATTTAGCAATCCCAAATTGAACAAGCTAATCACAACGATAGCAAGGACGCCACTTTGGATGGGCCTGTAAAAGTACCAGAAGAGCCAGACCTTGATATTAAAGATGTCTCTGGGATCGCTATCTGGGTTTACCTTCGAATATTCAGGATTTGGTGTGTACGCATCCGAGAGCCGTTCATAAATCGATCGCAGGCAATAGAACGAGCCGCCAATTGCGCCGGCGAAGAATAAGCACGACAGAGAATATTCAATGACACCTGGCTTAAAGTTATTACCAAGTATCCAACTCTTCTGCAGGTCGAGAAGTGGGCCAAAAATCCAGGCCATCGAATAAAAAACAACCAGAAGGTTGTAAACGATAACGATTGCTGTCAGGGTCATATCCCACTTAGTATGCACGATCTTTTTTTGTGTATCCATACGAGTAGCTATAGAGCGATAATTAAAGAGAAATCTGCAAATTTACTGAGCCGCTCGGTCCCCCGGCACCTAATTGGCCCTGCACACTGAGTGCAATTTCGTTCGGAACCGTGAAAGTCATGGTCACTCCCGCGGTTTTTGCACCCGTTCGCGGATCAAGATCGGCATGACCTTCGAAGGACAAATTGTCACCATGGAAAATGGCAAACGCTTCCGCGGCGCTAAGGGTAACTTTTGTTTTGCCATTGCCAGCATCGTCAAACGATGCTTTAATCGTGGATTTGTCAGCAATTTGCAGTGCGAGGGTGCCACTGCCCGATATTACACCATTTTTATCCCCGGCCTGAATAGCCAAGGTGATCGGTTTCGAATTAGAATCATTTCCCATGTTCAATTCTCGTTCAAAATGTTAGGAACATTCGGCGGAGAGTGTAGGGGTTCGTGGGACGAACTCGCGCTCAGGGCTTGGTGGTAGTAGAACAATGCGGGCACCTATAATCCGTTCCGGGAAAACCCCATCATTATTGCAGCGATTTTTTCGTCCCGCCGCGGCGGGCTTCGCGGAGCGTTAGGCGCGCGGCGGCGAGAATTTTGCGAATTAGTTTTTTAGTCGTCCCTTCCAGTATCCCGGTTCCCGTTCCTGTTGGATAATCGTTTCGATGACGATTTCCTTTTCTTCGACCAAATATAAAATCGC
>JAJPIQ010000072.1 GCA_021324685.1 Bacteroidota bacterium
GTCATAGTGCGGATGTCGCTTCGAGCGGCCTGACGAATGCAACCGCCATCGGAAGCGGTGCTATTGTCGCCGCGAGCAACTCTATCCAGCTGGGCAACACCAACGTCACGCTCGTCAATACGAGCGGAACGCTCCAGACTTCGGGCGGGATCGCTGAGACATCCGGTACGACCGTCCTGAGTTCGGCCCATAATACCGATGTGACGACAGCGGTCCCAGCGAATACGACCGTTTATACCGTCGATAACGGTGGCGGTAATGGCCCAACATCGCTGACGCTGCCGACAGGAACAGACGGACAAGTACTCTACGTCTATAACAACGACGCGACGGACGCGATCACCGTCGGCAGCGTTACACTGACAAATACGGGCGGCGGCGGCCCGCACGGTGTCACGCTGATCTATTTTCACAGCGTGGGGTGGGAACCGGTTGGGAGCCGCTGACCGCGTAGTCCGGATCTTCAAAAGGAATTTACCCTGGGCCGGATCGATCTCCGGCCTTTTTATTTCCGTAATTTCGCAGGATGGAATCGGTAAGAGCAGTGCATTCGAACCGGAAATTTATCGCAGGCATTGCGCGGTGCGCTGCGCTGGTCCTTGGTATGGCAATATCGGCTCGTGCCCAGGCCCCTTCGACGGACAGCCTCATTCGGCACTCCTTACGTTATGTCGATTATCCGCCGTATGCCCAGCAGGGTCCGCTCCCGCCGCTGAAACCGCGGATGGGAATTTATTTTAACGATGTGCCGGCGGATTCGGTGAGGTTGCTCACGCATGGCTTAGATACCTTCAAAGCCGACAAAATTTGGCACCTTGCCCCGCACTGGTCTGCGGATGCCGCGGGGCTTATGAATGGCGATATTGTGTTGCGCGTCGATGGGCGCACCCTGCGCGATTCGGTGTACGGTGGCACGGACATCCTCAATACGAGGCTCGGGGAGAAAAAAGTTGGCGACACGATGACGTTCCAGATCATTCGTAATGGAACCATTCTGAATGTTCCCGTTCCGCTCATAGCCGGTAAGCGGATTCCGGCGATGTCCTATTCGGACTATCCTGCGCTCGGCCCCGTTCGAAACGATTCCTGGATGGAGCGGACCCTTACCGAAAAAGGACTGCGACCGTGGGCCGATACGATCGCAAAGCAAATTGCGGCCATCGCCGATCTCGATTTTTGCGACGCTCCGTTTTCGGAGCGTCCCAATCCGTTTCGGTTAAACGCGGTAACCTATCTCGACCACCATCCGACGCGCGTGGGTGCGCTTTCGCGCCTGATCGATGAAATGGTGTGGGATCGTCTCGAAGCCGGCCCGGGACTCGCCGGGGCCATCGATGCCGCGGCCGAGCAATTGGGATGCCTTACGAAAGACTTGCCACGGCCGAAACTGCCGCAAACGGAGGAGGAACTAAATAAATATTTCGCCGACGTGCAAACGCTCCTGGACCGCGCGTATGCCAACGTCCACTCCGATGTAGGAACGCTTTCATGGCAGCTTTCGGAACTGCTGAATACGGACACCAATTGGGAGGATCCCGTGGACTCCATTCCGGACCCTGTGCACCAGCTTTCTGCACGCGACGCTGCCGAACGAATGCTCGTTCGCGTCCTGGGCGCGGCCGACCGCGTGGATTTTCAGGCCTTGACCGGTGCTGCGCACCGGCTCGCGGCGCTCGCCGATACCGGTTGGGTCCCCACCTTCGCTGCACAGTTCCTGGACTTGATGGACGAGCAGCCGACGATCAAGAACGTTCCCGGCGTCGACGGGGAAGTGATCGCCACGTGGGACACGCCGGAAGGCCGCTGTGTGATCGGAGGGCCGGGACCGAACCGGTATTACGGCGATTTTGCCTTTATCCTCGACGTCGGCGGCAACGATGTGTACGATCTGCCTCCGTGCAAACCGGGAACGTTTCGCGTGGTCGCCGATCTGGCCGGGAACGATATCTATAACGGCCCGATCGCCTCCGGCGTCGGGTGCGTCGATGTGCTGGTCGATTGCGCGGGCAACGACGTCTATCGCGGTGACCGATGGACGCAGGGCGCCGGGTGCCTGGGTGTCGGAGTGCTCGCCGATTTTGGCGGCGACGATATCTATACTTCCCATTGGTGCTCGCAGGGCGCGGCCATGCTCGGCATTGGGTTGCTTTACGATCATGCCGGTTCCGACCATTATATGGCCGACGTGTATGCGCAGGGGTTTGCCTATACGTACGGCTTTGGCATGCTGCTCGAACGCGCCGGGAATGATTCTTATCGTGCCGGATGGAAATATCCGGACGACCGCTGGCCAAACCGCGCGCACGTCGCCATGTCGCAGGGCTTCGGCTTCGGTCTGAGGCCATGGAGCACCGGCGTCGGCACCGATGGCGGCATCGGCCTGCTCAGCGACCGTCAGGGCGATGACGTCTACGATGCGGGAATTTTCTCTCAGGGCGGGAGCTATTGGTATGCGCTCGGGATCCTTCACGACCGGCAGGGCGCCGACCGTTACAGCGCGGGACAGTACTCGCAGGGCAGCGGGATCCATCTCTCCTTTGCCGCGTTGCTCGATGATTCCGGCGATGACAGTTACGATGCCTACGCCTGGCTCGAACAGGGCAATGCACACGACTTGTCCGGTGGATGCCTCGAAGATTGGGAAGGAAAAGATACCTATCGCTGCTCTGGCGCCGGGCAGGGCTGCGGATTTTTCAACTCGTTCGCCTATTTGCTCGATAGCCACGGCGACGACCGGTATTATTGCAAACTGTCGGACACGACCGATTCGGAAGGGGGCGGCAACTGGATCGAACCGCGCCATGCCGGTTCCCTTGGGATGCTCATCGATCTCGGACACAGCGACGATTGGTACTCCGACGAGCGAATCAAACAAGGCGAAATCGTCGTCAAAAGCGCCAAGGGAATTGCGTATGACGATGGCGTCCCGGAAAAGAAATGAACGCTTAAGCGACGCCAGCTTCCAGCGATGCGAGGCGCGCTTCGAGCAGGGCCCGCTCCGTGGCGTTTCTGGTCAGGGTGCGTGCGGAGTGGAACGATTCCCGCGCGGATTCGACCGCGCCGGCTTTGAGAGAAATATTTCCTCGGATCGCATGATAGAGATAATGCTCCGGCATCGGCACCGCATCCAAGAGTTCGAGTGCCGCCTGCGGGCCATGGACTTCCGCTACGGCCACGGCCATATGCATGGCGACGAGCGGACTCGGCGTTAGAGCATAGCGCTGCTTGTAGAGCCCGAGGATGGCCGCCCAGTTCGTTTCTGCGTAGGTCGTGGCCGTAACATGCAGCGATTGGATTCCCGCCTCGAGATGATACGCCGAGGTATACACGTCCGGTTCCGAGCGGCGAAGGTACTCCATCCCGGTTTCGATGAGTTGTTGGTTCCACTGGGAACGGTCTTGTTCCGAAAGCAGGACCATCGAACCGTCCTCCGCCGTCCGCGTATCGAACCGCACGGCGAGCAGCATCATGAGCGCGACGAGCGCGTCCGTTTCCGGCGAACGGATCTCGGCATGCTTCGAAATGAGCAGGGCGAGCCGCAGCGCTTCAAGGCATAGATCGCGGTTCAGAAGTCCATCGGCGGACGATCGATCGTCCTCACTCTCAGTTCGCTTATAACCTTCGTTAAACAGAAGATAGAGTGCGGTGAGCACGGCCGGGCGGCGATCGGTCAGTGCTGCCCCGACCGGCGGTTCGAGCGTGACGTGATGATCGCGAAAATATTTTCGCGCGCGTCCCAAACGTTTTTCGATCGTCGCTTCCTGCGTAAGGAATGCGCTTGCAATTTCCCGCACGCTGAATCCGCAGAGCGTTTTGAGCATAAGCGCGATTTGGGACTCGACCGGGATCCCCGGATGCGCACAAGCGAACATCATCCGGAGTTGGGAATCTTCGATTTCACCGGGAAGGAAGTTGTGCTCGAACGTTAGCGTGTGCGATGCGGCGCTCAGCGCGGGAAGTATCTCTTCCGCTTCCCGCGACTCGAGCGCTCGTTTTCGGATATGATCGACGGCCTTGTGTTTGGCGACGCGGTGCAGCCACGCCGTCGGGTTTTCGGGAAGACCGTGAAACGACCACGATGTCAGCGCCGCCAGCAGCGATTCATGGACGATATCTTCAACGACGTCGAGCTTCGAAAGCCCGAACGACCGCGCGAGCGACGCCGCCAATTTTCCGGACTCCTGGCGGAATAAATGCTCGACCACCGCGTGAACGCTCGGCGCCATGTTATTTCTTTTTCGGCTTCTTTATTTCTTTATTTCTTTTTTCGCTTCTTATTTCTTTTTCCGCTTCACGGATGCTTTCGCGCGGGGATTATAGTCGACCGCTCGCTCGACCCACTTCAGAAGCTCCCGCTTCGTTCGCACCGCATCTTCCCGGACGTGCACGTACCCTTTGTAACTTCGGCCCTGCATGATGACGGGGCTCACGCCGTTGCCATCGAGCGCGGTTTGGTGCATCGCGGGGTCGATGCGGAACATAAAGCGGTCGTCTCCCGCGCTCGCCGTCATTTTGCCGTCCACGAGGAATAAGACGCCACGGAACATTCTTTTTTCGACGACCGGACGTGGATCGCCTTCGAGTGCGTCGGCAAATGCTTCTCGAAGCCGGAGCGTCAATGCTTCATTGTACGCCATCGTTTTTGGGATTGAGCATAATACGGGAGGCGATGTTCCTGGATTTTTTGATCGACGCGCTCCGCCAGCCATTGAAAATATTCTCCCAGGTACGGATCGGGAATTTTCTCTCGCATGTCCTCGAACATCGGCTTGTATTTTTCCCAGGTGAGGGAAACGAACGAGCCGATCGTCTTATCGACGAGATCGAGATCGATGGCGTTCTCATAGACGAGCATTCCCAGCGACTCCATCTGTTGGGAACCCTGAATGAGAATGACTTGCTGCTCGTCCGGAAGGGCCGTGAAGGCTTCCCGCGTTTTTGGCATATCGAGCACTTGCATAAAATGGATGATTTCCGCGAACTCGCGGGTATTGAAGACACGCAGCGTTTCGAGCGTGAGCCGCTCACGGCGGTCTCGCTCGGCGGTACGGACCTGTGCGATCCCGAAAATGAGCGCCACAATCACGGAAAGCGTGAGTGCAATGTTAGCGATAACTTCGATCGTGACCGTCATCTATTTATATTTAATACCGAGCATGGGAAACACTTCCCAATGGCCGAGCGTGCTGGCGGGATCGTTTTTAAGCAGGGTGTCCAGCTCCTCCCGGCGTTCGACCCCAATGACCCCAAGTCCCCAGCCGCCGGCGGGATCGGCGACGGGCCCCATCACGATCATCGTTCGCATCTCGATATAGGGCGCCCAATAGGCAACGTGCGCTTGCATCACGGCGCGCTCTTCGGGCGTCATGTCCTGTGTAAACGACGCGCGCGGCGGAAGTAGGCGGAGCAAAAAATATTTTTTATCCATCGTAATGCAGAGACGCGCCAACCGGCGCGTCTCCATTCGAACAGTTCAATATAAAAATAGTTACATTGCCTGCACCGGCCGGACCTCCACGCTGCCGCCGGCCTCGAAGACCGGGCAGCCCTTGGCGATCTGCGCCGCTTCGGAAAGGTCCTTCGCTTTGATAATCGAAAAACCGCCGATCACTTCCTTGCCTTCGGAAAACGGTCCATCGGTGATCACGCCACCGGCCGCGACGTGCTTGCCCTCGCGCTGGAGCGGCGCGCCCCAGTCCTTGAGCTTGCCTTCTTCGCCGAGCTTTCCGAACCAGGCCTGCCAGCGTTTCATCTGAGCTTCCATTTCCTGCGCCGAAGGCGGAGTATTCTGGTTGTTCATCCCGCCGCGATAGAGAAATATAAATTCGTTCATAACAGTAATCAAAAAAAATTGACTGAAAATCCTAAATAAGGTTAGGAGTGAATTGTAATGCTATATCGGATGAAACTCCCAAACCCGGACAATTTTTTTTCGAAAAGAGAATTTTGCTGGTTTAAGCGGATTTGGGTCGAAATTGAGCAGTTTTTTTCGTAAAAGGTCACGTGGGAGTAAACTGTGCGAGATCGTAGATGCCGAGGGTTTTTTCGATCGCCGCAACTTTATCCCGGTACATCTCGAAGCCGTCGCCGCCGAACGTCTTACGTTCGATCGTTTCGAATTCCTCGCCCAGCGCGTCGTATTCGTGCGGGGAAACAATCTGGTGCAGGGCGGGGAATAAAACGGTATCTTCCCGTGCTTCGTGCGGAGCATACATGCGAACGAATGCTTTCAGGTCGTGTTGGAGCGCGCGTTTATCGTCCGCATCGCTCCCCTTCGAAGCCAGGATACGTTCGGTAACCTTTCTGCCCGCGGTGTGCTGGGTCTCGAGCGCGTTCACAAGATCGACCAGCATATTCGCTTTTCGGAATCTCGGGAAAAGATGCTGCTCTTCCAGCTTTTCATGGTACTGCTCGATAAAGTTACGAATGATCGTCGCACCGTCCCGAACGCTCTCGGGTGGGAATGTTTCCCCGGTATCGATGCGGTGAATGATCTCATCGTAACACAAGAGCACGCGCTTAAGCACGCCATGCTCTCGCATGAGATCTTCGTTGGTCGAAACATCTCCTTTTCCCGCTTTACCAAAAGCGATGGCGCGGGGTGCCATGACAACGCCGGTAATGACCAGCCCTCCGGTGAGAAATTCGCGACGGGATGACATGCCGCGAAACAAAGCAAATTTCGAGCCTGCTTAGGGACGATCGAGCTGCGGGCCACCGCGCTAAATTGGCATGGCAAACTTTTCGGAAACGCTCAACTCGGAATTTCCATACTGCCGCTGATGGTCCAGGCTTCCTTCCAGGTCACCAGGCGGGCGTCTGGAAGTTTTCGGCCTAAGAAGCGCTCACCGATCGCCTGAAATTTTCGAGGGACATCGCTGACGAGTACACGGTGCTCGGGCGAGCCATGCGGTATCGAAACCGATCCTTCCTCTCCTTCGCGCTCGGTTTCCAAAAGCTCGACCACGACGGAAGCCGCCGCCGCTCCCGAATTGACCAGTGTTACGCCGGTTCCCATCGTCCGTTGGATCACGTTCGATAGCACGGGATAATGCGTGCATCCCAGGATCAGGGTGTCGATCCCGCGATAGCGGAGTTCCTTCAAATACGATTCTGCAATAAGTTCCGTTGCCAGATGCTCCGTCCAACCTTCTTCCGCAAGCGGAACGAAGAGCGGGCACGCGGCCGAATGGACTTCGCACCGGATTCCGGCACGGCGGGATTCTTCTTCGATCGCCGCTTCGTAGGCCTGGCTTGCGATCGTCGCTTCGGTGCCGATAATGCCGATCTTTCCGTTCCGGGTCGTACGCACGGCGGCGTGCGCACACGGCCCGATCATTCCGATCACCGGGATCCCGCGTGCTTTGCGCTCGACTTCGTCCAACGCCGTCGCACTCAGCGTATTGCAGGCGACGACGATCATCTTCACGTCGAACGAAAGTAAAAGTTCCGCATCCTCGCGGGCAAATCGCTGCAGCGTCTCGACCGATTTCGAGCCGTACGGAAGCCGGGCGGTATCGCCAAAATAGACGATCGACTCCTGCGGAGCGGCCGAGAAGAGTTCTTTCACGACGGTCATCCCGCCGATTCCGGAATCGAACACGCCGATCGGCCGCGAACGGACGGGCTCGCTCATTCGTGCGTGTGTGCGGTCGAATCGGGACGCTGCATCACTCCGGGCCGGCGACCGGGCATCGCCGGGTGTTCCGGAAGTTTCATCATCGGGCGGATCGCCATCGCGATCGTGCGCGAGATATATTGATCGAGTTCGGAGCCGGACGCCATCTGGAGCCGGCTGCCGACCTCCAAATAATGCTTCCCGGCCGGCGTCTTGAAGAACGCGGTAAGCGCCTTGAGTTCTTCGGCGGAAAATTGTGCACGATACGCATCGAAGAGCAACTTCTCGTCCATGTTCGGATCGAGCGCTTTCATGACGCTGTCGTACGCGGCGGCACTATCGATGTCGCGGGCCTTGAACATGCGGGACATCCGCTCGAACATCATTTGCGTTCGTTCGCGAACGTTCGGAGTCGGTTTAATGAGCGGATAAAGTTCCTTGAATGCGGCTTTGAATTGGGCGCTGTCCTTATAGACCTCGTGATGGGCGTTGGAGGGCGGTGCCATCCGCATGGCTCCCGGCTGCGCTTGCGCTAGGCCGGCGAATGTGAAGGCAAAAAGGAGCGAAAGAAAATATTTCATAGGCTGACAGGTAAAATGAGTTATCTAAACCATCTGAAAAGAAAAATTGTGGCAGATCGGGCAATTATTTTTATGGCTGTCGTTCGGATAGCGGCTGCCACACGCCGTCCTTCATGACCTCGAAGTTTGTCACCGGGTGGACTTCCCACTGCGTGCCGCGCGATTTGCCGACTTCATCGGGATGCTCTTCGTCCCAGAGCAGCCAGCCCGTAACACGGACCATCGCTCGGTCGCGAGCGAGTCTGTCCAGTTCCCGAAGCTGCCACTCGGGATGGACCGATTTCCAGCGCGGTGTCATTTCGACGATCACGGCACTCCCTTTATCGTCCGTTGGTGCGTCAGCGATCCAAATATGAAAATCGCGCAGCGTATCGGAATACCCATTGCAGCTTTCGACGCCGGATTCCTTCGCATGGAGCACATATCCCGTAAGGCGCACGCCCAGAGATTCTTCCCTGCCAAGATAGTTCCGTTCCGCACGGTTCCACCGTGCACGTTTTTCACGTCCCGCTTCGACGAGCAGGGCCGAAGGGATCGCGAGCATATCGATCGGACGAAGATCGGCAAACGTTTTCGGCGCTTCAATGCGGTTCTTTTCCCGATTGAGTTCTGCATCGCCACCGCTTCCTTCCAATCCGACGCCACCGATCCTCTCCGGAATCACACCGGACTCCTGCGAAGGTGGAATTACATTCGGACGGTTAACGTACCATATAATGGCAATGAGCGCCGCAATTAAAATAATAAGGCCATATTTGTTCTGTTTTTTCATTCCTGATCTAATATGAATTCCCGGACCGGATCAGACCGTTATTATAACATTCCCGACGTGCGCGACGGCCTGACGGAAGTCGAGCGGACCGTCCTCCTGGTGCTCCACGAAGCGCGAAAGGAATTTGGCGACCGGATGGTGCCGGTCGCGCTCCTCTTTGGCCGCGCACAGGAACGCCTGGACCTGAGCTGGGAAGAATTCCATAGGGCCCTTCAGAAGTGGAATGGAGTGCAGCAACATTTCTTATAACGGTTCTTCCCCGTCGTTATAAACGGCTATTCCCCCAGGGCATCCCTCAGTTTTTTCACCCGCTCTTCGCCTAACGCTCGGACGAGCGGCGATTCGAGGAAATCCACGAGCGGGATCTTCTCTTTCTTTCCGCGCGCGCGGCCGCCCTTGCATTCCGGGATCGATTCATAGACGATCTCGAAGCTGCTTCCCTTCGGGTAAATGCGGATCGGGAAAAGGTGGCAACTGATGGGCTTTGGGAACCCTTCGATCTCGCCGGCGCGGTACGCTTTTTCGATCGCGCAGTGTGCGGTCGGAGAGCCGTCTTCATAGGTCACGAAGATACAGTCGCGCCCGCGGATGGCGGGAATCGTGACGGAGCCATCCTTTTCGCGTCGCCACACGCCTTCCCCTTCGATCGTCGCGAGGGAATCCTCGCTTAAATATTTTTTGACGATCGGAAAAACCCGTTCCAGCTCCGGAATTTCGCTTTCCAGGATCGGCGCGCCGGCATCCGCCGGCATCGTGCAGCATGCGCCGTGACATTCGGAAAGATCGCAGGCGAACAGGGTCCGTCCGATTGCGCGATCGACTTCGAATCGCGTGTGTTCGCTATAAATCGGAAGGTCCGGAAACGTAGGTTCGTGCATGGGAAGGCCAAGAAGCCTGCGGCACGCATTCAAAGTTCCGTGAATGATTCTTTCATGCGGGAAGGAGCTTCCGGCATGTCCTCGTTACCGCGCAACCACCAGCGTTGCCACCGCTTGCTTCCCCGGGGTGGTGAGCTTGGCCACATACGTACCATCGGGAATATTTTCGGGAAGACCGAAGCGGCACTGGCCGGGACCGTAATCGCCATTTAAAAGCGTTCCCACACGGCGGCCGAGGAGATCGAAGAGTTCGATTCGAACATGCCCCGCAGACTCCGACGAGAACGCCACGCCCGGAGCCGCAGGGTTCCCCGTCGCCCAGATCGCCGTCTGAGGCTCCTGCTGCTGCATCATCGAAGCGGCGACCGGACCATTCCCTGTATCGGAAACAATCGCCGTCCAGACGCTGGTCACGCTATCGTCCATGCGCATCCAGATCGGATAGATATGCCGGTCGAACGCGGCGATATGAATATAATCGCCGAAGAAGACCTTGGCGACGGGACCGAACGCGGACTGGCTGATGCGCTCGTTGTCGAACGAGGCCCCGCCATCGGTCGAACGAGCGAGATACACATCGGTCTGGTCATCGACATAATTCCGACGGTCGTAGAACACCACGAATAGATGCCCGGTCGTGGGGTCGATCGCCAGGCTGGGAAGGAAATGGTGGCTCATCGCGCTATCGGTATTGACCCGCAGCGGCGCGCTCCATGTTTTGCCGCCATCGGAGGAATAGATCGAATAGACATCGGTCACGCCTCGGCGCTGGTCCGACCACATGACATAAAGGCGGCCGTAATACTTCGACTGTGGATCGAGATCGCTGGCGATCATCGGAAACCCGTTGACGCGAAAAATTCCCGGCACTTTAAAATCCCACCCGCCGGGCTGGTCCGCGATGGCACGTTCGAGGCCAAAGGTCCTGCCATGGTCCAGCGAGCGATTGAAATAGATCTTGTTATGCCCGGACCAGACGACATACACTTCGCCGTTCGGGCCGGCGGTCGCCACGGCGCCCTCGATGGTATTACTGCTGTCCAGGCAATCGCCACCCCAATGATCGACTCGCACGCGGCTGCACCAGGTGCGGCCACGGTCGGTGCTTTCGGAAAAGAAAATGCGAGAACTATCCTTCGGGTCGGTGCTGCCGTATTTGTCGTCCTCGTTCCAGGAGGTGAAGATCGTTCCATTCGAACCAGTCGGAGAACGGTCGAGCCCGAACCACGCTTTGTCCTGCATCGTCGGAGGATCGTAGCCGACCTGCGCGCCCGAATCGAACGAAAGCCCGGCATCGGTGGAGCGCTGCACGACAATGCGCTCCAAAAATTCGCTGTCCATCCAGTGATTGCCCGAAAGATGCTCGTAGTACAGCACGCCGGAATCGTCAAAGAGCAAATTCGGATCGCCCCAAAACCCATACGGGCTTGAAAGCTGTTTCCAGTGCCAGGACCAGCCGCCATCGTTCGAATAAAAGAAGTAATTCAAATTCGCGCCAGCCGCGAGCTGATTTGGATCGCGTGGATTCAGCGCGATCGAAACTTCCTCGGGATTGCGAAGGCCCGGATCGCTGATGCGCACGTTGGGAAAAGACTGCGCGCGTCCGAGCGATGCGAAGAACACCGCGAAGAATAATGAAAAGATGGTCCGAAGGCGCATACCATGCAAAAGCCTTCGCCGCCAAGTTTAGTTTACAGCTCGAGTGAGAGTTCTCTCATTGATCCATACGCGTTATCGCTTTTCCCATTATCGCTTTGCGACGGCGATCAGTTTGATTAAGCGATATCCCCAAATTGCAAGGCCAACGATCCAAAGGATCGCGGCGAGCTCCAGGTGCATGACGTATCCTTTTGAAAAGGGCGCGCCGGCTCGGGCAAGCATGGCAATCAGGCCGGTAATAAGGCCGATGCGGAGCGGCCAGTTCTTTTTTTCGGAGGTCAACCCATGGCCGCCGTGCGAAAGCGTCACGCGCATACCGACCGCAAGAATGATGAGTGAAAAGCCCCCGATAAAAAGGACGTGCAGAAAATCGACCTGGTATTTGGGAACGAACGCGACGAGCCAGAGTCCGAGCATGGTGATCCAAATGGAAGTCCATACACACCATGCGAGCGTCGTGCGGTGAGCGGGTTTGCGCCAGGGATTTACTGTTGTAAATAGAACGTAGCTTGCCACACCCGCCCGGACAAAACTCATCCAGGGAATTCCAATCCCATACTGGACGAAGAGCGAAATTGCGAGGAGCACGCCGACCACCGTATAGATCGTTCGTTTCGAAATCGCCTGGGAACGAACGTGTTCGTCTTCCAGGCCAACGATCTGGACGACCGGAAGCCGGTCGAATCCCAGCAGCCGGGGACCCAGAAAGCCGCCGACCCCGAGCACAAGCACGAGGGTCATGCCTTCGGTAAGCGCGCGTTTGCCGGCGAGCGCCCATCCGCCGATGTCAATATTCCAAAAGGCAACGGCATTGAGGAGTGCCCCGATCGTTCCGGTAAGGAGCGCGGTCCCAATGAGAGAAAACGTTTCAGGAAGCGCGCCGCTCTCGCGTTTCAAAAAGCGTGAGAGAACCAGAACGAGTAAAACGATATACGCGCCGGCAAACACCGTTTGTGCCATCTGGTAATACTGCAGCTCGAGCGCGATAGCACCCCAAATCACCATCGCAGCAAGCGTCCACTGCCAAAGAAGCGACGGAACCTTTGTCCCGGTAAAACGGGGTACGGCGGTAAGGAGGAACCCGGAAATAAAGCAAAATAAAAACCCGTTCGACTGCAAAAATGCATGCGAAATTCCCCAATAGCCGGTGAGTACGCCAAAATAAAAGAGCGGCCAAATGGCGACCCCTCCAAGGCCAAGCACAATGCCGAGCGGAAAAAACAGACGATACGGGTCCGGACCTTTCATAGATTTCGAAACAACAAAGGCGAATCGTTTATCGCACGCGTTATCGCGCCGCTGAGAGGCCATCCGCTACGCGCGCGGGCGTCGGAGCGCAGCACGAGTTCGATGTGTACAGCAGGGCGAGAACTTTTTCGGAAAGCTCGTGCGGATCTTTTCCCAGGCCTTCGCGGCGGAGCGCGATGCGGCCGGAGCAATCGACGACGAAGATGAGGTTCTGGTGAGTAAAATCGCCACTCGGCCACTCTTTATAGTCAACGTTCAGTAGATTGGCGATCATGCGGACATCGTCCGAAGCGCCATGAAGGAGTTCCCACCGTGGATTGAGGTTGTGCGCCCGATAGAATTCCATGAGGCGCGCGGAGGTGTCGCGTTTCGAATCGAAGGAGATCATCGTGATCCCGATCGAATCGCGTGCAGCTTCGGGAAGGAGCGCTTCGGCTTTCTTGATATCTTCGGTAATAATCGGACAGGCCGCTGGGCAGTGCGAAAAGAACATGGCCATGATACGCACTTTGCCTTTCAGCGACGTCCAGCCAACGGGTTTGCCGTTCTGGTCCGTAAACGGCATATCCATGTCGTAGATCGATCCGTGATTGTTATACGAAGTTCCCGAGGTGTCCGCCGTAACGGCGGTGTCATTCTTGCCGACCGGTTTTTGTTTCGAGCAGGATACCGCAAAGCATACGATCGCGATCAGGAGATAGGTGGAGGTTTTCATGTTTCTTCCGTTTATTTAGTTCCGGTCCTCCGCCACGCAGCGGAAGCCGAGGTTATCGACCGTGTACGCGGCCAGCAGGCTGTTGCGCATGGCGAAGCGCATAAAGGTCGCATAGTCGCCGGGATCGATCGTGCCGATCGCGCCGGCGCCGCAGGTCGAACTCGGGTTCGCCTCTCCACGCGGGTCGGCGGGAATGATGACGCTGTTGAAATCCTGGGTCCATTCCCAGACTTCGCCAAAAAGATCGCGAACGCCGTACGCATTTTCATTGACGGTCCCGGCAGGAGCGAGCGGACCGTTCGGTCTGGCATACCACGCCAGGATCAGTTCCCTTTTAGCTTCGCCATCGATCGTTCCGGAACGCCGTGAGGGCGTCGCTGCCCATCGGAGCGGTGCGAGCGCCGCATATTCCCACTCGGCAATCGTCGGCAGCCGCTTATGGACCCACGCCGCATACGCGTGGGCGGCAAACCAGGAGACGTTCACCACCGGCGCGTTTTCCAGCGCCACGCCTCCAATTACAAAATCGCTTTTCCATTGCCGGAGATAGCCACGTTCGGCGAGCGATGCCGGAACCCGAGAACGCGACCACTGCGGGTTCGCAGTGACGAAGTTTAGGAACTCTTTATTCGTCACCGCACGAACGTCCATAAAGAACGGCTCGATCTTCACCGAATCGATTCCCTTCGTAATATAGAAGGGCCGATAGTACCCACCCGGGATGGAGACCATTCCGGCCGGCGCTCGCCCCGTGTGCACGGGCGGATGGGCCGGTTGCGCTCCGGCATACAGCGGGAACCACGCGGCGGCAAGCAGCACTGCAACAGACCGAGCAAAAGACGCGTGTGACATACGACTGGTTAGGAGCTGTAATGCTCGTACTCCCGGTTACTGGTAATTCTCGTACCGCTGCTGATGCGAATAGACGGTCGAGTCTTCCGGACCGGTGGCCACGATATCGGCGACCGCGCCCTGATTGAAGGCTCGAAAGATCGCATGGTCCACAATATGATACGTTCCCGGCGCGCGGATCTTGAATTCGACGATCGTCGCTCCGCCGACCGGGATCTCCGTCGTTGACACGTCGTGGTTTACATTGGTCCCACCCTCCTCATAGACATTATCGAAGATCTGACCGATGATATGGAAGTTCGAGGCGAGGTTCGGACCGGCGTCGCCCACGAAGAGCCGAACGGTCTCGCCGACTTTCGCCTTCAGCGCGGTCGGCCCGAGCGTCGAACCTACGGAACCATTAAATACGACATACGTCGGTTGTTCGGCAAGGCCTTTATCGAAGGAAAATTCCTGCAGGCCGGTATCGCCATAGTGTCCCGTCGTATAAATTTCGCTCTGCATGATGTAATACTCGTGATCGACCGGCGGCAGCGGGTTGGACCGCGATTCCACGAAAATGAGGCCGTACATCCCGTTGGCGATGTGCATCGGGACCGGTGCAGCCGCGCAATGATAGACGTAAATGCCCGGTGTCGTCGCGCGGAACGAAAAGACCGACGTATGTCCCGGCGCCGTAAAGGAAGCCTCGGCACCGCCGCCGGGACCGCTGACCGCATGAAGGTCGATCGAGTGCGGCATTTTGCTCGAGGAAGGATTGCTGAGATGAAATTCGACTTCGTCGCCTTCCGTCACGCGGATAAATTTTCCCGGGACGCAGCCGCCGAACGTCCAGTAGGTATAGGTCGCGCCATTGGTGAGCGGTTTTACGACCTCGCGAACTTCCAGATGGACCACGACCTTCTGCGGACCGTCCTCATTTACACGCGCGGGCACCATCGGCGGCTCCGTAAGCACGGCTTCGCGGGTGGCACCGGTCAGCGCAGGAAGTTCTCCGGATTTTTTTCCACAGGCGATGAACGAAGTGATACAAAAGAGCGGCAGGAGGAACGCCGCCAAAGGCTTGGATCGTGACATCATATTAAAGAACAGTTAGCAGGTTTTAAAATCGGGGCGAATAATTCACCCTTTCAGCCGCCTGTTGGTCAAGGCAAATGCCACGCGTTAAAAATGGGCAAAAACGGGCTTATTTAGTCCGATTTCGATTATTTGAGACGATGCTTTATAAAAAATTTATTCGGGTTGTAAAATTATTTTACGACTTTCTTTAACATCGAACGAGCGTAAAGAAAGTTAATGGACGCCCCAAAACAGCCGTTTTCAAACTAAATCCATAGCGTTGCCGTTGGGCTTTTCCATTATGGCCGACCCTGAACTCATCGTTACCTACGACCCTCTCAAGGAATTCCTGGCACATTACGCCGATGCCAAATCGGCAAAAAGCGAGACGGTATCCTATGCCGGGATGACGGTCGAGGAAAAGCTCAAACAGCGCATTATCGATGGCGATAAACTGGGCCTCGACGACGACCTTCGCGAAGCCCTCATAACGTATTCCGCACTGGAGATTGTCAACGATATTCTGCTTGGCGGTATGAAGGTCGTTGGCGATCTATTCGGCGCCGGCGAAATGCAGCTTCCCTTCGTGCTCCAGTCCGCCGAGACCATGAAGGCCGCAGTGAAATTTTTGGAACCCTTTATGGAAAAGCTCGAGGGGGATGCCGAGCGGTCCAAAGGCGTGATGGTCCTTGCGACTGTCAAAGGGGATGTGCACGACATCGGGAAGAACTTAGTCGATATCATTCTCACGAACAACGGGTACCGCGTGGTGAACCTGGGAATTAAAGTCGCGCTCGAACCCATGCTCGAAGCGGTCCAGCGCGAGCACGCCGATGCGCTCGGAATGTCGGGCCTGCTCGTAAAATCGACCGCAATCATGAAGGAGAACCTCGAGGTGATGCAGTCGCGAAATCTCCGGATCCCGGTCGTGCTCGGCGGCGCGGCGCTCACACGAAAATTTGTCGAAAAAGATTTGCGCGCGCTCTATTCGGGAACGCTTTCGTATGCGCAGGATGCCTTCGACGGTCTCCATTTCATGGAAGACCTCAAAGCCCCCCGGCCAACGCCTGCCGGGAGCGGCGAGAAGGAATGGCTTTCGATCGCGGATGCGATTTCGGCCATTAAAGCACAGCGAGAAAAGACGATGGCGGTCCTCGAGGCGATCGACGAAAAAGACTACCACATCGCGAAGTCATTCAACCGGTGGTCGCTTCGGGATGTCGTCGCCCACATGATCGCATGGGAACAACTGACGCTCGACCGGAATGAATGGATCAAGCAGGGAGTCCAACCCGACATCATCGCCTCCGAAGATCTCGATCGGATCAACGAGGAATTTGTCCGAAGGTACGATGTTCGTTCGAAGCGGGAACTTCTCGACCTCTACCAGCAGACGACGAAACGGTTGATCGCCTCGCTCGAAACCCTGACCGAAGCGCAGTATGTGAACGATGTCGGTCCGCTTCCGAGCGTCCAGAAGCGCCTTCCCGGCTGCGTCTTCGACCACGAACGGCACCATGTCGAAAAGATCGAAGCGTGGCTCGCCGAGCGGGACGAAGAACTCGATAATGCGACCGGAGCGGAATCGAAGATCGTAATGGCGAGTCGGGTGCTGCCGTGGCTGCGCCATCCGAAGCAAACGACGGACGCCGCGGAAAAAAGCATCGAACTCGAAGCGATGGAAGAAGAAATCGCAGAGTTCCCAATTGCCGTTCGCAAGGTCGAAATGGCCGAAGGGACCGAAAAGCTGGTCCGCACGAGCGCCACCCCGCACGACAATCCCGTTCCCACGCCGCCCTTCTGGGGATCGCGCGTGGTCAACGACATCAAGATCGAAAAAGTCTGGGAATACCTGAACGAAGTCGCGCTATTTCGCGGACAGTGGCAAATGAAGCGCGGCAAAAAATCGCCGGAAGCCTTCGCGCAACAGATCGAGGACGTCGCACGCCCTAAATTACAGGAGGTAAAACTTCGCGCCAAACGCGACAAGGTGTTGGTGCCCAAGGTCGTGTACGGATATTTCCCGTGCTGGTCGGAGGGCGAAGACGTGGTGATTTTACGACCGGCGGGATCGGACGAAGCGGCCTTATTCGACCGATGGGACCGGCCGGCCGCCTTACACGACCTCGTCGAATGGCGGCGCTTTACGTTCCCGCGGCAGCCCACCGCTCGCCGGCTGTGCCTTTCGGACTTTTTCCTTCCAAGGGAGGAAGCCGAGCGCCGACGCCAGCCGGACGTCATTGCATTTACCGCCGTCACCGTCGGGCGCGAAGCGAGCCGGTATACAAAACAGCTCTTCGAGTCGAACCAGTACGCCGATTATCTCTATATGCACGGCCTTTCGGTCGAAACGGCGGAAGCGCTCGCGGAGTACTGGCATAAGATCGTCCGTACGGAGCTCGGTATTGCCGATAAGGACGCTCCCGACATTACGCGCCTCTTCAGCCAGGGCTACCAGGGCTCCCGTTATTCGTTTGGCTATCCGGCGTGCCCCAACTTAGAGGACCAGACGAAACTCTTCGAACTGCTGCGCCCGGAACGGATCGATATTTCGCTCACGGAAGAGTTCCATCTGGAACCCGAGCAATCGACGACGGCCATCGTCGTACATCATCCGAGTGCAAAGTATTTTTCGATCAAGTAAGACTTCTTTTACTCGGATACGACAAATTTATTTTTATAGATGACGTTTCCGCCGGAGATCTCTATAAAATAGACGCCCGGCACGAGCGACAAGGGAAGGGCCATGCGTCCGGAAAAGACCGGCTGGATCGATTGGGAAAGGAGGGTCCGCCCGATCCGATCGCTGACGGTGATCGTCCCCGAAAAGTTTTGTGGAACCGAGCATTGAAGTTCGCCGCCGGCATAGACGAGGTCGGAGATCGTCGTATCGGACGCACTGCCTGAAAGTTCCACCGTCCGCGAACCGAGCCACGAGCGAATACCGTCCCGGGTGATTTCGAATAGAACGTACCCCACCGAGCCGAGCAGCGGATCGGTATCCAGAAAATCGTACGCGGCCGCGCCCTTCGCACGGAGCGAATCGGCCGTTTCATAGCTCGCGATCAGTGTCGTATCGTTCCCACTCTGGCGCTCGATTTCGTACCCTGCCACGTTCGCTTCGGAAGCCATATGCCAGGTGAGCCACACATTCATTCCCACGGCCAGCGCGGAGAACGATTCCAGTTCGTCCGGGAGCGGTGTATCGGTATAGCCTTCGGAGAGCATCCAGTAAAAATTCCCGGAATCGTTCGGCCAGCCGAGCACGGTCGTATCCCAGGTAAAGACGTTCGACGCGGCATCGTACGACAAAAGACCGCTAAAGGCCCACGCGTTGCCTCGATCGCGTGAACGCCAGAAATGTAATGCCCCGGGTTCCGCAGCATTAAACTCATCGCAATGGACCTGCGCGGAGATCGTGTCCGGCGTTTCCTGCGGGCCGTTCTCGGTCGTGATCTCGTAATAGCGAAGTACAGGGTGCGTATTCGGATCGGCGCCGGGCGGAGCGTACCCGGTCGTTCGAAGGATGCGGGCCCAACCGAGATAGGGATTTTTTCCGGAACGGACCGTAAGGCCGGCAAACGTATCGACCGTGTGAA
>JAJPIQ010000013.1 GCA_021324685.1 Bacteroidota bacterium
GAAGGGCGGCCCAATATCGTTGACGCGATCAAGAACCACGAGGTCCAGCTCGTCATCAACACCCCCAGCGGTGAAATTTCTCGTATCGCCGAATACCAGATCGGCTGGGCGGCGGTCGAGCACAAAGTTCCCTTTATCACCACCCTCTCCGCTGCCGCGAGCGTCGTCAGCGCGATAAGCTCCATGCGAAAAGGCAAGCGGGAAGTTCGCAGTGTACAGGAATTGCACCGGGTCCTTGCGGAAGCAGTATGAACTACAAGACCATCGACGATATCGACGTTCACGACAAGCGAGTTTTTCTTCGCGTCGATTTTAATGTACCGCTTTCAAAACAGGCGCCGTACACTATCACCGATGTCACCCGCATTCGCGCGGCCGCACCGACGATCTCCGCACTCATCAAGCGCGGTGCGAAACTCATCGTTGCCAGCCATCTTGGCAGGCCGAAGGGCGCGCCGGAAGAGAAATATTCGCTGAGACCGGTCTATGAGCACCTGAAAGAGAAAATGACGACACCGCTCTCTTTCGCAAACGATTGTATCGGACCAGAGGTCGAAGCTCAGGTGAATACTCTCAAACCAGGCGAAACCCTTTTGCTCGAAAATCTTCGGTTCCATGCCGAAGAAGAGAAAAACGATCCCGTGTTTGCGAAAGCCCTCGCGGACCTGGCCGACGTTTATGTGGACGATGCCTTCGGCGCTGCACACCGGGCGCACGCTTCGATCGAAGGCATTACACATTTCGTTCCGGTCAAAGCCGCCGGATATTTGATGGACAAGGAACTGAAATATTTGGGCGGCGTCCTGCAGAATCCGGCGCATCCCTTCGTTGCGATCATCGGCGGGGCAAAAATTTCTGGAAAGATCGATGTCATTCAAAGCCTTTTGCAGAGGGCCGATAAAGTTTTGATCGGAGGAGGAATGACGTATACATTCCTAAAGGCCCAGGGCAAAGAGATTGGGAAATCACTGGTCGAGGACGACAAAGTTGAACTGGCGAAGTCTTTACTCGACCGATCACAAAGCCGGTTGCTGCTTCCCGTCGATTCGGTTGTTGCTCGGGAATTTAAAAACGACTCCGAGTTCAAGACCGTATCACAGGATCGCATTCCGAAAGACTGGCAGGGCGTCGATATCGGTCCCGAGACGATAAAACTTTTTACAAAGGAAATAGAGAACGCTAAAACGATTGTCTGGAACGGCCCAATGGGCGTCTTTGAAATGCCGAATTTTGCAAAAGGCACACTCGCGATTGCCGAAGCCATGGCCCGCTCGACGGCCAACGGTGCAACGACGGTCGTCGGCGGCGGCGATAGCGTTGCGGCGGTCGAGCAAGCGCACCTGGCAGACAACATGTCCCATGTCTCGACCGGCGGCGGCGCCAGCCTGGAATTCCTCGAAGGGAAGGTTTTGCCGGGAGTGAAGGCTCTGGAAGAGTAAGCAACGAGCAAATTCCTATTCCATTTGTCAGATGCTGATCTCAGCGCTAAAAAACTTAACTTTATGAGAGAATTAACAGAATATTTTGCCGATAAAACTACCAAGCCCAAAGACAAGACAGAAGGCCTTGCAGAAGGGCTCTTGACTGGGAACCTCAGGGTCACCGAACTAATTCGCTTTGCCGAAGCCTCTAAAGATCCTATATTGGCCACCTGCATCGAAGCACTGGAATTCGCCGCGCAAAAAGATCCCTCGCTGATCGACGCCGAAGCTTTCGATTTTGTGGTAAGCACTTTAAAACACAAAGCCCCGCGTGTAAAGTGGGAATCGGCGAAAGTTATCGGCCATTGCGCGCACCTGTATCCTAAAAAGTTACAATCCGCGATCCCTTCGTTGCTGGACAACGCTGAGCATTCGGGAACCGTAGTCCGCTGGAGTGCGGCTGGAGCGCTCGTTCAGATCCTTAAAACCGGAAAGCACAACGAACTGGCCGGCACTTTCGAAGCGATGATGAAACGGGAGGAGAAGAACAGCATCCGAAAAATTTATGAGGCAGCGCTAAAGGGGATCGCGAAGAATTGAAAGAGCAGGCGCAGGAACAATAATTACC
Source organism: Bacteroidota bacterium (assembly GCA_021324685.1). Taxonomy (GTDB): domain Bacteria; phylum Bacteroidota; class Ignavibacteria; order Palsa-1295; family Palsa-1295; genus PALSA-1295. The sequence goes on from JAJPIQ010000013.1 coordinate 2,050, forward strand.
GCTCAATTACCATCGACCCAGTTTCGACTTCGTCGCCCATTCGAATTTGGTAAAAGTATACCCCTTCCGGCAATGCACGACCATCGAATCGATTTCCTGCGTCCCGGGCGATAAATGCTGATCCTCGTGCCATACTTCTCGGCCTAAGTCATTCGAAACCACAATCCTAATCGATTGGGGATATGAGATGGGAATATGAGAGATTTTTCTTAAAAAAATAAGTTCTTTAGCGATCATCGCACCTACTTCCCTTTTTCTGCGTTAGCGTCCGGCGAGTTCGTATTTTTGCCGAAGGATTTATCGTAGGTGCCAAAAACAAAAGCGAAGAAGCAGACAAAGTATATATTTATTACTGGCGGCGTGGTCTCGTCGCTCGGAAAAGGAATCGTCTCTTCTTCTTTGGGTTTGCTGCTGAAGTCCCGGGGATTCCGCGTCACGATCCAGAAGTTCGATCCGTATATCAACGTCGATCCGGGCACGATGTCGCCATATCAACATGGCGAGGTCTATGTCACGGAGGACGGCGCCGAAACCGATCTCGATCTTGGGCACTACGAGCGCTTTTTAGACACGAACATGACCCGCGCCAATAATACGACGACGGGTCAGGTCTATAACGAAGTCATCCAGCGCGAGCGTCGGGGCGATTATTTGGGGGCCACGGTCCAGGTGGTGCCGCATATTACCGACGAGATCCGCCGCCGCATGACGCAGCTCGCGAAGTCGGGCGATTTCGACGTCATCATCAGCGAGATCGGCGGCACGGTCGGCGACATCGAATCGCTCCCCTTCCTCGAAGCGATGCGCCAGCATACGATGAAGGTCGGCAAGAACAATTGCCTCAGCATTCATCTTTCGTACGTTCCTTATATCGCGAGCGCCGGCGAGCTTAAAACGAAACCGACCCAGCACTCGGTAAAAACGCTTTTAGAAATTGGAATTCAGCCGGACGTGCTCGTCTGCCGCAGCGAGCAGCCGCTCTCGAAAGCACTACGCGAAAAGATCGGGCTTTTCTGCAATGTCGAAACTCGCGCCGTGGTCGAAGCGCGCGATGCTTCGACGATCTATGAAGTTCCGCTGACGTTCGCCGAAGAGAATGTCGATACGATCGTGCTCGAAAAGCTTGGGCTCCCGAGCTCCTCGAAGCGCGACCTTGCCAAGTGGCGAAAATATGTCGATCGCGTAAAGAACCCGTCGAAATCGGTCCGGATCGGTATGATCGGCAAGTACGTGCAATTGCAGGACGCGTATAAGTCGATCGCGGAGGCCTTCGTGCATGCCGGTGCGGAAAACGATGCGAAGGTCGAGATCGTCTGGATCAACTCCGAAGAGTTAGAGCAAAAACGGTCGATCGACTCGTATTTTGCGAATATCGACGGCGTTCTGATCGCCCCGGGATTTGGCTCCCGAGGGGTCGAAGGGAAAATTCGCGCCATCGAATATATTCGGAAAAAGAAAATTCCTTTTTTCGGGATTTGCCTGGGAATGCAATGCGCCGTCATTGAATATGCGCGCAACCTCTGTGGCCTTCGCGATGCGAATTCGAGCGAGTTCGCCACCACCCGCGATGCGGTCATCGACCTGATGCCGGACCAGAAACATATCCAGACCAAGGGCGCGACCATGCGCCTGGGAAGCTATCCCTGCATTCTGAAACGCGGCTCCATCGTGCATAAGGCCTATCGCGACCAGTTCATCACCGAACGGCACCGGCACCGCTATGAAGTGAATAACGCCTATCGCGCGCTCCTTTCGGACAAAGGAATGGTGCTTTCCGGCGTTTCACCCGATGGGAATTTAGTCGAAATTATCGAGCTTCCGCGCGAGGTGCACCCGTTCTTTGTCGGAGTGCAGTTCCATCCCGAACTGAAAAGCCGCGCGACGAAAGCGCACCCGATCTTCCGGGAATTCATTCGAGCGAGCGTGCTCGAAAAAGAAACGCGTGTCGCTAAATCGAAATCGGACCCGAACTTTTCATCGATCGGCACCAACGGCCATGCCACGAATGGCGAAAGCGTTCGCAACGGCCGGATGGTCCGCGAACAAACGTCCTCATGAATTATGGTTCCACGCTGGCTGGTTGCTGTTGTTTTTATTAGTATTGTTTTCATTGAGGTACCGCTCCACGCCCAACGGCCGCTCCATTATCATTTCAAGCCCGGTGAGCGCCTTCGATATCATTTCAAGATTTCAGCAAATTTCGATGCGATGCGACGCCGTGGCGGGCGTGAGGCACAGACCGATTTCGAAGCCGATCCCGAATGGAATATCCAGAGCGTTACGATGGACGGCGGAACGCTCGCGGTCCTGACGGTGAAAGACCGTGCGGAAACATATAAGAATGGAGCCTGGCGAATGAGCTTTCTTCACTTTACGCCTCAGAGCCAGATCGCAATGGACGCGAACGGGAATCTCCTCTTTGCAAAAATCTTAGTCGACGATACCGAACGGCAGCATACGAAAGCCTATATCGGCAAAATTCCAGGACTTCGTTTGTTGCCGGACATCGAAGCCTTCCGCCCGCACTTCGAGCGGCTGTGGTACACCTTCGATACCGTGCAGATGGACACGATGGGAACCGCTGTAACGGTTTCTTTCGATAGCACGAGCGCACGGCCGTTCGAACACGACACGATGGTCTATGGCCGCATGGACACGTTCCTGACCACCCCAGCCATCCCGTATGAATATCGGAATAAGGGAAAAACGACGTATTCGCTCCGCGATACAACGGTCGGCACCGAGCATTTCTGGGCGCTGGACGTCGTAACCGATGCGGAAAGTTCCAGCGTGCGGTTCCCAAATCTCCGTCCGAACGAATCGCATAAATCCTCGGTGCTTTTGTTCAGGAAAGAGGACGGAATTTTGCAGGCCTGGCATTATACCTTCGAAAACCACAACGGCTCGACGTCGAGTAACTCCGAAATGTGGCTTACGCTGACGGCGGTGGAAGGCGATTGAGTGAATTCGGGACTGGTGTCCTGAAACGGCTAACCGTTTCCTCGTTTCTCCTTCTGAAAAATCCGATACGAATAAACTCCCGTCCAGATCACCAACACAAGCAATACACCCATTGCGATAAAAAGGCTGGCGGATTCGAAGAGGAGGGAAAGCCCTATTCCCACGATCGAGCCCACGACCCAAAGCTTCCCTGCAAACGCGTGCGTTCGGTCCCAGTTGTCCTCGCTTTCAAGGGTCCACGGAAGCCGGATGCCGATCAGGTAATTTTGTTTTAGTTTTGGCATTGCGAAGCCAAGGCAAAAGAACAATCCAAGCAGGCCGATCGCAATGAACGGCGTAACATTAAGTTTCGGATTAAAAGAAGTTCCGAGCGTAAGCGCGAAAATATACGTAAGCAGGCAGGCGATCAAAAGCCGGATCCAGCGATACGCCGGCAGCGATGCGATAATGTTCTCCTTTTTAGGGTCGAGACGCGGGATGAAGTAGAGCACAATGGCGAGTAGGACATTGATCCCCGGTAAGATCAAAAGTTCGAGTGGGCTGCCGTAGCGGTTTACATTGCCCTGCGAATCGAAGTGCATCGGAACTCGCGCCGGAAGCGAAGGCCACGCCAATACGAGCGCGACGAATGGCAGGGCAAGCACGGCGGCCAACGGCCACTCGCGGCGAAAACCTGCACTATTCGTAGGGTCACTCATAGAATATGATTTTAAGGATGTTACCAAACATGGCAATCGCTCCATGAATCCCGGTTCAGCCGAATAAACGAACTTTCGTGCGGTAAATCGAATTGTGTGTTCTCGCATCCGAATTCTCGCCTGCTTGATTCCCCGAACCGATTATTTTCACTTGATGAATCTATCTTTCCTGACCCATACCTGGTATGGGGCGCTGCTTATTGTCGTCGTGACCGGCCACATCACGATCATGTGTACTTCGCTCTATTTACACCGCGCCATGACCCATAGCGGCGTAAAGCTCCATCCGCTTGCAAGCTGGCCGATGCGATGGTGGCTCTGGATTTTTACCGGAATGAATACGCGAGAGTGGGTCTCCGTCCATCGCAAACACCATGCGTTCGTGGAGACCGAAGAGGACCCGCATTCCCCCGTGATCCATGGATGGGCAAGCATTCTTTTTTTCGGAGTTAAATACTACCGCGATGCCGCCGCCGATGCCGCGACGATCGCGCGCTTCTCCAAAGGCTGCCCGGACGACGCGATCGAACGCAAACTCTTCCTGCGGCATAAATTCCTCGGACC
>JAJPIQ010000088.1 GCA_021324685.1 Bacteroidota bacterium
CGGAATGAGCGTATCCGACCTGCCGGCGATCAATGCGGCACTGAACGGCACCAGCGCCGTCCTCCTCCTGATAGCTCGAAACCGCATTAAGCAGCGCGCCAAACGCCCCGAAGTTATTAAGCAACACCGCGCGCTGATGATCGCGGCGTTCTCGACCTCGGTCCTCTTCCTTATCTCGTACCTCTATTATCATGCGAACGCCGGGATCGTTTATTTTGGCGGGCAGGGCGCGATCCGCCCCGTTTATTTCACACTGCTCACCACCCACACCATCCTCGCGGCCACCATCCCGGTACTCGCAACGATCACGCTCGTCCGCGGCCTGAAAGCACGCTACGCAAAGCACAAAAAAATCGCCCGCTGGACCTATCCTGCGTGGATGTACGTCAGCATAACTGGCGTCGTGATCTATTTTATGCTCTACCAGATCTTCCCGCATACGTAAGTGAGTGCCGGACAGGCGCCCAAGCATGCCATTCGGGCACGTTTCACTGCACTGAAAGATTTGGATAGGTAGAAGTTCCATGCCGCATTGCATATTACTATGGCAAAATTGAAGCTGTCAAAATTGCATTGAAACATCTCGTGATACTTTATATTTGGATATGCATTTGGTTTGCCCTTTTCTTCCGCCATATGGTGCGACACCCGTATCATTCGCCTGAACTATGGATCAAGCATGGAGTTCCTGAAGTGCATCCTCCTGGAATTTGGACTTGGTTTTTTGGTGCAATACTTCTTATGGTCTTGCCTACAGCGCTATTCATGGCGTGGGGCGATAATCGGCGTGGCATACAATCGACATGGAAAATGGTTGCCATATATTATGGTGGAATTTATTTAATGCTTATTTTAAAAATCGGGACGTTTTAATTCTAAGCCAAGTCAGTAACGAACCACAACTTCCTTTACACCCAAAACAGGCAGCGATGCCGAAGTTTCCATTGTCAATCTTGTCGGCGTCGAAGTTGCGCATCTCTTTTCGGGCGAGCTAAGCGCCGGCGAGCATTCGTTCCAGTGGAATAAGGCCGCCGGCTTATCCGACGGGACGTACGAATGTATCGCGCGGGTGAATGGGCACATCGAAACGCTGCCGATGGTCGTGCTTAAATAACAGCCACAGTTTGCGGAAGCGCCCGAATTTCACTCACTTTTTTTCATACAGAGCGCAATACATTGTGGCCCACCAGCGGCGTTCGAAAACGGGCAGCAGGCCGCGAGGACCGGAGATCCCGGCTCCCAGGAACATTCCCCGCTTTTTGCGAAAGCCGTGCAGGCGCATCATGAGGTCGAGTTCGAGCGGTGAATATTGGCGTGCCTGGTAGTTCAGGTATTCGCCCCGGCCGCCAAAAACCTTCCCTTTCGTTACCGTTCGAATTCCAAACACGAACGATTCGAGGACGCGGAGCAATCCTTTTCGGTTCGGGACGCTGACAAGAAGATACCCTCCGGAGCGGAGCAATTGGGAACACTTTTGAATGGCCGCTTCGTCGTCCTCCACATATTCGAGCATGGAAAGCGAAAGGATAAGATCGAAACGGTCGCGTTGTTCGCCCAACGCTTCGAAGGCGACGGCCCGGAACTCGACGTTCGGTCCGCTCGCATACCGCCCTGCCGCCTCGATCATTTCGGGCGAAATATCGATCCCAAGCACCTGCCATCCTTTTGTCGAAAGATAGTGGCTGAATACACCCGAACCGCATCCGACATCGAGCGCGCGGCCGGAGACCAAACGATCCAGCATGCGCGTGATCTTTTCGAACCGGCGGACAAAACGCGGATCGCTCGTATAGCGGTCGCTCCAGCGTGCGGCTTCGGTATCGAAAAATTCGGAAACGGCGGGAGCGTTATTCATCCGGGGGAACGTCGGTGATTTCCTGGAACAATTTTTTCCGCATTTCGGGCCGTTCCATAAGCGATAATACTTCCCGCAAATGCTCGTCGGAGTTCGGGTCGCTCTTCATCGCATTCCTGGTATTCGTCCGTTGCTGTTCAATGTCGGCCCGTTCGAGGGAGTCGATCGCCTGCTGCGCCAGAGCGACGGCAGCCCCTTCCATCGGTTGTTCATCCCAGTGGTTGCTGAGCAGGGTGCGCGAGAGGCCATACGTAGTGATCAGGGACTCGAATTCCGGCCGATCTCGAAATTCATCGAAGAGCCCGTGCAGGTCCGGGGGATCCCCTTCTTCCACGCGCTGCAGGATATAGCTTATAAGTTCTCGGGCGTGCGGCTGCCGAATGAGATCGAGCCGGAAATCCTGACCTTCGATCGTCCGTGCCACCGGGATCGGTTCGACAAGGAGCGCCTCGAGGAGCGCGCCCTCCGCGGGGGTCGGTGCCGACGATGGGAACGCCGTGGTACCCGGCCCTTCCGCCTCGCTCATGGAGATCGAAGGCGGCCCTTCCTGCAAGGAGTGTCGTTCGTCGGCCGCATTCGAGCGTTTGGCAAGTTCGGTGCTGAGCAGTTGCTCGCTCAAGTGGAACCGTTCCCCCAGTTTCTGGATGAAGAGCGCGCGCTTGATCGCGTCTGGAACTTTCGAGATCGTTTCGACGATCGAGCGGACGGCCGCCGCCATCGCAGCCGGATCGCGAAACGCGCCCTGCTCCTCGAAGATCTGTGCTTTCGTCTCGATAAAACTCTGCCGATGGTCCACCGCGGAACGGAACGCATCGCTCCCCCTGGCTCGAATAAAGCTGTCGGGATCGTCGCCGGCCGGCAAAATGACGGTGGAAACGTCGAATCCCGCCTCGATCGCAAGTTCGATCCCGCGCATCGTCGCATTCTTTCCGGCCGTATCCGCATCGAAGAGCAGCACGATATTCGACGTGTAGCGCTTGAGCAACTGCAGTTGTTCGACCGTGAGCGAAGTTCCCGAAGCCGCGACCACATTTTGGGTCCCCGATTGAACAACGGCCAACACATCGGCATATCCCTCCACGAGGATGGCATAGCCGGCGCGCCGGATCGCGTCCTTCGCCTGAAACAGCCCATAGAGGATTTGAGACTTATGATAAATCTCGGTGTCGGGCGAATTGATATATTTGGCGAACTCTTTGGAGGCGTTCGGAAGGACCCTTCCTCCGAACCCGACAATGCGGCCCGTCGCGTTAAATACCGGGAACATAACGCGCGCGCGAAATCGCTCGTAATACTCACCGGAGTCGCGCCGGGCCACCAGTCCCACGCGCTCCAATTTTTGAGCTGAAGTTCCCTGCTGCACAAAATGTTGCAGGAGTTCGCCCGAAGCCGGCGGTGCGAACCCGAGCCCGAAGGTCCGCTGAATATCTTCGTCCAGTCCGCGGGAACGAAGATAGTTCTTGGCATCGGCACCGGCAGCCGAGCGCAGCACACGATAATAGAACGCCGCGGCCTCGCGGAGCACGTTCATGAGCGTCTCTCGCTCGCTTCGCGCAGCCTCATCGGCTTCTGCCTGCGATCCTTCGATCTCGATATGCGCGCGCTCGGCAAGCTTTCGGACCGCTTCCGGAAAGGTCAGGGCTTCCATCTCCATGACAAAGGAAAAGACGTCGCCGCCTTTGCCGCAGCCGAAGCACTTGAAGATGCCGCGGTCCTCCAGGACGTTAAACGAGGGCGTTTTCTCGTTATGAAAAGGACAGAGGCCGATGAAATTCCTTCCCCGCTTTTTCAGCCGGACATGCTCGGCCACGAGATCGACGATATTGGTCGCTTCCCGGATTCGGTCCAACTGGTCGGAGGAGACTTTCACAACGTACCCAAGCGCCGAGAACAGACTTTAGTTTGAATCGAATTTCAAATTTACCGGAGGACCGATCCTCCAGAGGACCGATCCTCTGGAGGATCGATCCTAATGAAAACCGGCGGTGTCCGGCTGCGAAGCGGTGGTATCCGAGCGTACCGTCGAATCCTTCTGTATAAAGCCCGAAGATGGGACCGTGTCTGCCGGCGGGGGTATCGAATTGGCCGGCGGTTCGTCGCCCGATTGATAGACCGTCACGACGACTTCATCGCCCTGACGCTCTGCATGATAATAATTCAGGGGCCGGTCCGCAGGGCCGTTTGTCACGCGGCCGTAGAGATCGAACTTCGATCCATGGCAGGGACAATAAAAGTCTTTCGCGTTCGTATCGTAACTCAGGTCGCAGGCGCGGTGTGTACATTTGATGTCGACCGCGGTATATTTCTCCGGCGCGTAGTGGACCACGAGGATATCGCGCTCGAGATCGTCCAGTTCGAGATGATACGTTCCCCCGACCGGCTTTAAGTCGGGATTATCGGTGAGATTGATCGGAATATCTCGAATCTCGCTCCGGGCGGTTTTCGGCGTTTTCAACGCAGCGCTTTTCGCCATTGAGCTTTTTATCGCCGCTTTCGTCTCCGGAACTTTTACAATGTTTGCAAGCGGTGCGGTAACGGCGACAGCCGCGGCGATCCGTTCTAAAAATTTTCTGCGGTCCATGTGCGCGCTTAACACGCGGGACTCTGAAAATAGATTCTTCCACCTGCGGAAACCGCCGCGAACGATCCGTGTTTAATTCGGACGTCAGAAAACCATCTTCTGATGTAAGAAAACCATCTTTACGATGAAAGTACACCAGTTTATTCTCGCCGCTCTCCTTCTCTCGATCTTCCGCCTTACTGCCATTGCCCAAACGGACGGCATTCCGTCGCCACTGCAGGACGCCGTCCGTTCGAACGATACGAACGCCGTACTCGCAGCACTGCGCGCGCATCCGGATGCGATCAACGCCACGAATGAGGACGGCTGGACGGCGCTTCACACGGCTGCCTTCAGCGGAAAAACAAAACCGGCGAAGGTCCTGCTGGAACACGGCGCGAGCCCCGATCTTACCGATCCCGATGGCGAGCGGCCGCTCAGCCTCGCCGCCGCCAATGGTTACGCCGAGATCGTCCGCATGCTGCTGGCCGCCGGAGCAAAACCGAGCACGCCGAACGAATCGGGCGAAACGCCGCTCTTCCAGGCGTCCGAAAACGGAAAGACCGATTGTGTGAAGCTGCTCCTCGCGGCCCATGCCGACGTTCAACACCCGCGCCGTTCCGACGATATGACGGCGCTCGATGTCGCCTCTCAATCCGGGTGCGACTCGATCGTCCTGCTGCTCATCGAACACGGCGCGCAGGTCCGGCGCGCGATCCATGCGGACGATAATCCGCAGGACGGTTACACGCCGCTCCATTTTGCCGCCGAAGGCGGGCACCTGGACGTCGTCCAAACACTGGTCGCCCATGGCGCGAACGTCCTCGCGCGCGCCGCGAACGGGAACCAACCGATCCATCTGTCCTCGACCTGGCATGGCACCGATACGGTGATCGCCTTTCTCGTCGCTCATGGGGCTTCGGTCAATGCCGTAAATAATTACCATCAGACGCCGCTCCACCTTGCGACGTGGGAAGCACGTCCGCTCACGATCTCGAAGCTGCTCAAACTCGGCGCGAATTCGAATATCGGCGACAGCGCCGGAGATACGCCGCTGCACCTTGCGGCCCATGCCGGACGGACCGGGCTCGTGGCGGAACTGATCACGGCCGATGGGAACCCCGGGGAGCACCATGCGAACGTCAATCTCCAGAATCGCGAAGGGCAGACGGCGCTCATGCTTGCCGTGCAGGGAAATTACGATCCCACCGTCGATACCCTGCTCCGCAACGGTGCCAAGCCGAACCTCAAAGATCGTGAAGGGCGCACGGCGCTCTTTTATCTACAGCCCGAAAATTTCCAGTACATCGCGCACCTGCTTCTGGTCCATGGCGCGGATATTAACGTGAAAGATAAAGACGGACTGAACCTCGCACAATTTTATCTCAAAAAGAACACGCCGCAGTGCGGCCAATATATCGCAGACCAATCGCGGACGGACCAGTCGCGAAGATAGATGGCGCAAAAAAAAGGTCCCAGCGCCGATTCGAATCGTCCGTCTCCCGCCGTCCCTGAGGTACGGCACGATCCGTATGCCGCACTGAGAGTCCGCGATTTTCGGATCCTGCTGATGACGCGGCTTGCGATCACGATCGCGAGTCAGATGGAAGTCGTCATTGTCCGCTATCAGGTCTATGGGCTTGCGCACGATCCGCTCCCGATCGGCATTGCGGGCCTTGTCGAAGCGATCCCATCGCTCCTGGTCGCACTGATCGCCGGCCATATCGCCGACACGATGCAGCGCCGACGGCTCGTGATTCTTTCGCGCTCGGCCCTGATCGTCTCGTCGTGCGGCCTCTTCACGCTTTCGTTCCTGATGCCCACGCTCTATCCGACCTTCGGCATCTGGCCGATCTACGCGATGATCTTTATCGCCGGCGCGGCCGGCGGCTTTTTAAGCCCGGCCTCCTTCGCGTACAACGCAGAACTATTGCCCAAGGAACTCTTTGCGAACGGCGCGGCGTGGAACGGTTCCGTTTGGCAGACCGGCGCCATCGTCGGCCCGACGGTGGGCGGCCTCATTGCCGGGTTCTTCAGCCTTTCGGCCGCGTATGCCACGGATGCCGTGCTGACGGCGCTTTCGGTCGTGCTCGTTTTTCTAATTCCTTCGCGGCCATTCGAACAACGGGTGCGGGAAGAGTCCAGCGTGCAAAGTATTGTTGCGGGATGGAAATTCGTGTTCCGGAATCAGCCGATCCTGGGAGCGATCTCGCTCGATCTCTTCGCGGTCCTCTTTGGCGGAGCGGTCGCGATGCTGCCCGTGTACGCCAGCGACGTGTTTCATGTCGGGGCCGAAGGCCTCGGAATTCTCCAGGCAGCCCCGTCGGTGGGCGCGGTGCTCGTCTCGGTGCTCTTCGCGCATTACCGGCTCCGCGGGGGCGTTGGGAAACAAATTCTGCTCACCGTCGCGATGTTCGGAATAACGATCCTGCTGTTTGCCGTGAGCCGGAACATCTATCTCTCGCTCGCCCTGCTCGTCCTTTATGGCGCGACGGACAGTGTGAGCGTCATTATTCGTTCCACCGTCATCCAGATCCTTACGCCGGACGCGATGCGCGGCCGCATCGCCGCGATCAACTCCATGTTCATCACGACCTCGAACGAGATCGGCGCGTTCGAGTCCGGCCTCGCCGCAAAACTGATGGGACTGGTTCCCTCCGTCGTTTTCGGCGGCGCGATGACGCTGATTACGGTCGGTATCGTAGCGGCGGCCGCGCCGAAACTTCGCAAACTGCGAGGCGAAGCGCTGCTGGAGGAGTAAAGATCGGAAATACATTTGGTTCTCCCAGCTTTAGACCTTTTTTTGTTGGTTCGGCAATCGTTCAAATGAAAAGTTACCATAGGCCACACCTGCAAAAGCAATTTGTCATTGGCTATAGCACCCAAATCGCCTAAACGGCACCCTTTCCCAAATTTTCCAAACGGCACTTAATTTGCTCTGAGATAGAGTGCTATGTTTTATCTTTTTGCCACGGCGATCGTCATCGGTGCGGCGATGGCGTTTCTCAGGTTACGCGGAAAGCCCCGGCCTTCCACCGGGCTCGTTCTTCTTCACGGCATTTTTGCAGCGTCCGGGCTCATTGCGATCATCGTCGTTGCGATCGACAATACGAACCGCACCAGCCATGTGACGGGCCCGATGATCTTGTTTTGTATCGCCGCCATTTTAGGCTTCCTGATGCTTTTTGGCTATCACATGCGGCAAAAAGCACTTCCCATCGGCCTCATGATCGCACACGCCATTTTGGCCGTTGTGGCGTTCGTATGGCTTTTAGCCTAAAAATTCTGTGCTCGAAACTGTAACTTTCGCCCTGGGCGGGGGTTATTCCGGTGTATTCCTTTTTCGTGTTTTCATTCAAACGAGCTATGAAACAATCACTCTCACGGTCTTGGGCAGGATTTAGCGTTGTTGTTATTGGCCTTGCAACGATATTTGGGGCAGGCTGCCGAACGGTTACTCAGCCACAGACGCCTCCGGGACCTCCAACGAGTCTTCCCTCGGCCGGTATCGTCGGGATTCGATGCGATGGCTCGAGCGGAAATTCCGGAGACTTCGAGATCGATCTGTTCGTCGTCGATTCGAGTGGGCACTCGATCACGACGCTTCCGGCAAATTCGATTTCAATGATTTCCACGCTGGACACCGTTTTTTCACAGACGAATGTCAGTTCGATCGTGTCGTCCGTCTTCGGTGCCTATTCATCGGAACTCTTACTCGACCAGACCGGCAGCATTCGCTGGACCGATCCTCTGAACTTGCGTCTTATCGCGGCCAAGCTCTTCCTCGACGCCACTCCCTTGCTCAACGCGTCTAATGAAGTCCAGCTCTCGACATTCCAGGACAGCCTCCATATCGACGGCGAATGGCTCCATTCTTATGGACCTTTTATGCATAATACCACTGGATATGAAGATACGGTCGAAACATTAGCCGATCGAGTGGGCGGCGGGACTCCGCTCTACGATGCAATGTATGACGATATCGATTCTCTCGCACTCCAGGCAAGCAATGCCAACAAGGTGCTTGTCGTTTTTACCGATGGCGAAGATAACGAATCGGGCTATTACTATCCGGGCGCCACGATCTGGTCCACGATCCAGCATGCGGTCTCCCAGCATGTGAAAGTATTTGCGGTCGCGCTGCAGACAGGGTTGGATACGGCCCTTGTCACTGCGGCCATTCAGACCAACGGCGGCGTTATGCACGCCGACGATGCCAAGCAAATGGTCTCGTATTTCCATGCCCTGCCGAGCATCATTCAGGGCGGCTCGCAGCTTTATCAAACGAAGTGGCACGTCTCACTACCGAACGCCGCGAGCCTGCATGGCCGGACGATCAGCGGGAATCTCTCGATCTCCCTTCCGGACCATTCGAATGTTATCGCGCCGTTTGCCGTGACATTTCCCTAAACCGCGAAGAATTTTTCTATCTAAATGGGATGTTGGCCGGTTCCAACATCCCACTTTTTTTATGCGAACTGTTCTCCTCGCCATTGTTGTCCTCGGTCTCGGAACTTCTCTACGCGCGCAATCGGACGATCCGTCGCCGGGAGATTTTATCGACATCCAGAAGGAGCCGCAGGAGCAGGTACCGCTCGAACTTCTCGTTCACTATCCGGATGAAGCCCGGCGTAGCGGACTCGAAGGAAACGTGACGCTCGAAGCGCTGATCGGAAAAGACGGAAAAGTAATTAAGGTCACGGTCACTCAAGCAGACTACGACATTTTTAAACAAGCGGCGATCGACGCGATGATGCAGGAGACCTATTCTCCGGCCATCAGCAATGGCCGGCCGACAAAAGTCTGGATGACCCGGGTCATTCATTTCCGCCTCAACGATAATGATAGAACGGATAATCGTTCCGGCAATCCATATTTGCGGTTCATCGGACTGAGCCTGGACAGCGTAAAAGAACTTTTTAAGAAAGCGGGGGCCGTTACCGAAACGAAACAGCCGGATGGAATTCACTTGCATGCCGAGTCGGCGGCCGGCTATTCGGACGGCAAAACGCCCGAAATGTTCGACGGGATCGTCACGAGTTCGGGACTGCAGGAACTGACAATCGTCTATAAATATAGGACGGACGAGGATTTTAATATTTACACCCCCAAAAGCCTGAATCACACGAACGATGGCGGCCAGGTCCTCACATTCGAAATGACCGTCGAATATCCGAACGCTGTGATGACCAGTGCCGTCGATGCAAAAAAACGAGTCTTTACGACTGTCGTGAAAGCCAAATAAAAAGACGGCAATAAGATCAAGGTAACGGCTCTCACGGCCCCCCCCCTCTCTCTCTCTCTCTCTTGCATCTTGCAGGAGGCCGTGTCCTGCATCGTGCATTTTTCAGTAGCTGGATTGCCCGCAAAACGCCTTTTTTGATCAGGAAAACGGATTTTTGGCTGTGGCATTTCTTATGACATGGTGTTTAACGACTGTGATTAATTCACTGTGATTTTCTCCTTTGATTTCCTGATCAACCGGAGCGATCATGCGGATCACAGTTCCATTATTTGAATCGCAGTCAAAATCAATTCGACCACAACCAGAATGAAGAAAAACTCCATTTTTGTCACGATCGTCATTTCCGCAGCCTTCGTTGCGGCGGTCCTTATTTATACCCTGATCTTCGGTTCGGCCTCGCACTTTACCGATGCAACGAAAGAGCATCCGAAGGACGTGATGGGCATCATCTACACCGGCGGTATCATCGTTCCGCTCCTGCTCATGCTCACGATCATGGTCTTTACGTTCATCATCGAGCGGTTCTTCTCGCTTTCGAAAGCGAAGGGTTCGGGCGATATCAATAAATTCCTGGCGAACGTCGAAAATCGCCTGAACGAAGGCAACGTCGATGCCGCGATCGATCTTTGCTCGAAACAGCGCGGAACGGTCGCGAACATCATTCGCGCGGGTCTCGAAAGCTTCAAGAAGGTTCGGAACGAAAACCGCCTCGAAGCCGAACTCAAACTCGCGGAGGTCAAGCGCACGATCGAAGAAGCGACGAGCATCGAAACACCCCTCCTGGAACGTAACCTTATCGGCCTTTCGACGATCGCCTCGATTTCGACGATGGTCGGTCTCCTCGGGACGGTGCTCGGTATGATCCGCTCGTTCCGCGCGCTCGGCGAACAAGGCGCGGCTTCCGCGACGCAGCTCTCGATCGGTATCTCCGAAGCGCTCGTCAATACGGCCTTCGGTATCTTCGGCGCTATTATCGCGATCGTGTTCTACAATTTCTTCACGACGAAGGTCGATGGATTTATCTACACCATCGATGAAGCCGCGCTGAACCTGGTCGATACGCTCAACAACCGGTTCCTCGCAAAGGCCTCGGCATAACGTATGGTGTGCAGGGACTTACTTCCCCGCTAAACTCCGGAAGCCCGGCTTCCGGTCACATACCGAAATTATTCTATGGCAAAAGTTAAACTTAAACGGCACGGATTCCGGCTCGATATGACGCCGATGGTCGACGTTGGCTTTCTGCTGCTCACGTTCTTCATGCTGACGGCCAAATTCAAGCCGCAGTCGGACGAACCGCTGCAGATCATGCTGCCCGTCGCAGCCGCCGATACTACGAAATTACCGGACGCGAACCTTGCGACGATCCAGGTCGGCCTGAAGGCCCGGCCGACCGGCGAGATCGATACGGTGATCGAATTCGGAGTTTCGAATGAAAAAGATCGGGCTCCGATCTACAAACAGCTGAATCTGACGGACCCGAAAACCGGCGCTCCGCTCTCCGATGCGCAGCTTGCAATGAAATCGGGCGTCGTCGTAACGAAGACCACGCTCGAAACGGCCGTCGAGCAGGCACGCCTGCAAAATCCTTCCATGCGCTATGCGATCGATGCGGACTCGGCCGTCAACTTCGGTACGATCGATGACGTCATGCACGCGCTGCAGAAATGGGGCGCCACGCGCATGAACTTAGTTACCATGAACAAACAAAAATCGTAACGACATGGCAGAAATTGTTCAAAGTGGAGGTAAACGGGGCAGGGGCAAAAAGCGCGCGCGCTTGGGTGTCCGGCTCGATATGACGCCCATGGTGGACGTCGCCTTTCTGTTACTCACGTTCTTTATGCTGACGACCACACTCCTGACGCCGCAGGTCATGGAGATCACGATGCCGCCGGATTCGAAAGTTCCGGTCGAGATCGCGGAATCGAACCTGCTTACCCTGCGCGTTCGGCGCGACATGTCGGTCTTCTGGAATATGGGTTCCGAAGCACCGCAAAAGATTGCCGAAGCGGACGTTCCGAAGATCCTCAAACAGCATCTTCAGATCAATCCGAAGCTTTCGACGCTGATCAAGATCGATCGCCAGGCAAAATACCAAAACCTCGTTTCCATGATCGACGACCTGAACGAAACGCAGGCCGAACTCGGCCAGAGCGAAAAGCGCTTCAGCCTCGTCGCCATGGACGATACCGATCAGAAAATAGTAGGAGGACTCTAAGATGGCCCTTAGTAATTTAGTTACCGAACGGCTCGAACAATACGGGGGCATCGATCTCAAGAAAAACCAGCAAAAGTTCTTTTCGAACGCGCTCGGGATTTCGATTGGGATCCATTTACTCGTGATGCTCCTCTATATCGGCTGGTCGGCGTTTTCGAGCGACGACGAGCATGTTCCGCATATTCGTATCCACAATATCGCAGAGCTGGCTCCGCCGCCATCGACGGAAGACCATCCGGAAGAAGCACAACCCGTGGCGCCGCCGCCGCCGAGCAATGTGGTAAAGCCAAACCTTGGCGTGCCCGTGCCGGTACCGGACGCGATCGCGCCGCAGTTGACCTTGCCGGACCTCAATCAGCCGGCCCCCGCGGCCGTCTCCAGCAACGGCCCGGTTACGACCAATGCCCCGGTGGACCTTCATATCGATCAGCCGGTCCAGCAGGACGATGAACCGAAAGAGGGTGAGTTCGTCGATTATGCCGATCCGCCCCAGGAAGTGACACCGATCGAAAAACTGATCGTCTATCCCGAAGTGGCTCGCCGTAGCGGACTCGAAGGAAACGTTCAGATCGACGTACTCGTCGGTAAGGACGGTAAAGTCAAGAAGGTCAATGTCCTGAAATCGGACTACGATCTTTTCAAGCAAGCGGCCATCGATGCGGCGATGAAGGAGACCTTCACGCCCGCCCGTCAGAATGGAACTCCGCTTGCCGTCTGGCAGACCATGACGATCCATTTCCGATTGCATTAATCGTACTATTCTTATAGAAGGCGGCAAGCATTTTGCCGCCTTTTCTCTCTCAATGGTATCAGGCACACGCCGGCGAACGATCGAGCGGCCCCCGAGCCGGGTGGCAGGAGTGATCTATGTCGCGATCGGAATTTTTGCGCTCGGTGTCGCGGCCTTCGTCATGTTCTTTGAAGGCACCCTCGGTGCGGTAACGAATTTCCGAACGGGCTTCGGGATCGTGATTGCCCTCTATGGCGCGTTCCGAATCTTTACGGGCATTTCGATGATCCGCCGCGCCGGGAAATGGAAAGCACCGGTCGTGCTGAACGGACATTCTTCGGAGCCCACTCCACCGATGCCATGAAGATGCGTTTCCCGATCGCAGCGTGCGTAGCAGCGCTTTTCGCTTCACTCGTTTTCGCGGGTTGTGAAAAGAACGAGCAAAAACCTGCTGGCGAAACGGCCACGTACGGCAGCTTCCAATTGGTCGCCGATGAGACGCTCCGCCCGGTGGTCGATAGCCTTATTTCCGGATTCTCTACAGAGAATCCCGAGGCCCATATCACTGTAAAATACACATCGGCGGCAGAAGCCGTTAGAGAACTTCTAAATCACGATACGCGAGCGATCGTCATCGATCGCATGCTGACCCCCATGGAAGAAGCGGCCTTACAGAAAGATTCGACGACGTTGCCGGTCTATAAACTTGCGGAGGACGGCATTGGATGTATCGTATCGGCCGATAATACACACACGACCGTTCGTAAAAGCGATCTTGCACGGATGTTCCGGGGCGAGGCGACCGGTTGGGGCGATATCACCATCGTCCTGCCACAGTATCCATCCAGCGCCGAATATATCCTCGACTCCACGCTGTTGGGCAGCGGCGCGCAAACGAACGCTTATTACCTTCGCCGGTTTTCAACGACCGACAGCATCATCGCATATGTGCGCGATCATTCGAAATCCATCGGATTTATCGGGTCGGCATGGAAACACTGGATGGAGGAGCACAACGACAGTTCCATCAAAGTACTGCCCGTTATTCCCGCCGATTCCAGTTCCCGAGGACTCACCGAGCCGGTGCTCCTGCACATGGCCTATGTTGCCGAGGGGCTGTATCCGCTCGTTTCGCGGGTGAACGGATATTCGTTCGAAGTTCCGAATACCGTTCCCAGGGGGTTCCTGGCGTATGCTTCGACGGCCCATGGGCAAACCGTATTCAAGAACTTCGAGGTGCTGCCGATCACGCAGCCGATACGACTCGTAAAATCCCGATTTTGAAAATGTTTAGAGATATGAAACGTCTTTTCTTTATCCTTCTCGCGCTCACCATAAGCGTTCCCTTCGTACGTGTTCCCTTCGTGCGGGCGCAGGCCACCGATGCTCACGTTGCGGCCGCAATGAAACTGGTCGATCTTGGCAACGCGCGCGAAGCGGTCGCGGACCTTCATCAACTCATTGCGCAGGACTCGAAAAACGCGGAAGCGCATGCTGCGCTTGCCATCGCGCTCGTTCAATTGAATCGCGTCTCCGAAGCGGCGCCCGAAGCGCAGCAGGGCTTCGATCTCGACCGGCGCGACGTCCTGGTGCGGCTCGCACGCGGCATGGTCTATGGCAAACAAGGGCGGACGGAAGATGCGCTGAGCGAATTCCACCAGGCGATCAAATTGAACGATAAGGACGTCGGCGCGCTCGTGGCGTTAAGCCGGTATTATATCTCGATCGACTCGCTCAAGCCCGCCGAGATCACGCTGTATCAGGCCCAACAGCTTAACGATAAAGACGTCCGATCCTACCTTGGACTCGCAGAACTTTATGAACGCCAGCATATCCCGGACCTTGCGATCGGTCAGTACGAAAGTGCGATGAAGCTCGATCCGAACGATGAGCGCGTCCACGCGGAATTGGCCGGCCTCTATCTTCGCACGCGTAAGTACAATGAGTCGGCGAAAGAATGGATGAAAGTCATCCAGATCGATTCGAACTACGCCGATGCCTATCGCCAGATCGCGACCCTGTATGTCATGGCGAAGCAATTTGCGAATGCGGTTCCCTACGCCAGAAAATATTCAGAACTAAAGCCGGACGATATCGAAGGCCAATGGCTCTATGCTCAGGCGCTCGCGCAGAGCGGCGCGTACACGCAGGCCCTTCCGATGCTCGAAGCGGTCTCTGCGAACGATTCGCTTCGTCCCCTGGCCCAACGGATGCTCGCTCGAGCCTATTTTTATTCGAAAAATTACCCCAAGGCCATCGAGATTTATAAAGGATCTCCCATGCTCGGGCCGGAGGACCTCAGTTTTTATGGGGACGCATTGATCGTTGCCGGCGACACGGCCGGTGGAATCGAGCAGTTGAAAAAATCGCTCGTGGGCGATACGATCCGTACACCGGAAGAAAAACGGCAGACGGAAAGCGCGATCGGTCAACTGCTCTATCAACAAAAGCGGTATGAGGAATCGGCAGAAGTCTTCGCTCATTTAGCCGAAGAAAATCCATCGGCCGATGCATATCTCTCGGCGGGACAGATTTATTCGATCGCAAAGCGCCCGGACCTTGCTCAATCATATTATTCGAAAGCACTTGCCCTAAGTCCGAATTCGCTTAAAGTACGAATGCAGCTTGCCATTGCGGCCCAGAGCCAGAACGCGGCTTCCGATACCGCGCTCCATGCCTTTGAAGACTTGAAGAACAGCGCCGAAACGTCCGGAAATGCAGATACCGCTGCGATCGCCGAAGGGTTTATTGGATATTATTACATCGCAAATAAGGACTGGAAAAAATCAGTAGAGAATCTTGAACCGGCGGTAAAAACGCTGGAAAAAGACAATTCACCCTATCTTGTCACATTCGAGAATCTTCTGGCAGGAGCGCTCATTCAGGAGCAGGACCTCACGAAGGCCCGAATGTACTATGAAAAGATCCTTAAGATCGACCCGAATAATCAGGACGCGAAAAAAGGGATCGAGTATATAGAAGCGGCGAGCCACGCTTCGGGCGGCGGCCGGAAAAAATAGCGGAAATTGCGCGCAGGCGCAACTTCTTTTCAATTGGTGCGATTTTTCCATAGCCTTCCTCTGAGAAATGATGTCGCACGATCATCACGCCGAAACGTCCTTGACACTTCCTCCGAAGGAAGAACTTTCGCCGTTCCTCGCGAAATTAGGGCGGCATTTAACGCATGAACTGAATAATCCGATCAGTGCTATCGCGAGTTCAGCGTTTCTCATCCAGGATATCTTAGGGAGTTCGAACGATCCGGTTACGAAAGAGATACTGCCGTTCGTGGAAAGCATTCAGGAAGAGTGCGAAACCCTGAAGGCAATACTCGAAGAATTCGCGAAATACGTAAGCACGGATTCGGTCCTGAAAAACCGGATCGATCTTTCGGAACTGATTCATGCCCGTGCCTCCGATATCGCTCGGGATCAACTGCCCGTTGTTTCGGAATTGACGAATCAAAAAATATTTGCGGACGCCGACGCTGCAAGCCTTGGCTTTGTGCTTCGAGAACTGGCGGCGTTTGCCCAGAGCGAGGGGGCAACACGCGTTACCTTTTCCGTTTTTGACGGCCCGCGAGCGACGATCGTCGTCCGCGATAATCGGCCAAAGCATCCCTCCTCCGAATTTCTGCTAGTAGCTTTTTCTCCTTCATTCGATAAGAATTCAAATCGAACCGGACTTGGATTAAAGCTTCCGCTCGCTCGGAGGATGATCGAACTCCATGGCGGGACGCTCGAAATTCCGGATCAAATCGGCCAGGAAACGGAAATTCGCATCCTTCTTCCACACTCTGCAAACGGCTCGGCATGAATCTTATTTGCTTTTATGTTACACACACGTAAATGGCAAACGTACTATTAGTCGATGACGAGCAGAATATCCTGCTCACCTACCGGACGATCCTTGAACGAGGCGGTCACCGCGTCGAAACCGCTTCCACGGCGGAAGATGCGCTCAAAGCCTTCGAGGCCGAAGGCGCGGACGTGATCGTGACCGATATGAATATGCCCGGAATCTCGGGCATCGAGCTCGTTAAACAAATCCGCCAGCGTTCTCCCGGGACCGAGATTATTGTGATGACGGGCGCCGGTTCCGAACGGACCGGTATCCAGGCGATGCAGGCCGGGGCCTACGATTATCTTCGGAAATCCGATATCGTTCCAGACGAACTCGTACTGCTTGTCGAGAAAGCCGCCGAAAAAAGCAGCTTACAAACGGCGATCGCATTGCGTACGCGGATCGCGGGCCTCCGTGAAGGGTTCGAAAATATTATCGGCGAGGACCCCCAGCTCCTCGAGGTCTTAAGCGTCGTGAAAAAAGTCGCGCCTACCGATTCGACCGTCCTTATCGGCGGGGAGTCGGGCACCGGGAAGGAGCTCATTGCCGAAGCCCTGCATATTAATTCGTCGCGCAAGAATAAGCCGTTCGTGCCGATCAATTGCGGAGCCTTACCGAAGGACCTGCAGGAGTCGGAACTATTCGGCTACGTGAAAGGAGCCTTTACCGGGGCGCAGACGAATAAAAAAGGGTTGTTCGAAGAAGCCAATGGCGGAACGATCTTTCTCGATGAACTCGGGGAAATGGAATTGCCCCTCCAGGTCAAGCTGCTTCGATTCTTACAGGACCAGAAAATTTACCGCATCGGCGATGCGAAGCCGATCCTCGTGGACGTCCGGGTCATCTGCGCCACCAATAAAGATTTAAAGCGGCTCATCGCCGAAAAACGGTTCCGCGAAGACCTCTATTATCGAGTCAATGTTATTTCGCTCCACCTTCCTCCGCTCCGGGAGCGCAAGTCCGATATTCCGATCCTGGCGCAGTTCTTCTGCCAGCGATTTTCGGAAAAATTCGGCCGGCCGGAGTGCCAGCTTTCGGAAAAGGCGCTCGAGGAACTCATGAATTATTCGTGGCCCGGGAATATTCGTGAACTGCAAAATGTCCTCGAACGCTCGGTGATCCTTGCGGAAGGACCGTCGATCGGTACGGAGCATTTTCCGAAGGACCTGTATGACGCTCGAGTTCGTATCTCCGACATCGTCGACGATCAGCCGACCCTGGACGAGTTGGAAAAACGATATATTCTCGAGACCCTTCGTGCCACGCAGGGCAACAAAGTATTGACCTGCGAGCGGCTCGGCATTTCCACCACCACGTTATGGCGCAAGCTAAAGGAATACGGAGTGGCACAGGAAGTGGGTATGAAGGAAGAATTGGTAGCGTAATCCCGTCAATTTTTTCGTCTTACGAATATGTGGTTTTTGATCGCACTTCTTCTTATTCTATGGCTTATCGGTTTCATTAGCTTTGGTGCGGCGGCCTATTGGGTTCATGTTCTCCTCATCGCCGCGATCATTATCTTTTTTCTGAATATCCTTCGGAGCCGCCAGATGACGCGGTAACGACCACGTTCTTTTGCCTTGTCCCCCAAATGAGTATGACTACGGACGCTACAGCGGAAGTGCGCCTTCGCCGGCGTGAACGCCGAAGATCGTTCCTTGCGTTTTTTTCGATCGTCTTCACGATCTACGCGCTGATCAACTGGTATATTTTTGCACGGCTCGAGGCCGCGATCCCACGAAATTCCTGGATCCATTCCGGTTTCCTTCCCATTTTTTTGTTCCTGGCCGCTTGTTATCTCGTCGGGCAATATCTGGAATCTAAATCGAGCACCCTCCTGAGCGATATCCTGACCTGGATCGGTTCATTCTGGCTCGGGGCGATGACGTGGTTTTTCCTGGCGGCCGTCGTATTGGATCTCGCTCGGCTGGCAAATGCCCTATTTGCGTTTATCCCTCCGATGGAGCCGGCGACAAAAGCCACGATCGCCATTGTCGTTTCTTCGTTCATACTGCTTGCGATGTTTCTCGGGTTTATCAACGCAAGAAACATTCGTGTGAAACCCCTGAGAATTTCTATTTCGAAACCCGGTAGGCCGCTGCGCGTTGCGGCCATCAGCGATATGCACATGGGCACGCTCATCGGCCGGCGAATGGTCCGGCAAATGGTGAACAAAATCAATCGGATAAAACCCGATCTGGTGCTCATGGTCGGCGATCAGGTCGATGGGAACCCCCATCCCGTCATGCAACTCGATCTCGGAAGCGAACTGACCAGGATCGAAAGTACCTACGGGGTCTTCGCGATCACCGGGAACCACGAGTATATCGGCAATGCCGAAACGAGCTGTGCGTATCTGGAAGCTCACGGGATCCACATGCTGAGGGACGAAGCCATCGAAATAGCAGGCGTGTATCTTGTGGGTCGCGAAGACCGGGCGGCCAAACAGTTCGCGAACTTGGAACGCCGGTCGCTTCAGGAACTTCTTCTTCCGCTCGACCGATCGAAACCCCTGATCTTGCTCGATCATACCCCGTTCCACCTCGAAGAAGCAGAAGAACACGGCATCGACCTTCAGCTCTCGGGCCATACGCATCACGCCCAGATCTGGCCGTGGAACTATATAACGCAGCGCGTCTACGAAGTAAGCTGGGGATATAAGAAAAAAGGCCATACGCACGTCTATGTCTCCTGTGGCTCAGGGACCTGGGGACCGCCGATCCGCATTGGGAACACTCCGGAAATTATGGACATCTCGTTGGAGTTCTCACCCCTGCACTGAAACAGAACGTCCGGAGTTCCATCATTCATACTTCCTAAATTCCTATGTCCTCCGAGCGATCGTTTTTTTCCGTCATGGAGGAATTCGGTTTCTTCTCGCATATTTATGAGAAGCTGCCGGAGGACTTTACCGCGATCTTCGAGATCGCGCGGATCCTGGAGGACGAGTTAAGCCCGCTGTCGCAGAAAGTCGGAGCGGCACTGGAGTTGCCCTCGATCGGCGGCGCAAAAAAGGCTGCGGGCCCGGAGCCGGAAGACCGGCACCGCTATTCTCCGGCCGGCGACCGCTACGCGGCCGACCTTATCACAAGTTATCATGATGCCCCTCGGGTCTATCCCACCCAGTTCCTGCTCCCGGAAGAGATCTTTTTGCAGCGCCTCGCGCTGAGGGAACTTTGGATGCCGGTGGTCAAGAGCGGCGTCATCCTTCCCGTTGACGATACCGATCAGGGCTTCGGCTTCGACAGCCGCAAGCAGAAGGTCTATATCCTGTTCGATACGTCGCGCTCGATGCAGGCGCATCATCGGATCCATCTTGCCAAAGCGATCCTCTATATTTTCCTGAAACAAAACAAATCGGAGCTTGGGCATATCAGCCTGCGCACCTTCGACGATCAGGTCGGGGAACTTCATACGGCGGTCGACCAGGCCAGCTATGAGGCATTGATGCGTTTTGTGCTCCGGATCACGCACTTGGGCGAAGGCACGGTCCTTCAAAAAGCGATCCTTCAGGCCCTCGACGATATTCAGGAGATGGAACACTTGTCCGGTGCCGAGATCCTCATTATCACGGACGGAGCGGTACTTCTCGAGGAAGACCTGATTCGATCGAAAATGGACGAGAACATTGCGATCAATGCGATCAAGATCGGGCATGTCGAAGTATATGCCAGCGAGGCTCAGATTGCCGATATGGTCGCGCGAGGGCAAATCAAGGACCGAATTCTACTCGATTTGCAGGCCCAAAAGGCAGATATCGAACATCAGCTTCGCGTCACCGAAGGCACGGCCCGCCGCCATGTGCTCGAACAGATGCTCGCCGGCGTCCGGACTCAAATCGGCCAGCGCAAAGTTCCCTTCGGGCACGAGCTCCAGCAGCTTTCGAATGTATATATCAATATCGACGACCTTACGGAAGCCGAGCGGTTCCGCGCCGATCCCGAAACGATCGGCGACCTGGAAGTTCTGGCTCACGCGCTCGAAGAAGAAGCAAAGGAATTTCTTACTCCGGAACTGACAAAAAAACTTGCCGTCCTGCACGACCATGTGCAATTCCTTCAAAAATATGAAACGGACTCATCGCTGAAAGAGCGGCTGAATACGATCGACGCTCGCCTGCGCAACCTGCTTGGGCAATTTCTCGGCTCTTCCGAACATGTCGAGACAAATGCGCCCGTCGAAACGGCCGTCGCCCCGGCACAACTTCCGATGTCCGAAGAGGACGTACGCGATCTCCGGTTTCTACTCGAAGCGGACCATTCGCTTAGCAGGAGTTGGGCGATCTTATTACACTGGCTCTTAAAATACGCTCGAAAATTCGGCTCGCGGTTTCGGAAGCGCTCGCTCTAAAACGATCGAGAGGGAATTACAGCGATAATTTTCTGTTTCGATTTTTTCCTTAAGATTTCTGACACATTTCGGGCGCAGTACTGAATCGTTTGTGGTTTGTAGAGAGCAGACCGCATCGAACGGCGGTCTGAAATGTCCAATCATCCTATTAGTCTGTTTTCGGCCACATGAAATTCATTGCGCAAATCAAGCCCCTGCAGGACACCCTTGCAAAAGTGATCGCTGTCATTCCATCGAAATCGACACTTCCCCAGCTCGAAACGATCCTCGTCGAGTTAAAGGGCGATTCTCTTACGTTTACGGGTACCGATCTCGAAATAACAGTTACGGCATCGCTTGAAGTCAGCGGCGTCAAGGATGGCTCGGCGAATATTCCGGCGAAATTGTTCTATGAGATCGTTCGCGCCCTGGCCGAGGGTGAACTGACGTTTACGCTCGATAAAACAACACGGCGCGCGCTGTTACAGACGGCTCAGGGTAATTACCAGCTTTCGGTCGATGAGACCGCACAACTTCCGAATGCCGCAGCCGATTTCAAACCCGAAGGCTCGATTTCCGCCGATGCCGCAACCTTGAAACGGCTGATCTCGAAAACGCTTTTTGCCGTTTCGACGGACGATCTGCGGCCCAGCATGATGGGGGTCCTGTTCCAGTTCTCGCCGGATGGAACGCGCGCCGTCGCGACCGATGGCCACCGCCTTGTGCGATTCACGAATGCAACGCTCAAGACCGATTCCGAACTCGATATTATCGTTCCCTCCAAAGCGCTCGGCCTCGTCGCAAAATCGTTCGACGATGCAGACACGATCGCGGTCAGTTTCAGCCCCACGCACGTCCAGTTCAAATCTGGCCAGACCACCATCCTTTCCCGCCTGATCGACGAACGATACCCGAACTACGAGGCCGTCATTCCCCGTGAGAACGATAAGCACCTTCTTATTTCGAAGGACGCCATGCTGCGTTCGGTAAAGCGCGTTTCGATCTTCGCAAATGCAAACACACGCCAGCTACGCTTTCAGCTTGCGAAAGACCAGATGTCGGTGCTCGCCGAGAATTACGATGCCGGAAACGAAGCACGCGAGCATATTCCCTGCGATTACTCCTCCGACGAGCTTACGATCGGGTTCAATGGCCGCTTTATTGAAGATGCGCTCGGACATTTGGATACCGAGGAGATCTCTCTCAAATTTTCGACCCCCACGCGCGCAGCGATCATCGAGCCCGCCAGCACCAACGAGGAAGACCTGCTGATGCTCGTCATGCCCGTCCGACTCAATGCATAACCAACCCTTGATCTTAGGAGAATTTTAGATTCAGATAGATTCTGCTTCGCATCCTATCGAGTTGATCTTAAAAATCTCCTAAAATCAAGGTTCTGTGCGCGCCGATTCGATCCATCTGAAGAATGTCCGAAATCATTCGGACACGCTCGTTCGCGAACTCGCGCCGAAAATAAACATCCTCACCGGGCCGAATGGAGCCGGTAAGACTTCCATTCTGGAAGCTCTCTCCTTAACAACGCTCACAAAAAGTTTTACAACTTCGACGGATAGCGTCCTGATCCGAACGGACGAGCAGACCCTCGAAGTCGAAACACGTTTTTTCAGCGATCTCGAAGTTCCCCACCGTGTTTTGGTTACGATCGACATAGGCCCGCCGCTTAAAAAAACGTTATTCGCGAACAGCGAGCGGGTCCGTTCCTCGGCCGATCTCATCGGGCGAGCGCCGGTCGTGATCATTACACCCGACGAAAAAATTATCACGGGCGGTTCCCCGGGTGAACGCCGGCGGTTTTTGAATATGGTCCTCTCGCAGGCCAGCCGCGCGTATCTCGAAGATGAGATTGAATATCGCCGCGCACTTAAACAACGTAATGCCGTACTGGGCGACGCCCGAAAAGAACGCCGATCGTCAGGGAACTTGCAGGCGATGCTCGAACCGTGGACCGTGCTTTTGATTAAACACGGCAGCCGCATCATGCGCCGCCGGGCGGCATTCTGCGAAGAATTCCTTCCCTGCCTCACCGACTCCTATGCGCTGCTCTCCGAGCGACGCGAGCGACCCTCTATCGAATATCAGCCGATGGGTTCTAAACTTCAGGCGGCGGATTTTGCGACATTCCTTGAAGAGCAATCGAACTATGCATTTTCGGAAGAAATCCGCCGCGGAACGACGCTCTTCGGGCCTCATCGGGATGAACTCCTGCTCTGCATCAATCCCGGCCAGGAAGCACGGCTCTATGCCTCGCAGGGGCAGCATAAAACACTGTTAGTTGCGATGAAGCTTGCCGAATTCGAATACCTTCGTACCGCTTCCGGCGAGACACCGATCCTTTTATTGGACGACGTCTTTAGCGAACTGGACGAACGCCGAGCCGTTCAACTCCTGGAACGGGCATCCTCAAGAAGCTTCGGTCAAACTTTTATTACTTCGACCGAAGGCGAGCGCTTTAAGGCAATCCATCTCGGAAGCGATCATAGAATTTTCACGGTCGAAAACGGGTTAGTCGCATAACCTATGGCGCATCCGCTCTCGCTGCAGCATATGATCCCCGAAGTGCTGAAAGAATTCGGCCTCGATAAAAAAGCTCGCTCGTATTCCGTAATTACCGGCTGGGCGGAAACCGTCGGCGACCGAATTGCCAATGCGACCACCGCCGAGAAATTAGATAAAGGGATTTTAACCGTTCGTGTAAAAAATCCCGTTTGGCGCTATGAACTTACCATGCAGAAAACTGCAATTTTAGAAAAGATCGCCCTGGAGTTCGGGCCGGGACTTGTCCGCGACATTGTCTGGAAAATATGAATTTTTATTGATGGATGAGCGAATGTTCGTGGAACGCTGGCCCTCGAATCGCTGTCCTTCATAGGTATGCCCTCTCGTGGTTATAAAGCAATGTGGATTTCCCTGGCGCTCTATGTTCTTGTTGCGCCGCTTTCGACCTATAATACATTTGCCCTCATCTGGTCTCGTTCGAGCCATTATGCCGGACTACAATTAGCGATTACGGCCGTTATGATCGTTTTTGCTATTGTCGCGGGCCGGCCGATCGGCCAGCATTGCGCGGCGAATACCTCATCGCGCATAAAGCGATGGCTCTGGACCGCAGGGTTTTATGTGATCGGTCCGCCGGTGCTATATATATATTATCGCGTAAATGGGCTGAAAGCAGTGTAAAGAGAATCTTTAGCGTTCTAAGGTCGTCAGCCAAAATAGTTGTATGTTTGCCCTGACGCACGCATCCCAATCAAGCTTGCGTGCTACAGAAGTCTTCTAATGAGTATGAATAAGGCAATATTTGCGCTTCCCTATTGGGTGCTTTGCCCCTTTTTGCTCATTGATTTCGACCATTGTTTCCTATAAACCAATTACGACAATGAAAAAACGCACCGATTCCTTGATTGCTCTAAAATCCATCTGTCTTCTGACATCAATCTTTTTTGCAGCAATGTTCCTTTTAATGCTTCCAAGCATAATGCGCGCACAACAGGCAGCGACTATGGGCGGCACAGCAAATACAAGAGTGATCTCCTATCAAGGCTCTATTACAACAAATA
>JAJPIQ010000012.1 GCA_021324685.1 Bacteroidota bacterium
GAAGTTACCGCTTGAGAAGTTACCGCTTGATCAATCGAGCGCCAAATCCCGGGCGTAACGCGGTCTCGCTGAAAATATCAATGAGTTGACGTTCTGAAAGGAACTGCAGGATTTGCCGCTTTACGTCTTCCGGAGAGAAGGAATTTGCAAGCACGCGATCGGCGAGCGCTTTGCACTCGGAATAATGAAGTAACTGCAGTCGCGTTGCCAGCGAACGAACGGCCGAAGGGGAAACGGAGATTTCTTCGATTCCCATGCCGACAACGATCGGCGTTGCTAATGGATAACTTCCCAATTCACCGCAGATCGAAACGGGCTTCCCGCCACGCTTTCCAGCCTCCGCCGTCATGCAAATGAGCTTCAGCACGGCCGGGTGCAGTTCCTGATAGAGGCTGGCAATAAGATCGTTTCCGCGATCGACGGCGAGCGCATACTGGGTAAGATCGTTAGAACCGATCGAAAAATAATCGACCATAGGCACGAAGGAATCCGCAAGGATGGCCGCGCTGGGAACTTCTACCATGATGCCGATCGGGATCCGCTCGTCGTACGGCTCGCCGTTCGAGTGGAGCGTCGCTTTGGCTTCGTCCACGAATTCCAGGGCGCGTGTGAGTTCGTCCGCGGTGGTGACCATGGGAAACATAATTTTGACGTTGCCCCGCACCGAAGCCCGAAGAATTGCGCGTAACTGTGCCAGAAAAAGATCGGGCTCATCGAGCGAAATCCGGAGCCCGCGCCAGCCCAGGAATGGATTATCTTCGCGATACGAGCCGCTCAATACTTTGTCCCCGCCGACATCGAAGGTACGCAAAGTGACGGGCGCAGGAAAGAACCGGTCGGCAAGGTCCTTATAGAGCGCGTTTTGTTCTTCTTCCGTTGGGAACTCATCGTGGAGCAGAAGAAAATGTTCCGTGCGTACCAATCCGAGCCCGAGGCGTTTTTCCTCGTTGGTACCGGTAACGGCCTGGCTTAGGCGCTCGGCTTCTATGATGGCGATCTCACTCCCGAATTCCAGGTTCATCAGGATCGAGATCGGGTGTCCGTCGGCCGTTCGAACGACAGAGGTGCCGGCTTCGAGCAGCGGACCTCCAAAATCTGCACCGGTTCCCAGGACGAGACTTTGTTCCTGTTCATATCCGCGGAGGGTCTCCGAGTCAGGGCACACGATGAGCTCTCCTCGTTCACCGTCGAGGATCAGGGTATCGCCGGTTTCGATATGTTCCGACGCGGAGTGAAGAGCGACGAGCGCGGGGATTCCCAACGAACGAGCCAGAATGGCTACGTGGCTCGTCACGCCGCCGCCATCGATCGCAAAGCCGAGCATGGAGGACCGGGCGAAGAGGATAGCGTCGGCGGGAGTTAAATTCGTTGCGACAAGAATGGAGGGTACATCGATCTTCGAAAGCCATTTTTTACGATCGAGTAAATACCGCAGCAGGCGCTGCTTAATGTCCTCGATATCATTGGCACGGTCGCGCATCGTCGCATTTTCGCTCGCTTCCAGCACATGCTGATGAGAGGACAGCTCGAAATCGACTGCATAGGCCGCTGGCTTCAATTCTTCCTTGATGCGCTGGCGGATCGAGCTTAGAATAAACTCGTCCGAGACCATCATCATTTGTGCTTCGAAGATTGATGAGGCGGGGGTTCCGACCTTTTGTTCGGCGACACGACGGACTTTTTCTATTTCCTGGCGTGCCTTCTGAACGGCAGTATCGAAGCGTTCAATCTCGCGGCCGACGTCGTTCAGGGCGAGTTGGTGGTCTTCCGCATTCAAAAGCGTGCGCTCGTATCGGTATGCCGGACCGATGGCAATACCACGGCTCGCTGCAATTCCGCTGAATCGTAGCGTCTCTTTCGCTTCTTTATGAGGAGGTCTTACCACATCCTTGCTGTGTTATTCACATTTCTTCTTCAAAGCCTTTTCCAAAATAATCGACCATGACCTGCATGGCTTTCGCTTCGTCAGGGCCGTCAAATTCGAGTTCGAGCGTTGTACCCTGAGCGGCGGCCAGTGTCATAACACCAATGATCGACTTGCCATTAATTCGAAACCCTTCTTTGATGATGTAAAACTCCGATTCGAATTTGCTCGCCAGCTTCACGATGGCCGCCGCCGGGCGCGTATGAAGCCCTGCACGGTTCCAGATGGTTACGGTTTGCCGAATCACTATGACGTATTATGGCGAATCCGATGCTTCCGGTCAACATTCGATCCGCTAATATAAAGCTTAAATGGAGAAACGATGAAAAATGTAATAAAAGCGAGCGGCTATTAAAACGAGCCGCTCCGAGCGGCTATAAAAAAAGAGCGGCCCCGAAATGGTTGCCGCTCTCAGCGCATGATTTCTCATGCGCGGTGCTTCTGCTTCTTTTGCTTTCGCCACAGGCACTCGGATTTCGGCGTGCGACCGAATCCGCCATGAAAAGCCCGTGACAGGACACTCTAATTTTCAGAACGCTCTAATTTTGTTGAACTCCCTGCGATTTTGTGGCGACATCCGTTTCTCGAAGCGCGACCGTAAAGTCCTGCTTGAGTTGCTCTGTTTGCGTCGCGTCCGGCGTCGCGACGAGGACGTCGCGAGTCAGAATGGAATCGCCTTCCAAATGGACCCAGTACTTTTTACCGGGCTGGAGAATAACGAGGTATTTTCCCGTCTCGCGGTTCGAAGTGCTGCAGGTTATTTCACGCGCAGTGTCTCCGGTCTCGCGAATGCTGACCTTCACCGAGGTCGGCTTCGCGTTATCGTCCGAGTGGACGGTACCCGTCATAATGACAACGGCATGAGAAAACGTTTGGGCAGGTGCACAGATTGGCATAACTGCGCTCCCGATCCCGAATACGAAGAGGGCAAAGGCAATGTTTCGAAAAAATGATTTCATAATGTGGTGTAACGGTACTACGCTAGATGAAAAGAATTGACGACGTTATTACGATGGCAAAGCATTCGATACAAAATTCGGAAACAGGGATTGTGCCGTTATTACCTGAGTTTCGCCTTTCGATTAAGTTAGTTCGTGTTCACTATAACCGTCAATAATGACGGACGAATCATACTCTGTCCATTAGAATGCCAATCGTTCCGAAATTGCTGTTTAAGCGTTTATTCCAAGTTTTTCCAGGTTTTTTATTATTTTTAT
Organism: Bacteroidota bacterium; assembly: GCA_021324685.1. GTDB lineage: Bacteria > Bacteroidota > Ignavibacteria > Palsa-1295 > Palsa-1295 > PALSA-1295. The sequence continues at coordinate 3,142 of JAJPIQ010000012.1, forward strand.
TTTACATGAAACAATTTTCCTGCGTAGTGAACAGGACAAGGCGGCCACGACTGTATAGTGAAATAAGGACTGTATAAGCGGAGGGTGTTGTTATTTCAGCGTATTCGATGAAAATAAATCGTTTTTTAATGCGGTTCGGGAACAAAACAATCGTCTTCGTTTTAGCCGGTTTTGCTATTATTTCCAGCTGTGCGCCGGCGCCGAAAGTCACAAAACAGCCGGCTCAACTCACGGTCGATACGAGCGCCGTGGCGATCGACCATATTCGCGCCTGGGTCGATCGTTATTCTCGCAATGCACGATCATTGAATGCCACGGGCGATATTACCGTCGATGAAGGAGACGAGTCGAACTCCGCGAGCTTCCGGATCAAAAGTAAACGGATAGGGGCGACCGGGAACCGAATAGACTCGCTTAGTATCGAGGTCTCCGGTCCCTTCGGAATCACGGTCGCGCGTCTCCTCGCTTCGCCCGAACGTTATCAGTTTCATGATGTGCTCCATGGCCAAACGCTGGCCGGTCCTACGACTTCGGAATCGCTCGAAGCATTGACGCACCTGCATGGTGTCACGCTCGGGACCATGAGCGACGTGCTGTATGGCCTGCCGCCATCGATCCCCCCCAGCGCAGCGGTGCTCCTCTACTCCGGCAGCGAGAACGACCACATGCTCATTATTCGGGACTTTACCAGTTACACGACGACGTATTGGAAATTCGAGGGGACCATCCCAAGCGATTCCACGGCCGGGTCCTTTTTTCTACGTAGTGTCGAACGATGGAATGGCATCGCCGACCATGTGGACCATTCGGTTCCCCCGGATATCGCTATTCGATTTTCGGACCCGGTGAATATCGAAACGATCCGCGTACCAAAAAGAATCGAGGTGAATGCCGGTGAGAATAAACTCGAACTGGAGTATGACCGGATCGAACTGAACTCGCCCGCGCTTGTTGTTCGCATCAAAATGCCGGAATAATACTTCCCATTCTATCGGCGTTTACTAAACGACCATGATCGACATTCTTCATCTCAGTAAGCACTATGGCAATACCGTAGCGGTCGAAGATCTTTCGCTACAGATCGAAGCCGGCGAAATTTTCGCGTTCCTCGGCCCGAATGGGGCAGGGAAGTCTTCGACGGTAAAAGTCCTGACCGGACTTTCACGGCCTACGACCGGGACCGTACGTATTGCGGGATTCGATGTGCAGCAGGAACCGCTCGAAGTAAAGAAACGGATCGGCTACGTTCCCGAGAACGCGATCCTTTACGAAAGCCTTACCGCCGATGAATATCTGGACCTGGCCGGAACATTGCGACACATCGATCGCGCGCGATTGAGCGAGCAACGCGAGGAGCTATTTACGCTCTTCGAACTCTCGCGGCAGGACCGTAAAAAATTGCTCTCCGAATTTTCGAAAGGGATGAAGCAAAAAGTGTTGCTCATCGCGGCGCTGATCCACAACCCGGAAGTCCTCATCCTCGATGAACCGCTGTCGGGTTTGGATGCAAACGCGGCACTTATTTTTAAGGAAGTCCTGCGGCGATTTGCCCATGGCACTTCGACGGGCCTCGAACAGCGTTCCGCCAGGACCATCTTTTTTTGTTCCCACGTCCTCGACGTCGTCGAGCGGCTCTGCGACCGGATCGCGATCATCCACCATGGACAGTTGGTCGCCATCGGGACGCCCTCCGAATTGCTCGAGCAGTCCGGAGCCCCGTCGCTCGAACTCGCATTCCATAAATTTACAGGCGGAGTGGACATCGAACGCTCGACCGAAGAAGTCCTGCGCGCCCTTTCGTAAGATATGTTTCGTTCCATTGACCTTTCACAGGTAAAAGTTCTCACGCGGTATGCGCTCACGAGCGAGTGGCGCATGGCAAGCGTCCGGTCTGGCTGGGGGCGGCGCCGTAAAATGAGCCGGGCTTCGGCGTATTGGATGATGATCCTCTATCTTGCGATCGGCGCCATGACCCTGCGGCTGTTCGCACATAATGCGTCCGGGGAGGCCTTTGTCAGCGCGGTCGGGTTTTTTCTGCTCTATGTCAGCATGGTGACCGCGAGCAACATTTTTCTTTCGTTCGGGACCGGGTTCCTTTCACCGGATGAAGCGCAGATCATCTCGTTCCTGCCCGTAACGAGCGAAACGTTTTTTCTTTCGCGGTTAGCCGTGCTGCTCTGTTATAGCGCGGGGATTTCGCTATTGCTCACGATCGGTCCTGTGATCGGGATGGAACTCATCCACCCGGACCTGCCGGCACACCTGATGCTGGCGTGTGCGACGGTGCTCTGCAGTATTGCCGCGGCCATGGGAATCATTGTCCTGTATGGCGTCCTGCTGCGCCGCGCGAGCCCGAAGGCGAGGACCAAAGTACTCGGCTACATACAATTTTTCGGGACGTTCATAACGATCATGGGGTTCGTCGTGATCTCGAATATCCATCGCGGCGTCGATTTTTCACCTCTTACGATCTCGTTGCAGCCATGGCTCGCGCTCCTGCCTTCCTTTTGGTTTGCTTCGCTGGTCGCGCTGGCGAGTGGGATTGCCTATGGACTGTATCCATGGCTCGCCCTTTTTGCATTTGTTGCGCTTGCGATGCTTGCATGGCTTTCCCACGTGTTGCTGAGCAAACATTATCAGAGCGAGATCCTGGACTTCACCGTCGCAAACTCGTCCCAGGAGAAAAGCAAGCGTAGAACGGGGGATGGCGTTCTGTACCGGCTTGCGATCCGTTTTGCTCGATCGGACGAAGCCAGAGCGGTGTTTATGATCTTTCGAGCCCAGTTCCGGTTCGATCATAAGTTCCGTATGGGAATGCTGGCAATGCTTCCCATTACGATCATCTATTTATTGATCGCGATCATCAACGGAGGAGTGGTCGATCCTTTTACGGCAACGCTCAAGAAGGCGGCTACTTTTAATCTCGTCTATATGATCGCGCTGCTGATGCCGATGTTGTTGTTACAGGCAGTGCTCCATACGGAAAATTACAAAGCCGCGTGGATTTTCTTTTGCGCGCCGATCGAGCGGTCTAAACTTTTGCTATCGATCCGAAATGCGCTGACCGTGTCGATCGTTCTGCCGTATATGGTTGTCCTTGCCGTCGTGTTTTCGTACTTTATGCCGGTGGCCCATGCGGTGCAGCACACGCTGGTTTTACTTTCGCTGGGCGGAATAATTTTTCAGATCCTGATGCTGCTTTCTCCGAAAATGCCATTCGCGCAACCACGCGCGCCGAACCGCGGCGGCATTATCGGACAGGTTGCAATCGGATTACTGGTGCCGATCCCCATGGTACTTCTGATCTTCGAAATCCATTATGGATATCGCTCCGCAGGATATTACTGGCCGAGCCTCGCGTTTCTTGTGACCCTTGTCGCCCTCCTGGAAGGGGCCGTGCGCGCCCGCGTTCGAAAAAAACTCGAACAGGAAGAATTCGAGGGTTAATACAAGAATTCGACAGCAACGACCAGAATTCGAGGGTTAACGGGTAATTTTCCTTCGATCGGCGCAGGAGCCGTATATTTGCAGGGAGCGAAAAACTCGTTCCTCGTTTCTAATTGAATACCTATGAAGATTTCTCGCATTCTCGTTCCTTTACTGTTTATTTGCTTACTTTTTAACGCACGGGTTTTTGCGCAGACCGCACCCTCCGATGTGGATACGTTCGCATCGTATGCCTCACGGGTTCCCGGCGTAGTGTATGTGCAATTTCGTGCCGGGTACCTCCCGCCGCTCGAACAAATCAATATGCCCATCGACCGGAAGAAAGGGGATCCGGTGATGAGGATCTTCGGCGAAATTGGCGTTACGTCCGTGGAACCGTTCGATCCCGTCGCATGGAAGGATTCCATCAGTCGCCGGTTCGGGATCGATCGTATGTACGTCGTGAACTATGCAGGCAATGCTGCGCCGCTTGGCGTCGTGGTCCGGCTGCTTCAAACCGGTCTTGTTCAATCGGCTTCGCCCCGATATATATTCAAATCGCAGGTGGTGGACCATTCCTCGAACGACCGTTCCCTGAGTTCGGACCATGCCTTGAACGTTCCGAACGATCCCGGAGTGAACGATCAGTACTATTTGCAAAATATTCAGGCCGAAAGCGCATGGGATGTCACGATGGGCGATACCAACGTCATCATTGCAGACGTCGATGAAGGCGTGAACGTCAACCACGAGGACCTGAAAGCCAACATCAAGTTTAATCCCGGTGAGACCGGGCTCGATGCCAACGGTCACGATAAACGGACGAACGGCATTGACGACGATGGCGATGGCTACGTCGATGACTGGGAAGGCTGGAACACCGCGCTCAATAATAATGTGGTCGCTGCACCGCCCTGCGGTGCGGATTGCGAAGGGAGTCATGGAACCGAAACGACCGGCTGTTTCGGCGCCGTAGCCAATAATAATGTCGGTATTGCCGGCGTTGCCCCAAAGTGTAAAATCCTTGCCGTTCGTATCTCGGACAATAACGGCCAGCTTACCGGCGCCTACGAGGGGATCCATTATGCCTCCACGTTTTGCGCGAAGTACGCCACGCATGCCGTCATTAATAATTCCTGGGGCGGTCGGTCCGATGCGGAAGCGTTGCCGTTCGCGTCTATCTTTCCGGAAGAGATCACGGCACGCGGGCAGGTCTGCGTCGCGTCCGCGGGTAACTATTCCCTGAATAACGACATCACGCCGTTCTATCCGGCGTGCGTTCCCGGCGTGCTTTCGGTCGGGGCCACGGACAGGAACGATAATCCTTCTTCCTTTACGCATTACGGCCATAGCGTTTCGGTCTTTGCACCGGGCGTTGCGATTTATACGACCGATCTGGGAACCCAAAACAACGAATATACCGATCCGCAGGTCGGCGTCGATGGAACGAGCTTTTCGGGTCCGATCACGGCCGGGATCTGCGGGCTTGTCATGTCCGCCTATCCGACGCTTTCACCGGACGCGGTGAAAAAGAAAGTCATTGAAACGTGCGATCCGATCAAAGGGAAAAATGCCTATCTCTACCATGGCCGAGTCAACGCCGGTGCGGCCCTGGCCCCCTCGACGACGCCATCGCTCGCCGTGCAGGATTATTCGATCGGGAATCATTATCTGGGCGTGCTCGGACCCTATAATCAACAGTCCACGGTCGTGGTGAATTTTATCAATATCTCGACGGCGCCGGGCAGTAATCTTACTGCAATGATCCTTCCCGGACCGGGATATACATGGAAAGGCTACGATCCCCGATACCAGAATACGTGGACGAACGAACCTCTTGGGACGATGCCATCGCAGGACTCCGCAATTGGATCCTACGATCTTATTCGGACGGCGCAGTTCTCCAGCGGTTCCGTTCCGGTTCGATTTGTGATCAATCCCGGAACTCCGCCCGACACGCTGACCGTCCAGATCTCGCTCACCCCAGAGCCGGGGATGGACCACCGCCTCCTCGTGCAGCACGCCACATGCGTAAAGCAGCTCGACGCTGTAAACGGCTGGGCGGGCTTCGGATACTTTTTGAGCTATGTCGATCCCGAGCTCCGAATCGATTCGACGATTTTGATCAGCCAGTATTCCGTGCGCACCGATACCGGTTGGAGCGCGCCGGCAGATATCCCGGGCGGCGAACCGATCTACACGCTCGATGCGGTCGATAACCAGACGGCATGGTTTGCCGGGGCAACGCAGGTCTATTCCACGCTCGATGGCGGAAATAGCTGGAGCCAGCTTCCGAGTCCCGGTATTCCGATCCGTTCCATCCATTTTTCGAGTGCGACGAACGGGACCGTCATTGGCGATGCGGCTTCGGGCAAATGGCAGATCAAAGTAACGCGCGATGGCGGACAGACGTGGGTTTCGCCGTCTTTCATTCCGCAGGCCGGACACAATAAACAGAGCTTTTATAATGCGGCGTGCTGGGTCGGTTCCCACGGATGGTTCGGGACCGATTCTGCGCAGGTCTTCGAAACGTCCGACAACGGCAGTCACTGGGCGCCGATCTCGCTCGGCGGTGCAACGTATAAACAGAAAAATGTGATGGCCGTTGCTTTCGATTCCACGGCAACGATCGGCTATGCGGCGGTGCGCGATACGGCGAGCATGAATCCCGATAGTGCCGGCCTTTTCTATACGTCTTCTTCGGGCTTGCTGTGGTCGCCGTGCCCGAAAGTTCCATACGGCCTCATTCCATACGCCATTACTTTTATTCCGGGGACCGATACCGCGGTGATTACTTCGAACTTTGGAATTTTCAAGATCGGGAAACCGACCGACTCGCTGATGCTCTATATGAGTGCTCCCTCGTCCTTCGATCCACGCTTTAGCAATGTGAGCGCGGGAGGGACCTCTGCTTCATACACGGTCGCTGCCGTGTCTCAGGGTTCCGGGATTGCCGATTATTCGACCGCAAGTTCCGGTGTTTTGACGTCGAATTCACCAGCGGCGACGTCCCTATCGCTCGAGACCGCCCCGAATCCCTGTGAGGGAAGCACGACGCTTTATTTTTCATTGCCACAGAGCGAGCGCGTTCGTATTACGGTCGCGGATGTGCTGGGCCGCGTTGTCGCCGAAGAGTATGACGGAACGCTCCTCGAGGGTCCGCATGCGATCCCGGTTACGTTAGGTGATCTTACGCCCGGAATCTACCATTGCTCGATTGAAACAGCCACTGGCCTTCGAGCTGAGAAAAGTATTGTGGTCAAGTAAGAGGGCTTTAAAGGAAATGGTCCTTATGGGACGAACACGAGCCTCCGGACCGGAGGCTCGTGTTTTCTTGCGGCTTCTGCGGCGTAGATGCCGGAACGGAAATTGGAAGGATAGACGCGAAAAAACGTTCCATTGTTCTCCGAACGATAGACGATGCGGCCGACGAGGTCGTATAGCGTGAAACGATCGATCGGATCGGGTGAAGAGAGCGTGAGGCCGTTCGCATTCTGAAGGAATTGGATCGAATCATTCGATTCGCGTTCCGCAACGCTCCCGTTCGCGGGATCGCCAATATAAATTCCGGAATCGGTCGCCACGGCAAGTCGACCGGAGAGGGTATCGTATTTCATTACCCAGGCTTCCAGGAGCGAGTCGGAGGATGGGAACCCTGTGGACCGCCAGGTCCGGCCGCCGTCCGTGGTCTCCTGAATAAGGCCGCCGGGAACGGTATCGGGACGCACATCGAAAAGCCCCGCAAAAAAATGGAGCGGTAAGGGGTACGCAGGATCGGCCGGACTTGAGGTCATTTCCTTTCTTTGGTCGATATCGAGGGCCCATGTCCGGTTTGGAGCAAGGAGGACCTGCCAGGTTGCACCTCCATCGGTCGTTGCGACCATATTCGTATCGCGCGTGGGCCACCGAGTAGAAATCGCGATGCTATGGCTGCCCGTCACCGGACTTATCGCATTCCAGGAAAAGACGATCTTAGGGCATTCGACAATATCCGTTTCAGGGCCTCGCAAGGTCACAAGCCAGCTTTGACCTTCGTTCGTCGAATGAGCGAGAATGCCGCCGGAGCCTTCGGTCCCCTGAACAAGGAAGGGAGGTGTGTCGCTGGAAACTCCCATCGAGCACAGTGTGATAGAATCTGGAAACAGGCCTCCGGTCAGCCGCCATGTCGAGCCATGATCGTCCGAGCGCCATACGCCATGTCCGAAATTTTCGCCATAATATATCGCATCTTCAGCAGCATTATAGCCGATCGATTCTCCATCGACACCTCCCAGCGTCAAGGCTCCGCCGTTGTACGAGTCGTACCATGTCAGGCCGCCGTCTGAAGAGCGATAAAAATCGTTTGGAGTGACCGCCAATACCACGCTGGTGTCGCTCGGGAGGCAAAAGATCTGTTTGACCGTCGCGATGATGAAATTGTAAGAGCCACCGCCGTGCTTATGCCACGTATAGCCTCCATCGTCGGAGCGGTAAATGCTGTCGGCAAAGGCAGATCCGGCAAAAATGACATTCCCGTTCGAATGCGGATTGAAGGCGACGGAATTCCATATTCCGGGCAAAGCGAGCCGCCAATGGAATGACTGGGCAATGCAGGACTGGGTGCCGATCAAAATAAACAGTGCGGTCGCCATTCGAATCCGGTGCATAAGGGGTCCTTACGTAGAATGTCCTGAAATATACAAAAATATGCTCGGTCCAAAATAAAAACTGGCGAATTTAATGTAACCCATGTCACTTTCTGCGTTCTTGCTGTGTCATTATAAATGAAAAAAGGCTCAGAAAAGGGCACTTTTTAAATACTCGTGCGCTTAAAATCTTCTACCTTTCACCGTTCTGACTCCTGCGGACGGCAAAAGGGATAAGGCTTTCGCTTCGCTTGCTTCCGTGCTTCGATTTTTTGCTTCCAAAATAGAAACAACCATGGCACTTTCGATCTATTCCCGGTTCCGTTTAGGGTTAGTCGCTTTTATCGTTGTCATTCTGGGCGTTAGCTCGATGACGTCCCGCGCACAGTCGCAAAAAGGAATCAATCCCGACGGTCGCGATTTCTTCATCGGTTACATGCCGGCCATTGCACATACGAGTTTTTTCACGAATACTCGAGAAGTTGCGTATGTGCTCGTGTCGTCCTACACCGACAATAATACGTTCCAACTCAACTATTTCGATGGCGGCGGCAATGTGCTCTACGGCCTGAGTCATACCTTGAATGCCGGCCAGAGCCTGGAACTTCCGATCGATCCGTCGCAAATGGCGCCGACGAAACCGGGAGAGGTAGCGGAATACAAAGCCGGGTGGGTCCATTCAAAATATCCGGTGACCGTCCAGTTCTATTCGGAAGGTTCCAGCGCCGGAGGGTTGTACGACGCGATCCCGGTGAGCGCTCTCGGAAAAAACTATGTCGTGGCGGCATGGGTCGATAATCCATTAAAAAACAATCCCGGTTCGATCAACCGCGATTCTTCGAGTTCCGAATTTATGATCATTGCACCGTATAATAATACGGATGTAACATTCGTCCCAATTCGACGACCTACAAAGGGGTCATTGGAGTCAATACAGGAGCTGGAGAGGATGGAACGCCGCATCCCGTAACGATCACCCTTCAGCGCGGTCAGGTCTATTGGGTCCGTTCGGAGCCGTCGGACATTTCGGACGATCTCTCCGGATCCACGATCGTTTCGACGAAACCGATCGCCGTCATTGCGGGTCAGGAACGCGGACTTCTCGGTGACCCTTCCGAATTCTGGACTGCGCTTGACAACGATATTCGCGATCTCATGATCGAGCAAATGACTCCGGTCGAGGACTGGGGAGTCGATTATCCTTCCATTCCCTGTATGCCGGGTACGGCTGCCCCATATTCAGACGATATCACCGAGGCCGGCGATGGCGATATGTACCGCATTTTCACGAACGATCCAAAGGGATTATTTATGGATATGTGGACCGGTTCGACAACCAACTATCCCGGCGCCGTCAACCTCTATCAGGCACCGGCAATGGCATTTGAAAACATCCTGGACCCGGTCGATCTTTTGGCCCGCACAAAAGATGCGTCCGGGAATCTAAAACCGTTTTACGCACTGCAGTATCAATATTTCCAGGGGCACCACGACTGGGATCCGAACCGCAGCAGGGCAGGCAAAAAAGGTGGGGCGACGGCTCAGAGCAATGGGGGCGATCAGCCGATGGACGAAACGAGTTACCGTTCCGCAAACGAGCAGGACCTGGTGCCGATCGATCGCTGGATCACGAGCACCGTCTTTTGTGTCCCCAAGAACTCGTGGTATCGCGGATATCAGTTCGTCAACATCATCACATATAAAGATTCCTTGCGAGATATGTTCCTGATCGAGGATAACGGTCCGGCAACGCAATTGCAGAATATCACTTCCCAGCGTTCGTATTCCATCCCACTCCATCCGGAATTGGTCGGACTGACGCTGAAATTAGGGGCGGGAACGTATATCCTTACGGGAAACACACCGTTTGCCTGTTATTCCTACGGCAGGACAGAGACCGTGTATAAGGACATTTGGGGATATGCCGCACCGACCGGACAGTTATATGGTTCCCGGAGCGAGAGCAATCCTCCGCGCGCCGATATCACGCCTTCCTGCGATCATTGGGACGTCCGTATTTATGATGACCGTCCGACCGATGAGGGCATTGCGGACCTTATGCTCCTCAACGATCCCAAAGGCTATACGACCAAGCCACCGTATGTCAGTTATAATTGCCGGATGAATCCCGACGATCCTACCGTTCCGCCCTTTACGGCCGGCGATACGAGCATCAGTTTCCAGGTTCAGATCGCTGATCCATCGAAGGATGCGTATGCAGCAATTTATGTCGTCGATCGCGCCGGTAACGACACGGTCATTCAATTGCATTACATTGCACCTCAAATGGCGCTTTCACCCAATAAGGCGACCTTTGCGAACGTGGCTGTATCGAAGCAGGTCGATTCCATGCTCACGGTCCATATTGTTTCGACGGGCGGGTATGATTCGGTCGTCGTTCCGCCGGCAATACTTTTGAACCTCGATCAGGCGAAGACCGGCCATGAATCGTTCAGTTACACGTCGGTGCCATCGCTTCCGGCCACCCTGCGGCCGGGCGATTCGATCGTGTTCACGATTTATTTCTCTTCGAACGACACGAATTTTCACTCCGATAGCCTGGCCATTGCGTTGGGCTGCCTGAATGATACCGCCTATCTCGCGGGCCAAGCGCAAACTCCGATCATCATTGCGGACGATCACGATTTCCAGGACATCACCGTTGGCGATACGAGTTGTGCGCTCATTAATGTTCGCAATGTTGGCAACGGGCCGCTGATCCTCGATAAGAACTGGCTGCTCCATTTGAATCCCGATTATACATTCGAAGATGCCAGCCTGTTGCCGGACACGATCTATCCTCATCAGCAGCAGAAACTTCGTTTCTGCTTCCATCCTGCCCAGCAGGGGCCAAGCGATACCCGTATGGACTGGGGAACGAACCTGACCGGCAATTATGCGCATGACGAAAAAGATACTTCGCTGCTTGTCGGCTATGCGATCGAAGCGGGGCTGAGTTGGAAGTGGCACAGTCAGCCATTTACCGTCGAATGTGCCGATTACGATACGGTGCGCCTTTGGATGCTGAATACTTCTTCCGGTAATACCGGTAGCGACGTGAATGTTTTCGATGTTCATGTGATCGGCGCAAATGCGAACGACTTCACGATTCTCGATTATGGGAACGATGGAGGGGTTGGGAACCCGCCGCCGTTTACCGTGCCGAAGGACAGCTCGGAGTTCGTCGATGTCATCTTCCATACCGATCCGACGACCGGATATGCGAATCGGACGGCCAGCGTGGTTGTCGCGGGTAACGATATTGGCGAGATCACAAGAAAATACTACGATACCCTTAGCTGTGTCGGCATTGTTCGACATGCGATCGTTTCGGCAAATCCACCGTCGTATAATTACGGCGCGCAAACGCCGGGCGCACAGGTCCAGCAAACGTTCGTCGTGACGAATACCGGCGACACCGATTTCGTGTATTTGGGGCTGAATTTTGGCACGTTGGACTTCAAGGTCGTGAGCGGCCCGTCGGTCGGAACGCATTTAGCTCCCGGCGCGAGCGATACGATCGTCGTTCAGTTTACGGCGAAACAAGGCGGTGGGCCGTCGCACGATACGCTTAATATTCCCAGCGACGAAGAGCTCTGCTCGAATTTGGCGATTACGCTCGATGGATTATCGGGGAATGTTGCCACGAGCGAGCAGGGATTCAATATTCCGCTCACCTATGTCTGCCATACCGATTCGGCGAATATCGTGGCCTCGGTGAGTGGAACGAAAAATGTCGTTCTCGACAGCGTTGTCATTGTGAGCGATCCCGGCAATCCCGGTGTCAATCAATTCACATTTATCGGGAACGGAACTCGCTCGCTCGCTCCGAACGATACGCTTGTACCGGGGACGTCTGAAACGCTTCCGGTCCATTATGTACCCTCCGGAAGCAGCAACGATAGCGCGATTGCAGAATTTTTCTGGACCGCGATCGATCCGGCCAAGGGTTGGGACAGCTCGTTCCTGAAAACGCAGTATATCTCGGGCACGGGTTATGCGGCGGCAAATACGCTCTCGCTGCGCAATCCGGTCGCCGGTAGCAACGGTGTCTATACCGCGGTCACGGCGAACGCTGTGACGGTTCCGGTGCAACTGATGACCGCGTTCGATTCTGTGGCGCAGGTCTATGGCGTGCAATTCAATCTTCGCTATTATGGCGATGCCTTTGTCAACCCGCAGGTCACGCCGATGCCAGGGCTTACCTTAGTGGCCTCCGGCGTGCCCACTCCGGACCCCGCAGATAAGAACTATGTACTTCTGCCGATCCATCTTGCAGGCACGTCTCCGATCACAACCCAAAATCCGGTTGCGAATGTGACGATGCAGTATGTGATCTCGAAGGACTCGGTCTCCGCGTTCCAGATCAGGGACCTTATGTTCCTCGACCAGACCGGAGCGCAGGTTTGCTGGGTCGCTCAGGACACGATACCGGCTACGTTCTTCGGAACGAATGTCTGCGGCGATAATACGCTACGGACCTATCTCCGAACGGGCGGATTACCGGCGTTCTCGATCGACGATGTCGTTCCGAATCCCGTCACCGAATCCGCGCATATCGACTTCAACGTCTCGCAGACCGATGTGCCCGTGACCGTGGAGCTTTATAATGCCCTTGGTCAGAATGTACAGACCCTTATCAAAGATGTGCCTTTCTCGACCGGCATTCATCAGGTGATGCTCGATGCTTCGAACCTCCCGAGCGGTCTCTACACGGTGTTCGTATCGACGCCCGGCTTTGGCGCGTCAAAACAGGTTATTATCTCAAAGTAAGGGATTCGGGTTGTAACGAAAAAAGGCCGCGCAACAGCGCGGCCTTTTTGTTTTAACGCACTCTGCTTATTGGTCGCCCATGTTGACGGGACCATATTTCAAAATCCGAAATGTGCCCGGAAGAATCGCCGGTCGAGGATGGGCCTGTTCTGCCGTTGGGGGGGGCGCCGGTCCGAAATCGGCGGTGACAAGATAAATATCGTGAGTGTGTGGATCGAGTGCGATCGTTCGCGCGCCGCGCTGCGTCTCCAAATTCTGGACGATCTCGAATTTATTTGCCGTGATCTCGTGAATGATGGTCACGGTGCCTTCGCCGTTCGCAGAAAATGCAAGTTGAAGGAACGGATCGAACTCCGCCGCATCGACTCCTTTGCCGATTGGGAACGATTGAATGGCCTTGCCGCTCCGGGCGTCCATAACGACCATCTTTTGATTTGCACATCCGATAAAGAGCCGATTTTTGCCACGGTCGATGGCCAGCGCGGAAGGACTCTCTCCGGGCGCCACAGAACGGACCATTTCGACCTTATTTTTTTCAACGTCGATCTTTACGTTCTTGGATTTGTCTTCCAGGTTGACATACAGATGTCCATGCTGGTCGGTCGCAGCGAATTCTGGCCGTCCCGGCAGTGGGATCGTGGCAATCAGCTTGCCATCGGATGCGTCGATGACGGAGACCGAATTGCTCCCGCCATTCATGGCAAAAACATGATGCGAATAGAGATCGTAGACGATCGCGTCCGGTTTTTGACCGACAGCAATACGCTGGATCGTGTCGAGCGTTCGAAGGTCGAACATCAGGACGGAATTCGATTTCCCGCAGGAGATAAACCCGTGATTTTCCTCCGCTGCGATCGCGACGCCGTGGACTCCCTCCGTGTTCAGAATGCGCCCGTCGAGCGTGTCGCCATCGAGATTGTATACTTCGACCTGTGTCGCGTGCGCGATATAGAGCCGCCGATGGACGGGATCGGCGCTGAGATAGTCCCAGCCACCTTCGCCGCCGATCGTAAACGTCTTCAGCAAATGGTACTGGGTGTTGCGCTGAGCACGCGCGCTGGAAAGGGTAAAGCAAAGTCCTATTGCGAGAATAGCGTATTTTTTCATTGTGTTGTGGTAAAATTATTCTTTTCTCCGCCGTTCCGGATGCAGCAGGAGATAGATCATTGGAAGTAAAAAGAATAGCAAGATGCTGACGACCGAAAATCCGCCGATGACGGCAATGGCCAATGGCTGCTGCATTTGTGCCCCCTGACCGTAGCCGGCGGCCAGCGGCAGGAGCGCCAGGATCGCCGCTAGCGTGGTCATAATGATGGGACGCGAACGCCGGCGCGCGGCTTCGAGCAGCGCCTCTTTGCGGCCAAGCTTAGCAACTTCGGGCTGGATCGCTTCGTGCAATATGAAGATCGCATTTTCCGCCGCAATACCGACGATCATGATCGTTCCAACAATGCTCGAGATGTTGATCGTCATGCCGGTCACCCAAAGCGCGAACATCACGCCCAGGAGCGAGCAGAGCGTTACCACAAGGATCGAGATCGGGACGCTGAACATCCGGAATTCGATGAGCAGTACGAGCGAAACCAGCAGCAACGCGGCAATGGCGACGACAAGAAGGTTTTGGAACGATTCCTGTTCTGTTTCATAGACGCCGCCATATTCGATCTGAATACCGGGAGGAATATGGAGACGCTTGATCGTTTTCTTGATATCGGCCATCGTGCTGCCAAGGTCCCGGTTTTCCAGCCGTGCCGTGACGGCGACGTAAGATCGAAATCCTTCTCTGTCGAGCTCGGCCTGGCCGGTCGTTCGAGAGATCGTAGCGATCGCTCCGAGCGGAACGAGTAAGCCATTTGTGCCGGTCAGAACGATATGAGAGATCGTGTCCAGGTCGGTCTTATAGGAGCGTGGCAAACGCACGCGGATGCCGGCCAGCTTTTCGGGCAACTGCACGTTTGACTCGACCGTCCCTTCCATCATCGTTTCAAGCTGGTCCTGGACGTCGGTCGTCGTCAGTCCGTAAAATGAGGCGGCGCGAGGATCGACTTTGATCACCAGCGAAGGCCCGGAGATCACAATGCCATTGAAGGGGTCTGCGACGCCGCGGATCGGTTCGATCGCGCGTTCGATCTGTGCGGCAAGGCTATCGCGAACATTGACATTTTCACTAAAGAGCTTGATTTCGATCGGCGAGGGGCTGTTGACCAGATCGCCCAGAATATCCGAAAGCAATTGCCCGAAGTCGATCGTAAGAGCGGGTTGTGCGCGATGGACTTTTTCGCGGACATCGTCCATCACTGCTTCGGTCGAACGCGCATGCTTTGCTTTGAGCTTTACCAAATAATCGCCGACGTTCGGCTCCGTGATGAAAAAGCCAAGCTGCGTACCGGTCCGGCGTGAATACGACGCGACTTCCGGTTCGGACATCAGGATCTGCTCGACGTGCGTGAGCATCCGGTTCGTTTCCGTAAGCGAAGTTCCGGGCGGGGAATTATAATCGAGGACGAACGAACCTTCGTCCATCTCCGGCATGAACCCGCTGCCCACGTTCGAGTAAATAAGATACGTGACCCCAAAAATCGCGAGCACCGCCAGGACCGAAGCCCAGCGAAAACGCAAAAGTCCGTTCATCAGGGAGTGATACGCCCGGAAGATCCGTCCCGGTTTTTGTTCTTTTTCGATCTCTCTTCGTATATCGCGTTCTCGAAGGAAGAGCGAGGCCAGGATGGGAGAGAGCGATATCGAGAAAAGGAACGAAATAATGAGCGCGAAGACCATCGTGATCGAGAGCGGCCTGAAAAAGGCCCCCGTAATTCCGCCCAAAAACCCGAGCGGGATATGGATCACGAGCGTGCTCGCCGTCGAGCCGAGTATCGCCGGGAAGAGCTCTCGGATCGAAGAGCGGGCGGCCGGCATAAAGGCAAGCTCTCCGGTGCGATCGTTCTGGACGGCAAATTGGGTGAAGATATTTTCGATAATGACGATCGAATCGTCGATAATAAGTCCCACCGCGGCCGCGATGCCGCCTAACGTCATGATATTGATCGTCTCGCCGATCGTATGAAGGCAGACGATGGTACACAGGATCGTCGCGGGAACGACGAGAAGCAGGACCAGAGCGATTCGCCAACTGCGCAGGAATGCAAAAAGGACGAGCATCGCAAGCCCGATCCCGATCAAAATAGAGTCCCGCGTGCTGGCAATTGAATTATTGATATATCCCGATTGATCGTAAAAATTTTCGATATGGACGCCGGCCGGCAGCTTCATGCTCGCCAGTTTCTGTTGTACGGCAAGCCCTATCTCTACCGTGCTGCCCGTAGGCTGTTTCATCACATTGATGAGCACCGCTTCGCGGCCCACGGCCGTTGTCCGGATGTATTGTTCCTGGGCCGCCGGCGTGACGGAGGCGACGTCCGAAACATGGATGGGAACTCCGTTGACGGTCGTGACCGTCACCTGCGATATATCGTCCGTGTTCTTCAGCAGTCCATCGACAAGCGAAAGATAGAGCTGATAATTATTTTCGACGAGCCCCGTCGAAGCCACGACATTGGCTTTGGTGATCGCGTCACTGACCTGACGAATGTCCAGGTGATAATAGACCAGTTTCCGGGGATCGACCGTTACCCAGAACTCTCGCTGCTGGCCGCCCGTGATTTCGACCCGCGCCACGCCGGGGACCTGCAACAACACGGGACGGATCGTATATTGCGCCAGGTCTCGAAGCGCGACCATCGAGGTCGTCGTCGAAGTCAGGCTATATCCTTCGATCGGATAGACCGACACGTTCATCTGCTGGACCGAGATATTCGCGCTCGTCGGAAGTGTGGAGCGAATATTTCCGATCTGTCCCTGCAGGTTCTGCATCGTCTCGACCACATCGCTGCCCCAATCGAGGAACACATCGATCTCGACCGAGCCCCGGCTCGTAATGGAGCGAACGAGGCGCGTTCCGGGAACGGCGCTGATGACGGCTTCGATCGGTTTCGTGATCTCCGCCATGACCCGTTCGGCCGGTTCTTCGCCATTGTCGATCAGGACCACGATACGCGGGAACGTAATGTCGGGGAAAAGGCCGACCGGCATCGAGAGCAGGAACATCACGCCCGCGCCAATGAGCAGCGCGACCGAAAATAGGATCGCTTTCTGGTGGTGCTTGGCTTGCTCGATAAAGCTCATAGGGTGCGTTATTTACCGCTTCCGGCAGGCGTCTGGCCGGGGGTTCCGCCGCCGGCATTCGGACTGGAGTTCGGTGGTGCCGGGGTATTCCCGGGCGCACGGCTCGGAGCGACCGTACTCGGAGCGACCGTACTCGAAGCGGCCCCGGGCGCTATGTTTCGGTTTCCGGCTTTTTGCATCGCCGCATTCGGATTCTGTTGTGAGGGAGCGCCCGAGGTCGGTGTCGATGGACTGGAAGGCTGGCTATTCTGCGGTGCGCCCGGAGTTTGGCCCGAAGAGGAAGAGGAGGTGGAAGTGGAAGATCCGTTCGATCCATTGCCCTGGGAACCGGCATTGCCGGCCGATTTCTCATCGCGGGAACCGTAGGCTTCGTTTAAGGTGATTCGGGTCGAATCGGCAAGCGAATAATTCCCTTCCGTGATGACGTTCATGCCCGGTTTCAGGTCGTCGCTCTGGACCGAAATAAGGCTGTCGATTTCCGGCCCCGAGACGACGGTAACGCTGTGAGCGATGGAGTCGGCCCCGAAGGTCATCACGATTTCTTCGTTCGTTTCGTCGTTGCGCAGCACCGCGCTTTTGGGAACGAGCATCGCATGGTGCCTGACATCGAAGGTGATCGTGGCCGTTCCGGCAATACCGGTCCGAAGCGCCCGGACGAGGAACGGAGAACGATTTCGGAATTGAAACACGACCCGGGCCGACTGGCTTGAAGAATCGGCCTGTGGCTTGATCGTAAAGACGGTCGCCGGGATCGAGCCGCCATTTGCGCCTAACGTCGGCAATGTTACGGTCGCAGCTTCCCCGATGCGGACCTGCGGCATTTGGAAAAGCGGTACATCGGCCACAAAAACGATATCGCCTTCGGCAATAATGGAGAGCAACTCTTCATCCTCGCTTACGAACTCCCCCGGGTTCGCAGAGCGGCTCGCGATCAGCCCTGAAATTTTCGCGCGCACTTCGACCCCGTTCTGGTCTTTTTTCGCAAGGGAGACCATGCGTTCGGCCTGCGCCCGCTCGGCCGGGGTTTTCGCCTGCTGCAGCATCAGTTGGGCACCGGCCTGGCTTGACTCCGCTTCTTTCGACTGGATCGTGGCCAGGAGTTCACCGGCCTCGACGTGCATTCCTTCGAGCCCGTTGAGCGCGAGCAGTCGCCCGGCGATGGGCGCGGTGATCTTTTCCCGCTCCGTGGCTTCCGTGTGGCCCGTGACGGTGAGTTGCTCCGGAACGTTCCCTACGATGACCTGGGCCGCGCGAACCGGTACCACGGCCGAGACCTGTTTCTCCTCATCGGACGAATCTTGCTTTTTGCCGCATGCGACAACGAGCAGCAAAAGAAGCAGAATCGAGCGATTCCCACGCATATGTTTACTTCCCATTGACGTTTGAATTCGTATTACTGCCGGCGCTCGGTTCCGGGGCCGCCGTCAAATGTTCGAGATCGGATCGATACGTCTCGATATCGTTTAAGATATCGAGTTCCGAAAGGCGTGTATCGAGGACGGCACGCTGTGCGTCCAGAACTTCCGAGGCCAGCGCGCCGCCGGACGCATATTTTGCTTTTTCGAGTTCGTAACTGTCCCGCGCTTTCACAAGGTTCGCGCGCACGTCCGCAAGGCGCGCTCGGGCCGTTCGCAAGAGCACCAAAAGCTGCGTAAGCTGCGCTGCAAGCTCTCGCTTTTGCTGCAGAAGTTCCGATTCGAGGATCTGAACGATGACTTCCTTTTCTTCGACCTGCGTTTTATTCAAACCCCAGTCCAGAATCGGCCCGGTCACCGAAATTCCGGCCGAAGCTCCCCAGAAGGGATTACGCTCGCCGGAGGGCGCCGTCAGGTTTTGCACCGAAGTCAGGAGGCCCGCATCGATATTGGCATCGACCGAAGGCTTTGCCTGCGCGCGCGCAAGCGCGATGTCCAGCCGGGCCCGATCGAGCTCGTTTTGTGCCAGCGCGATCGTGAGCGTTACTAACGAATCGTAGGACTCCGGTCGATAGGCCGGCTCCGTAAAGACCGAGTCGAACGTTCCAGCGACGGTAAAGCCCGTGTCCAGCGGAGTTCCCATAAGCGACGCGAGCGAAAACCGGGCGGCGATCTCGTCGGCCACCGACTTTTCGAGCGCGATCTGCTCGGTCCCAAGTTGCACTTCCGTTTTTAAAAGGTCCGTGTATCCCGAAGTTCCGCCATGAAACAGGCGATCGACAAGATCGCGATAACGTTCCAGTTCCGAAACGCTTTCCTGTTCGATCGTGATCGACTCCCGCGATCGCAGGTCTTCCAGGAATGCCTGCGTGACCTCGAAGCGCAGGTCCTCGCGCGTAAGCGCCAGGCCGGTTTGGGCATGCGCAATATCGAGATCGGCCTGCTCTTTCCGAAGCCGGTAGGCGCCGCCATTATAGATCGTTCCCTGAACGCTGAGCTGGCCGTTCAACTGGCCTTCATTGGTGACGTCCACGTCATACCCAAAATTTCTTCCGGCCGGTGCATAGCTCGCGCCGAAATTATATTTCAGGGCAGGGTAGGGCGTAAGTTCCGCTTCGCGGCGCGCGAGCTGGGCTTCTTCGACATTCAGTTGCGCGCCCTGGAGCTTCGGGGAATAACGGTAGGCGAACGCTATTGCAGAATCGAGGCGCAGCAGGCGCTGTGCCGAGGCACAGTGCACGCACCCGATAAAAAGAACGATAAGCGCCGTACACCGGCGACGGATACATGGCACGTTCGAGGTGAGAAGCAATTGCGGAGTAAACAATACATAAAACCGACACAAATGCCGTTCCGTGTCATAAAGAAATTATTACCAACCATAGCTTAACCCCCCTGAGACGTATCCGCCGCCATGGCCTTCTAAGTCGATACCGCCGCGCAGGGCAATTTGCCAGACGGTAAAAGCCGGGACCGCCAGCTCGCCGCAAAGGACCCCGTCGTAGGGGAACGTAAAAAAGCCGCTTTGACCATTTTCATAAGGTGGACCGAACCCCATGCCGAGCCAGACATGACCTGCTTCGGTTTTGTGAGGTCCCTGATCGCCTCCCTGATTTAACGCAAACCCGATCCCACTGTTGAATGCAGGCCGGCTGCCGACGATCGGATCGGTATTGAGGAAGCCCGTCGTAAAATACCATGCGTCGATATAGCCAAGGCGCGCGCTGAACGCATACGAGAGTGCGGAAGGATCGTTTGCCAGCGAAATAGGGTGGTTGAAGGCAAGCGCGCCGATATCGATGCCCCAGAACGGTTTGGAAAACGTGACAGAAGCGCCGCCATAAAAATATTTTTGGGTTGCGCCTGGATTAACAGTGTTGTTCGGAACGATGTTATAGCCATAGCGCGTGGTAAGATATCCCCCGCGAACTTTCCATCCCCACGCGTCCTCGATCGGCGCTTCGTAACTCGCAGCGATCTCGGAAAAGGGGATTGGAAGTTCGGACGTGATATTGCCGGCGCAGTCCCGGTTGATATAGGTGTAACTTCCCTCCGAACCGTAGACAGAGATCCGGTGGCTGAGCGTATCGCTCGGCCCAAAGCTTACCAGCCACGGATAGAGCACCGCCGCTATTCCTAATCGAGCCGCTATGGGCCATGCGGACTTTTTCATTTCATTGGATATTGGATACTGCGCTGGGTCAGGACGTTTGTCGAAAATTCATTGCCATCGGCTCCATTAAAGGAACTATGACCCTCGAACGTATTCAGCGTAATCCGTACCCAGGGACCATGTAAATGGGCGAGCGAGGTGTCGGCAACGAAGCTCGTTCCCGTCGTGTCGAGGTACGTGCTCACCGTATCGATCCCGTCGTCGAGCGTCACGTACTGATCGATCACCCGCGACACCGGCAGAGTTTGAAGAGTGAGTCCTTTCGTTCGATCGACGGTATCGGTGGGCTTCGGCAATACGAGCTGGATCGTATTTTGGAACGATTCCGTATCGGTCTTCGAAACGTGCGGCCAGACGATCTCCACGGTGTTCGTGCGGCCGTCCAGATAATAGGGAGCAGAGCTATCCATATACGGCGGCGACGCCGACCAGACCTGCGTTCCATTGACAATGAGATTCTGGACCGTATCGCCGGACTCGGGATAGACCAGTTCCGATACGGTTTCAACCCCGGACAACGTGCGCGCCGAATCGACCTCGACATAGATTTGTGCCGAAGGACCGTTATACAATTTGAATGGCCCGATATCGCTCTGCGGCTGCCAGAGGCAGCCCGATGTGGCGAGCAGCAGAAGGAAGATAGAGAACTTCTTCATGGAAGGGGGACCATAATATCGCCGTGTGAAGTTCCAAGCGGCCCGTTCTTATAAGGAGTCCAAATCACTCGATAAAGTCCGGGGCTAATGCCCTGGAGGTCGATTTGTGCCAGATATTGACCGATCTTCACCGAACGGTCCAGCAAGATCGAACGGAGAATACGGTGTGGGGTAATAAACAAATCGCCACGGAGCGAATCGAGCGTTTCGGGCACCATGTAGCCGACCTGTACCGACCCGACAGCGGGGTTTGGGTACGCTGGCGAAGGACGAAAACTCCCGGCGGCTTGCCAGTCACCATCGTCCGGTTTATCGAGCGTATCGATTGGCAGTGGCGATGCTTCCGTCGTATAAATATAGCCTCGGTAGCGGCTGTGAAAGGGAATCGAATCGATCGCTCCGGAAGCAAATGCAACCGGAGCGTTCCCATCAAGAAGGGTGAGACGGTACACCACACCGCCGCCCATTAAATCGGAATCCGAGAAGGTAACGATCGGCATCGAATCCAAAGCGACCGTGGCTCCGGCATTAATAGTCCCGAGATCGATGGTGTCGAAGGAAATCTCATGATAGGAGGAAGTAACGTTACCGTTGCTTACGAGCGGAACGGTACTCCGGAGTTCCCATTCGGCGATGAGATGAAGAGGGATACTGGAATCGTTCGCGATCGAAAGGTCTGGGACAAGATCGAAATTTACGGCCGTATCGTGTGCGGAGCGGATCGCAAGCCCTCCCGCTTCCAGGTGCGGCCCGCCCGCGAGTGCAGATAGCGTAACGGCAGGATTATTAGTCTGCGTGGAATGGGAGCAGCCCGCAGCGAAAAACGCGATAACGAATAGGGCGATGAGGAACGACCGGGAACGTGACAGCATATGAAGTAAAACCCCCGAAAAACCGGCATTAATTCCCATTGTTTCTGGGGTAAGACGATAGAAATGAGGACGTATGGTTCGAGACCAATAACCCTCGAGGGGGACAAAAGTTACACTTACTCCTCGATCGATGTTTTGCTCCGAAAGGCCGATTGCGGTGGATGAAAGACGCTCACACCCACCTGCGAATGCGTCGCTTTAACTCGGCATACCGCTCGCCGAATTGCCGAAGCATTTTAGCTTCTTCGAACGGAACGAACACGAAATGCATCAGGCAAAAGAATACGACCGGCACGAGGAACATCGGAAGTGTTCCGACGAAAAAAGCGATGCCGAATAGGGCGAGCGTCATGCCGAGATAGATCGGGTTGCGAGACATCGTATACGGTCCTTCGACCAACAGGAGCTTGTTGCTGGGCGACGCCGGTTCGATCTCCGTGCCGCGCCTGCGGAAAATGCTCGCGGACCATAGCACGCAGCTTAGTCCTGACACGAACAGCACGATCGCCACGGGATACGATCGCCAGTCCATGAACGATCTCGACGGGAAAAGCCAATGAGCGCCAAGCCCGAGCCCGAGGAAGATCAGGATCCACACCGGCGGAACGATTTTTACGACCCAGGGGACGGACGGCGTTTGCTCGTTCATTTTCGTAGTAGCAATATTCGTATTTGTTTTACGGCTTCAGGATAAGGTCGAAGGAACCGGTCTTTTTCCGTTGTTTCTACTCTATGTATAACACGTCACAACCGGCAACACGCTGCCCAATTCAAAAATCTCTCGCATCGAGGCGTACCTATGGCGCGTCCACCCATCCCAGTTCCGACATGCGCCCGAAAAAGTCCGCTGGTTCGACGCGGCGAAAAAGACGAGAGTGGGCAGTCTCCATACGTCCAAGTTCCCGACTGCTATATTATGGGAAGTATCTATAAATTTCTCGTCGGTGGAGCACTCGATACACAACGATCTCGTCCCCTCGGGTCTCAAAACCGACGCGATAGTCTCCGATCCTTGCCCGGAAGTATCCTTTGTGCCCTTTAATATCTTTGATCGAGGGCAAATCAGATATCCGATGCAGCTTCGGTAAAATTTCGAACACAAGCTCATCTACTTTGGACTGCATATCGGGCATGAGTCGATCGCGGTCCTTAAAAAAGGTCTTCTTGAACCGAACGATCACTTACGCCCAACGATACGTTTTGCCTCTTCGAGATCGACTTCTTCGTCATCCGCGCTTTCCTGCATTGCGTGCGCAAGGCCTTCGTCCAAGTGTGCGTCGCTCTCAAGCAGGCTGAGCGCACGTTCGATGCGGGACCGGTCGATGATGTCAGTATCGACTGCAATCAGAAGCGTATGGTCCTTTTCCGTTATTTCTACTCCGTGCATAGTTACCTCGCTTTTGCAACACCGTGCCCAATCACAAAAAATCCCACCCATCCCAGTTCAGACCTGCGCCCGAAAAAGTCCGCTGGTTCGACGCGGGGAAAGAGAGGTGCGAATGGCGAATGATTACAATAGCTAATGCTTCCAATTCTGGCGCACACCATACACGACAGAACCGTTCAAATAGGAAAGATCCAAGTAATCTTTATTGTCGAATGTTATCCAGCCATCGCTTATCCTCCCGTTGTACCCTATACTTTCCCCTTGATTTTGTCCAAAACGATCAAGAAAGGAACTGATAGTATCGAAAATGGAACGTGGACTATACGATATCCAGGAAGCATATTGAAGTTGATGGTTCGAAAACACTGATCCAAGCTTTCCACGTATGCCAAATATGGGAAACTTATCACAATACAAGATCTCCAAATCGGGAACTTGAGTCGAATCTAAAAAAGTCTTATCGAATGTTGTCGAAGACCGAAAGTGGTATTGAGGATAATACTTGAGGAGCGATGATTTTGACATTCCATAATGAATGTTTGGCAGAGTGGGATTTGGATTCGTTGTTGAAAACGAAAGCGAAGCGAATAATAAAACAATGAAGCTACGCATACATTAGCCGTCCTTTCGGTTTCGGAATTTCTCGAACGGGTTCACGAAGTGGTCGTCCTGCTCGCTCCAGAAGATAATTATTTCGTATCGGATCATTCGCACACCGCAACAGCCCTTGATGTCTCAAAAATCCCACCCATCCCAGTTCAGACCTGCGCCCGAAAAAGCCCACCGGTCCGTCGCGGCGAAAAAGCAGGCCCGCGCGGTCTATTGATAAATAGGAATCATTTCGAGGTAAAAACCGTAATTTGGGCATGACCATTAAAGTCGTATTAGAACCGGGAGAAGATGGATTTGTCGTCGCACACTGCCCCGCGCTTAAAAGCTGCTGGTCACAAGGCAAGACGCGCGAGGAGGCAATCGCTAATATTCGCGAAGCGATTGAACTTTATCTCGAAGCCGATCCATTCGAGATCGAAGTGGACGAGAACCACGAAGTTGTCGATCTGGAAGTATGAAGCTGCCGATTCTCTCGGCCAAAGAGGTTATTGCTGCGCTTGGCAGGCTTGGGTTTGAAATTCGGCATCAGAAAGGAAGCCACGTCAAGCTCGGACATTCCGATGGAAGGGTTATTATTATTCCATACCACAATCCTGTCGATCGCTATACTAAAAGGCGCATTGCGGGATGCAGATGTTGATATTCAAGAATTCCTCAACGCATTGTAAGCGCCCGTCCCTCGTCGCTTCCCACCCATCCCAGTTCAGACCTGCGCCCGAAAAAGGCCGCCGGGCCGCCGCGGCGAAGAAGGCGGAGTTGAGGAGGTGCTGGTTGTGGGCGTAGTTCAAGCACGAGATGAATCTATAATTTTTATGAAGGACATAGAAAATGGTTATTTTTGTGCATGGATGATCCAAATATTCAGCCCAATATTCGAAAAAACCGACGCCAATTCCTAACAGGGATATTGCTTTCTGCCGTCGCTATTACTGTAATATTGTATCTACAGTTATGGGATAGAGGTTTCCTTTTCGGAATGCAGACACAAGACCTCATAATTCTTATTGCTCTAGTTATTGCCGTTGCAGCTTCAATTTCATCAGCATATCAATATCTGCAGGGGCGAACAATCTATAGGAGCACGGATCAGACGCTCAAGGAAAAAGAGATGCTGCGAATGAATCCTGTAGGTTTTTCAAAGTCGATTTTCAATAAAAATTTATCTATTGAGGCCATTAATAATGAGGCATTGCCAGAGCTTAATGATGAAGAAAATGAAGATATTTCAGTAGAATTTGATGACGATGAATTGATTCAAAAACTTCGCGCTTTGCTCTCTGGGAATGCAACATCGGAACTTTTACATTCGATTAATGATCGATATTCCGAAGTACTTCTGAAAGAATTCTTTTGGAAGAAATTCTCGTCTGACATTAGCGAAATTTCGGAACGAATTTTAGAAGAGGTTTTTGCATTATCTCGGCGCTCAAATATAAATCTAATTATTGGCTCAGCCTCGACGATGATTGCTGCAATAAGTTTACTCTACATTGCCTTCGGTTCGTCTGCCGTTTCGAATTTAAATGGAGACATTGTGCATCTCCTTTCATACTACATACCGAGGCTTTCGGTTGTTATTTTTATAGAGGTGTTTGCATTCTTTTTTCTGAGACTATACAAAAGTGGCCTGATGGATATTAAATATTATCAGAATGAATTGACCAACGTTGATTTCAAAGTTGCGGCTCTCAAAGCAGCGTTTTTCAGAGGGCAGGAAGAAGCAATGTCGAAATTAATTGATGAATTTGCTAAGACAGAAAGGAACTTTATTCTTAAGAAAGGAGAGTCGACTGTGGAGCTCGAGAATACAAAGATTGAAAAGAAATCCTTTCATGATGCTCTCGAAACTGTCCAATCAATACTTAAATCGAAGTCCTAATATTACTTCAATTTACGATTTTAATTCTCCCGCAACTTTGCCAATAGCGGTTGTGATGGTTTTTCGCTTTTCTTCTGCTTCTAAAACGGTCAATTTTTCGTCTAAAGTTAATTCGATCACCCCGCGAACAATCGGAAAGTATTCCAAACATTCTTTTTCCGATAACTCATGAATGCCTTTGCTTACAATTGAGTAGACGTTTGAATTCTGGATAAGAAATGGGGGAAGGAGATTTTTCACCGCTTCCATTTTTTCTTTGTAGCGAGAAGCCTGGTATTTATTCTCATCCCATCCCTGATTCGATTTGGCATGCCCATGAGCTTCATCAACGAAATCTTCTACGATTCTGCGAAGATAAACAAAGGATCCGACTCCGATGTCGTGCGCTGCTAATCCCACTGCCCTATTAAATTCGTCAAATCGTTCTTTCGAAAGGACTTTGAGATATTTCTTGTCCAACTTCGTTCCCAAATCGGCGTAACTTGGCCATTGTCCAACCTTGAATGCAACCTCGCGTGTGACTACCGTAAAAAAGATGAGGACGTGACCGCAACCGCCGCTACAAATGTAATCAGTGATGCAAAAGCCTTGATCATAAGTCCATTGGTGAGCAATCATCATTCGACTCATGTCCACAACATCTTGACGTCGTTGCGGCCTTCGAAGCGCACCACTCATTTCAAAATCGCCATCAAATCTAATAAACACACTGTCGTCCTTGCATCGTGCGCAATAAGCACGAAGAGAAGACTCTCCATTAATAATTTGTGCCTTAAACGTAGCGATATCCTTATGCTCTATTTCCGAATAAGGTGGTGTATTAATAAAGAACTCTTGTGAGCTGATCATGGAACGTTATAAAAATAACATCAAGGCCAGCCCTTTCGGGCTGGCCTTGAGTAGAGATTAATACATATCTCCCATCCCACCCGGCGGCATGGCCGGCATGGCGGGTTTGTCTTCTTTCTTCTCGACGATGACGGCTTCGGTCGAGAGGAGAAGCGCCGCAACGGACGCCGCATTCTGCAGCGCGGAGCGGGTAACCTTTGTCGGGTCGATCACGCCCGAAGCGAAGAGGTTCTCATAGACCTCGGTCGCGGCATTGAAGCCATAGTCGGCTTTGCCCGACTTCACCTGATTGACGATGACCGAGCCTTCCA
>JAJPIQ010000058.1 GCA_021324685.1 Bacteroidota bacterium
ATCGACCTGCAGATCTCGCCCAACGTTCCTTACGGCGATACGGGCGTTCACGTTTTCGGCGATTCGCTGATCGGGATGAGCTATTGGATCGCCAGCCGGGAGTACGACGCCCTCCCCAAATCGGGCACGGCCCATCTTACGAAATATACCGCCGACAGCGTCTTCGTCACCTTCAACTTCACGGGGAAGGATTCCAACGGCGATTCCGTCGTCGTCACGAATGGAAAGATCAATTTTGTGTATTAAGGCGCCGGATGTTTCCCTCCCGCTCGCGGGAGGGATTAGGGAAGGGCGCGCCATGGGCACTTTCTTTATATAGCTGTCATTTGCACACTTATGAGAAAATCCGTTGTTGTCACATTCGTCCTTGTGCTTGTGCTGGGTTGTGCCAAAGAGCAGCCCGCGCCACAGCCGTTGGCGACGCCATCCGAGGTTGTTGCGAAGGTATATCAGTCCTTTGTGAATCAGGATACCGCGGCATTGCTGAAGCTCTCCTGCACGTCCCGCAAGCAGAGATATGTCGAGCAGCCGGAGCGGTTGCGCGCCGTGATGGAGTATTGGCGCGGCAGCAATCCGACGGTGCAGATCATCTCGGAAACGCACGACAATTCGATCGCGCTCGTCACCTATCGCCTGAAGGCCACCGGCAAAAATCCGACGGACACCAGCCTTTCGACGCAACTCTATCTCGAAGACGGCGCCTGGAAATTCGGGTACTGAGTCGAGGGAACTCCCAGACGCGGCAAAGCTGCAGGGCGATGAAATAGATCGGGCTGTGGAAATTCTATCGCGATTTCGTTCCACAGAATTTTTCCGCCGCTGGAGAGATTAGGTAAGGACGAGGAATAACGCGAACTCCCCCGTTCCCCGACCTGTTCGAATTCCTAACTTCGACCCTGAGCGCGAGTTCGTTCTACAAGTATTCGACAATTCTTAATTTTTTCCCAAAGTAATTTATGCGCGCGTTAATCGTTCACCTAAGTGATATACACATTCAGACAAAGGATGATCCGATTTTTCAAAGATCTGAGGCGATAAGCTTTGCCATTGGAAGCCTTCGTTTCCAGCAGGAAATCTGCATCCTCCTTATCTCCGGCGACATAGCCGCAGCAGGCAATGAAGATCAATTTTATCTAGCGTACTTTTTTATAGAATCCATTATTGAGCGTCTGACAAAATTATGGGAAGGGAAAGTCAAAATAGAAGTCGTTGCGATTCCTGGGAACCACGACTGCAAGTTTGAAGGTGATCTCGGGGCACGTAACGATTCTATTGAAAAGATGCTTGAACTTGGGACGTGTGCACCAGATGCTTCTGTGATTAGAGTTTGTACTGAGGTTCAAATTCCATTCTTTGAATTCTTGAATCAATTGTCAACAAAGCCGAAAATCCATTCCAAATTGTATTACGAGTATGATTTCCTGATTGGAAAAGAAAAGCTCGTATTCCGTTGTTTTAACACGTCTTGGATCTCAGTCAAAAAAGAGTCTCCTGGCAATATCTTGATTCCTGAACCAGATACGATGAGCAGCGAAGCCAGCCTCGCTTTCACAGTTATGCATCATCCTCTTTTTTGGTTTCATAAGAACACGAGAAGAAATATGCAACGAATGCTTAACAATGTATCTGATATCGTTTTTACGGGACACGAACATGTTC
The DNA here is from genome assembly GCA_021324685.1 of Bacteroidota bacterium. GTDB lineage: Bacteria > Bacteroidota > Ignavibacteria > Palsa-1295 > Palsa-1295 > PALSA-1295. The sequence continues at coordinate 1,660 of JAJPIQ010000058.1, forward strand.
AAGACACTGCGAAAGTTGAAGCTTCAACCGGTGATGTTGTATATTTCATCGAAGGCGGTTGCTTGCAAGAAACTTCGGATGGTCGATCGAGTGAATTCTCAGCTCTTGTCATTGATATAGGGACTAGAGCAGATTCAAAGCAGAAGCTTGTTAAATTTGCTTGGAATGGGAGTATGTATTCTGAGGATGAAAGAGCGTGGATGCCTCTGACAAGAAACCCCCTGCGAAGCAAAACGCCATTTGCTCTCTCGAAAGAGAGTAGCGAATGGCTTGATGACGTTGGTATGATGATCGACCATCCGGAAAAGGAAGTGCTGGGCCTGAGAGATATTTTTGTATTTCCCGATTTAAGGCGGTCTGCAAATCATGAATTCGAAGAAAAACTGATCCGCAGTACTGAACTTGTGGAGGAGGTCTTTTCGCATCCGATTTCCATGATTCGCGGAGCCGAATTGAGTGGTAAGACTTGCCTAGCAAAGAGCTTGTATGTGCAGGCATTGGAAAAAGGTCTGATTCCACTTTATCTTGATGGCGAACCAATCAAAGTTTTTGGCGACGATCGCGCTTACGATCAACTCAAATCGGCTTTCGCCTCTCAATATAGCAAAACAGAATATGATAGATATTCTCAGCTTCCAAAATCCGCTCGTTGCCTCATAATAGATGACTTCGACAAGGGTTCCCTGAGAACAAAGAGGTCTGTTTGGCCGAGCTTTATTTCTCGCTTGACAGACTTTTTTGGTAGAATCATCATTCTATCAAACGATGTTTTGCAGGACGTAGAGGATATCCTTGGAGCTTCGGTGTTCGTCGATCAATCAGTCTGCCGATTTAGAATACTTGGATTCGGGGCTTCTCATCGCGATCAACTGGTTGAGAAGTGGCTGGGTTTATATGGCGAGGATTTTTCGGACGTTGAGCACTTTGAAAGGCGTGCCATAATTGAACGTCTTCTGGACTCCATGATCGGGACGCAATTCTTACCGCCATATCCCTATTACATTTTGCCCTTGATCCGAACAGCAGATTCGACTTCGCCAATACATACTCGTGCAGCTTCTCAAGCATTCTTTGCTGAAGTGCTAATCAAGGCTTCTCTTACTAGACCGGATTTAGAGGTCGACCACGAGGCTTGTATGGGATCGCTAATGTACCTCGCGTACTCGCTTTTCAAGCGACGCAAAATTTGGGTTTCTGAGGCGGAGTTTCAAGAAATCCATAAGCAATATCAAATTGAATACCTCGGGTCTCATGTTGATTTCCAAAAGCTAAAGCGATCAGTGATTCATGCAAAATTACTTCGTGAGAGAAATGGCGAATTCAGTTTCAGATACAAGCACATTTATCACTATTTCTGTGCTGCGTACCTTGATCGCAACATTGAAGATGACAATGTAAAAGAACAAATTGTCGAGATGAGTAATAATCTTTATCGCGACGAGTTCTCAAATATCCTCTTGTTCTTGGCATATATGACTCCATCCCAGTTTGTTATTAATGAGATGCTGTCTCGTGCAAAAGAATTTTATGATAGTGTTTCACCAACAAGACTCGAGGATGACGTTTCTTTTCTCGATAAATTTGCAGATGACAATGACCTGTCGAAGTTTTCGTTTGATGAACTGACGAGTGCCCGTCAGAAGAGACTTGACAGTGACCGTAGCGCCATAGAACCTGATGATAGTGCTGATGACTTGCAAGACGAGCCGTTCGATCGCATCATGTCTCCTTTTTTGGGGTCACTAAAAATGATCCAAATTCTTGGTCAAATGTTGAAAAATAGATCTGAAACGACGAAGGCAGGCGTCAAACTAGAAGTCGCCAAGGAATGTCATTTGCTTGGCCTGAGAATTTTAGGCCACATTTTTGATCTTGTACGAGGCCATGAAGATGAGTTAGTACTAGACATTGCGACGACTCTTTTGGAAGATCAGACACAGCCTCCGCCTCCGGTGAAACAACAAGTTGCAGATCAGTTGGCAGCTAGCTCCCGCCGAATTGTTCGCTCGATCATTCGAGGAGCTTCTTTCGGAATGATAAAACGCATATCATTCTCATTAGGCTCTCAGAATCTTTTAGAGACACATCATAAACTTCTTGAGGCATCTCCTTCCGTTGCAATGCGCTTAATATTTACGGCAATGACCTTGGAACAGGCTCGACTAAGTCTGCCGGAAGTCATAACTGAAGCGAAAGACCTAGAGAACAGACCGCTGCCTTTCGATCTTTTACGGCTGCTTGTGACCGAACACATTCACCTTTATCCGACAGAATTGCCAGATAAACAGAAGCTAGCCGCAGCTCTAAAAATTAAGCCTCCCCAGGGCTCCGACCCACGAAAACGTCTTCTTAAATAGACAGTTGTATGTCTAACAGGAATAAAGCTTCCTTGATGGATAATTCAAAAAGCACTTGACATCGTTATTTCTCTTTATTAGTTAAATAGATCCTGGGCACCGTTTTCTTTGAAGATGAAGTATGAATAGCAACTGGGCCCGAGTTGACTGAAGAAAAAAAGACATCGGCATGCTCCTGCTGATGTCAGAAGTTGGTGTGACGGACATGGTCCCCGAGGAAGAGATCCGGAAAATCCTTACTTCGTGAAGCTGATTTTTAGCACACGGTTCGCGAAGGATCTGCGGACGATTCAGGACAAATCGTTGATGGCCAGCGTTCAATCGGCCCTAGACCGCATGCAAGCAGGAACGCGTCAGTGAGTTTTTCGAGCGATAGGCACTTCCCAGCCCTCCCGCAAGCGGGAAGGAGAAAAAATCCCTCTCTCAAGGCTCGAGACTCGGAATTTACTTCCCCTCAAACGCTCCTGGCACTTCCATGATCTCTCCTATGCGGCGGAGGGTTTCGGCGCCGAGGCGCATGTGGGCGGTGGCGAGGTTTTCGAGGATATGCCTGAGGCTTTTCGATCCCGGAATGGGAACGATCGCGGGCGAGAGTGCCCGGAGCGCAAGGAGCGTGAGTTGATAGACCGTGATCCCCTCTTCCTTCGCTAACCGGTTAAGGTCTTCGGAAACTGTCGGGAGGCGGTGCGCATTGCGGTGGCCGCCCACGGGCGCGTAGGCGATGAACGCGATGCCGTTCGCTTCGCAATAGCGGAGCATCGTATCGATCTTTTCGCGGTCTTCCGGCGTATAAGAAAGGACCGAAAGCGGGTTCTGGACCGAGCAGATACCGGCCATCTGCTTCGCGATCATAAGTTCCGGCAGCTCGACGTTCGAGACGCCGATATTTTTTATTTTGCCATCGGCGCGCAGCCGGACCAGTTCCCCGATGCTCTCTTCGTAGGGCACGTTCGGGTCGGGCGCGTGGAATTGATAAAGATCGATACTATTCGTTCCAAGGCGCTCGAGGCTCGCCTCGCACATTTCGCGAAGGTAGTTCGGGTCGCCGCGCCGGCCCCACGAGGTGCCCGTGCGCGTCATCCCGCCTTTCGTCGCAACGGTCACTCCCTCGCGGTGCATGAACGGCCGCACGAGTGCTTCGCCGTACCCGAATTCGCTCTCGTCCAGCGCATAGCAATTGGCCGTGTCGATGAACAAGAGTCCCTGCCCGACCGCCTCCTCGATCATCCGGACCGATTCGCTCATGCTCGGGCGGTCGTGCGTGATGCACATCGACATCGTGCCGAATCCGGTCCCGATCTCTGAAAATGGTATTGGCGACATAAGCCGAGGCTAACAGAGTGGGGGTTGCATAAGTCCCGTCTGTCGCAGGGCCTTCGCCGTCGTATCTTTGCGGAATGGAAAACTCGACGGAAGTTGCCGCATCGGAGGGACGGTCAGTTGATCCGCCAGCGATTGATGATCGTTCAGGGTTCCGCAGTTGTCCCGATTGCGGGTGGAGCGGTGCCGGGAACTACTGCGCGAACTGTGGCGAGGAGATGGAGCCGCGCGTGCTGCGGATTCGCCACTACGTTCGCGATGTCCTGCAGGAACTGTTATCGTTCGATTCGAAATTCCTGCATTCGATCCCGGCGCTCTTATTTCGTCCCGGATTTTTAGCGACGGAGTTCGTCGCCGGGCGTCGCAAGCGGTATCTTTCGCCGCTCCGTTTGCATATTATCGTGGCGATCCTGCTCTTCCTTTCGATCAGCCACGTCATGCGGGCGCGAATGGAAGTCCAGTTGGACACGGTAAACAAACGGGAAAATATCGATAGCCTCCTTACCGTGGCACGGCAACAAAATGCCGCGCGTGGCGATACGACTCACATCCCGACGGTCAGCGAGATCAAGCAATCGTCGGAGACGATCGATGGGATGGTAACCGACGTCGGGCCGTACGTCCTATTACTTACTTCCACGCCGGCCTTCGCGCTTTTTCTTGCGCTCCTCTACCGAAGGCGGAAAAAGTTCTCGGTGGAGCACCTCATGTTCTCGCTCTATTTCTTCTCCTTTGCGTACCTTATCCTGATCCCGGCGATCCTGTGGATGCATAGCATTCTATTTCTCATAAGCGGAATATGGCTTTGCGTCTATCTCTATTTTGCGATTCGAAGGTTTTATGAGGACCGGGGCGTGGCACTGGTCCTTCGGAGTTTTGCCGGAATTATTTCATGCGCGTTCATCGGGATCCTGGCGTTTGGGCTCAGTTACCTGGTCTCCTACGGCATCGCCGCCGCCTTTGGCGCCGTCCCGTTCGACACGCATGGAGCGATTCATATCAATGTGAAGTGAGCAACTTTTTCATCGCCGGCCCGCCGTGCCCTCGCCCGGCTCCTTTCGCAAGCGGGAGGAGGGAATAAAAAAGGAGCTGTAAACTCCAATTGTCATCCCCGCGGAGGCGGGGATCCAGCGGCCGATTGCCTGGGTAATGTTAGATTTTAGCTGCCGGCTGCCGGCTGGATTCCCGCATGCGCGGGAATGACATATCGGGGGGCTGCCTTTCGCGGGAATGACATATCGGAGGCTGGCTTTCGCGGGAATGGCATGTCGGGGACAAGTTTTCGAGGAGATGGCGGGCGCCCGAACCAATTTAGGCCGAAAATTGATAAGTAGCCCGCAATTCATAGCCTGCTTTTTGGCAGGCATCCATCCACCAGCGCTGTTGGGCACTGCTCCCTCGCGCGGCCAGGGCCGCGGACCGGACGTAAGTGTGCAACGCTGAAAGAAAACAATGGCAGAACTTAAAATCAGCGCGAAAAAGCGCGAAAAATTAGGCGGTTCGACCGCCAATCAACTCCGTAACCAGGGTCGCGTGCCGGGCATTATCTATGGCCACGGCGAAGCAAGCGTCCCGTTTCACGTAAAAGAGCTGGACCTCCGTCCGCTGATCTATACGAACGAGACGAATACGGTCAGTCTCGATCTCGAAGGCACGGCGATGCGCTGCATCCTTCGGGAGGTGCAGTTCCATCCGGTGACGGACCGCGTCTCGCATATCGATTTTGTCGCGATCCGCGCGGGCGAGAAGATCCGGATCGACGTCCCGATCAACCTTGTCGGCTCCCCGATCGGCGTCAAGGACGGCGGCGTGATGGACTTTTCGCTCCACAAAGTTTCGATCGAAGTGCTCCCCGATTCGATCCCGGAGCATATCGATCTCGATATATCGGAACTTAAGATCGGGCATTCGCTCCACGTGAGCGACGTCCCCGCGCATGCCGGCTACACGATCGTAGCCGATCCTCATGCCGTGATCGTGACCATCGCCGCGCCGAAGACGGCGGAAGAGACCGCACCGGCGGCCGAGGCGGTCATCACGGAACCCGAGCAGATCAAGGCGAAGGGTAAGAAGGAAGAGGAAGAGGGCGCGGCTCCGGAGAAGAAATAACGATTGTCCGACATCCGGGCCGAGAGTATGTGGCTGTTCGCCGGGCTTGGCAATATCGGCCGCGAGTACGAAGGGACGCGGCATAACATCGGTTTTGCGGTCGTCGATCGTGTGGAACGTTCTTTGGAACGCTCCACCGGCTGGCGCGCGGGCAAGGGCGATTATTATGCCGCGAAGGGATTTCGCGGGAGCGAAGAGCTCCTGCTCGTCAAGCCGACGACCTACATGAACCTCTCGGGCCGGGCGGTGCGGGACGCGATGCAGTTCTATAAAGTTCCACAGGACCGCCTCGTCGCGATCGTCGACGATATTGCGCTCCCGCTCGGGACGCTGCGCCTGCGCCTCGCCGGTTCCGACGGCGGGCATAACGGCCTCACCTCGGTGATCTACGAACTGGGAACGCAGGACTTCGCGCGGCTGCGGTGCGGTATTGGTTCCAACTTCCACCGCGGCGAGCAGGCGCGGTTCGTCCTCTCGAAGTTCCGGGCGGACGAGACGACGGCCGCGGAGCAGATGGTCGCGGACGCGGCGGCCGGTTGTTTGGAGATCGCTGCCACCGGGCTCGAGCGAGCGATGAACGTTGTGAACGCCGGCAGCCGAGAGTTGTAAACGCGAGTTATAGGCTCGCCGTCGTGGGATGTGGGCCGCACAGAGAATTACAGGCGACGCGAGTTGTGAGCGACGATTGCTCGGTCAATTGCCTGATCTAAAAAGCTTAGAACTACCTTCTTTTAGAACTACCCTCTTATAGGATTTTTTGCAGCGATGCGGGCTTTGGCGCGGTCGCGGGAGGCGCGGGCGCGTTCGTAGTCGATCGTCCCGTCCATGGGATGCTGGAGGCGTTCTTCGGCGCGGGCGAGCGATCGCTGGGCGCGTTCGAGATCGATCGACTCGATCTTCTCGGCGGAACTGGCCAGAACGGTCGCGCCATTTTCGTGGAACTCGAGAAATCCGCCGCCTAAAAGGTACCGCGTGTCAGCGCTGGCCGGCATCCATTTGAAAATACCGGGGACGAGTGCCGAGACGATCGGCGCGTGATTGAACATGATCGTGAACGGCCCTACGGATCCGGGGGCGGTGAATTCTTCGACTTCCCCTTCGAAGATGGTCCGGTCGGGCGTTACTAAATGCAGTTTGAGAGATTTAGCCATTAACTAAAATGAAGCGGTTATCTGAGCTTAGCGATTAGCTTTCGCGATCATAGGTTAGCTTTCGCGATCGATGGTATTTGAATTCGCCGCCAATACCTCATTCGGCTGCAAATAGTTCTTAACGAAGTTATTTTTTATAGCATGGGCGGCTTCGGCGATCGATACGGTCTTTCCGAAGACGTCCGAGAGCGTAGCGGTCTCACGGGCGAGCTGGTCCTGCATCGCGGTCCGGTCGGGCCCGGGAAGATTCAGCAATTCGGCCAGTTCGAGATGGTCCTGGACGAGCAATATCGAGCCGTGCTGCAGGACGACCTGGCCGAACCTACGCTGGGCCGAGCCGATGACTTTCCTGCCGAGCCATGTGACTTCATGCCGTGCCGCGCTGGCAAAGCAGGCAACCGGCAACGCGCTCTCTTTCTGCGAGCGTGCGGTGACGGTAAGCGCAATATCGGCGTTGCCGATCTCGCCGATGGAGCGTACCAGCGCATGGACGATCCGATTATGGACGGTATAGAGTCCGTCGGCAGGCTCGGCGCGAGTAATAACGGCGTATGTCAGTTCGTTCTTATGCAGGACCGCGCGGCCGCCCGTTGGCCGGCGGACGACATCGATCCCGTGCCTTTCGCATGCCTCTATATCGACGGTCTCTATCTTCTGCTGAAATCCGATCGAAACAGCGGGCGGATCCCAGGAGTAAAGCCTTAGTATGGAGGGCAGGTCCGAGCGGTCGATCCGCTCACGCGTCAGCCTTTCGTCGCGCTCCATGTGGTGCGCGCCGCTCCGGTCGAAATCTTCTTCGACGAGCCAGCCTGCCGAGGAGGATGATGTATTGTTGATGAATGATGAAACGTGAATGATGAACGTTGAATCGTGAGTGATGAATGTTGAACGAAGATATCGCGTTTTCTATTTCACCGGTTAGGTTATTATGCGAAGGCGCATCGGGTTACTCGTTGTTTTGATGACTGTCGCTGGCTGTACTTCGACGCCGACGAGTATGAACCCCGCGTCCTCGAATGAGAAAGTCTATATCGCTACGAGAAGTTTTTCCATCGATTCGATCCCGTCGCTCGACGGCTGGACGTTCCAATTGGCGGACAGCGAACCGGTGCCACCCCATTTCATCTACGATGCGCCCCTTGAAGTCGATTCCGTTTGGACCATCGATCTTCTTCCAGGCCAAAGCATCGTTCGGAACGTAACGGGATTATCGAATACGGTCGATGGTCTCTATTCCATTTATGAATTGCAATTCGAGGCAAAATTGGATTCGAAGGACGAAGCCGGGAGCGCTTCTGTTTTTACGCGGGACGGAACGGCCCAGCTTACAGCGCAAACGTTCGTCACCGATACGAATTGGCAGATCGATGGCGTGAGCGACACGGTCCGAGCCGGGGCGAACGATACGATCCAGGTATTGCTTCAAGGGGGCCGTTACAGCCGGATTTTTTTTGCTCGCTATTATTGATAACACTCGCATTCGATATCGGTGATTAAACTTCTCGACCGCTACATCCTTCGCCAGTTTTTTACGGCCGCGCTCGTTTCGATGGCGGGATTTATCATTATTTATATAGCGGTCGACCTGATGGAAAAATTAGATAAGTTCCTCGACCATCACGTCCCCTTTCCGATCGTCGTCGAATATTATGTGAACTTTACTCCGCAGATCATCGCGCTGATCCTTCCGGTCTGTTTGCTGTTGGGATCGCTGTTCGCGACGGGCCGCATGTCCATGGCGAGCGAGATCGTGGCGATGCGCTCGGGAGGGATTTCGCTGTACCGCCTGATGGCGCCGTTCGTGGTCGCTTCGATGCTCCTGTGTGGCGCGGCGGTCTACTTCAATGGCTGGATCCTTCCGCGGGCCAATGTCAAGGTCGAGGAGATCATTCGCGACCGCGTGCATGAGGACCTGATTTCGAGCCAGCAGATGGACATGTACCTGCAGGACTCCCCTTCTCGTATCGTTTCGATGGCGGATTACTCCTGGGTGCAGAAACGAGGGACGAAAGTTTCCATTCAGGATTTCGATCCCAAAGATATCACGCGCATGGTCAGCCGGATCGACGCGACGGTGATCCTGTGGGACTCGACCCGAAACGAATGGCACCTCACCGATGCCGTCCAGCGCACGTTTCAGACCGATACCACGGCCGAGACGATCCGGGCCTTGTCGGCCCAGGAAAGTTACCGCCGATTCAGCTTTACTCCCAATGAACTGAAAGACCGGCTGCTGAAGATGGACGAAATGACGAATTCGGAACTAAAACGCCGCATCGAGCTCAAGCAGCGTTCTGGGCAGGACGTCGCGCAGGACCGGGTCGATTACCAGAGTAAATATGCGCTCGCTTTTTCTTCGCTCATCGTCGTTCTGTTCGGAGTTCCTTTCGCATCGAGAAAGAAACGCGGAGGGTTGAGCTTCGAATTTTCGATCGCCATCGGAATTGCATTCGTCTATCTTACTTTTTCGAAGATATTCCAGACTTTTGGATATTCGGGCGAAGCTCCGCCTTTTCTGACGGCCTGGCTGGCGAATATTTTGTTCTTCATTGGATCGCTCATAGTCATTTGGAAAGCTCAAAAGTAGCTTTAGGAAAATGAAGGGAGGCTCCTGGGAAAACGGGGAATATGCCTCAAACGATACCGTTTTTGCCATTTTGTAATGTCCATTTCAGATTGAGTTTCGGTTTTTCTTAAATCGCCCTAAATCTGCATATAATTCGCCCTAAAAACTGCGGGTTTTACAGTGGTACATTTTTTGAGCAGATAGCTCTTCCGTATCTGTGACCTTGTCGCGCGTCTGCTGGAATAAAACCGATCCTGACCTTCGCCCGGCGTTGGCACATGTGGCTGTTTTTAATCCCACGATCGATCATCGTCTTTTGAATTTTTAACTTCCTATTTTTTCTAAAGGAGCAAACCCCATGAAGCAAAAGGGTACTTCGAAATCTACCTCCTCGGTAACGGCAAATCATAATGGCAATAGCCATCTTTCGGAAGCCGCTCGGCAAGCCGCCCGGCGCTCTCCGACGGCAACGAGTACGACGCTCGGCGAAATCCAGACGGCACCCGTCGCTGTCGGTGCCGTCCAGAACGGAAAGCCGATGCGATCGAACGGGTTTGATCATTTGGAAAGCGCGACCGCGCGGCGCCTGCTGAATACGCTTGTCGCGGTCCGCAAAGGCGATTTCGCTGCGCGCTTCGAGGTCGAGGAGACGCTGGCCGTCACCGACTCGCTCACCTACCGGATCGCGCAGGAGCTGAACGAAATTATCGAGATGAACCAGAGCCTGGTCCGTGAACTCGAACGAACGAGCAATGTCGTGGGTAAGGAAGGAAAGATCATGCAGCGCGCCACGCTGCCGAATGCTTCCGGGGCCTGGGCCGTCGCCGTCGACGGAGTCAATACGCTGATCACCGATCTCGCGCAGCCACTGACCGAAGTGGCGCGCGTTATCGACGGCGTAGCAAAAGGCGATCTTTCGCAGACTATGGCCCTCGAAATCGAGGGACGTCCGCTCAAGGGAGAATTCCTCCGCACGGGAAAAGTCGTCAATACGATGGTCGAGCGGCTTTCTTCATTCGCATCGGAAGTAACGCGCGTAGCGCGCGAAGTAGGTACGGAAGGAAAGCTGGGCGGTCAGGCCGTTGTCAAAGGCGTTTCGGGTACGTGGAAAGACCTGACGGACAATGTAAACTTCATGGCCTCGAACCTGACCGGCCAGGTCCGTAACATCGCCGAAGTAACGACCGCCGTAGCAAATGGCGATCTCTC
>JAJPIQ010000007.1 GCA_021324685.1 Bacteroidota bacterium
GCAGTTCCCTGTACGATAAATTTATTGGCGAGTGTAATATTGGCCGAGCCATCGAAACTCGTCCCCGCGATGGTGCGGGCGGTCGTGAGCTTTGCGGCCGAGCCGGTCGTGTTCTGGTTGAGCGTCGGAACGTCGGTCGCCTGGATCGCGCGCCACGAAGCCGCCCCCGCTCCGCCGCTGGCCGGACCTGCAAAAAAGGCGGCCTGTGCAACGCCACTTGCGTTCGTGACCCCCGTGCCGCCGTTGGCGAGCGCGACCACTCCGGTCACGTTCGAGGCTGTGCCCGTCGTGTTTTGGTTGAGTGTTGGAACGTCCGCGGCCTGAATGGTCGTCGAGACGAAGTTCGTACCGTCGCTACGTAAATAATTTCCCGCGCTTCCGGACGTTGCCGGATAGGTCGCCGTGGACCACGAGGGCGCGGCATTCGCGCCCGAAAGTAAAATCTGATGGGCCGTGGACGTCGCCGCGAGCCGCGTGGGAATTCCTAAAAGGCCGCCGTAGATCATATCGCCCGGCGAGGTCATCGGGTTCGTCAAGATACCCGTAATATCGAGCCAGGAAAGCGTTCCAGAACCATTGTTCAAAAGCACGCCGGTCGCATTAGTCGTTGGGAACGTAAGCGAGGCGCCCGGCAGCGTGATCGTGGGGCTCGTCGAGAGCGACGGTGCCGCAAGCGTCAGCGTGTTGCCGTAATTCGTCGTGTTTCCAGCAAGGATCAGCGAACGGACATGCTGCTCTTCCCACGTTTGGGCATAAGCAGGCATCCCGATTCCAAGGAGAACGGCAAGGGTGGCAAAAAGGGCAATGGTGGATTTCATAACCGTGTCTATCGTGTCACAACCGGGCCGGGAAGCACGCTGGCGTTCCCGGCCCATGTGAATATCCTATCCAAATAGTTCGTCCGGTCGATATTATTCGGCTCCGATCGCGCGCCAGCGATGGTTCGTGCCATCGTAGAGTAACGTAATCGTTCCGTCTGCCGCGACGATCATGTCATTGCCCGCGCCGCCCGGAAAATGGAAGCGGTTAGCCGCCGTCGTTTCGTCGGTCGCATCTTCGCTCTTGAGTGTGATCGCGTTCGCACCGGTGTTGACGAGGACGATCATCCGACCGTCCGTGCCGCCGGCAATACCGGAGACGTTTACGGCCGTAGAAGAGGAGATATTGAAGTAGGTGTTCGTTGCGCTGAGCGCCCAGTCCGCCACATCGGTGGTGAGTACCGTGGGCGCCGTCGAGGTGTATCCCGATGCCCCGAAGGTCTGTGCGCCAGTCCAGGTGTTGCCATGCGTGACATCGAGCGAGACCGTCGTCGATCCGCCGAGGGCTACCGAGCCACCGCCCGAAAGTCCGCTGCCGGCCGTGACCGTAAGCGCGCCACCGTTCGCGAGCGCGCTATTCGAAATCGTACCGCCGCTAATACTAACGCTGCTCGAATTCTGCCCGGCCATATCGCCGAACGTCGTGCCGTTAAACTTGCTTACGGTAACATGTCCGGTGTTATCGATAGAAGCATCGCCGGACATTCCGACCGCAGTGGCATTGCCTCCACTGCCAACGATGATGTCGCCATTGGGCAGGCTGAGCGAACCGACGCTCACGGAACCCGAAGGAAGATTGACTGCGCCGTTGAAGGTCGTCGTGCTCGTGGTATTGCCGATGGTGATCGTACCGGCCGTGCTCGGAGCCGCATCGAGGCTGACGTTGCCCGAAGCCGTGAGATTGCCACCCGTGATGGCCCCGCTGCCTGCGCTCAGGCTCGTGCCTGTGATCGCGCCCGCACTGACGGTGCCGAGTGTCGAAGTTCCGGTTACCCCAAGCGTTCCGGCGACGGTCTCGTTGCCCGAGACCGCAAAGGTCGCGGCACTGGAACCGCCGACCGTCGCGACACCGGCGTCGGTGATCGTAACGTCCTGCGAAATCGACTGCGCGGCGGCTTTGCCGGTATTGTCGCCAATGAGCACTTCGCCATGGGCAAGGCCGATCGAACTTGCGCTCACCGAACCGTTCGGTAGAACGACCGTTCCGGCGAACGTGGTCGTGCTTCCGGAGTTACCGATATCGATCGCATTCGCGTTACCGGAGCCGGTGCCAATATTGACTGCGCTGGCATCGGTCGCGGCGATATTCGTCGTTCCGCCGCTTGCGGAAAGACCTCCGGTGCTCGTCAGTCCGACCGCGGAGACCGCGCCGGTAAACGTGCCCGTCCCGCCATCGATCACACCGCCACTGATCGTGCCGGTCGTCGAGATCGTGCCGCCGCCGGAGGCGGTGAGGCTGGTCGCCGAAAGGGCGACGGGGGTGCTGATCGGCGTCGTGGCATTTACGCTATTGAGCGCGGCGATAATGTCATTCGCCGCAGCCGTCGCGATCGCGTTATTATTAGCCACGCCGGTGACGTCGCCGCCGAGCGTGAATGCTGCGGCCGGATCGACCCAGCTCATGTTGCCAGCGCCATCGGTCTTGAGGACATAGCCGGAAGTGCCGGCGTTCGCTGGGAACGTGAAGGTAAGCCCTGCTGCCGGCGATGCTGGCGCCATAAGCGTGAGCGTGTGCGCGGGATCGTTTCCGCCCCCGGCGAGGACCGTCTTCGTGGAGAAGTCGGTCTTATAGGTTTGCGATTGCGCGGCCGTTGCAACCAAACTAAGGAATACGGCTGCCATCGCGAGTTTTGAGTGTTTCATGATGATTTGGACTAACTAAATGGAACAGGTGAATGGATTAGTGTAAAAAACTTTGTTAATTGGTGGACATGAGTTCCCAGTAGTGGAGTGCGGCATCGTAAATGAACGTTGCGGCGCCTTTCTGGCCGAGTAAAATGTCCGATCCGCCCGGCAGATCGAATTGATCGGGGGGAGCGGAAGCGGGGTTCTGGTTCTTGATCATGATCGCGTTCGGGCTCGTGTTGACGAGCGTAATCACGCGACCGTTCATAACTCCGGTGCTGCTAATTCCTGTAATATCGAGCGAGCCGCCGCTCACATTCGTGAGTCGAATGTAGGTCGATGTGGGGTCGATCGTGTAATCGTTCTGGCTGAGATTGATCGCGGCCGGCGTATTCGTCGTGTTCGTGATCGTCGCGCCGTTCGTGATCCAGGTGGGTACGCCGCCCGTCATACCAAGGACCTGCCCCGAACTTCCGGCCGGAAGGTGCGAGAGTGGAAGCATTCCGGAAACGTCGGACGTAAGGTCGACCGGCGAACTCGTGATCGCGCCCGAGGCATCGGAATGCAGCACGCCGGC
>JAJPIQ010000037.1 GCA_021324685.1 Bacteroidota bacterium
GCAATCCGGATACGCCGTATTTTTGCAGCATGGAGAAAGTCAAACTCGCTCTCGTCGGATGCGGTAACGTCGCACAGGTCGTCCATTTGCCCGTGCTGGAACACATGCCGGATGTGGAAATCGTTGCCGTCGTCGACCCCGATCGTCGAAAAGCGCAGGCGGTGGCTGCGCGGGGGAATGTTCCCACTTCGTTCACTTCCCTTGAGGCGTTACTCGCTTCGCCGATTTCCGAAACGCTCGATGCGGTCGATATCTGCACTCCAACGGATACACACCTACCGCTTGCCAAGCAGGCGATGGAAGCAGGCAAGGACGTCTTTGTCGAAAAACCGATCGCTCGGACCGCCAAAGAAGCGAAGGAAATGGTCGAATGCGCCACGAAGTACGGCAGGAAACTTATGGTCGGCATGAACAACCGGTTCCGTCCCGATACGATGTTGCTCAAGACGTTCATCGAAAAAAAGGAACTGGGAAAGATTTTCTACATCAAGTCCGGCTGGCTGAAGCAACAAGCGGATGTTGCAAAGTGGCAGCAGCAACAGGCGAAGTCCGGCGGCGGGGTGATTCTCGATCTCGGAATTGTGATGCTCGATATGGCGCTGTGGCTGCTCAACTACCCCGAAGTCGAAACCGTAAGTGCGGCAACGTATAAGCAATACACGAAGACGGTCGAAGATTCGGCAGCGATCTTCGCGCGTTTAAAAGGAGACGTGACGTTCACGACAGAAATAAGCTGGACCTTCCAGCGTGAAGGCGACTTTTTTTATTGTAACGTCTTTGGGGATGACGGCGCGGCCTTTATCAATCCGCTCAAGGTGATGAAGCGCGTGCATGGAAGCCTGATCAATCTTACGCCCGCGAAATCGCAAACGCCCGTAATGCTCTATAAAAAATCGTACGAAAACGAGTTACGATATTTCATCAACTCGATAAAAGGGATCGTCCCCATGATCTCGACCGGGGAGGAAGCGGCGAAACGGATGACGGTGGTCGAAGCGATCTATCGTTCGGCTGCCAAAAAGAAGGAAGTCGCCGTAAAATAATTATCTCGAGTCGAGCAGCGCACGGTCGATGCCGGTGGTATCTCCGACGATCACCCAATTAAAGTTCCTAAGATATTTGTTGGCCGCTCGATTGAGCTGGTCGGATGTCACGCTGGCGAGTTTATCGTAATTGAAGAACGCATTACGCCAGTCGCCCGTCATGACCGCCGCACGCCCTAAGGCGGCGGCTTGCTCGCCCGTCGTTTCGACGCTTAAATAATTCCTCGTGGCCCATCCGGCGACCCCTTCTCGGATCGCCGACTGGCGAATCCGGTTTTCCTGAAAGAAATCGACATCGTCATAAATAATATGAATGGCGCTATCCACGTACGGCGTTTGCAGGGTGATCGTTCCCACGGAAATACGGCTTTCGCGGTCGTCGACATCGGGTGCATAAGCAAGATTATGTTGTACACGAATGTGATTGAAGACGAACCCCCCGAAGAAGTTTCGAAGACGCAGGTATGGATAATAATCGGAATCGCCTGTGGACGGTGTCAGGAAGTAGCCGACGATATAACGCGTAGGCAGCGGCCTTGGGAAGGGAAGTAAGTAGGCGCCGGGCGAGAACGCTTTTGCCGGAGGCGTCAGCGGGACCGGTGTGTAGTTTCCTTCCGGAAGTTGGCCGATGGAAGCCTGGATTTTGTTCGTCAGTTCCTCCTTCGAAATATTGCCGACGACGCAGAGCAGAAATCGCGATTTCACCATCAGGTCCCGGAATCGTTTTTGGAGCACGGGAATGGATTCGCGAGCGATGTCGGCAGAGTCCATAATGCGGCCGTATGGATGGCCGGCAAAATAGATCGAGTCCATTTCGACGCTGGAATAGACGTCGGCGTCGCTATTGCGAGAATCGATCCCCAGCAGCACGCTTTTTTTGAAGTTATCGAATTCGACCGGATCGAACGCCGGGTGCAGCATCATGCCGGTAAAATAGTCCCAGGACGTGTCGAAATTTTCTCGAAGGCACTCCATGCTCATCGCGGAAAAATCTTCGCCATTGTCGCCACCGATCGAAGATCCCATCCGCACCATTTTTCGCCGGAACCACGATTTGCTGACGTTCTGGTTCCCACTGGCGGTCACGACTTTCATCGTAAAATATTCGGCGGAGATCGGCTCGTCCTTCGGAGCGTAGCTTTCGCCGCCCTTGATGAAGAGGATCGCACTCACGACCGGAGCGGCCGTCGATTGCCGCATGATCACATGAACGCCCGAGACGTCGAACTCCTGGACGTCGCTTACGATCGTACGGTTATATGTCGTGGAAGAAGAACTGCCACAGGAGGCAACAGAGAATGCCGAGAAAAGTACGAGGAGAGTTGGGAAGAACCGTGAATTCGTCATTCGTAATGTAGGATTCGTCATGCTCATGGCTGGGTTTGCATTCTCGGATTACCAAGTTTGGCGAGCGTCGGCTGTTCGGTCGCGATTCCATCCCTGCTCATCGCAACACCGAGCACGTAGGGCCTATTCTGAATATAGCGATGAACGTAATCGGCAATGTCCTTGCGCGTGACCTTGCTCAGGTCGTCGAGATAATGGCCGTAATAGTCCAGCCCTGCGGCGGCCCACCAAAAGGCAAGATCGTGCGAAAAAGAACTTAATTTCTCGCTCCGAAACAGCGTTTGCGTTCGCAATACACTCTTGGCGGTCTCGAGTTCTTCGTCCGAGATATAGCTGGGATCGTCGAACTTGGCGACCTGTCCCCAGAAAATTTGCATCACATGGTCTAAGTTCTGTGGGGTGGTGACGATGTCGGCGGTAATCGGCCCTACATAGCGTTGTGTGTAATACCAGAAATTAATTCCCTGCGCCAGGCCGCTTTCTTCGAGCGTTTTCGTAAATTCGTGCTCCGGCTGTGTAATGATGTAGCTGAAGACATCGGCAACATACGTTCCCTTGTCGTCAACACCGATCGAAGGACCGTGCCATTGCACTTTTACGATCGCGCGTGGCTCATCGACGGTGTCCAGCACAAATGCCGGTGCCGTCAGCGGTGGGCACCGTTGCGGCGGATCGACGAGGAACGGATCCGGCCCATGCTGCCAGCGGAGAAAATATTTGGCGGCAAGGGCCTTGACGTCCTCGGCATGCACGTCTCCGGTCACGATCAGGAGGGAATTATTCGGGATATAGTATTTGTGCTGGATCGTGTGCATCATATCCTGCGTAGCAGCGTAGATGGCCGGCCGCTCGCCAAGGGGTTCTTTGCGGGACATCCAGCCATCCCACATTGCCTTTTCCATTTTCCGGCCAAACTTGAAGAGCGGTTCGGCTTCGTCGCGATCGAACTCCCCTAATACGACTTCCTTCTGTTTGTGTAATTCGTCCGGCTTAAATAGCGGGGACGTAATGGCCCATGCCATAAAGTCCATGCCTTCTTCCAAATTTTGTTTGGGGAGCGTGAAGTAATATTCGACTTGCTCTTCATGGGTTTCGCCATTATAAACGATGCCAAGGTCGTCGACGCGTCCCAGAAAGTCGTCTTCCGTCGTATCCCGTGCATTCGCAGTGAAGAACATGTGTTCGTAGAGATGCGAAAGACCATTGTACTCCGGGTTTTCCGTGAATGAGCCGTTCTTGACGGCAATCTCGATCGTGACGATCGGCGTCAGGTGATTTTCGACCACGAGTACTTCAAGGCCATTATCGAGCTTGAACCGCGTCCACGGCGGAAGCTGAGCGGAAGCGCGAAATGGAGTGAAAATCGTGAAAAGAAAGCAGAAAAAGAGGAGAATTCGAACGGGTGGTTTCATGCGTGCATGCTCGTTACGTGAAGGCGTTCGGAAGGTAACAGCTAAGACCGGAAGAGAAATTCAGTCCTATCGCTTGCTTTATTGGCGGGAAAAACCGACCAACCGCAGTAGCACTTCGTCCTCCAATTTCCCGATGTCGCTGCCGGGGCAGGTGTAATTATTGAGGAGAATGGAAAACGCAACAGGTTCGCCATCACGTGTGGTGAGATAACCGGAAATAGAGCGTACCCCGGTCATGGAACCGGTCTTGGCGTGGACGTTCCCTTGAGCGGGCGTACCTTTAAGGCGCTTTTCAAGCGTGCCATCGACTCCCATGATCGGGAGCGAATTGTAAAATGCCGAATCGAATGTTGGGTTCGAGCGCATAACGCGCAGAAGTGTAACTATTGCATCCGGCGTCACCAAATCCATCCGCGAGAGGCCGGAGCCATCGGTGAATTGAAGGCGCGTGGTATCGATGCCGAGGGAATCTAAATATCTTCGAATTTGTGTCGTTCCCTGCTCCGGATATCCGTTCGCACGTTCAATGCCGGCAGTGCGGAACAAACATTCGGCATACAAATTATCGGATTCTTTATTCATGGTCCGGACGAGAGCGGTTAGAGGATGACTTTTGAAATATAGTATTCTCGTGCCGTCATCCGAGTCCTCGTCGCTGAACGCTTTCCTCTGTGGCGTCTGCGAATATCCGACATGGATTCCCGATTCGTTGAAGAGGGAACGAATTGCGTGAGCAGCAAAGGACGCGGCATCGTGAACGGCAAAACGCTCAACAACAGGTTTGCGATATGCGACCGGCCCCCACACTTCGATGGAATTATTTAAAAAATCGTCGCTGATGTAAAGCGGCGGGACAGAATCTTTCAGCGTTGTTTTTGTAAGGTCCGGCCAGAGATGAGCCTGGCAATATCCAAAATTTGTACTGTCGAAAACCAGTCGCGCCGTTGCTCCGATTGTATCCGAGGGTAGAATAAACAATGCAACTTGATTCTCATCGAAATTTAAATGCTGGACTTCCGGAGCATAGTCGTGCCACATGTCTTCGATTTCCCATCCATCGGGATATAATTCGGCTGGCATGGTGCCTTCGACGCTGAGCCCTCCAATCGAATCGATATGCATTTCATGCAAAGAGTCAATGACGGTCCTCAACACGTTAAAGCGACCGCTATCGCCATACTCCACAGTTGCACAAAACGACGGGTCGCCATTGCCAATAACCGTGATATGATTATCCGGTGGTGAAATAACGAACATGGTTCGATATTGGTAATCCAATCCCATCGTTGCCAACGCCTCCGCCGTGGTGAAGAGCTTCATGTTCGAAGCCGGGACCAGGCTCTTCTTTTCATTCCGCCGGTAAAAATATTCGCCGGTCTTCAGCGATTGAATTTCCACACCGGACGTTGCATTCGAAAATGCCGTGTCAGAAAAGAGGCTGTCGAGCGCATGGCGAAGGTTTTCGGTCTTTTGAGCGCGAGCTTGTGATGTCATTCCCGCGAATGCGGGAATCCAGAGGATGAGCATCAGGCAGAGCATTCGCGTTGCCGAACGCGCCGGATTCCCGCATTCGCGGGAATGACAGAAGGAAAGTTTCTTTGTCCTGCCTTCGATCGCGCACCGAAATAAATATCGCATTGTTACAAATTTACAACTTACTCTACTACTATGTCTGATGTTTTAACGGCACCTGCACGGGCCCCTCGCACAAAAGAAAACGATTTCCTTCCGATTCGCGCGATCGATCATATTGGCTTCATTGTCGGCAATGCCAAGCAGTCGGCTTATTATTATCGGGCTGCGTTCGGCTTTAAGATCACCGGCTATGCCGGACTCGAAACCGGCGTGCGCGACCGTGCGAGCTACGTACTCGAACAGGGCAAGATCCGCTTCGTGCTTACGACACCGCTCGTTCCGCAGCACTCCTATCAGGAAGATCTCCGCAAACATGGCGACGGCGTGATCGATATTGCGCTGGAAGTGGACGATGTCGAAAGCGCGTATCGTGAGACCACGAAGCGCGGGGCCAAGGGCGTCCAGGAACCTCGCGAGATTACGGATGAAAATGGGACCTTCCGTCTTGCCTCGATCCGAACGTATGGGGATACGGTCCACAGTTTCATCAATCGAAAAAATTATCGCGCCTTCGCGCCCGGCTTCAAAAACATTACCACGGAAGATCTCATTGCGCGACCAACGGGCCTCGCCGCGGTCGATCATATCGTCGGCAACGTCGGCTGGAACCAAATGAACGACTGGGTGAAGTGGTATGAGGAAATCATGGGGTTCCATGTCTTCGTTTCGTTCGACGATAAGGATATTTCGACCGAATATTCCGCGCTGATGTCGAAGGTCATGGCCTCCGGGTCGGAAAAAATCAAGTTCCCGATCAACGAGCCGGCCACCGGGCGGAAAAAATCCCAGATCGAAGAATATATCGAGTGGTACCAGGGCCCCGGCGTGCAGCACATCGCGCTCGCCACCGGGAATATTATCGACGCGGTGACGAAGCTCTCCGCGCAGGGCGTCGAATTCCTGCGGGTTCCCAGTTCCTACTACAAGGAATTGCAGGACCGGGTCGGCAAGATCAACGAACCGATCGACGAATTAGAGCGCCTCGGCATCCTGGTCGACCGCGATGACGACGGGTACATGCTCCAGATTTTTACGAAGCCGGTCGAAGACCGTCCGACGCTCTTTTTCGAGATCATCCAGCGCCGCGGTGCCCGCTCGTTCGGCAAAGGAAATTTCAAAGCGCTCTTCGAGTCCATCGAACGCGAGCAGGAATTGAGGGGGAATTTGTAGCCATCGATTTTGCAAAATATCTTAAGTTTTCCATAAGTTTTGCTATCGCTGTAGAAAGCTAGATTTTTACCACCGATTATGAACTCTTCCTCATGGTCTTTTTGTAGTTTTACTACTTCTTTCGTCTAGTACGAAAGTCTTTACACGAGGTCTGCCTGGGTTGTACTCAGGTCCGTCGGGATAGAAAGATCCCGTCCTTGCCGCAAAGGTCGCGTGCGCCAAAGCGGTTTTCCAAGCGCACAGACCTTTCCGGTACTAACGTGAACGAACATGAGTAAGCGTTCACCGGAATGATCGTGGTTGAAGTCGATGAATCAGAACCCATTCTCCGTGGCACCCAGCTTGCAAAAAGCTGGGTGTTACTCTTTTAAGAGGTATCATTATGAAAACACTATGCTTAATCCTGTTGGCGCTTGGGCTGAGTTATACTTCGCCTCGGGCGCAGGTGGGGGTCATTACTCGTACACGGAATGGGCGTGTCGTCTCTACGCAAGTTCTTCCAGGGACACGTATTCGGACGCAAACCTATAATCCGTTGACGCAGACGTACACCACGCGAGTCTATGGACGCCGGTTCTATCGAGAACGGCGAGACCGGTCCTTCAATAACGGAACCGTCTATTCGACTCCGGGCGTGACGATCACAACACCAGGCTATTATAATAATTATAACAACAACGGCATTTTAAATGCTCGTTTACATGGCGGTGTGGCACACGCGTATGGCCTTCGCCACCGTTACGCACGAATGATGCGTGAGCGGTAAATAATGTATTGCTATTTGGCGCTCTGCTTCTGGCAGAGCGCCTTTTTTTTATTCTTATGCAAGGACCAGCGATTCTTCGCGAATATGATTTTCCGTGGGTTGGCCGGTGAAGCGTTCGATATGCGTGCGGATCGTCGCAAGATCGAAGAAATGTTTGCCTACGGCATTGCGAAGTTCTCGCGCGACGGTCTCTTGTGTGGATGCGACAACGACTCGCTTTCCGTAGCTTCGAAGCAGTTCGACAGCGCGTTCAAAATCGCCATCGCCCGTCACAAGGACGGCAGTGTCGTATTGCGCGATCGTGGTGAAAAGGTCGATCGCGAGTTCCAAATCGAGGTTCGCTTTACGAGTGAGTTCTCCGGAGGCTTCATCGCGGAACGATTTAATGGTCTTGACTCGCACCGTATATCCGGCGTGGTTCAGATAGCCATAAAAACTTGTTTCGCGTGGATCGGGCGGCATCTTTTGCGAGGCATACCAAAACGCATCGCCGATCACGCAGCCTTCGGTAAAAAAGTCGAGCAATTTTCGAGGATCGAAGAACCAGCCGAGCGAACGTTGTGCGTAGTAGGCGTTCTCGCCATCGACAAAGAGAGAAATGCGGTTCGTTTCGTGTCCATTTAATAAAGGATTTTGTGGGTGCATATCAATCGAATTTAAGAAAAATTTAAAGTTTGTTCGCGCCTGAATTACAATCGTGGAATGACTAAAGTTTAAGTTATGCCAAAATCCTTTTTTCGCTTTCGCGATCGAAGAGGTGAATAGAATCGGCTGGAATGCGAAACGTCATCGCTTCACCGAGTGCCGGCTCGGCACCTGGTGTTTCCGCGCCATGCGAAACACTTGCCACGAACGTCCCACTGAAGGCATCTTCCCGTTCGATATAATAATGGGTCACGCTTCCGACCGGCTCGATGAGTTGCAATTTGCCCTTAACAAGGTCGGCACCCTCATGGGAAGCCGGTGCATTCGGCTGGGCCCACTCGATCCGTACCGCTTCCGGACGAATACCCAAATGGACATTGCCCGGCCGAATGGACCGGCCAACCGGGATTCGCAGCGGAAGCGGGCCGCTCGTCGAGACAAAATACGATTGGTTCCACTCGTTGACGATCCCACCGGGAAGGATATTCATCGCCGGCGAACCTAAAAACCGGGCCACAAATACGCTGGCGGGCCGGCTGTAGATCTCTGCTGGCGCCCCAAATTGTTCGAGTTCCCCCTGGTGCATCACCGCGATCTTATCGCCCATGGTCATGGCTTCGATCTGGTCGTGTGTCACATAGAGCATCGTGGCACCGAGCCGGCGTTGAATGCGCTTTAGTTCGGCACGCATCTGCGTACGTAGCGCCGCGTCCAGATTCGAGAGCGGTTCGTCGAAAAGAAATACTTTTGGTTTGCGAACGATGGCCCGCCCGACCGCCACGCGCTGACGTTCACCGCCAGAAAGTTCTTTTGGCTTTTTCTTCAGATGTCGCTCGATACCGAGGAGCGTTGCGGCTTCCTCCACCTGCGTTTTGATTTGCGCCTTTGGAACTTTCCTCATTTTAAGAGGGAATGCCATGTTCTCGAAGACGGTCATATGCGGATACAGCGCATAATTTTGAAAGACCATGGCAACGTCGCGGTCTTTCGGTTCGCGATCGTTGACCCGCTCACCATCGATGAGAAGATCTCCGGAGGTTATTTCTTCGAGTCCTGCCACCATGCGAAGCGTGGTCGTTTTTCCGCACCCGGAAGGGCCGACCAGAACGACAAACTCGCCATCGTGCGCGGTAAAGGTCACTCCCTTCACGGCGTGCGCTTCATTCGTGTAGCGTTTTTCGAGTTTCCGAAGTTGGACTTCCGCCATCAGACGTTACGTTCAGGATATTAAAAAACCGTTGTCTTTGGCAGGCAGTTCGAAGCCTGCCGATTTTCATGTCCTATATTTGCAACCAATCATCTAGACC
The DNA here is from genome assembly GCA_021324685.1 of Bacteroidota bacterium. Lineage (GTDB taxonomy): Bacteria > Bacteroidota > Ignavibacteria > Palsa-1295 > Palsa-1295 > PALSA-1295. Next base: position 9,326 of record JAJPIQ010000037.1, read on the forward strand.
TCAATCATTGAACGATGGAAAAAACCTTACGGCAAACACGAACTTTTCGGGCCACGGCGAAAGAACTTTACGATCTGCTGATGGACTCCAAACAGCATAGTGCCGTGACGGGCGCGCCGGCGAAGATCAGCGCGAAAATCGGCGGAAAGTTTACGGCGTTCGGCGGAGACCTGGAGGGCACGACATTGGAACTCACCCCCAACAAAAAGATCGTTCAATCCTGGCGTTCGAGCGACTGGCCCCCGGGCGTCTATTCACGCGCCACGTTTGCTTTCTCGCCTGCCGGAAAAGGAAAGACGAAACTGACCTTCACGCAGTCCGGAATTCCCGAGGGCCAGTATGAGGACATTCGGCAGGGCTGGATCACTTACTATTGGGAGCCGATGGCACAACAGTTGGCTTCGTAGTACGCTTTGAGGGGCGTGCAACGTTCTTTTCCGTTCCCGTGGACGCGGGCTCGATCGGCTCGAACGTGATACCGTACCCAAGACCGCGCAGGAACCGTTCCAGTGCGGGTACGGACAAGTTCCGTCGTTTGGAAAAGACATTCGAGATCGTTTGTTCGGTAATGCCAATGCGCTTGGCCAGACGGTATTGGGAGAGGCCCTCCTGGCCACGCACTTTCTGGAAGACCTCCTGCAACATATCTCTATAATCGGACGAAGAATTCATGATGACTGTCCGCAAATATACACTTTTTTTTGGGGCGTGTTTGAATTTGCCCGAGACCTACTTTTTTCGGAGCAAATAGGCCGCTTCGAGCGATGCGAGTTCGCGAACTCCCGGTATCGTACGCAGCACGTTTACGCGCAGTGCTGGAAGCCCGAATTTTAGCTTAAAGACTGGTCGAAGTAAATATAGCTCCTCGTCCAATAGTTCGAGGCCAACGGCGTCTACGGCTTTTCGGAATTTTCCGATCGTAAGGCGAATACCCCGCAGCCGGGTAACTTCTTCAATGTCGATCGAACGGCCACTCCGAATCAATGGCTGAAACAAAGCATCCGGCAGAAAATGAAGAAACGGAAGTTTTCCCCATAGGTTGGCCAGCGCGTGCTGGTGACCGCCATACGGAGAATAATATGGTGGAAAGACCACATACAGATACCCACCCGGACGAAGGAAATCGAGGACGTGCTGCAAGCTACCCTGCGTGTCGTCCAAATGTTCCATCACGTCACGCAACGTAACAAAATCGAACTGTTCCCGCCATTCCGGAGGTGTCGCTTGACGGGTGACATCATGGATACGAAAATCCCAGCGCACGTCGCGTGGCCCTGGCTCGAAACGGGAAGGGAACAACGCTCGAAAAATCTTTTCGGCGCGGTCCGTGGCTTCCGTTCGAATATCGATTCCCAGGGCATAACTCACACCCTGGTCGGCCAGCGCTGCGAGAACGCCTCCTTCGCCACAACCGATCTCGCAAATATGTTTCCCGGCGAATGGAACACCTTTACTGCGAAGGTAAGGAACAATATGCTGTACACCCAGCCCGTATTGATAGCCGAAGTAATAACGGTCGTTGGCGGTAATGCCTTCAACGCCTTCCAGTTCGCGGACGCGGGCTTGTTGGGTTGCGGTTTCGAGCATGAAAAAGTATCAGGGTTTTTGCGCGACGATCATTACGGAAGTCGAAAGAAAAGGAATTTGCGTCTCATCGTTCCTAAAGAATGCTCGACGAACGAGGCGTTGCAATCTTATGGGACGGACCATATCCATTGGTGCCGTAATATAGAAGCTTTTTTGGATCCGGAAACCGGCCGCCTGAACAAGCGCTTCGATCTGTGCCCTCCGATAGATGCGCGCTTTCGCATATTTGGAATGAATGCGTTTCGGAAGCCACGAAAAAAACGGGACGCGGTTCCAGGGCAATAGCGGAAGGTTCGCTCCATGAGTTTCGAATACCCACCATTTGTTCGGAACGGTAATAATCGCTGTCGCGCCCGGCTTGAGCACCCGATACAGTTCCCTAACGGTCTCTGAATCGTTCCGGGTGTGCTCGATCACTTCGATGCAGGTAAGAACGTCGAAATAATTATCTTCCACCGGAATTCGCTCGCCATCGTACCGAACGATCTCGTGCATGTTCCGGGCCGCCGGGTACACTCCTCTTTGGAGTTCATTGCGAAACTCCCGGAGCCGGCCATCCTCAACATCGATGGCCATCCAACGCTCGAAATGCTGTGCGAAAAGGACGGTCTGTGCCCCATTGCCGCAGCCGACATCGAGGTATGCCCCTCCGCGGGCGAACGCGTCTCGGGCATACGCTTTCGCGAGTTTGTATCGGCGCTCTAAAATAAATTGCCCATATTCGGCGGGCTTGCCAAGTTCGATGGGCATGCTCAGTGTTGAATGATCAATGAGAAGTGAAATAAGTGGAAGCGCACCATAAGACTAATTTGCAAAGTTCTCGATTCCCTTTGCAAACGCATCCCATGAATACTTTTGCTTCTCCTGAACCACACCTTCCCTGAGAGGTTCTTCGAGATTCCGATCAAAAAAATCGATCACTTTCGCTGCGATCGCTTCCGGCGTTGGGTCGCGAGCGATAAGTCCGCTCACGCCATCTTTTACAATTTCGGCAAGTCCGCCAACATCCGTAGCAATCACCGGTACATCGAAATTGTAGGCGATCTGCACGATGCCGGATTGAGTTGCGCTTCGGTACGGCAAAACGGCTGCATTCGCGGCGCTAAAATACAGAGCCACTTCTTCATTCGGAATATAATCTGTCGCGAGCACCAAATTTTTTGCGGGAATTTTCAGGTCCGCGATGAGCGAACGATATTCTTTTTCGTCGCCATAAAACTCTCCGGCTACCATCAGTCGAAGTTCGGGAAGCCGTTGCAGCATCGTTGGCATCGCTCGCAATAAAATATCGAGCCCTTTGTATTTTCGAATATAACCAAAAAAAAGAATGGCAGGCGCATCTTCGGGAATGTTGAGCTTTGTTCGTGACTGACGACGCTCCTCACGCTGTCCGAAAATTTCATAGATCGGATGCTCGAGCCGAAGGAATTGCGCTTTTGGGTCGAGTCGAAGCAGGTCGCGCTCCACTGCATCGGACTGAACGATAAAATAGTCGACTGCCCGAAATGCAAATTTTGTAAAGGCTAAGTCGCCCGGACGCTTCTCGTGGGGCAGGACGTTATCGGCGATGAAGGCAATGCGGCATTGTTTGCCGTGTTTACGCGCCAGACGCTTCGCGGTTCGAGCAATCACTCCATACGCCGGTGCAAAAAACGGAATCCAGTATTTGAACAAAATGAGATCGGGCTGAAAACTTGCGGCACGAGCGCCAGCCGTCATCCACGTAATCGGGTTGATTGAATCGATGATCTGCTCCGCAGACGGGCCTGTGGTTGGTACCTCGTTATGAAGATTGGAACGTTCTTCCTGTGATTTACCGGGGAAAAGAAATTTTGGATATTGCCGCTTGAACGTGATAACTTTGACGTCATGCCCGCGACGCACGAGCGTTTGCGCGAGCAGCGAAACATAATGTGCGATTCCGCCTCGCAAAGGATATGCTGTTCCGACAATGACGATCCGCATAGTTTAGAATGAACGCTCGGTGTCAGGAAACGGTCTCCGCGCTATAGCTCGCAACTAAGCCTGTACGCACTGCATGGAGATACATCCTTCGGAAAAAATATGACGCTAGTACGACATAGACCGCCGCAAGCACGCAGCCGATAAGGATAGAACCATCTGGAACCGACTGCCCGTGGACGACCGCTCGAAGCGCTTCGAAAAGGTACGAAGCGGGCAGGACACGGGCCACTGGTTGTAACCACACCGGCAGTACCGCAACAGGATAAAATACCGCCGCGACCGGCGCGAGTACTGCCGGCATCGGCCAGATAAACCATTCTGCTGCCGGACCCAGGCGCAGCACGATCCCGATTGCAAAAATCCCGAAAGCAATCCCGAACAAAAACAATCCGAGGACGATAATCACGACAAGTATCCCATACGAGAAAATCCAGAGCCCAAACACGAACGTGGCGAGCGCCAGCATGACGGCTAATCCGACGATACTCGTCATCATGCTCGCCAGGACAAGGCCGCCCAGATATTCGGAGATACGGAGTGGTGTGGCGAAGATATTTAAAAAGTTACGAGACCAAACATCCTCGAAAAACGAAGTCGAAATGCCGAACATTGCGCGTGTAAAAAAATCCCACAGGAGCACGGCTCCCAGCATCGTAGAAACGAAATTAAAACTCGATTGCACGGTATCGAGATAGCGCGTAATAAAACCCCAGAGGATGATATCGATTGCTGCCCAGGCAAAAAGAGGGAAAATACGAGTAAAACTTCCGCGCATCAGATAGATAATGCGGAGTACGATCGCGAATGCACGGCGGGGGTTCATGCGGCGGGTGCCTCCAGTGCTAACGGTTCTCGTGCCACCGTCACGAAGAGCTCCTCAAGCGAACTTTTTCCATGGGCTTCCGGCAACTTTTTTGGATCGCCCTCCAGCAAAATTTTGCCTTTGGAGAGGAAGAGCACCCGATGACACACATCCGTTACTTCATACATATTATGCGACGTCCAGAGAACGCCGACAGAAGCCTTTGCGACATATTCGACGATCGTTTCCCGAATATATCGGGCGGCGGATGGATCGAGCGAGGCCGTTGGCTCATCGAGCAGCAATAAAGCCGGTTCGTTCAACAGCGCCTTCGCGAGGCTGGTGCGCGTTTGCTCGCCAGAGGAAAGCACCCCGCATTTCGTGTCCCGGAATCGTTCCAAATCGAAGGTTTCGATCATCTGGTCGATCCGTTGGGACACATTGGGAACATCATAGAGCAGCCCGAATACACGTAAATTTTGGACGACCGTCAGATTTCCCGGCAGCGGCGCATACACAGCGGCAAAATTCGTGTGCTCCAGAGCGCGCGAGCGGTTTCGAGCAACATCGATCCCATTGATCGAAATCGTACCTTCCGTCGCTTCGAGGACTCCAAGGACCATATTGATCGTCGTCGTTTTTCCGGCGCCGTTAGGTCCCAGCAAGCCGACAATTTCGTTGGGATTCACGTGGAACGAAATGCGGTCGACCGCAACGGTCTGGCCATACACTTTCCGAAGGTTCTGTACGTCGAGCGGACGAGACATTTCCGTGAGGGACCCCATTTATGCGGGAGTGACAAGTTCGTAGCTCATTGCGGGCTGGGGGTGTAAAACGCGCTCGTATAACGCCTCATACCGAGGGACGATCCGTTCTTTGTCGAAATCTTCCGTGGCGCGTCGATACGCCGCTGCGGCCATGTGTGCGTAGAGGTCCCGGTCCAAAAGGAGTTCCATGGTGCGTTCGGCAAGCGCTTCAACGTCGCCAACCGGAACGACAAAACCGGTTTCGCCATCGAGGTTGAGCTCTGGCAATCCGCCGACATCGCTGGAAAGTACCGGAATTCCGCATGCCATCGCTTCGAGCGCCGAGAGGCCAAAACTTTCATTACCGGAGGGGATGAGGAATACATCGCTTGCCGAAAGGAGGGATGCCAGTTCACTTTGCTTGCCGAGAAATCGTGTTTGCTGCCAGATCCCAAGTTCCCGTGCCAGTGCCTGACACTCGCCTCGGTCGGGTCCGTCTCCGATCAGCAGCAGCTTTGCCCGCACCCCCCGATCGAGAATGATCTTAAGCGCGCGGATGGCGTCCGTGACACGCTTGACCTCGCGAAAATTCGAGGTATGGACGAGCAGCTTTTCACCGTTTGGTGCGAGCAGGCGTTTCAAATTTTTCGAGTCGATCGGCCGGAACGTGTCGGTGTCGATAAAATTCGGGATCACATCGATCTCTTTTTCGACGCCATAATTATCGATCGTTTCATCTCGAAGAAATTTCGAGACGGCCGTCACGGCATCGGACGATTCGATCGAAAATTTCATCAGCGGCTCGAAACTTGGTTCCAGCCCTACCAAAGTGATATCGGTTCCGTGGAGGGTCGTTACGATTTTGATGTCCCGCTGTAAAATCTGTTTCGCAAGCACCGCCGCCGTCGCGTGAGGGATCGCATAATGGGCATGGATCAGATCGAGCTTTTCGAAACGAGCGACTTCGACCATTGCGCTGGTGAGCGCCATCGAATAGAGTGGAAATTCGAAGAGCGGATAGGTCGACATCTCGACTTCATGATAAAAAATATTATCGAGATAGGGAGCATCCTCATGCCCGGCGCCCGTGAGGCGCATGGGAAGAGCATAGGTAATAAAATGGACATGATGCCCTCGCTCGGCAAGGGACTTCCCAAGTTCCGTTGCGACCACACCCGAGCCGCCGTACGTGGGATAACAGGTAATACCAATATTCATAGAATTAAAAGCTGTACCCTGGGAATTAATGTGTTATGATTCTGACCGAATTTTTCGAGATTGTTGAACACTCGTTACGGGTTACTCGTTACCCGTTCTTCGCATGTCGGAGGACTATTATATCACGATCGAAGCAGCGCTACGCGCCCCGGAATTCCGCGTCAAAGGGTCGCGCTTTATTGCCAATGCCATTCCCGTTGAGAACAAGGCGGAGATCGATCGTGCGCTCGCCGAGATCCGTAAGGAATTTCACGACGCAACGCACCACTCGTTTGCATACCGTCTTGGGCCGGAAGGCCTATTGCTTCGTGCGGCAGACGATGGCGAACCGAATGGAACGGCCGGGAAGCCGATCTTACTCGTTCTTACGTCGCGAAAATTAACGAACGTGCTGCTGGTTGTCACGCGCTTTTTCGGAGGCACGAAATTGGGTACTGGCGGCCTTGCGCGAGCCTACGCGGAAGCTGCCCAACAGGCCGTCTCCATGGCAAAGGTCGTGAAAATCTATCTTACGAAAACGGCACGGTTGGAAGTCCATTATGAAGATCTTCCCGCCTTCGAACGGCTGCTCCAGGCGTATGAAGGTGAAATTCGCGAGTCGACGTACCTTGAAAGCGTGTCGATGACAATTGCCGTTCGAGAGTCGAAGTTGGAACCGTTCCTTGCCGCCGTTATGGATTCGTTCCACGGGCGCGTTCGACTGGACTTCGTCGAAGGAATTGCCACTCCGCATTGATTTCATCCGCTATCGCTCGGGCTGCCCTCTGGTATTTTGCGGGGCAAAACGTCGTCCCTTCCGGTCCCTCTTGTATCGTAGCAATTTGCCGCAGGTATAAGGAAACGGCGAGTGAATCTTCTGACGTTCTTACAATCGATGCAAAAGAGTCCATCGAGATCGCTTGTTGCTGTGCTTTCTGCAACATTCCATCTCGGAGCAGACCGTCTGTTTGAAAAATCTGAAGCGCAAATCTTATCCGGTTAGACCCCGTTCCGTATGTCGCAATAAGGCGGTCGAGAAGGGAAGTGTCGTCCGAACCGCCCATAAATATATGCTCAAGATATCCTTTCCATTCCGCATCGGGTAACGTATGCAGCAATGTTTGACTTGCGTAGCTAAAAAGAAATCGTTGACTGTTTAATTTGATCGCTTCCGCATCGCCATAGAGGGTATCTGCAAGAGTACTATCGCCATTGATCGTATGTAAGTCAGCACGCTGCAGATCGAGCGCGGAAATTTGCTTATAAATCGCGGGCGTCCGGGTGGTGTCCAGTGCCGAGAGCGCCGCACGCCAGTTCCCGAGTCGAAGTAAGGCAGCTTCTTCACCGAACAATGCAGAGATTCCACCTCCCGCTGCGACCGCTTTACGATAGTCGCCGGTCGCTTTGTTGTATTCGCGATTTCGCATCGCTTCAGCTCCATCCCTTTCCAGTTTACCGATTCGCCGCAGGCATGGTTCATAAATGATCGAAGAACGTTCGTAATAATACCGGAAATGTTCGGAATCGGAAGCGTCCATCGGCGTCATGAGCGGAACGAGCCATCGTCTCCATTCGGCTTCGAGTGTGTCGAGCGGCTTGCCGTACGCTTTTTGCCAATCGAGCGAAGCATACACGCGATCGAACGGCTGCGGTCCATACGCCGAAAGCAGATAGCGTGAGAACGATCCCGCAAGCACGTAACTTTTTTGAGAGGCACTCGAAGCAAAACCCGTGAAGGACATGATTTGCCGAACGCCAGTGGCATAATGCATTTGTAAAATTCGGGCCGCATGTTCATCCAGCGTATATATTCCGTCATATTCGGGCTCGACGGACATTGCCGCACCCTCCGTAATGCCAGTCGACCAACTCGCATAGAACGGGAACACTCCTTTCTCGCGAAGCAGAACATGTGTCAATTCGTGCTTAAGGGATTCCAGGTTCCCTTTCGCAATATGGACTTCTCCAAGCCACGGCTTCGCGATCGAAGCGACACGTGTCCCGATCGACTCGAACATCGCATCGCTCGACGGATAGAGATAAATGCGAACTGGTTTTGGGTCGTGGTCCAGTGCAAAACGTCGTTCGATATCGTGGAAATACCAACGGACGTCCCGCTCGATCTTTTCTTGTTCATCGGTCGTCAGCGAACCGGCTGCGTAATAAATCGTACAATTCGGAAGCGGTTTCAGCGTGTTTTGAAGAGTATGTTCGATCGCATCGTGCGAGCTCGTTATTTGCAGCGAATCGTTAAACCCGAACAGAGCAAGTGCAAGGATACCCGGAATGACGAACCACATTTTTGGCTTTCGTGGAAGTACAATTTCGTAGCCTAACGAAAGCGCAAAGACGAGCCATATGATATTCTCAAGACGAAAGGCAAGATAGGGATTGGTTAGCTCCAGCGATTCATCCCAAATGATTCCCGGAAAAAATCCATATTGCCATCCATATGCAAAAAGCTGTGGATTATAATAACCCGGAAGTAATGAAAGAAATAGTGTAACACACCAGAAGGTAAGGAATAAGACCAGTGCGCGCCTCCGATTTCGACGCATGATCCAAAAACAGGAAAGTCCAAAAAAACCACCGAGAAGAGCGGAAGGAAACGCAATTTCCAAATAGAAAAGAAGACCATCCCAGAAGGCGCAGTTCGGAATCCAAATTAAAGAGAAGATCGAAAGGATCAATGGGACAAGCGTAAGAATGATCGAATTTCTGCCAACGCCAACAATATCGGCTGCTATCGATCGGGTAGACCGTTGGGGAAGCACTGCGGAAATTCCGCAGGCCATGCTTAATACAAAGCCCTGGAGTGTCGAATATTCAAAACCGAGTACCGCAAAAAGCGGACTCGAAAAGACAATATTGAAGAGCGCGAGTATACCGACGACTCCTGCCGTGACTCTGGGAATGCCCAATCTCCTCATTTTTCAGGCGTTCGCACGATTCCGTTCGTAACTTTGCATAAATTTAAGACGCGAGCCGATCTACTATCTCTTAACTCATGGCATCGAATATTCTCGTAACGATTACTTACACGGTTGCTGACGCAAAACGGCGCGAACTCGAAGGCATTCTTCGCGATCTCGTCGAGCGTATTAATTCCGCGCAGCAGGGCGTTCGTTGCACGATTTATCAGGATGAAGAACATCCTTCGACCTTCGTCGAAGTGTACGAGTGCGAATCTTCCGATGCATTTGAAAACCTCGAAGATTCGCTCGATGAAGAGACGAGCCAGCAAATTCGACGCATTGCGACGGATTACGCGCAGGCACGGCAGTCTGTCATGACGCTTCAAAAGCTTACCTAACACTCCAAAGCGCCGGCAGGATTAAAAGTCTTCTCCGAGCGAAATGATATAGACCGGGTTCGACCAGGTCTCGAGATTGGTTGTCCACGCCAGATCGAAATGGATATAAAATCCGAACAAATACGTGCGGATGCCGGTCCCGGTCGATAACAGAAGATCTCGCGTTTGCCAATTTCCGGTCGATAGGTCGCGTTGGAAGAGATAGACCTGATGGTCCCACGCCGTTCCAGCATCGATGAAGGAATCGCCGAAAAAGGCGAGTGGAAATCCGCCGAGTAATATAGGGAAAGGATACCGAAGTTCGATATTGCCGATCGCGTAGTGCGTTCCGATCTTTGCATCGTAGGCAAAGCCCCGGAGTGGAAGTCCGGGCGTAAAGAATGCAAAGTCCTGTGGACTTGTGATGGGAATACCCTGTGTCTGATAGAACCGGTTGATCCAGCTATCGACACCACCGATAAAAAAGCGCTGTGGCGTGGGCCCAAAGCTCGCAGCACCCGAAATGCGCGTTGCGAGCGAGAGCAATCCGGTAATCTTGAAGTAATGCCGAATGTCGGCCATCGGCGTGACGAATCCGAGCCAGTTATCGGCGATCTTCGGCGCCATCGATAGGCTGAGGTTCAATCGTGATCCATCGATCGGATAAAAATAGCTCATAAGTGCATCGTCGTGCACGTAAGAAATTTCCGGGAAGATCGCGTAGGCCGATTTCGTCGGTACATTTTCGTTTACCAGCAGATCTTTTTGAAAGATCGCTCCTGTGACCGACATATCGAACCGCGAAAACCGCGTCAGTGGATAGGAAGCCACGCCTGCGACGCCGGTCGAAGTGAACCGCGCAATCGGGTATCCTTCAGTTGGTGCGTCTGGATCGCTTACTTCCTGAATAAAGGCAGCACTATGATATCCTTGTAAACCCCAGTTTACTCGGTCGCCAAGATTGTAATAAGCAAGCAGGTAATCGGAATTGCGTAAGTCAAGAATGAGGTTCGTCGCGAAGAAGATCTGCTGGTTCCCAAGTTCATCGGAAAAGAGCATTTGCGTCGTTCCCTGCAGGCCGTAAAATCCGGAATAGCCTGCCGAACCGATAATCACGTCCGGGGAAAAGACCGTCCGATATGGATGCACGATATAGCGGCCGCTCGTATCCTTATAATTCGTTACGACTTCCGCTGCGGGGCGGTTCAGGCCTGCGGGATGCTCGCTTCGGTTCTCGCCAGGATTGCTGCCATACACATAATCATGAAGATCGACGCCGACATTACCGTAACCTTTGGCCGTGTCCGCATTCACATTCCTGAGCGAGGTATCGACATGTGCGACGAGGCGGCCACCTTCGTTTTTGCGGTATTCTGTAAGCGGAAGCGAATCGATATGCCGTTCCAGCGGATTCCGCAGGAGGAAGAGATCGTAACCACCGTTGTGCATCGTCGAAAAACAGAGCTTCGTGCCATCGTTCGACACAGAGATCTGATCGATTTTCGAAACCGAATTCGTAATGGGATGTGCGTTCGAGCCGTCCGCATTCGCTTCGTAAATATTGTTGATGCCGTTGGCGTTGCTAATGTAGAATAACTTGTTGTCGGCCGTGAGCGCAGGATAAAATTCGTCGGCGTTCGGGGTCGAAGTAATTCTGGTGAGCGCGCTCGTTGCCAGATCGTACCGATAGATGTCGCGGTTTGGGCTTTCGAAATTTACCGGACTTGGATAGGTGCTCGGATACTGTCCGGGAACCAAATAATTTTCCCGCTCGCTCGTGAAATAAATAGACTTCGAGTCCGAAGTCCAGGTCGGTTCGTGATCGGAAAAAACGTCGTTCGTTATGTTTCTCGCTTCCTTTTTATCGAGATCGTAAAGATAAAGATCGGACTGACCGTTCTTGGTGCCGATAAATGCAATATATTTCCCATCGGGCGACCACTTGAGACCCTGAATTCCGTCCGCATCGATGTTCGGCAACCGTTCCTGCGGCCCTTCGCCGTTTACATCGAGAATAAAGATCGCATCGGTTTCGCCCGCTTTGGAGGCAAGCGCAACATGCTTTTCGTCCGGGGCCCAGCTAAGGCCCGGAGTTAAAAGGTGCAGTTCCTCGAAGTTCGCGCTTGCGCCGCCGCCATTCAGGATTTTTTTGATGCGCCCGGGATGCGTCAGGCTCTGGACATACACATCGTAATAATCGCTGCGATCACTGATAAAGGCGACCTGGTCCCCCTGAGGGGATACTTCGGGCGAGACATTCATAAAATCGCCCAACTTTTTATGATCGGCGAGCGCTTCCGCATAATCGTTCGGGTCCTCGAACCGAGCGATATCGGGATAGTAGAGCTTTTTGAGCGCATCCAAAAATTTTTCTCCGAACTCGCCAACCGACAGCCCGAACGTGGAGCGAAATCCTGCTTCGACCGAACGGCTCGTCCGAATGCGCTGTAATAATTCCCCTACCTTATCCGGCCCGTACCGTTGGGAGATATACCAATACATCGTCTGCCCCACACGGTATTGCACGTAACCTCCCAGGCGGTCGAGGGGAGGCACGGCATCGTTCAGGGTCGCATCGCGCATGAACATGTCGGTTTCGAGATCGAGGCCATGCAGGGAATTATATTCGGCGAGGCCCTCATTCATCCAGGAAGGAATCTCCATCCCGCCGCCCGTGAGCAACGATTGGTAAGTCCCTCCAATGAACATATCATTTACGACGGCATGAGTAAGCTCGTGATGAATGACATGCCGGAAGAGCTCGAAATCGCCTTCATACGGAATAATAACTCGGTTCTTGAGCAACTCGGTGACGCCACCGACCCCTTCCGGTAAAAATTCGCCTACCGCATTCGTCTGCTGAAAATCGTTGTGGGAATTATACACAAGGATCGCAACGCGATTGGTAATGTCGTACTTCATTACCCGTTCGATCGAGTCGAGCGCCTGCTCTGCGTGGTCCGCAACAAACTGCGCCAGATTCCGACCGCCCTGGTAAAAATAGACATCGAAATGGGGCGATTGAATGTACTGCCACTGGAAGTCCTTATACTCGACCTTGTTTTTTCCAAAGCTCGCACCCACTTGAGCCTGAGCCGCAGGAATAAAGAAAGTAGAAAAAAGAAGAATAAATACGATCAGGCCGGACGATGCAATTCGCGACTCGGAACCGGCGGATCCCCGGGCAGAGAGAGTCAAAAAGGAAATTCGCTCTTCCATCTTTTTATAGGTTTTTCATCCCTTTTATCGGTTCGTCTTTTCTTTTAGGCGCCTGCGCAATTATCACACCAGCAATAATTAGTACCGCTCCTAACGCATCGAGAAAACTAATTTGTTCTGTAAGAAAAACTTCAGCGATAAGCATCGCTACGACCGGTTCGATCATATAAATCACCGCCGCCTGGGACGGAGTGACCACATTTTGATAGCGGGCCTGTAAGTACGCCGTCGCCCCGGTCGCAATAAGCGCCGTAAAAATCAAGGCGCCGATACTGAACGGTGTTGCGGAATAATGAGGAGTTTCCATTACCGGCAAGAACACAAGAATGAGCAACGTGGCTGCAACAAGCTGTGTGGAGGTGACCATAAGCGACGCGGCATGGCCGTTTCCCGTGATTTCTCGCGCATGCAGCATGACCCGGTCGATCCAGACGATATAGACACCGAATGCAATGGCGCATCCGATCGTAAGCAGATCGCCAATTGCCATTCCTCCCTGCGCGGCTCGCCAGGCTTGTGTCAGTAGTAGAACCCCGACAAGCGTCAGCATCACTGCCGAGCCGAGTTTAGCAGTGATTTTTTCCCGGCCAATAAAAAAGGAAATGATCGGGGTCCATACCACCGCGGTCGAGGTCAAAAATGCCGATTTAGAAGTGGTCGTCGTGAGCAGTCCCGCAGTTTGGAGAATGTATCCTAAACCAATAGAACCGCCTACGATAAGGATATCACGCCGAAAAAGCCGTTCTTCTTTTGTGCGGGCCGTGAAGAGCAACTTCGTTCCGCGCCTCGCAACGCTCGAGACGACAAGAAAGACCAGGCTGATAAGTCCAAACCGTGCGACGACGAATGCCATCGGGCTCGCATCCGCCAGCGCACGCTGTACGATGGCAAACGTCGTTCCCCAAATAACAGGGATGGAAAAAATAGAGATCAGGCCAATCGTGCGATGGTCTGATGTGTTCTGCGGTCTGTGAGCTACGGAATTAATTTTGATTTATATGTTATGACAAAAACAAAGTTCATCGATTGGCAGAACCCAACAGAACATTCGACTAATAAATCAAAAAAATCACTGGATCACACCCTTGATATTTAATCGACGATGATGGAACCGCTCGCACCGTCCCATACATCGCTAATGCACACTCATAGATTCTATTGGGAATTCCTTCGGGAACGTTCCATTGGATCGGCGGCGAGCCGGAAACGTGCCCTGCCCGAGCCTTCAAAAAAAATCTGGACCTCCGGACTTCTCGGGAATGACAAGTCCGTAATTCGAAGTTCTTACTATAAAATGTCGTTAGTCTTTACTTAATTGTCTTAGGCCATAATGTTTTCACGTTGTTATACTGCAACAACCCAGGGGATTGAGGCATACACCGTCGAGATCGAGACGCATGTCGAAGCGCATGTGCCGGGGTTTGCGATTGTCGGCTTGCCGGATTCAGCCGTGCGCGAAAGTAAGGAGCGGGTGCTTTCAGCGATGAAGAATTCGGCTCTCACGTTCGATCCCAACCGGAAGATCACGATCAATCTTGCACCTGCCGATATTCGAAAAGAGGGAAGCGGATTCGATCTTCCGATCGCAATGGGAATGCTGGCGACGGGTGGCGTGGTCGATGGCGACCGTTTGAAAGAGTTCGTTCTGCTGGGGGAACTTGCGCTCGATGGGACCGTGCGGCCGGTGCATGGGGCGCTGAACGTGGCGCTGCACGCGAAAAAGATGCGTGAGAAGTTCCCGCAGATCAAGGGAATGATCGTTCCGGCCGCAAATGCCGGCGAAGCGGGCCTGGTCAATGAGTTGGAAGTTTATGCGGTAACCTCACTCCGCCAAGCGGTCGATCTCATGAATGGTTTGCTGGCTCCCGACCCCGTGCGCGTCGATGTCGAAAAGATTTTTCGGGAAGATAGTGAGCATTCGCATTTCGATTTTGCCGAAGTAAAAGGGCAGGAGGCCGTGAAACGGGCGCTCGAAGTTGCGGCCGCGGGCGGCCATAATTTGATCATGGTCGGTTCGCCGGGTTCCGGCAAGAGCATGCTCGCAAAACGGTTCCCGTCGATCCTGCCGCCACTGACCTTCGACGAAGCATTAGAAACGACGAAGATCCATTCGGTCGCCGGGACGCTGCCGCCACACACGGCGCTGCTTACGACCCGTCCGTTCCGCGCCCCGCACCATACGATCTCGGATGCCGCGCTCGTGGGCGGCGGAATGGTCAATATTCGTCCCGGTGAAATATCGCTCGCCCATCATGGCGTTCTGTTCCTGGACGAACTGCCGGAGTTCCAGCGCAATGTGCTCGAAGTGCTGCGGCAGCCGCTGGAAGACGGCGCGATCACGATCTCACGCACTCGGATGACCGTGGAATATCCTGCGAATTTTATGCTCATTTGTGCGATGAACCCTTGTCCCTGCGGGAACTTCGGCTCGGCCATCCATGCCTGCACGTGTGCCGAAGGCGCGATCCAACGGTACATGAGTAAGATTTCCGGCCCGCTGTTGGATCGCATCGATATTCACGTTGAAGTTCCCAGCGTGAAGATCGAAGAGTTGGCGAAGAAATCGTCCGGAGAACCTTCCGGAAAAATCCGCGACCGTGTCCTTGCGGCGCGAGAGCGCCAGCAGGAACGATATAAAGGGATACTACAACCTGGCAGCAAGCGCAGGATTTTCAAGAACTCAGACCTTCCGCCGAAATTGCTCCATGAATTTTGTGAGATCGGCGAAGAAGGCCGCTCGATCCTCAAAATGGCGATGTCTCGCATGGGCTATTCCGCTCGTGCTTACGACCGCATCCTCAAGGTTTCTCGAACGATCGCCGATCTTGCCGGTTCGGAAGTTATTACACCCGCGCATCTCAGCGAGGCGATCCAATATCGGAACCTCGACCGGCAATTCTGGAACGCATAACGGGGATTACGCTGATTTTTACTGATCACACTGATTCGTTTTTCAAATGTTTTTGGAATTTCCCAAAATCGCATCATTCCCGAATATAATCAATCAGCGCAATCAAATCGATCATCGCAAGGCAGATCTGGCATTGACATTGCACCTTAAAAGAAAAAATTATTTTCTACGAGGTCACTATGCCATCAACACGAACAGCATCGAGAAACGGCCATGATTCTCATTCGAGAAACGGGCACGATACACCATCTTCCTCTCATTCACGGAACTCGTCGCGGCGATCGCATTCGCTTGCGGCGGAAACGAACCGCCATGTGATTCGTCCGGCCAAGCGGGCGGTGCGATCGGTCACCCGAAGCCTTCCCGAGTGGGTGCCGTGGGCAGTTGGGGCTCTCGGAGTCTGTGCAATTATTTATGGTCTGTTTCAAATTGAATCCGTACGCAATTTTGCCAGCGATATTACCGAACCCATCGGTGATTTTCTTTCCGGCGATGAATTCGATGAAAATGGCGGGTATACGCCACGGGAATACGAAGATGAGTCGGATTTTGGCGCCGGGGATTTTGGGTCGAGCGCCAGCGACCGTATGCGAAGCCGCCTCTGATACTTACAACGGGGCGTTGGCATTCTTTTTGGGAAACAAATTTCATCCCTTGATGTGCGCCAGTCACAGTGTGGCTGGCGCCAGTCCCGTTTCCATTTTGCCGAATACTTCCAGTGCAGGTTTATATGTGTATAAGGTGTGCATGATTTCTTTGGGGGAACCGCGCTTCGATGCAACCCGTTTGTCCGGCCACGATTTATCCGAGACACTCTGAAAGCCAGATGCTCGGGTAGAACAAAGGCCGGGCTCGTAGCTCAGTTGGTAGAGCGTCTGAATGGCATTCAGAAGGTCAGGGGTTCGATTCCCCTCGAGTCCACCGAACAATTGTGAATTAGGGAGAATTTGCGGCTATGATTTCCGCCTCTTACAGAATCCTAATTTATAATTGTCATCCGGAGCGGTAGTTCAGCTGGTTAGAACGCCTGCCTGTCACGTAGGAGGTCGCGGGTTCGAGTCCCGTCCGCTCCGCAAAATTTTATGAGTCCTAAGGGCTGAGTTCTTAGTCCTACCGTCTTGTTCCTAAGTAATTTTTATTACTAGGCAATGGGGTGTGATACGTCAATGCCGTTGGCTTAGTTTTTTCTCACGAAACACTCGGTTCATTGCGCCGTCGATTTTCATGTATTTATCTTTTTTCGGAAATCTTATGAAGCGGTTCAAATTATCTGGTTTTTTGGGTGCCATCGCAGCGTTGGCCATTGGCGCCGGAGTTATATCGGCAAGTCTTACGTCGTGCTCCGCCATCAACGCGCTTACCGGGCTTTCGCGTATTCAGTTCAAGCTCAATAATGTGCAATCGGTCCGCCTTGCAGGCATTGACATCACGAATAAACGGAGCGCCTCCGATTTTAGCGTAATGGACGGGATCAATCTTGCTTCCGCGTTCGCGTCCGGGCAATTTCCGCTTACGTTCACACTTAATGTAGTGGCGCAGAATCCGAACCCTCCTTCGGCAATTTTGAGCGCGCTGCAGGTGACCGATTTTCCCTGGCAGCTTTTGCTGAATGGGCAGCAAACGATCACGGGCAATATCGGGGCTCCGATCGGTGTGCCGCCCGGTGGAGCGACGACGATCATTCCGCTTCAGGTCTCGCTCGATCTAAAGCAATTTTTCGCGAATCAGGGCTATAATCAAATTATCCAGCTTGCACTGGCCCTTGCCGGACAAGGTGGCGTATCGCACGTCCAGCTTCTGGCAACGCCTACGATGTCGGCCGGTGGCTTTAGTCTTCGCTATCCTGGTCAGCTCACGATCGTCAATACGCAGTTTACCAGTTAATTCGATTCGCCGGCAAGGTACGCTGAACGACTCATGAGTCGTTGCTCGTTAGTCGTTGCTCGAAATGCGTCCGAACGGCATTATTATCGCGATCGACGGCCCAACGGCCTCTGGCAAAAGCACAACGGCTAAACAGGTCGCGGCTCGGCTTGGCTACCTGCACCTCAACACCGGGGCGATGTATCGCGCGTTTGCGCTTCTCGTCCGGCGCCGCGATCATCACGGCCACGATCCGCAGCGCGTCCATGATCTCCTTTCCGAGGCGGAAATCGGCTTCAATTCAGCCGGCAATATCCTCCTCAATGGCGCGGACGTTTCCCGAGAAGTCCAGGAACCCGATATCGCGCTTTTAGCCAGCGAGCTTTCGACCGATCCGGAGGTCCGTGCAAAGCTGGTCGAAAAACAACGGACCATTGGCAGTAATGGCGGGGTCGTCCTGGAGGGCCGCGATATCGGGACAGTCGTCTTTCCGGACGCCGAACTCAAGATCTTTTTAGTTGCCGATGCCGGAGTTCGTGCCGAGCGCCGCCAGCTCGAATTCGAGAAGATGGGCACGCATATCCCGCTCGAAGAGTTACGCCAGCAGCTCGAAGAGCGCGACAAGCGCGATCGCGAACGGACGATTTCTCCGCTCCGCAAAGCTGCCGATGCCGTCGAAGTCGATACCACGAATTTGACGATCGAGGGGCAGGTCGAGCGGGTCTTCGAGTTAGCAAAAGCAAGGATCGTATAATGCTCGTAACCGTCGATAAAAATTCGGGATTTTGCTGGGGCGTCGTCCGGGCGGTCAATATTGCCGAAGCCGAACTTTCGGGACAGGACGTTCAAAAACTCTACGTCCTCGGCGATATTATCCATAATCCGGTCGAAGTCAATCGCCTTCAGGCCGAAGGACTCCATACCGTTACGCACGCGGATTTCGACCGCATTGCCGAGGAAAACAAGAGTTACAATGCGCCGGCAAAGATCCTGATCCGCGCGCATGGCGAACCGCCTTCGACCTATACCCGGCTCCGCGAACTTGGGATCGAAGTGGTCGATGCCACATGCCCGGTCGTCGCCAAAGTTCAGGAGCGGATCCGGAAATTTTACGATAAAGGTTACCAGATCGTGATCTTCGGAAAAAAAGAACATGCGGAGGTCGTCGGATTGCGCGGCGTCGTGAACGACGAAGCCATTGTCATAAAGTCGGTCGAGGAAGCGCTTGAAAATATTACCTTCGACCGCCCCACCGTCCTTTTTTCTCAAACGACGATGGACCGTCCGACCTTTCGCGAAATTCGCGACCGCCTGAAAGAACGCATTGCCGATCTGGTTGTCGATACGATGGAGGAGACTGCGGTGGAATTCCAGGCGAAGGATACGATCTGCGGCCAGGTCTCGGGGCGGGAAGCAAAGCTGGTCGATCTGGCCCGCTCGCAGGACGTGATGGTCTTCGTGGCCGGGCGCAACAGTTCCAACGGTAAAGTCCTCTTCCACATCGCGCATGACGCCAACCCGCATACCTATTTTATCGAAGACGAGCGAGAGCTCGATCGAGCGTGGTTCGAGAACGCCCAAACCGTCGCCGTGACCGGTGCCACGAGCACACCGCAGTGGCTCATGCAGCGCGTGGCCGATGCCATCTATACCCTCTGCGGCGAAGCAGAAAAGGCAGAATTACTCCCGATCGTTGCCTGATGTTGTGGCTTTCGGAAGAGAAAAAAATCGAACGTTGCATGGACTGAATAAACTTTCTGTCTCTCGCTGGTCGTCGTATATTAGTGAATCGGGTGATAGGCACCTATCCAAAGACCCGCACTAATGTTGCAGGACGCGCTTAAAAGATATTTCGGGTTCGATGCATTTCGGCCGCTTCAGCGCGAGATCGTGGAAGCGGTCATGGCGCGGAACGACGTCTTCGCCCTCATGCCGACCGGCGCGGGCAAATCGCTCTGCTTTCAACTTCCGGCCGTGTTGCTTCCCGGGCTCACGATCGTTATCAGCCCGCTCATTGCGCTCATGAAGGACCAGGTCGATGGCCTGAACGCGTCCGGTATTCCCGCGACCTTTATCAATAGCTCTTTGGACGGCCGCGAACTGCACGACCGGATGCGCGCGCTCGAAGCGAACGAATATAAATTGCTCTATATCGCGCCGGAACGATTTGCGGTACCCGGTTTTCTACCCTTTCTTCAATCGCTCGAGGTCTCGCTCTGCGTGGTCGATGAAGCGCATTGTATTTCGGAGTGGGGCCACGATTTTCGAGAGGATTACCGGAAGCTGAGCGTCCTTAGAAATTCCTTTCCCGGTTCCCCGATCATGGCCGTCACCGCGACGGCGACGAAGCGCGTAGAAGCGGATATTCTCTATCAGCTCCAATTGCGCGCGGACACGAACATCTTTCGCGCCAGCTTCGACCGAAAGAATTTATTGTATCAGGTCTGGCCCAAGCGCGCGGCCATGGCACAGCTAAGCGGATATCTAAGTAAGAAAAAAGGCGAATCGGGAATTATCTATTGCCTCAGCCGATCGAGCACCGAACGCATGGCCGCCGCGCTCCAGGCCGATGGGCATCATGCGATGCCGTACCATGCCGGCCTTGAAAAGAACCTTCGGACCAAAACGCAGGAATTATTCGATCGCGACAAGGTCGATATTATCTGTGCGACGATCGCATTCGGAATGGGCATCGACAAGTCGAATGTCCGTTTCGTTATTCATTACGATCTTCCGAAAAGTATTCCCGCGTATTACCAGGAGACCGGGCGCGCCGGTCGTGACGGCTTGCCCAGCGATTGTATTCTCTTCTATGGCCCCGGCGACCGCCAAAAATATATGCCGTTCTTCGATGGAAAATCGCCCGAAGAACGGACACGCGCGATCGAAGAGCTCGATAAGCTGGTCGATTTGGTAGAAACACAAAGCTGCCGGCGCAGGGCGCTGCTCGAATATTTTGGCGAGCGATATCCCCAATCGAATTGCGGCTCCTGCGATCACTGCCTCGCCACGCAGCATGCCGAGACCTTCGATGGAACGCGGCTCGCGCAGATGTTCCTCTCGTGCGTCGTCCGAGTGGAACAAAAATTCGGCATGGTCCATATCATCGATGTTCTCAAAGGATCGCGCGCACAAAAAATAGAGGACGTTCGCCATCATCTGTTATCGACGTACGGCATTGGTAACGAATACTCGAAAGCGGAATGGAAACATTACGCGAATGAATTCCGGCGGCAGGGCCTCATCCTGCAGGACCACGATCATTTCAGCGTTGTAAAGATCACGCCCAACGGCTGGGACGTATTGCGTAACGGCCGCACCGTCATGCTGAGCCGTCCGAAGCACATCGAAGCCGAAGTGAGCGAAGCGGTCGATCTTCCGCCGGCCAATCGCGAATTGTTCGAAGAGCTTCGCCAACTGCGCCGGCGCCTTGCCGAAGCAAAGAACGTTCCTCCGTATGTGATCTTCAACGATTATACCCTGAAGGAGATCGCGGCTCGAGTTCCCACCGATGGCCAGGCGTTCCTCACGATCTCCGGAGTGGGGGAGATAAAGGCGAAGCAGTATGGCACCGAGTTTATGACGGTGACCCGAAACTTTCGAACGCTGCATCCGGAGCTTTCAACGCCGGCGGAAATACATCATGCGCCGCGCGAGCCGAAAGGCGGCGACAGTGCCTACGAAACGCTCGCGTTGTTCCGTCAAGGGCATGACCCGAAAAAAATTGCGGAGCTTCGAGGACTTTCCGCAAGCACGGTCTCCGGCCATCTTGCTTCGTTGGTTCAAAGCGGCCACATCGCTTCGCTCGACCGCCTGGTGGACGGCTCCAAACTCGCGCCGATCCGCGCGGCCTTTGCAACATTCGGATACGCCACGCTCACGCCCGTAAAAGAACACTTGGGCGAAGCCTTCTCCTACGAAGACCTGCGCTACGTTCGGGCATACGACGAGAGGAAGAAATTCCCGATCGTTGCCGGAGACTGAAGGTCTGTATGTTGCAGGCACCGCTCTTACCCATGTGCTATTCCCTCACGATCTTTCGACCGACGTTCCCGTTCCCGGTTTCGATGCTTAAAAAGTAAGTTCCGGCTCGTTCCATTATGCACTGCACAGGATAGCAGTAAAGACGATCCCAATTCTAAAGAAGAGTTGTTCCATAAATGCCCCCTTTTTATTGGGGAAAATCCGGAACGACAACGTCTTTCGGAACGTCCCAGACCTTGACATAATCTATCAAGTGATGGGCAGCGTGTTGACCGTTAACGTCCCAGAATCCGAGTCCCGTCGTCGTGGCGAGCGCGCGAAACCAGCTTTGCTCATCGGCCACTCGATTGTCGCTGACAAGGCTGCCGGGAATGAGATTCACCCCGCCCCGAGCCATGGAGCTGACATAATCGTAAAATGGACTATTGAGCGGAATTAACCTGTCCGGAAGACGCCGGACGACAACACTGTCGTACAAAATCCGAACTTCGTGCGGTAACCATTCCATCGCAAAGGTATGGTACCGGTAGGGCTCCGCGACATACGCGGCGGAGTCCACGGAATATATCCCGCTCGTGTCGGCCCCAAAAAGGACCGGAGCTACAACATGCTCCGGCTCGCCATCGTAGGCGTCGGCCAGGTCGTAAAGGAACTGTTCCGTATTCGATTTGAAATCTCCGGATGCGAGCGGATCATCCATGTATAGAATCCCATTATTCGTGGGATTATTCAAGGAATAAACCCAATGGCAGCGATAGCTTTTCTGGATCGTATCGCCTTTTGGGCCTATTGTATCGCTTAATGTTAAGACGACCGGTTGATAGGCTTTTTCAAAATAAATCGAGTCCCCGCCTCGAAAATGATACGGCGCATGAAAAAGCCGGTATTGACTGTCGCTTGCCTTGGTAACGTACCATCGGGCGGAATCGGATGAAAGTTGATTCCAGCGGCAATAATAAAACGTAAATGTATCCGAAGAATTGATGTAAGAGAGGGGCCATTCGCCGGACAGCAATGCCTTGAACGTATCTTTGGGCCAACCTAGAAATCCGGGCTCACCCCACGGGTTCACACCATACCCGATTTTATTGATTATGATATCGTTCGGATGACCGGTCGGACGATAATCGCTCGTTGCTGCCGTATCGTCATGACTGATAAACAACGTGTCGTTATATGGGGCGCCACGAAATTTGAAAAAGCCATGGCACGGCCCGAACGTGCGGCTATGACCCCAGTTAGCGTGCCGTATTCCCATTTGGCCGTTGAAGGTCTCATCGAGGTCGTATTCGAATACCTGCCCTCCGCCAATACCCCAATCGTTCACATGAAAATGCGCGATCGGAGTTTTGTCCCGGTATTCGTATTTCCCATAGGGCGCATGCTGGTACGCAGGAGGATTGAGCGGGGAATTATAAGCGTAAGGAAACGGGCAACTCCGCACAAACGCCGTCGAGGCTGACGTATCGTAAACTTTCGGAAGGCCATGACTTAATCCGATCGAGTCAATACAACTTACGCTCGATTCGAAAACGCTATCGCAGGAACAGCTATCGAACCGATAGATAAGGTCGAGCGCCCATCCATCGTGCGCGCCGTGAATGCCGGTATCGTTCCAAATCCGCACGTTCGAATCGAAGGAGCATTCGGAAATCTTATACCCTCCTTTGGCGGTAATGCCATTGTATATCGACCATTTGCTTGTACCGCTGTCGAATTCTTCCGAAAAAACGGCAGTGTCCCAGTGGGGGTCGGTGTACGCATGAAAAAAACAGCCTGGCTTTGCATGGAACCCGCTCTTTAGGATCACGCGTCCGCTTGCCCGAAAATCGACGTCTTCGTTTTTGCTGATCGTCACTCTGCCACCGGTATCGCCTCCGGCAATAATATTGGTCGGCGTTCCATCGGCTTTGGGCAGCGCCTGGAAGAGCCGCTGCCACTCCGTATAGGGGCCGATCGGAATACCCTTCGGAGCCCAATTTTGTAATGTGTCGAACCGGTGGTGGACGTTATCGTAAACGAGCGGCACATAGACGTCGCCCGTTCCGACGCCATTCGGGTCCTGATAAAAATTGCTCATGTCGCACAGGTTTTGACGCGTGTCCGAATCTCCCGGCGGAGCGAAGGGAGCATAATAGACATCGGAATCTCGCAGAATGATATTCGCGTGCTGCTGGATGTTGTACGGGTTGATCGAGTCCTGAGCATGTGCAAGAATCGCGACCGTCATTGCGAGGAGGGCGAAGCCCGACGAAGCAATCCGTTGGATAAAATTACGTCGTTTCATATTACTCCTTCACGAATTTTCGTAATACGATCCCGTTTATTGTTTCAATCTCCAAAAAATACGTTCCCGCAGAAAGTTTCGAAAGATCGATTCGAAGCTCCCCCTCCTCTACAAGAGGAGGGGGCTGGGGGGTGGTGTAAGCGGCTTCGCCCAGCACATTCAAAACCTGCACACCGAGAACCGGTGTGCCACCCGCAAGAATGGTTACCATCCCCGTTGCAGGATTCGGATATATCTCGATGGAATCGGCAGCGGGTATATGGACCGCCTGCACGCCGCTCTTCGTAGTATCTAAAACGTCCCGTATCGGACGATGATAGGTACGGTGATACGTCGTGCCCGTTGCCGAAACAGAAATTCGAAGCATGGTATCGAAAGTGAC
>JAJPIQ010000035.1 GCA_021324685.1 Bacteroidota bacterium
CTGAACATCGTGAGCATGACGGGTGAAGTGGTCGAGACGGTGCTCGACCGGCACATGGACGCAGGGACGTATGAAGTGACGCTGGATGCGGGTCAGCTACCCTCGGGTACGTATTACTGCCAACTGATCGGCGGTACGACGACCCTGGCCCGGCAGGTCATGGTCGTGAAATAAGCCAGGTCTTTTTTCAGACTTCAAAAGGCTTCCCTATCCGGGAAGCCTTTTTTATTTTAATGAAACGTTTTCTATTAAAAAACTTTCAAATAGCAAATCAAAAGGCTTTTTCGTGGCAAACTTGTTGTTAAGAATACGGTTGGATGATTGACCGTCATCCCTGAAATGTAAGAGAAAATGTCGAAACCGGTTACTCGGGGCACCGGTCTCGGCCCGAAAGGAGTATTTTGTATGCTAAACGATCAAGAAAATCATAGTACGACCGAGACAGCGGCTGCGACACCTCCTGCTCGCGATTACCGCGATGACCTCCGCGATCTCCTGGACCGCGCTCATGACGATCGCGGCCTGACCCGTTATCGGCTCTGTAAACAGATGGGTATCGATAGCGGAACATTATCGAATGTGCTGGCCAAACGGCGGCATTTTTCTTTGGAAAAATTAGAGCAGATTCTTGGGCTATTAGGGTATCGGCTGAGCTTTACTTCCAATGGCATCAGGCGTCCGGAACCGACGAGCAACGGTATCGCACACGCATAATTTATATTATGGACAAAAAAAGACCCCGGCCTCTTGTGAAAGAGCAATCCGGGGCCTGGTCCGTCAATATGTGGGAGAGAAAATCAAACTGCTGCCGGTCCCAAGCTCCGTCAGCAATTTTGTAGCACAAATATAAAATATTGCGGTCAATTCCGCAATCGGATGGTTGAGGTTTTTTGT
The DNA here is from genome assembly GCA_021324685.1 of Bacteroidota bacterium. Classification (GTDB taxonomy): domain Bacteria; phylum Bacteroidota; class Ignavibacteria; order Palsa-1295; family Palsa-1295; genus PALSA-1295. The sequence continues at coordinate 895 of JAJPIQ010000035.1, forward strand.
GTGGGATTTGAAGAATACGAGTGTAGGATAAAGTCCTACATGCATTTATGCCGCGATACCGTCAAGGAGTTTATGCTGGATTGCGTACTGTGTGAAATCGGCATTATTGCGGAATCCCATCTTTTCCATGATCCGAGACCGGTTCGTCGAGATCGTTTTTACAGAAAGGGAGAGCTCGTCGCCGATCTCTTTGACGGTTTTTCCGGCTGCTATGAGGCGGAAGACCTGGAATTCGCGGTTCGAAAGCAATTCGTGGGGCTGAACTTCGCGATTGTTCACCATTCCAAAAACGAGCTTTTCCGCGAGCGGCATGCTCATGTACCGGCCGCCCGAGGCCACTTTGCGGATCGCCTGTATAAGCTCTTCCGATGCGCTTTCTTTCGTGACGTATCCGGATGCGCCGGCTTTGAGCATTCGGAGCGCATATTGGTCCTCCGGATGGAGGCTCAGAATCAGAACGGGCAAGTTTGGGAAGTCGCGTTTGACTTCGAGCAGGACGTCGAGGCCGGAGCGGCCGGGCATCGAAATATCGAGCAGCAGCAGGTCGAGCTTTAATTTTCGCACTTTTTCGAGCGTTTCGGCCGCATTGCTGGCCTCATCGAGCACGACGATGTCATCCGTCTGCTGGACGATCTGTTTCAGACCGGCGCGGACGATGGCGTGGTCATCGGCGATGAGAATACGAATCATGGGCGCAAGCTGCTAAGCCCTTAAGAAGAACGTTATCACATTAAAGCATATTGACAATCAAATATAAGCATAAACCCTCGGAGACTCATGAATTTGCCGAAATCAGAGCGAAGAAAAATATCCCAATCAGAGCGAAGAAAAGACCCCTGCGCTTCGCAGCGACCGCCTGGAAACGCCTGGAAGGTGTTCGGCGAAATAGGACATAAAAAAAGCACGTAGCTGCTCTTCCTGGCGAGCGTCCAACGGAATTGTACCTCCGGACCAGGATTCGATAGCATGCAGCATTTCGATCAACTTCGGGCTATAACGAAGCTCTGAAAAATCGATCTCGAAGCCCATGATCCTGGCAAAGGCCAGATAAAACTGAGCGGTGAGAATTGGCGCGGCGGATTCTTCCGAGGACGCAATTGCGTCGAGCACGTGTGAGAGCGACTGATAAAGTTCCGCATTCGCTTCTTCATCATGCATTGCATGAAGCAGAAGTTCGTGAATGGCAGTGGCGACTTCGATTTTTTTCAGGCTTCGAAGAATTCCTGAATGAGAGTTCAACGTCTCGGCCTTGGACAGCAAGTTAAGAGCGTCGGACTTGTCGCGTTTGTAGAGCACGATGTTCGACCGTGCGAACATTTCGAGCCCGCCGCCGAATTTGCTCTTCATTTCCCTTGCGCCTTTTGCGATCGCATTCAGTTTTCCGTATGCGAGCGTATACAGCGTCACGATCTTCGACGTCTCTCCCTGTTTCCGTGCTCGCAACACGATGGCTTCGGTGGTGACCAGCATTTCATTTCGCGTCAAATGCTAAGGCGACAGAATTCATGCAATAGCGGAGTCCCGTGGGGGGAGGCCCGTCATCGAAAACGTGGCCCAGGTGACTGCCACATCGGGCACAGAGTATTTCGGTTCGCGCCATGCCGAGCGTATTGTCCGTTCGTTCGATGATACGGTCCGCCTCGATCGGTGCCCAGAAGCTCGGCCAACCGGTTCCCGATTCGAATTTTGTATCGGAGCTAAAGAGCGGGTTCCCACACGCCGCACAGACGAACACCCCATGCCGGTGCTCGTTGAGCAAGGAGCCGGTAAACGGAGCTTCTGTTCCTGCCTCCCGCAAAACATCAAAGGCAGCCGGCGAAAGCTCGGCTCGCCACTCGCCCTCGGGTTTTTTTACCGTATCGGTCGCTTTCGGATAGGCTGAAAGATCGTAATGGGATGGGTTGCCGTCTGTCGGAGTGGCGGAGGGCTTTTGGGCACAAGCGGTAAATGCCGAAAGCAGGAAGAGTGTTGCGATAACAAGAATAGGCTTCATATTCATCGTGCGCTGATTGGGGTATAATTCGAAATTTGGCTGCAAAGTTGCTATGGCGTATTTCCATGGAGCGGTTTGATGCGGTTGTGATCGGAGGCGGCCCGGCAGGGCTTAGTGCCGCGCTCGTGCTTTCGCGCGCACGAAGAAAGGTCGTCGTCCTTGACCATGGGAAGTACCGCAACGCCTGCTCGCATGGTCTTCACGGCTATCTTACACGCGATGGGATCGAACCGTCCGAATTTCTTCGTTTGGCGCGAGAAGAGATTGCGCATTATTCGGTTCCCATCCTGGCGGCGGAAGCGAACGACGTCCTTAAAAACGAGGATTTTGAAGTTCATGCCGCGCTCCTCGAATCGGGAACCGAAATTACCATCCATGCTCGATTATTGCTCATCGCTACCGGTCTTCGAGACCGGCTGCCGGAGATAGAAGGAATGCGCGACGTTTACGGTACGAGCGCTCACCATTGCCCCCATTGCGACGGATGGGAATGGCGCGATCAGTCGATCGCCATTCTGGCGCATGGCCCATCCGCATTCAACCTTAGCACCGAACTTCTGAATTGGTCCCGCGATCTCGTCCTTTGCACGAATGGAAGATCGAAACAAGTTCCCTCCGTCGGGATCCCGGTCATTACAAAAAGAATCGTGAAACTCGAGCAGGAAGACGGATTCCTGCGAAAAATTTGGTTCCATGACGGAACCGGGATCGAACGACGGGCACTCTTTTTCGTCGCGCCGCAGGAACCGAGTTGCAATATTGCGCGGACGCTCGGGTGTACGGTTTTTCGAAAAGGATTAGTGCGGACCGACGGGAAACAGCGGACGAATGTCGGCGGCCTTTACGTTGCCGGGGACGCCATGCGGGATGTTCACTTTGCCATTCTTGCCGCCGCGGAAGGGGCCAGGGCGGCGATTGCAATGAATGCAGAGCTTACTCGTTCTCATCGGCCACATCCCGATCCCGGCGTCCGCTAAGCACGAGGACGCATTCTCCTTTGACCGATTCGGGAAAGCGTTCATCCAGCCGTGTGAGTACGTCGAGAAGTGGGCCACGGACGAACTCCTCATGAAGTTTCGTAATTTCGCGGGCAAGCGAAGCTTCACGGTGCGGCCCGCAGACTCCGATCAATTCTTCGAGCAACCGTTTGATGCGGTGTGGAGATTCGTAGAGTACGACAGTACGCTCTTCGTTGGCGATCTCTGCAAGTCGAGTACGGCGGCCTTTTTTCAGCGGAAGAAATCCTTCGAAGGCAAACCGGGTGGTGTCCATACCGCTTCCGGATAGTGCGGCGATCGCGGCACAGGCTCCCGGTATTGGAACGACCTCGATATCGAGGCCAATGGCTTCTTTAACGATCGCCCACGCAGGATCTGAAATGCCAGGCGTTCCAGCGTCCGTTACGAGGGCTACGCTGGCACCGGTGCGAAGGTCTTCGGCAAGTTCGGCTGCACGAGAGCGCTCGTTATGCGAATGATAACTGACGAGCCGGCGTGGACGAATACCATGGCGTTCGAAGAGGGTACGAGCGTGCCGCGTGTCTTCGCAAGCGATAATATCGGCTTCCTGAAGCACGCGGATTGCACGCAGAGAAATATCTTCGAGATTGCCGATCGGAGTAGCGACGAGATATAGCATGAATAGGATCAAAACGAATAAAACGCGGACTGATTCATTCCAGGTTTTACCCGGGGTGGCATACTTCTTTCAAGCTGAACAATAACACATCCGTTTTGCTTTAAAACCCGAATAGTTGGCTTTTAATATTCGCGTCACCGGTCCGGAATTCGTTTCCGAAGAGAATGCTCGCGCTTTCGTTCGGGTCGAAGAAGCCGTTCGCCAATACGCGGCACATGCCCGAGAAACGGTTCTTTTGGTGCGTCGACCTTTAAGAGCGGTTTCCGAAGATCATTTCGTGCTCCTCTGGTCTCATGGTTCTGCTCTTGTAGGAATGTATCCATTGGACGGAAAGGTCCATGCTCGTTCGGTCGGACCGTGGCTTGTCGAACGAGGGGAGGCCGGAAATCGAGAAGATGCCTACCAGCGGCTTCAAAATCCTCGCATCACGTTGGAACGCGGGCGGCGCGAACTTGCAGCCATACTCGAAAGAAGTGTTTCTGTGCGCGAACCGGCGGTTGCAGGCGGCGCCGAAAGGGTGAATATTTCGGATGTTCGAACCAGCGAGATACAAAACTCGCCAACCATCGATCGTGCACCTGCGGTCGCGCTGATTGCGCTGTTCGTTGGCCCGAAGAGCGAGGTCCGATTCGATGAAACGGCGGAACAAGATCGTTCCCATAGCGCCGAGTCCGAATTTTCTGCCATGACGCTGGAATATGCCGTTTCTCGAACGATCGTTCATATTCCTTACTTGCTTCGAGTGGCCGATCGTGGCCGGGCCGTGTATTCTGCCTCCGAATTGGAGTTGGCTGGCAAGGAGCTTGAAAGGTCAGCAGAACTTCGCGAAATAACTCAAACGAGAAACGGGGTTCCCGCTCCCTTCGAGACGGACGAATTGGAGGGCCGATCAAGATCGCTTGTTCGAAGTTGGTGGTTCGTCCCTGTGGTTTTGGCGATTGCAGTGGTCGGGTTTTACGCGCTTCGCTCGATCCTTGCGCCAAATGTGGTGTCGACGAAGATCAGTTCGCCCCCGCCAGCGGCGATCGGGCATTCGCCGAGTGAGATCGTTCTCGAGCTTCCGCAGGAAGTGCAGCTTTTTGTTTCGGCCAATCAATATAAAACGCGGCTCGATCTCGACCACGCGCTGTCGCGTGGCGAAGGGCAATGGTATCTGCCCGCGACCGAGCAAATTATCGTCATGGACAGTGTCCGGCTGGCCAAAGGAGTCTACGGATATTTTAAGGTCGACAATGCATGGCGCAAGGGCAAATTACTCGAGACGTTGGAGCCCGTAGATACCATCACCATTGTGAAATTTTTAGATCCATTGCCGTAAAAAAGGATGTTTGTATGAACCGGAATCATGGAACCCCAAATTTTTTTCTTTTGCGTTATTTTTTTTACTGTTTGCCGTTTGTCATTGGATACCTTCTGTATGGTTGCACCTCTTACGTTCCCGCCCGGCTTGCAGTCCAACGCGAGGGCGATACCCTGAGCATTGCACTTGCTGGACCGGGCGCTGCCCGGTGGGATCCCCGAAAGGATAGCCTGGTCCTTGAATGCGCGGGCTGCGCGGAAGGCAAGTCCCGCATGGTGGAACATTTCGAAGACCGTGATCGGGCCGAGTACGCACTTTCGAATAACGAAGCAGCAAACGTTGTTCTCTACTCCATGGGACACCGCGATTCGATGTTTCTCGCAGGGACCGAGCCAGCCTCGGCGGGAACTTACGAACTACGGCGCATTCCTGCTCGGCACTATCGCGCGGCACCGCCGGCACCACAAGGTACCAGCGTGGCAGTGAAAGCGCCTACTACGCAAAAAACAGAGAAAAAAGCAAGTTCGCTCAAAGTGACCGCTGCCGAAGGGGTTGCCGTCTATAAAGATAAGACGAAACGCGAAGTACTAAAAATTCTGCCGCAGGGAAGCACGCTCGTCCTTCTTGCGCGCGAAGGCGATTTATATTCCGTTTCTATCGATGGGGAAGAAGGATTTGTCGATGCCGAAGCTGTACAGGAACAATAAAAAAGTTTTTCTTATCGCGTTTTTTGCACTCGGATGTTCGGGATGCGGGTTGTTTGGCCTTTTCGGCAGTAGCCAGCAAAAGAACCCGGATGAATATCATGTGGGAACCCACGAGTGGGTGGCCGATTCAATCTTTGTAAAAATTTACTCCACATCCCAACCGAATGTGATTGTCTCGTTACCATCCATCGAAGCAGAGTGCCGTTCGTGCAATCTTAGTGAGCCTCCAACGCAGGTAGCATTCCAGCCGGATGATGTCGGCCGTATTTATTTTCCGGAGGCTCGTTCACTCGCAAGCGTCAGAATTCATTTGCACGGACACGGGATCGATACGACGTTCATTCAAAAGCAGCGCTCGCCCAATGAGGCGACGACCTATTTCCATTTATCGGAACCGCTGATTGGCCGCGTGTTTATCGATCAATTCTCTCTGCTTTACTTAGACTCATCGGAAGATTCGTCGGTCACCAATGCCGATATTGGCGATGAATTAAATATCTATGGGGAGCGGTCGGCATTTTACATCGTGCATCACCCGAATTTTCGCCGTCCGCTGTATCTTTTGAAGGCCGATGCCGTACGGCTCTATTAAGTTATCGTTCCAACATGAATTTCCGTTCTTCGCTTTTTGACTCGGTTGTTAATCGCAAAAGATAACATCCCGCCGGTTCCTGCGATAGATCGAATGTCAGGAGGTCACGATGTCCCGCTGGGAATTGCAATTGCCTGACGATCGCTCCCACATCATTCAAAATCGTGACCGTGATGGCGCTGCGGAAACCGGTCGTGTTTACCGTAATGGTGCCGATTGCCGGGTTCGGAATCAATATCATATGTTCTGAAGGCGACCCATCGGGAACCGAAGAAAAAGGAGCGTCGGCAATTGCAAGTCGATGCCACAAAAGCGCTCCGAGTCCGCGTTGATTTACGATCCATGGGCCCTCGTAGACCGCCGAATCGCTGCCGTTATACCACTGATCCGGTAAATACGCGATCGATTGTGTCGATCCGGGATGATCGAGATCGAGGAACATCGTATCGTTATCGAACGAAACCGATGTGACATGAGAATTCGTATCGTCGGGATATAAATAATCCTTGAGGGTGGCAAAAATCCCATTCACCGTAGTATCGTCCGTTGCACGGAGGATCGCATCCCAGGGAGAAAATATAATTCCGACCTGGCTATGGTCGCTTCGAGTCCACCACGCCCAGGTCGCATTGGGACTGCGCAGGTTCGCCGTGTCTATAGCATGATAAAAATCGCGCGCGAGCGAACGGTAAAAGCGGTCGCCCATGAACCGGTAGCCAGAGTCATAATAATGACATCCATCCTGAAAGGGAAGTGCGGCGGCTGCGAGCGGTTCTACAACGGAGATCGAATCCTCCATATGGCGTTGCACATCGCGCATGTCAAGATTCCCGAACGTGCAATAGTTGGGGCGGATTTGAAGTAAATAGATTTTTTGTAAATTCGGATAATCTTCTTTCCAACTCGTATATAATTTAAGGAACTTTTGATAATACCCCGGTGCGTAATTCGATTCCCCCTGGAGCCAAAAAATGGCATGTACAGCAGACGCCATTCCCATTTTTGTTATGCGGTATAGCGTTCGTCCGTAGATGGTTCTCAAGTCGTAATGGTTGGAATCGTTCGGCAAATGCATTTCGATTGGCGACCCGCCAATGGCTTCATTGATACTAGACGACGGCAACCGCTGGTTTACAAGCAAGTCTTGTTGAATTCGTTGATCGGCAGCGCCAACGTCGCCTCCCGACTCGTGCCACACCGTATCTCTTAAATTTTCGCTCGCACGAAGCCCGAGCGTCCTGCAGAATTCATTTCGAAACGTATCGACATCAAATCCTTTGAAAGCATTGCTTTGGCCGTCCATCATAAACAGATCCCCGCAGGCGATGCTGTCGCATTCAGCAATGATAGAGTCGAAACCGGAATGTATGAGATGGACTTCAAAACGGTATTCGCTTACTTCGGCATGGATGCGAGACGAAAACTGAAAAGCAGCATTGCCATTGTGATAAACAAGAGGATGTGTTGCTCTCGAAACCGGGAATTCGTTCTTTAATTGAAGCAAAGAGACAGAGTCAAACCCAGTTCGATAGATAACGCCCGCAATAGGAACCGTGGCCGAGTCGTCCATCCCACGAGGAAACATTTGGAAGGAAGTTGGAAAACTCGTCATGGTACTGTCCGGCTTTGGCAGGGCAGCTGCCTCCGGAATTTCGAAACGAGACATTAAATAATTTTGGAGGGAAGCATTTTCATTCGAATCGAGCGTTCGATTGTATAATAACACTTCTTCGATTTCACCATTAAGAAAATATCCACCCAGATAGGACCCAATGTACAAGGTACTATCGGTCGTTGCCTGCACCCAGCCAGAATCGGCAAAACGGCCGTTGACATCGAGGGTCGCTTGTTCGTATGCCTGATCGTAACGTGCCGTGATCGCAGAAAAGCCATTGGTCCAAATCGGGACAGGCGACACTTCCTGATACTGAAACCAGTAATGGACGACGCGTGGATAGCGATTGTTTGCAAAATAAAGTGCATGGATGTTCCCCGAGACAAGGTTATTGACCGCACTCGTATCCGTTAACTTTGCAACAACGGCGATCGTATAGTCGTGATTGGCCGGGAAAATCGGCGGACCTTGTAAATAGTTCCATCCATGGAACAGGATCGCTGGTCGCCCGGAATCGTTAGTAAGATCGGGCTGGTGTAACGTGTCGGACATGCTGACATCGTTCCCGTTACCGCTTTGGTCGAGCCAGCGTGCGATGTGCCCGTTCTCCGGAATGACTCCTTTCGACGCATCGAGCCACAGGATGGGATTTGCCGGAACGGTCTGTGCAAAGGCGCTGAGCCGAATAGAAAGAACGGCAATTGTAATCGCCGGTCCTATTTTCATTGAAGCCTTTGTTTTGAATGTCACTATTTTTAAGCAAAAAATTGTTCTTGTTAACGGTCTTTCCAGCAAATATATCCTCTGGACGCATTTTTGCATATTGGGAAAATTCATTCGTTATTTTTTCCAAAAACTTTTCGTTCGGTTCAGTCACCTATCTAATGAAGGCTAAAAGGTTAAGCGTGGGGGCGGAAAAGGGCCAATTCTGGGAGCTCGTCGATCGGGAGCGCCACTATACGTGGCGCTTATGCCGCGCGCTTACGAGGTCGTATGACGACGCCGCCGATCTTTTGAGCGATACCGTCCTTGCCGCCTACCAAAGCTTTCCCGCGCTGCGGGACGAGCAAGCTTTCCGCAAGTTTTTGAGCACGATCGCCGTGCGAATAGAACGCCGGAAACGATGGAGAAATCGGATTTTCACTCCGTTGGCAGAAGCCGAAGAATGCTTCTACGAGCCGGTTGGTGAGTCGTCGCACGATCTGAATACGCTTCTTTTAGCCTTGGACCGCTTGCCGATTCGCGAACGTGAGGCGATTGTGCTTTTCGAGATCACGGGACTCTCGATCAAAGAGATTCAGGAAATACAGGGAGGAACGCTTTCCGGGGTGAAATCTCGCATGGCACGAGCGCGAAATCGGCTAAAAGGGATGCTGGTCGAGAGCGAACTTGCCGTTTTTCAATCGTCGAATGCCGGCAAGGCGGCTTCGTCCGCCCTCGTTCCTGCGGGCGCCTTACAATGATATTATGAATGTCTGGAATACGAACGACCGAACGAAGGACGACCTTTTCAGGCCGCTGCAGGAACTCCGTTCGCCGCTGACCACGGAGGCGCTGCGCGCCCACACTGCGGCGCGAATTGGCTCCCTCTCAGTGTTCCAGCAGTTTCGGTGGTTGATTGCAGAATTCCTATTGCTCGGTGCGATCGCGGCAATGTTTGTAAATCTTTCCGCCCCGATCTCGACCGCAACATTTCGACCGAAGGCAGCAATAAAAGAATTAACGCAGCCGGAACGAATTTCCTATGTTCACGAGATGAACCCGATCCGAGAACAGCGTTCACACTCAAACGCAAATATTATTTATTTCCCGGCCCCAACCGAGCACCATGCGTTGACGCCAGCGCTGCAATCCATCGATGTTGCCACGGCTGCCGTTCCCGCTCCTATGTGGGGATCGCAGATTCCGGAGCTTCACTCGATCGTCTCCGCGACGGCCGACTCAAGAACACCGACATGGACTATTGCCGGCCTGGGTGGCGCACTTTTTGAAGATCTGCGCATTCCCTCCGGAGGCGGCGAACTTGCGTTCAGAACCGGATGGCAGGTGGCGGCACTTTCGTTCCAAGCGGGCGATGCGTCGCGCGGTTTGAAGGATCTTATCGCACGGGACCCAAATGGAACGGTTCCCACTTTGTTCGGAGAACATACGCAACGCATTTCCTTCCTTTTCGGTGCAGCTTCCCAGGTCGGACCGTTCACGCTTCAAACGATGGTCGGGCCTTCCTACCGTGTTTCTTCCCTTCGGTATTTTACACCAGCGACCGGGAAAACCTCTGCCCCGGTTGCTATTCAGGGTCTTGGTATTGCGGCGCAAGCCGACATTCTTTATCCGATGTCTGGCCCCGTGAGTATTGGTCTCACCGGGATGCTTCGGTACGGTGAGCGCCAGATGACGAGCGGCCTCAGCGCCACACTCGAGTACACCTTCGCGCCATGATCCGTCGCGGTTCGTAAGTATATGTTAAACAAAGGACTTTCCCAAATTGGGCTTCGCCTGCTCGACCGAGCGACCGATGCCTTTCCGGCCAGTGTGCCGAAGTTTTTCAATCGCGCATTTATTGGGCTCTTAGGAAGCCGACCGATCGCCCAGATGACCCTGAAGAAGTATCGAAAACGTTGGGACCGAATCGCGGAAGGCCTCAGCCCTCATTCCAAAATACTGCTCATCGTTGATGTATGCATCGGAGATACGGTGCTCGCGTCCGAATGCTTGCCGGTATTGCAGGAAGCGTTCCCGAATTCCGAAGTCCACTTCGTTTGCAATCGAACGGGCGGCGAATTGATCGACGGAATGCTTGGTATACACGTCCATAATATTTTCGAGGGCGCGCGCGGTTTTCCAACGAACGGCGATCTGGTGAGGCTCCGAAGCTTGCTTACGAACGAGCGATTTGACGCAATGTTCAATCTCGGCCCCTTCCTCGACCCGAAAGCATTGCCGGACGGATCTCCTCTGATTCAACTTTTCGTTCCATTTGCCGCCCACATGCTCATTCGATGGAAGTCGGACGAGCACCGGCATATTTCCTATTGTGCTCGAACGTTCCTGCGGGAATTTTTAGGAGTAGATGCGGGACCTTCTCATAATGTTACTCTTAATACGAATACCGTGTATCTCTCCCGCGAATCGCTCGAACTTGCACACGCATTTTTAGATGCGCAGGGACTGCTCGATGCGAAAGGCCTTGTTCTTTTCAATGCAGATGCTACGAGCGCCTACGGCCAAATGCCGTTCGATGTGCAGCTTAGCGTGCTCCGGCATCTGTGTGCGATGCGCGAAATTTCGAATGTGCTCATCGGCAAAGCATATACCGCAAAGGGGATCGAACAGAAGCTGCTTGCAGAACTGCCCGAGGAATTTCATGCCAAGATTGTCATTGTGCCTCACGTACCGATCGAAGTGTATACCGCACTTATCGATGCCTCGGATATGTTTATATCGGGCGATACCGGTCCGCTCCATATTGCAGCTTGCCGAAAGCAAGGACCGAAAGAACTTCCCTCGATGAGGAACCGCACAGCGGTCCTTGCGATCTATGGTGCGACGGACTCCAAAATGTATGGCTACGATTCGGAACAAGCCTACCACGTTCCCGCCAATCAGGATGCGCCATCGCGTTCGTTTTCGGCTCCGGCTCCGTGCCGGAACATCTCTTGCATTAATAAATTTGGAAAATCCTGCCACGAAGTCCGATGTTTTCACGAATTACCGCTGGATGGTATCTTCGCTCATATCGATAGTTTTTTTCAAGGTCGTGCTGAGCCGCCTCCCGTAACGATCGCACTAACGGCCAAACGTGAGTACGCTATTTAACACCGTTCTTTTTCTCGTATGCGTTTATATTATGGGCTTCTTGGCGGCGATCCCGATCGGGGCATCGCAGTTCGAGGTCGCGCGCCGCTCGCTCAACGGCTTTCTTGCTACGGCGATAATCGTAGTAGCCGGTTCCGTTTCGTCGGATTTCGTGTATGGCGCTATTGCGCTCTATGGTCTCGCTCCTTTTTTACAGAAGCCGGAGGTGGAGGCGATCTTCTGGCTGGTGAACGCGGCGCTCATCCTCGTCTTCGCTATTGGAACACTTCGCGAAAGCACACACACGGGCAAGCTTACCGTAAAGAAAAATCTTCAACCGGCGGAAGGATCCTTGGAACCATCTTCTCTTTCGGAACAAGAATCTGCACTTGGGCGAAAACTTTCGAATCGGCGCCTGGCCTATATCACAGGATTCTCTCTCGCGTTCACGAACCCGATGATGATCGCCTGGTGGCTTCTTGCCGCGCGATTTTTACGAGACCTCGGCGTTATCAATACACTTTCGAACGCGACTCGGGTCGTTTTTCTTATCGCGGGATGCCTTGGAATAGGATCTTATCTTACGCTCTTTGCGGTGGTGATCTACCGCCGGCACAAATCATTCTCGCAAAAAAATGCGAGCCGAGTGACGCGAGGCTTTGGGATCGCAATGATTTTTTTTGCTATCTACTTCGTGATCCGCTCGATCATTATGCTTAAGTCACCCAATTCTTCCACGATGCCGATCGGGACCATTTTTCTCCACTACGCACCGATGTGTTTGCACTGATCTTGCATATCGCAGGCGGCAATTCGGTGTCTTGTTAACCATGAGCCATACACGTAGAGAATTTTTAGCCGGGCTGACGAAGATCGCCAGCGGCACCGCGCTTGGATATGCCGCGCTGCCTATACTCGAAGCATGCACGCCAACTTCTGTACCGATGCTGCCGGAACAAACGACGAGTCCGATCGGTCCGGATGGGAGCGTTTCCGTGAATGTTTCGGCCTTAACACACGCTGATCCTGGATTTCAGGTACCGAATGTGCTGGGCGCTGATGGCTTCGGCGTGATGGTCACGCTCACGGCCGATGGGAACGTCCATGCGTTTTCGATGAAGTGTACGCATCAGAGTTGTTCTGTCGATAGTCAGCTTACACACGCCGAGATCCACTGCAGTTGCCACGGTTCGCTCTTCCGGCTGGATGGCACCGTCGATCAGGGACCGGCCAGCGCGCCGCTCGGGTCGTATCCCGTCTCCTATGATCCCTCCACGAAAACGGCAAAAATTCAGGTTATTCCCAAATGAATTGCAACTTCCGCATGCGCGACAAATCGAGTGGCAACCGCTATGTAACTCGCATCATTTGTCAGCTATCATTTTTAGTCGTGGTACTGGCTGCCGTGGAAGCGAAAGCAATTCCACGATTTTCACTTCTTACCGGAACACGCTGCTCCGCCTGCCATTTCGATCCGCAGGGGAGCGGCCTGCGTACGGAACTCGGCTGGGAGATGATGAACCAGACCGGACTCTTTCAATGGCATGGCGAGGACACATCGATTTCCAACGAAACCTGGATGAATGGGAAGCTCTTTCCTGGCGGCGATGCACGCTTTCAGCTGGTACGCGTCTCGCATACGAACCAGGAACTCGTTATTCCGATGCAACTGACGGCGTCGCTTGGATATATGCCTTCACCCGAATTGAGTGCATACACCAACATCAATCTTGCCAGTCTCTACGTCCGCAGCGTCACCAGCCCGACGGACCTGTTCGGCACGACGAGCGGGCTTTATCCCGGAGAGACCGATTACGATGCGACGATCGATTATCATCCAAGCGTGACGCTTCCTTCGATTCGTATAGGGATGATCGAGCCGAGCATCAGTATTCGGCAGGACGACCATACCCTGTTTACGCATCAGGAAGCCGCGATTCAACAACTTGCGCTCATCCCGCCCTATTATAACGAGGTCGGTGCCGAGCTAACCTATGAAGGGATTCGCTGGCTCACCGTCAATGCCGGGATCTTCAATGCGAAGAACCTTTCGCAAATCGATCCGACGATCGGATCGGTGAGTTCGAGTTTCGATTTCAGCCATCCGAGCCTTTCGGGCCGAGTCGTACTCTGGCCGCAATCGCTCGAGCAAGGCCTGAACGGGGAACTCGGTGGTTCGGTGTTGATCAATGGTTCCTTTCGAATCCTGAACGCGTTTACGGGTATCGGCCTGGCAGACAAAGCGACCTTCTTTTTGGAAGGAATGTATTCGAAAGATGCCGCACAACGCATTGTGCGAAATTTCAGCATCATTGGCAGTTACGAACTCACGGCGTGGCTGGCGCTCGAATGGAGGTACGACTGGGGGATGACGGAACTGTATCCGGGGCAGGCGCTTGCGTATGCCACGGCCTTTTTAGCGGGATTCGAATTCTTCCCGTTGCCTTACATCGAAATCCGCCCCGAATATCGCGTAACCGATACCAATCCATTTTTTGGCACGGGAACGCACGTGGGCCAGTGGACCGCGCAATTGCATCTCTTTTATTGAACGATGACAAAACGTATTGATACTGTCGTCGCGCGGGAACCGCGCAGGACTACGTGGAAGCGAACCGTGCGGTCATTCCGCGGGAAGCGGACCGTTCTTCTGCTTTCTCTTCTTTTTTTTATCGTACAAACATCGTACGTTCTTAGCGGTTGCCAATACACGATCAATGGGAACCCGGACGTCGAACTCGTGGAGGTGCATGTCTCACCGGTTTCGGCCGTCGTTCCGCAACGCGGCTCCCTCGTGCTTTCCGCAACGGTACTCGGGTTTTCGAACACGGGGACGGTGACCTGGTCCATCGAAGGTGCGAACGATGGAACGATTGTTCCGAACGGACTTACGGCGGTCTATACCGCTTCCGTGGGCCTTCCAACGACCGTCAATATTCGTATTACCTCCGATGAAGATGCGAACCGCTACGTTGTCTGTCCGGTCACGATCGTTATCCCGACGGATACGGCGTTTGCTCTTAGTCCCGATAGCGTGACGTTACTTACCAGTAATTCGATCTCAAATAATGCACAGCAATTTACGCTCGACACACTGACGGACCAAAGTCCGATTCCTGCTATTCGCTGGGAAGTGGCAAGCGGACCCGGCACCATAGATCCAAACGGACTTTATACCCCTCCTGCAAGTATCGACTCCGATGGAGTTTCTGCAACGGTCCGAGCGGTTTCGACCCTTGACAATACCGTGTTTTCACAAGCTACCGTCATTCTCCGTAATGCGAGCGACTCGATTCGCTGTTTCACGCGCGACATCCTTCCCTTGCTTTCGGGCAGCTGCGGAGCGAGCGGGTGTCATGATGCGGGTGGCCGCGGAGGATTTACGGCACTTACGTACACTGGAACGGTCAATGGCCGCAATGTTCTTGCTGGCGACGCGCGCGGAAGTCGTCTCTTTCAGGCGATCATCGACTTCAATGCGAATACCCGAATGCCACCGCCTCCGCAGCCGATGTTACCTCCGAATCAGGTTCTTACGATCGGCCAATGGATTAACGAAGGAGCTATTGATTGCCAGTAATGTGAATTTGAAAAGTCATCGGACTTGAATTGCATGGATTCATGAACATATTCGTTTGCAAAATGCAATTTATAGAAAAAGTTTAAAAAACAAAGAAACATTGATCCTTATGTTTGAATATCCTCAAAATCAATGTATTCATCCGAAAGCATATAAAAACTAAGGCTTCTAAGTTTAATCTAAAAAAGCGAAAAATTTCAGTCAAAGACGGTTACCTTTTCGTAATTCATTGGTCTTCATAGCAAGGGAAAAGTCCGTAAGCGGGCTTATCTTATCAGGATTTTGATTGCTTCTGCTGAAAAATGTATTATCTTTGCATAAGTAAGATTAACGTTCTCGGGGATATTCGGTTGAATTCTGCTTCTCGGATGGCTTTCAAAACGGCCGTTTCCCTTTCTGAAGTTTTTTCAAGTTGCTTTTTGAACGCCTGGAGCCCACAAGGCTGCATCGGCGATCATGCTTTTTTAATTCATTGTATCATTTAATCACTAACCTCAAAACGAAATGAGACGTGTTTACTACGTGTCGTTAGTCGTGTGTTTCGTGCTCGTAGCAACAGCTTCCATGATGCTGGTGCGTACGGCCGGGGCACAGTCACGCCGCGGCGAGCCAAATGCCTTATCGAGCGGCTATTATGTCGTCGATTCGGACGATAATGCTCCGACTCCGTGGCGGCCTCAATACTTCTTCATGGACACCACGTACAACCGCACGGAATGGGTTCAGATCTGGACCGGTCCGCGACAGTTCGGAGCTCCGGGGCAGTACTTTTTCGACCCGACGCATCTCGGTTCGCCGTCCTCAATGGATACGGTGAACGATTGTATGGCTGGGCCGATCTACATGCGCCTGGGACACCAGTGGAACTTCTACGGCGGAAATTATGACAGCGTCTATATTTCCTCGAACGGGTTTATTGGCTTCCGCCCCTATGCCGAAGCGGTGGCTGGGACCCCACCCGCTTATTGCCGTGGCAATAACGCGGACTTAAAGAACAGCCCGAGTTCCGCTCCGCACGCTATTGTTGCCGCTCTCTGGGCGGACCTCGATATGCGCCATGGCGGTCCTCACGACACGTCGATCGTCTATTTCCGGACTTCGACCTCGCTCGACACGTTCTTTGTAAACTACTACAATTTCCGGTTACGACCGGGTGGCTATAACAGTGCTGCTCCGCCTTCTGGATGGACATCGCCGGGTGCCGATAAGATCTTCTGCAAGAAGTTCCAAATCGTGCTCGCGAATACAGATTCCAGCATCCAGGTCAATTATGGCGGCTTCACCGGATCGGTCAACGGATTCCCGCCGACTCTGTCCTATGCGCTCTTCGAAGGTAACTCTTCGATTGGCCTTGTGAACGAAGATGGCACCCAGGCGACCTCGGTCCTCTACGGCAAACGCGGTCCTGGCCGTTGGGATGCAATTAACCCGACGTGCCGCACCTGTAACAAGGAATGGAGCCAGACGAAGCAGTGGGCCATCAAGTTCAAGCGCTGGCACAACATCGTTCGTGCCGTGCAGGTGGACTATCCGCCCAGAAACTATGAAATTTGTCTTGGGACCTCGGTAACTCCGAAAGCCCAGTTCAAGAACGTAGATGTGGCGACGCAGACGTTTAAGGTCCGCTTTGCGATCCGCAATGTCGTGACGGGGATTGCCGTCTACAGCCGTGTCGTTTCCTTGGTCGGCATGCTGCCTGGCTCCTCGAAAGATACTTCGTTCTCGCCGTATGCAACGAACCCGAACATTCTGAGCCAGCTCGGAACGTTCAATGCTTGCGCGATTGCGACAACCTACGATACTGCCGATAAGAACATCGGTGACCGCTGGCCGTTCGACGATACGGTCTGCACAACGGTCTTTGGTGTACGCCGTACATCGACGCCGTTCCGCGATCCCTCTAACAATTATAGCAAGACGGTTTCCGCCGATATTCCGGACCAAACCCTCTGGATTTCGATCGGTGCTCAGGTCGTCGATGGCGAAAGCAATACCTGGGATCCGCCGCCGCCGAGAGATCAGGCCGGATACGGACCCGACGGTTTTGTTTCGCCGGTTATTCTTATGGACCGAGCAGATATCAACGGAAATACCTATAGCGGTTCATACGTTGGAGATACCCTCGTCAGCTTCCCGATCAACTTACAGGGAAAGACGAAAGCGAATTTAAGCTTCGACTTCCAGCGCGCAGGCCAATTCTCGGGCTATTATAAATGGCTCTGGGATGAGGACCTAATGTACGGACCGGAGCATACCGTGCTTAATTCGAATACATTAGCCGTGATGCGGCCGGGTGACTCCTTACTCCTCGAATTCAAGGATCCGGCGCAACCAGGTTGCAACCCTTCTCCGGGCGCATGGAACCGTGTTATCGCTATCGATGGCGGTCATGACTTCGAATTCAAGAAGTTCTTCATGACGCTCAATGGCGGAAAAGTCAATATCGACGGTATTGCGCCAACGACAGTTGCGCTCAAGAATTACTTCACCGCCGATTTCCGCTTCCGTCTGCGCCTCAAGGCTAAGTACGATGCGGCATTCATTCCGCCACCGAACGACGACCTCGATCCGTGGTATGTTGACAATCCGACGGTCATCGTGCCGTTGAAGCCTGAAATCGAAGTTATGTGGGTCCGTGTGGTCAATCCATACACGAAGATCCCCGCTTCGCAGGCCGTTTCGCTCCCGGTCTATGTGAAGGTTGCGAACATGTCGACCGACGTTCAGATCGCGTTCCCGATTCGCGTTCAAATCGTCGATCCGAATGGCAATACGATCTATTGGCAGTCGATAACCGTCAATTCACTGGCCGGTGGTACCGATTCCATCATCCAGATGCCGAACTGGAACGCGCAGGATGCTACACAGGGTGGTTATGCGCAGTATCAGGTGAATGCATGGCTCGACCAGCCGGGATATGATTCCTATGGCACGGACAACGGTACCTATACAATGTTCTTCTTGGGCGTTGAAACGGGTCCTTCCGCTGTGCAGGAATTCGCGTATGACGATGCAGGTCTGACTCCGGGACCAAACTCCGGAAACGACTGGCCATCCATTACGCAGCTATCCGGTCAGGGTGTTGGATTTAACCAGAATAACGGTAGCTTCGCGATGAAGTTTAAACTCGCCACAAAGGATACGCTCTATGGTGTGCGCGTTTACTTTGCGAACGCCAACCAGTCGGCGGACGATATTCGTCTTTCGATTCTCGAGGGTGATCCGAGCACTTGTACGCCTGGCGACACGCTCCTGCAGGAGAATGTGCAAGCGACAATGACGGCTCAGCGCGGTGGCGGATACTTCAATCAGTTCTGGCCATATTATTTCCCGAAACCGATCGTACTGCCCGGCGGCGCCGATGGCGGTGCATCGAAAGGAATCTATTGGCTCAGCGTCAGCCAGTTGGGTATCGTTAACATGATGATGGGTGCCAACGTATCGCGTGGCGGTGCTCTCATTCGTGAGTGGGATCCCTATATGATCTCGCCGCACCTCGAGCCAGCTTATGATGATATCTACGGTACGCAGTTCAGCAACTCGTCGAACGACGGCGATGTAAGCTGCGTGTGGGCTATCGAAGCCACGGCCGGAAGCGGTGCATGGGCAGCGTGGACACCGAGCGTAGGCTGGTGGCCGACCAACGGACCTTCGGGAATTCCGTATAGCGAAATTCTTTCCTGGACAACGGTAGGCGGAAGCCCGTCTTACATGTTCCTCGCGGGAAGCTATACCCCGATGATCCGCCCGATGGTAAGCCAGAGCGTCCTTCTGCCGGTTGAACTCGTCTATCTCAAAGGCGAACAGCAGAATGGCTCAGCGGTCCTTACGTGGGCAACGGCCAAC
Organism: Bacteroidota bacterium; assembly: GCA_021324685.1. Classification (GTDB taxonomy): domain Bacteria; phylum Bacteroidota; class Ignavibacteria; order Palsa-1295; family Palsa-1295; genus PALSA-1295. The sequence goes on from JAJPIQ010000035.1 coordinate 19,961, forward strand.
GAGCGCGATAACAACGGCTTTGTTGTTCAGCGCAAGCTGGCGAATTCCGACGAGATGTATGGCCCGATCGGCTTTGTGGGAGCGGCGGAGAAGAACTCCTCCAGCGAACAAGGCTACGGCTATGTCGATCGTAACGTAACGCCGGGAACCTATGACTATCGTCTTGTACAGCAGGATGTCAATGGGGCTCAGCACGTCTCGAACGAGATCCAGCTCACGATCGATGCGCCGAAGGACTTCTCCCTCGCGCAGAACTATCCGAACCCGTTCACTCCGGTGACGAGCTCGACCGATCTTACCTTTACGGTTCCTGCGTCGGCTCCGGCCACGCTGGTGATCTATAACGAGCTCGGCGATGTCGTTCGGACGTTGTTCAATGGAACGGCAGATGCCGGTATTCATACCGTTCGTTGGGATGGTAAGGATGCCACCGGCCAGTCGGTGACTTCAGGTTCTTACCTCTGCAAACTCGTCTCCGGCGAAAACGCCGCGACGATCAAGATGACGGTGACTCGCTAAGTCAACCGAAAGCTTAATCCTAAAGCCCTTGCCAAAATGGCAAGGGCTTTAGTTTTTAAACAGATGAAAAACTTTTAGGAATGGAAAATAAAGAAGGGGAGCTTAGGCGAGGCCGATAATACCACGCTTGGAAAGCGCAATGAATTTCAGGATCTCTTGAATTTCCGGAAGTTGTGCGTCGGGACCGGTCGAGATTGCTTTCACGGCGGTGGAGACATTCATGCCGGAATTATAGAGCGTGAAATAGGCTGACTTGATCGTCTGGATCGTTGCGGAATCTTTCCCGCGGCGCTGAAGGCCGATCCGGTTAATGCCGCTAAACTTTGCATCGCCGCCGCCCACTAATGCGAAAGGTGGCACGTCCTTTCGGACTTCCGCACCTCCGCCAATCATACAGAGCATTCCAATGAGGCAAAATTGGTGAACGAGGCCGCCGCCGCCTACCGTCGTCCACTTATCGATGCTGACATGACCAGCGATCTGCGTGGCATTCGAAAGGATCACCCCTTCCCCCAACAAACAATCGTGCGCAACATGCGAATAGGCCATGATGAGGCAGCCCGCGCCGACGCGCGTTACCCCATCGTGCGTGCCGGCGTTCGTGTCGGATTCATGGAGCGTCGCACGATGAATGGTAGCGAACTCACGGATCGTACAATCGTTACCAAGTTCTACATAGGTCTTTTCTGTGCCTTTGAACTTTAGGTCTTGCGGCACATTCGAAACGACGGCCGCATGGTGGATCTGGCAGCGTTCCCCAATCCGAGCCCCATTGCCGATGAAAGCATGATGGTGCACATGGGTACCGCGCCCGATCCGGACGTCGCCCTCCACGATTGCATAGGGGCCGATTTGCACATCGTCTGCAAATTCGGCTTTTGGATCGACGATGGCCGTCGGATGGATCGTTATTGCCATAGAAAATTTTAGCGGTCGACGAGTGCGGCCATGAATTCAGCTTCGGCGACAACTTGTCCTTCGACCTTGGCTTCGCCCGACATCACGATCGTTTTTCCACGTCGCCGAACCATCTTAAGTTCGAACAGGAGTTGATCGCCCGGCGTAACGGGCTTGCGAAATTTCGCCTTGTCGATCGCCATGAAGAAGATGAGCTTCTTTTCGGGCTCCTCGACTGCGTTCAGCATTAGCATTCCTCCGGCCTGCGCCATGGCTTCCAAAATCAGGACGCCCGGCATGACGGGTTTACCAGGAAAGTGGCCCATGAAGAAGGGCTCGTTGTAAGTCACGTTCTTGAGCCCAATAATTCGCTCTGCGCCTTCGGAAACTTCCATTTCGAGGATCCGGTCGACGAGCAACATTGGATACCGGTGCGGCATGATCCGCTCGATGGCTGTGATGTCGAAAACGAAATCCCTCGTCGCCGAAGGATTGTACTTTTGAATGAGCGATTTCTTTTCGTTGAGTTTTCGAAGCTTTTTCGCAAACTCTACATTCGATGCATGGCCCGGACGCGCTGCGAGGACCTGAGCCTGCATCGGCGCGCCTACCAGGGCAAGATCGCCTAAAAGGTCGAGCAATTTATGACGCGCCGGCTCGTTCTGGTAGCGAAGCGATTTGTTATTTAAAATCCCGTTCGTTCCGAGAATGACGCTCGCTCCGATCCCCAATTTTTTTGCAAGCTCCCGAATGGCTTCGTCATCCAGTTCCCGGTCTACGATAACGATGGCATTGTCGAGGTTTCCACCGCGAATGAGGCCCTGGGCGCGCAGGGCTTCCACTTCATGGAGGAAGCAGAAGGTCCGTGCTTTCGAGAACTCGGGAACGAATTCCTTCTCCAGGGAAAACAGGCCGGAGTGCTGACTGCCGAGCGCCGGATTGTTGTAATCGATGAGCACGGTGACACGATAATCGTTCGGCAGCGGAAGCGCGACGATCTCGACGCCTTTTTCTTCGTTTCGGTAGCTAACGGTTTCGTCGACAACGAGATACTTGCGTGCCGCCTTCTGGTCGGTAAATCCCGCGGCCATAAGGGCCTGAACATACGGTTCCGAGCTGCCATCGCCGATGGGGGGCTCGTTGGCAGTAAGCTCGATACGAACATTATCGAGTTCGAGCCCGACCACTGCGGCGAGCACATGCTCCACCGTGTGGACGCTTGCACTTCCTACCGAGAGTGTTGTGCCGCGAGAGATATCGCTGACGTGATCGACGAGCGCCGGTATCTCCGGCGCACCGGGCAGGTCCCTGCGAATGAAACGGATCCCGTAATCTTCGGGGGCAGGGTGGAATTCGATCGAACTTGCATTGCCGGTATGGAGACCGGTGCCTTCGAATTTCGAGATGTGGGCGACAGTGCGTTGAATAGCGCGCATGAGCCGCGTAAACGGATTCGCAGCCTAAACCATTTCGTCAATACAATTATTGATACATTCGTTATGGTCGCGAGAGGCGCGTTTTGCGACCGAAAGGGGCATTCCGCTCCCAGAAGCAATCTCTTGGTTCGGGGGTTGCTTCGCCGCCGAAATTCTTCCTAACGTCGAATTCGGCTTTTATAACGAGATAACATGTTGTTTAGATAGCCATGCGTATTGACATCGTATCTGCCGTACCGCAACTGCTCGAAAGTCCGCTCTCCGAAAGCATCGTAAAGCGTGCCCGGGAGCGCGGCGTCATCGAGATCGTCCTGCACGACCTTCGCCATTACGGCATAGGGAACTATCACCAAATCGACGATGAGCCGTTCGGTGGCGGAGCCGGCATGGTGCTGAAACCGGAACCGCTGTTTGCACTCTTTCAAGAACTAACCTTCGAGCGCGAGTACGACGAGCGCATCTTTATGACGCCCGATGGCGAGCGCTTTTCGCAGTCCATGGCCAATGAGCTTTCGCTAAAGAACAACGTCATCATTCTCTGCGGCCATTATAAAGGGGTCGATGAGCGGGTCCGCGAGCGATGGATCACCCGTGAAATTTCGATCGGCGATTATGTCCTTACCGGTGGGGAACTTCCGGCATGTGTCCTTGTCGATGCGATCGTGCGCCTTATTCCCGGCGCGCTCCACGATGCCGAGAGCGCGCTGATGGATTCGTTCCAAAACGGCCTTCTCGAAGGTCCGGTCTACACTCGGCCCGCCGAATTCGAAGGCATGAACGTCCCCGAAGTCCTGCTGAGCGGCGATCATAAAAAGATCGATGCCTGGCGCTACGAGGAGGCCCTACGCCGTACGAATGAGCGCCGGCCCGATTTACTATAATCCGAGCTTTTCCGTTCTCACGCCGATCACGAGTAAATAAAAGACCATCCATATCTCGGCGATCGCGCATGGGATGACGATGAAGCCGTGGATCGTTTCGCCGAAGGCAGGGAGCAGGAACGCGGAGAGGAGGTCCAGTAGGTAGCAGGCGCTGCCGAGAATGAGCGCGCCGCCCAGCCACTTCGGAAACATTCCAGACCGGTAGGCGAGATATCCTAACGGCGCCAGCCACAGTCCAAAAAATATCTGCGCGATGAGCAAGCCATAATGCTGGGAGTCGAGCAAAAGATAGATGAGGGTGTTTACACCCATGCTTCCGAATGAGGCGGTATATACGCTGTCGGTCGCAACCCGCAAGCCCTCGAACTCGAAGACGGCATTCAGGCAGCCGATCCCTGCCGCCAATGCCACGAAGACCAGCATTGCCCTCGCCATGCTTTTGTGGACATCCTTCAGCAGGTCATAGAGTACAAGCGCCAGAAATACAAAGAACGTCTGGTCGAGCAAATCGGCAACGACACCAATACGGAGGAGTCCGGCATTCGCAATAACATTCCCGGCCGTAACCCCGGCATTGCCGGCAGCGTACATCCTTGGTTCCACGTATCCTTCGGCAAAACCACCGAAGATACCGACGAGCAAGTAGAGCACGCCTGCGGTCCTCGCGGTCCGTTTATGTGAAGTCATAGTTTCGTTTTGAATTGAGGGAGAGAAAACGTCATTCCCTCGAAACGGGGAATGCAATTGCAAATGCCATAAAATGTGTATGAATTCCGACTTCGACTAGATAGCGGAAGCAGAGTACAGGTGCTCACAATCGAGGCATAATATACCAAGAAGGGATTATAAAAACGAAGGAAAGCTTCCTCTGTAGTGCTACTCGCGCCCGTTTTTACTCGCGCTATTCATCGAGCTCTTCTTTCGGGTGCCGATAAGTTTGAGGACTAAGTTCACGGCTTTGACGGCGGTGCCAACGACGCCGCCCGTCGTTTCACGGACGAGCGTCATGGGTCCTTCGACGGTCGCGACGACATCGTTCTTCAGCCGTTCGATATCATCGAGGGTACCGCGGACAATATCGAGCGCATCGTCGATCGTTTCATAGACGCCGGACATTTGGTCGCGCACGCCGTCGGTAATAGCGCTAACGTTCCCAGTAATGTGAGTCACGTTTCCCGTGATGTTATCGACATTGCCCAGGATGGGAAGGACTTTGGTCTTGATCTCATCGGCCATGCCGACGATAGTGTGGAGATCGTCGCGGGTTTCATTGAGAACGTTTTTAATTCCGCTTACGGCGTTTGAAAGCGAGATGAAAAGCCACGCGAGCGCGAGAAGTGCAATTCCGCCGGTGATGTAAAGAATGAGTTCCATTGGATTCAGGGATTTGTTCCAGATTCCTTAATAAGGAGGTAATATCTTAAACAGTATCACAACGAAAAAGATAACACCCCCAACGCGCATCCCGGATACTCCCTTGCCTTTTTTTCCGTGAAAATCCCTTGCCCTGGCTTGTGCGCAAAGATATGGTTATTCCTCGTCCTCTTCGTGTTTTTTCCGGGTAGAAGAGGTGCGCCTTCTGGCCTCGGCGATGGCACGGTCGGCATCTTCTAAGATATCGTCGGCTTTTTCACGCGTGCGGGCCATCGGGGAGTCTTCCTCGTCTTCATCTTCTGCTGCCAGACCTTCGCTAAACAATTTTTCGGCGCTGGTTTTTGCGCTTTTCAGAATATCCTTCGCCCCGCCGACCAAATCGTCGAGCGTTTCACTCATGCCGCGTCGCAGTTCGGCGCCTTCGGCCGGGGCATACAGTAGCGCGAAGGCCGCGCCGATGACTCCGCCGATCACGACTCCGAGCGCGAACGGCACGATCTTCGAACCACCGGAGGGTTCTCGACGATAGGCATAATGCTCTTCCGGGCTCATTTTTCCATTGCGTTCCATACGATCTTCTGAATTTCTTTTTTGCGACTCTAAAGCGAAATATTTCGTTTCTTTCCAAAGCACATGCCACGCCAAAAAGGTTTACGTTCGAACCGGGATTAATGAGATTATGGCGATTAATGGGATTGTGATTTTTAGGGCACATAAAAGTAAGATGATCACATGCTTCCGATAAATCCCGGTTCAGATTATTATGGAATACTCGAAATACTACACGTTGATGGCCGATGGGACCATCAAGCAGATCAATCCCTTTACGGATAATGAGGTCTGGAGCGTCCCGGGCCGCGCGGGAAAACCGGCTCCGAACGGTGCGGCGCTACTACAGACTCCGCTCAAGCCGAGCGACTTTACCGGATTCTGTGCCTTCTGTCCGGACCGGCTGTTTGAAACGCCGCCCGAAAAATCGCGGCTGATCCAGAACGAGGATGGTGGATATCGCCGCGTCGACTATGTGCCGCCCAGCGAGATGAAAGGCATGCCGTGGCTTTTTCGGCGAGTGCCGAATTTGTTCGAAATTGTGACCGTCGATTACTGGAAAAAAAATTATAATTACGTTCTTTCGCATGCGAATTTAAATTGGAAGGAAATGTACTTAGGCGATCCGGTCGGACTCGAGCATGTGCATGAGATCCTTGCCTATAAACTGCGCTCGTCTGGCTATTCGCCGGAACGAATTCATGACTTGGCGGAGGAGCAGCTCTATCAGATGTCCGATGCGTTTTTCGGCGGTGGCCATGAGCTCGTTATCGCGTCCCCCCATTTCCGGAATGGCGCAACGGACGCAAGTGAACTTTTTTCGAGCGGCGATATGACGCCCGAAGAACATTTTCAGTACGTTCACTTTACCATCGACGCCATGACCGATATTTTCGCTGCAAATCGGTATATTCGGTATATTTCGATATTCCAGAACTGGCTCGCGCCAGCGGGGGCCAGTTTCGATCATCTGCATAAGCAACTCGTCGGCATTGACGACTGGGGAGCCTCTATCCGGCACCAGATCGATCTTCTTCGCCAGGACCCGAACATCTTCAATGAACTCGGGGCGAATTTAGCGGGCATGCAAAACCTGATCTTTGCCGAGAATGACCATGCGATCGCTTACGCCGGAATTGGACATCGGCACCCGACGATCGAAATTTTTTCGAAGAGTTATTTTTCGCGGCCGTACGAGCATTCGGAGGAAGAAGTTCGTGCCATGAGCGACCTCATCCATGCCTGCCATGCCGCAAGCGGTTCACAAATTTCTTCGAATGAGGAATGGTATTACACACCCGTGGACGCAGTCTATCAAATGCCATGGCATGTGCTTATCAAATGGCGTGTGAATACGGCTGCAGGATTCGAGGGTGGGACTTCGATCTATATCAATCCAATCGCACCGCTCGAACTACGCGATCGTCTTGTTCCCAATTTGTATCGCCTGCGGGATGCCGGGCACATTGCAGGCAATATCCGCATCGCCGAGGAGTGTGAAATCCGCCCGAACCCCCTAAGGTATTATCTGGATTAATGCTTAGTCTTAGGTCTCCGACAGCAAATTACCTCACCGCGGAATCAGCCCACTCATCGGAATCAACTCACCAATCGGAATCAGCTCACCGGACGGAAAGTCGCCGATCCTCCGGGGACGGCGAACGTTGTCTGCGACCGCTGACGCGGATTGAATAAGATATAATCGAGGCTATAAAGCCCAGGCCCGGCCAGCGTGATCGCGAGCGAGGTCATTGCGAGCGAAAAAGGAAATTCAAATCCCGTTGGTGCGAAGAAGCCGTTCTGGAGGTGCACTGCAAAGACCGCGACAAGCATATTGATGAGGAGCGCTATTCCGAAAAAGCGGGTGAGAATACCCAGGAGCATTGCAATGCCTCCCAGAAACTCGACAAAAGCTGTAAAATAAGGGAGAACCGGGCCGAATTTGCCGCTCATTCCACTCACCGTGGCTTCAAGTCCCTTACCACCGAAAACGCCGAGCACTTTTTGCGCGCCATGGGCAAAGAAAATGGCGGCCAGAGCAATCCTAAGTACAAGAAGTGCGGTGCTAATAAGCTTTTCGTTTGTCACCGTGAAGATTTTCATAAAATTATTTGTTTCAACAACTAATACGTGTTTCTTACCCTTAGTTTCGCTTCATTTTCGAAAAATTCAAGCCAGGAATTTCGAAAAAAGCTGAAATATTATTAATGATCATAAAGAATCTGTGTCAAATCGAGGGTCGCTGTGTTCTACGTTGGTGAAATGAAACTTCGCTCGGTCTTTTCCGAATAGGGCTTTGTAAGGTCTGCTCTGGGAGATTTGCCATTTTTTAAGCGTTCAAGCCCCGATTAAAGCGTTCATACCCCGATTTCCGAGGTCACGGCGATTTGTGGGGCGAACGGGAAGTCGGAAAATTAAAAACTTCCCGATTTCTTGGATGCAGAAAAAAAATGTCGTACTTTTGCAGACTGATTTTCGTGAATGGTCCACCCGCACGAATATGGATGGTCATTTGACGAAAAGGTAGCGGTTTTTCGACCGGTACCGCAAAGAAAATTGTAACGACTTATAGGAGAGATAGGTCACGTTATCAACATCATCGATTTCGTGAAAGAATCCCGTGTCAGCCGGCCATACGGCCAGTCTGCGGGCGTTTCCGAAGTCAGCGCGTAAACGAGAGGATTATAGCAGCCATGACGCTCAGTGAATTAGACGAAAAAGGAATCCGTGACCGGCATCGGGACTTCGAACGCGAAGCGATGCCCCACATCAACGCGCTCTATAATTTCGCGCTCCGCATGACGGGCGATCCCGACGATGCCAACGATCTCCTGCAGGAGACGTACATGAAGGCGTATCGCTTCTGGGACAAGTTCGAACCTGGCACGAACTGCAAGGCTTGGCTTTTCCGGATTATGAAGAACTCCTATATCAATATCTACCGTAAGGAGTCGAAAGAACCGGATAAAGTCGATTACGAAGATATCCAGAATTTCTACAATACCATTCGTTCCGAGTACACCGACCCGAACGACATGGAAGCGCGCCTCTATCGGAATCTTTTGGATGACGATCTCACCCGCGCGGTGGAGTCGTTACCGGAGGATTTCCGCACGGTCGTTATCCTCTGCGATATTGAAGGATTTACGTACGAAGAGATCGCCGAATTTGTCGATTGCCCGATCGGGACCGTCCGTTCGCGTCTTCATCGCGGCCGCAAACTGCTCCGTAACAAGCTGATCGAATACGCCCGCGTACGCGGATACAATGTGGACGAAGAGCGCCATCGCAAAACGACGGCCGCGCAACTCCTCGAAGCCGGTATGCCGATGATCGGCAAAGAAAGCGGCATGCCGATCGAAACGGGGCAGCATATTAACGGACACGGAAGATAAATTAGAGTTTAAAAAGAGAGTCGAGAAAGGCCCCGGTTTTCCGGGGCCTTTTTTTGAATGGCTATTGGTGACGAACTCCTTTGAAACCGGAAAGGCGTGAAATATCAGCCGCAGAAAAATTGCTCGAAATATCTTTTTCGGGAAGAGCTTAATACAAGTTTATTTTTTTCGTGATCATCACAGTGCCGCTCTTCGCCCTTACAATATACGTTCCCCTGGGAAGCGCGCTCGTATTCCACTCGTAACTTCCTTCGATCATGAAGTGCTGAACCTCACGACTAAGCATATCGAAGATCTCAACGTTGGCAGATGGCGCTCCCTGAAGCGAAATCGTCCAGAGGCCATCGACATTAGAAATAATATTTAGTGAGAGCGTTGAAGTGGGCTCGTCGTGGACACCGGCTTCGACTCCCTTACCCGTAAGCAATGAAGTGTCTTTGGCTTGATGGATGAAGGCGGACGGTAGATTGGTCCCCCAGTCTAATCCCGATTGGACCGGCCCAGCCTTTTCAGGGTGAAAACAAATTTCAAATGATACGGTCCGGCCAGGCGCAATTGTATCGGGAAAGAGCGCCTTGTCGAGGAACGAAAAATTGATTGAGTCTCGAAGCAACAAATCGGGTGAAAGCACAAGCGTGGCACTTCCTGCATTTTGAATTGTCACCATCTTACAAATCGTATCGCCAACCGATATATTGCCGAAGTCGAGATCGCCGGCAATGATAATTGGCGTGACGCCAATCGCCTGGAGCGGAACCCGGAATGTAGCACACTCGGTCGCGACAGACAATGTGTCAGTTGAGAGCAAGGTGTCGGAAGGAGTATAGCACACATCGAGGTCGAGTGTATCTCCGGAATGAAGAACTTTATTGAGAATGGCTGGCGAGAAACTAAATCGGCCGGCTGTATCGCCGCCTTCCAAGGCCGCGTTCGTGATCGTGATACTACCTGATGACTGTCCATTCCGGAGCACGATTTGTTTGCAGGAATCGAAAGCGACAGGAACAGCACCGAACGAGATAAGGGATGGAGGAATGACGGTAAGCAACGGCGGCGAATAGGAATATTGATAGACTGTATCGTTTCCAGCCAGGTCTGTGATAAAGATTGCAGCGTAAGCAGCCTTTGTGGGATCGTTTACGGTGAGGGTCGCTGTGACCACGCTGTCCGCCACAGCGAAATTTGAATCCTGTGTAAAGCTGTAATTATAGGATGGCGTTGCCCAGCGCGGATCTCGGGAATCCGTGATCACCGAAAGATAGGCAATGCGAGTATCGTTCGAGCGAGGTTCGGAAAATCGTATATGAAAATTGCCGCAAGAGCTGTCGAGTGTTTGCGCGAGCGGTGGCAACGTGTCGGTTGAATTGGTGGCGAGACCCAAGCTTGCGGGATGGCCGTAACTTTCATAACTGGACCATCCATAAAGATAGCACCCGAATGGTTCGGGGCACGTGGCGAGATAGGCGGTTGCATCGCCAGGAAACTGAACTCTGTATGCTCCCATTAGTGGCGTCGTACCCTGGAAAGTAAGGTGCCCGGCGGGGGTATAAGCGCCGATCGGTTTTCCATTAATCATTATTTTGAGAATGGAATCTTCTCGACAAATAAAGGTCCCATAGTGATAAAAGGCAGCCACGCCCGCCCGAATCGGTGTCGAAAAAATCAACTTCTTTTGAAACTGCTGGTGCGGGGTAAGAACAGTGGAGAACGGGTCCGATATGCCTGGATCGCCCAGGTAATTCTGACTGTATGCCATCTGGACTGCGAGGAATTTTTTCCCGCCTTGTGAAGAAAAGACCGTGGGATCGGTGATCTGGTCGAAGTCATAAAAATCTCCCGCTTTAGAAAGCTGTGCCACCACTGACCGATTCGAGCTGGTTGCGGTAACGGTAACACTGTCTTGACCCGCGATAACGCGGACTAAATCTCCGCAAACTGTTCTTGTTGCTGTCGGCATGTCATAATACTCCGAGCCCCATTTGTCGAGCGATGGGACCATCTCCATTATTTCGTCCTTGGAGCCATCTTGATCTGCGAGTTCGCCAATGGGAATAGAACAGAGTTGATGCCCGGAGATCAATGCGATGGGTTTTGTGCTTACGATATGAGTGCCGGTGAGATCACCATCGCCATAATTCAGCCCGGTGGACTGAACGAGATAGGTCTGGCCTTTCATCAATTTTACGTTCCAGGTATCGCCGCGCTGGTGTAAAATAGTATCGGCATTCGGATCGCTTCGAGTCGGGGTTTTTAGCGGCCCAATCGTAACGACGTTATTGTCGTAGGGAGAAATAATGAGGAATTGTCCCGCTAAGGGATTCGACGGACCGAGGGAATAATGATCGTCATAATAGCACGAAGGATAATACTCGGTTCCTAATGCGGGTGTAGGCAGGGCAAGATAGCTATCTGTCGAAGAAGTATTAACTCCGGTATATTGGTATCCATAGACTGCGATCGGGCTCCTGGCATAGACGTGGATTGCTCGGTAAGCAACACGTTCGGTGACATCTGTCTCCCAATTCGCCTCAGAGGGTGCGGTAACCGTCCAGACCGAATTCGCTGTCATCTGTTGATCATGAGTCTCATTTGGGATTTGCGACCCACCATACACATCAACGTGAACGTCATTATCGGTAGCGGAAGCGATAAATAGCATTACACCCTGCGGCGGACAACAATTGAGAGAGAGCGAATTCGGCATAAAGCCGAGCCAATAATCGGTCCCCATCGATGTTAGGCCGTTCTGCGAAAATACTAACGGCGGAAATAAGAGGACACTCGCCGCAAAAAGGGCGAACAGCATTCCATAAGTCAGCAATTTTTTCATGGTTCAGTTCTTCAGAACACGCTTGCTCAGCACTACGCCGCCCATATTTACACGGACAATGTACGCTCCGGCCGGCAGCATACTCGTGTTCCACTCGTAACTACCTTCGACATGAAATTTTGTTACTTCCCGTCCGAGGATATCGAAGATTTCGATTTCGGCGGAGGGCGAACCGAACAGACGGAACACGGCGATCTCCGAAGATGGGTCGAAGGACAACGAGAAGTTGGCGGGGGATTCCGTTACAAGGACCGACGCCGTAGCAAGGCTACTAAAGCATGTATCGAAACGGTTCCCAGCCAGGTCGATCGCCGTCACGCAAAAACTTGATTCCTGAGACGGATTGATTATTTGACCCTCGAAACTCGTAACGCGTTCATTTTTAATCGAAGAGCTGCCTCCGAGAGACATGTTTGTAACGTTGGAAAAATAAAGCGTGTCGAGCCCTCGATCCCATGCCTGTGAATCAGTGACCGTATAAAAGCAAGGACCGTTTACCGTATCGATGCAAACGATACGTGCGAGTCGAGGCGGATTTTTATCTGCGATCGTGCAATAGGTAAATTGCGTAGTATCGGAATGCCCCAGGGAATCCACAATCATGATCGTTGCCGAGCCATTAAGCATCGAGTCGATAACGCAGACCGAATAAAACATCGAATCCTGATGCGTCTTAACGAGCGAAAGCACCATATTCTGAATCGCCGAAGCCGTTACGGATTTCACCGGCACCGTCGTTACACCAGTATCGTACGCGACGGCGTTGTAGCACCGGGCATTACACGGGTTATCGCCGAAGCTGCCGATGCTCGAAAGGACGTTGGAGACGGGTGAACTATTGTAAGCGATGTATGGCGATTGGCAATCGACGGCAATCGGAGTCGCACAGGGCGACGTAATAAGGATCGGTGCCGGGATACCCGTAGCAGCGAGCGAAACGGAAATATTGAATGTCGAGTCGCCCGAGCAATTAATCAGTGAACCCATTACCGTATCTTTCCACGTAACCGCGGATGCTCCGTAGGCAGGAACGATTGCGCGTGAAAAATTCTGTTGCTGCTGATATCCGTTCGTCGAGACCGGTTCCGGACTGACGATCTGTATCGGGCCCGCTTGAACACCCGCCGCGTTTGTCACGGTCTGCGTGGCCGAAGCGTCCACCGCGGAACTGTAATGCGGGTTCCAGACTACGGCATCGACCGGAAAGCTGGAAGGAATATACACGCTGTCCTTTGCGTCCCATGTTATATGGTCCGGATGGACGGTTATCGCATCGAGGTTCCCATAACAGAACGAATTCGAATAGGCTGCCGTACCGTAGCTTCCACGACCGAGCTCTTGCGTTGAGTTCGGACCAATAGCCGTATCCGGCCATTGAATAAGTAAAGCTGCATCTGTCGAGTGGTTAAAGAATGTACTGGGCAAGCCCCATGTATAACCGGTCACGATCGTCGGCCAATCGACATACGCAACGCGGCTTGGCTGCATAAGTCCCATCGGTCCCGGAGCGAGGCTGTCGTTATTGAAGCCGATGGCAAGGTTGCCGGGAAAAGTTATCGAAGAGATCGGCCGCTCTGTCGCAATGAAGTACGGAGGGATAGGCGAAAAGTCTTGCCAATCGTAGGTGTAACCAAAGCGCGTGGTGATGGGATTATCATCGTTCGATGTGTCGACCGAGGAAAGAAATCCGTCAAGAAGGAGTTGCGCTTGAACGTTTACCGTGGAATCTTCATGATTGACAGCGCTGAACTTATAAACGATTTGACCGGAGTTCGAGAACGAGAAAAAAACCGGGTAAACGTCCTGAACGATGTCAATGGCATTCGGTCCCATCGGTTGCCAGACCGTTCGAACGGTGTCCTGAATCTTCATCGTCTTACCATTCTGAAGGTAGCCAGTCGGATTGGAGGGAACAGCACCGGTAACCGGTGCAAGCGCGATATACATGTTGTTCGTATAAAACTTCCCATTGATGGCGACCGTAAGATAGGAATGTTCTTCATACGAAAGCCAATTTTTTGGCGTTGAGGGCCCGGCGAGATAGATGCCTATAAGCCCTGCACCGTCCCTCGAAACGTCCACTTTTACGGCCGCATTGCCCGTCGTAAGAAATTGTGCGTGAGCGGCTGTTGAAATTGCAAGGAGAAGGCCTGGGACCGTGAAGAGATATGACCGAGACATTGGATACCCCCAATTATATGTTCAAATAGAACTTTTCATTCATACGTATGAATCCCCCAGGCATTCGCACAGAACTTAAAAAACGGGTGTTGCAACAACCTTATGGAACTCGAAGAACGCTACCGAATAGTCAAATCAAATGTCGGCGTAACGGATGTGAGCCAGCAATATGGCCGTTTGTTCGCCAAAGGCAAGGATGCTTTCGATCTCCTTCACCGGATGTCCACGAACGATATTACGCCGCTCGAATCAGGAAATCGTGCAGTCCTCACTGCACTGCTCAATGAGAAGGGCCGTTTTGTCGACCTTGTCATCGTCATTAAGCATAGCAAAGACGAAACCTTACTTGTGACAAGTGCGGGCAAAGAGGAAGCGGTGATCCAATGGCTCGATAAATTCACGATCATGGAAGATGCTCGTTTCGAGCGTGCGTCGGAAAAAATTGTTCAATTTTTTGTGTGCGGTCCAAACGCGTTGGAACTTTTACAGAAATTTACAACCGGAAAAATAGATGGATCGCGAAGCGAAGTATGCGACCTTTCTTTCGGCACGGCACCAGCATCGCTCGTAAAGGTTCTGGGCCTCGCGATGAAGGGGTGGTTCCTTCTTACGAGCACGGACCATGCTCCCAAAGTGAGGGAGGCTTTGCTTTCTGAGGCGGAACGGCTTGGTGGAGCTGCATTCGAACGCGATCTCTTTGAAATCCTTCGTATCGAAAATGGAATGCCCATTGCGCCGAATGAAATAAATGAAAAACATAATCCGCTCGAAATTCCTGGAATCGGTCGCGAAGCCGTAAGCTTCACAAAAGGTTGTTACATCGGGCAGGAAGTCATTGCTCGACTCGACGCACAGGATAAGGTTCAGCGACAGCTTGTGGGGTTATGTTTTGCCGACGAATTGCCTTCTCCGGGCGACCGCATTTCGGATGAATCACTTGTCGGAACGGCGCTCGGAGATGAAATCGGCGAGGTCACAAGCACGGTAAATTCCCCTCAGAAAGGGCCGATTGCTCTCGGATACGTACGTGGAAAATATGCGAATCCTGGCCGGAAGATTTCCGTAAAATCTGCTAACGGCAATATAATGCCAGCAACCCTCGTTAGCCTGCCATTCGATGACTGATATTCTGGAACTGGACGTCATGCCTTCGGCCGAACCGGTCGAAGAAGCGCTCGTTGCCGAAACGACTTCCGAGGAAGTGGTAAGCCGAATTCACGCTTTAAAAGAGGAACTGCGTGACAGGGTCGTCATCCTCGGACACCACTACCAGCGGGATGACATTGTCCAATTTGCCGACCGGACGGGAGATAGCTTCGAACTTGCGCGGTATGCTTCGGAACTTCACGACAGGGAATTTATTATTTTCTGCGGGGTCCATTTTATGGCCGAAACCGCGGATATTCTTTCGGCTAAACATCAAAAAGTAATTCTGCCCGATCTTAAGGCCGGGTGCTCCATGAGCGATATGGCGCGTGCCGAACAAGTCTTCGACGCCTGGGAGGAAATGGCCGAGCACGTCGATACCTCGAAGGTCTGTCCTGTCACGTACATGAATTCCAGCGCCGCGATCAAAGCATTTTGTGGCGAGCATGGCGGCACCGTGTCGACGAGTTCCAATAATCGCTCGATCTTCGAATGGGCATTTGCTCAAGGATTTGAAAAGATCTTTTTCTTTCCCGATCAGCATTTGGGAAGGAATACAGCGTACTATCAATTGGGGATCCCTCTTGAAGAGATCCGTCTGTATGATCAGACAAAACCGTTTGGCGGCCTAACCCCGGAAGAACTTCAGAAAGCGAAAATTCTCTTATGGCGCGGGCATTGTTCGGTCCATCAGCATTTTCAGCCATCGCACCCCGGAATTATGCGTGCGCTCTATCCCGGTATTCAGGTGATGGTGCACCCGGAGTGTATGTTCGAAGTCGTGAAGCAGGCGGACAAGGTCGGTTCGACTTCTTTTATTATCAAGACAGTCGACCAGGCCCCATCGGGAAGCAAATGGGCGATCGGCACCGAGCACCACATGGTGAATCGCTTAAAAAAGCAGCATCCCGAACAATTTATTACGACGCTTGCCCCGTATGCCTGCGAGTGCGCGACGATGTTCCGGATTTCGCCGGAATCTCTCCTCGATGTCCTGGAACATCTAAAGTTGGGAATTATAAAAAATCGGATCGAAGTATCGGATTCCGATAAAAAGTGGGCGAAGGTTGCGCTGGATCGAATGTTGGAAATAACGAGGAAAGCAGCGTAGGGCCATAATTGTTGTAGTTTTGCCGTATGACCTACCGGAAATATTTTCTGTGTGTTGCGTTCCTTCTAAGTTCGACCGATTATTCCCAGGCCCAAAATCGAGACAGCCTCGATGCAAAAGCGGTGCAATACTTACAAAATCAGGACTTTGGACACGCCGTTCCGATTCTTAAAGAGGCTGCGGCGGCAGGTTCTCCAAAATCGCAGTATAATTATGCCGTTTGTTTACTCCAAGGCGCCGGTGTGGCTCAAAACGATTCCCTTGCCAATATTTTTTTAGAACGATCTGCCAATCAAAATTATGTCGATGCCGAGTTCAAATTGGCTTCCAGTTACCGGATGGGGCGAGGTGTACAGGCCAATTCGCAGAAAGCAGTATATTGGTACAGCCGGGCTGCGGAACTCGGCGACGTCGAAAGTGAGCTCGATCTTGCGATATATTATCGTGGCGATAATGGGATTCCACGCGATACCGTAAAAATGTTATACTGGCTTACGCGCGCAGCCACACAACGAAATCCGAAAGACGATACCGTGGCTACCTCTTCTTCGGGTCCTGTGACCGTTAGTACAAC
>JAJPIQ010000062.1 GCA_021324685.1 Bacteroidota bacterium
GCAACTTCTTCGACGTTCACATACGCTTTTGTCGTAATCTCGCCGGCCACAACGACAAGGCCCGTCGTAACGAACGTCTCACAGGCCACGCGAGAGTTCGGGTCCTGAGCAAGAATAGCGTCTAAAACAGCATCGGAAATTTGATCGGCGACTTTATCCGGATGGCCTTCGGAAACCGATTCGGAGGTAAAAAGATATGACATCGGGCGAATACTAAATTAAAAATGAATGAATTCCCGGGTGCGTTTTAATGCAAATCCGGGAATTCAGCAAACCGCAAATAGGAAACCTCAGTTCGGATGAGCTTAATGTGTAACGATGATCGGTTTTACGATGCTTCCGGTCGCGGTTTTGAACACGCAAAAATATGCGCCCGAAGAGAGCGAGCGTGTTACAAGAGGTAGGTGCTGGGAGGTTGGCGTGACCAGGCCATGGTAGATCGTCCGAAGTTCGCGGCCCGTTGCATCGTACAACGCAAGGGAACCATCCTGTTGCGTTGCAGAGGAAATCGCTATGTCGTACGCGAAGGCATTCGCCATTGCTTCGATCGAAAGGCCGGAGGAGCTTTCGGTGCCCGGGCTTACCGAGGATGGCGCTTCCACAGTCGGATACTTGAGCGCTCGGTACGACTGGAGCCACGGAGTTGTCAGTTCAAATGCGACTGAACCATCAGGCCGGACTTCGGTCATCGTCGCGGTGGCGGCAAACCCCCATCCGATAAAGGTATTGCCATTCGGCATTCGTTGCACCGAGCCCATCGACTGCGCAATGACAGGCGGATCGTGTTGAAATTGCCAGACGAGTTTAGCAGTATAATTCGTTTCGTCTATTTCATATTCTACCGCGCGGCTTTCGGAGCTTCGGAAGAATCCATTGTCGAACATCAGAATATGGCCGTTAGGAAGCCACCGCGCATAATGCTGCCCGCTGAAGCCACCGAGGGAATCTCCGGATAACATAAATTGATTGTGCAGTCCGCCGAAGCGCCAGATGATATCGCCGCTTGCGCCATCTATCTTCGTTATTTCACTCAAATGCCGGTTCGAGAGCAGATAGTTACCGTTGGAGTCCCGGTCGAGCGAGTTCGCGTGTTCGAAGTCGAAGACCTGATTGGCAAAATACATGGCCGCTCCGTCGATCAGGTCATAATGGTCGATCCCACGCCATTCGAATATAAGATTCCCAGCCGGGTCGAAGGATTGTATCACATTCCCTTCGACCGGAATCGAGCCAGGAGCGCCAGGAATAACGGACGAAAGCGGCTCGGTGTAGAGTTGAAGTCCAATGAGCGAAAAGCTCCCGTCGCGATAAATTCGAAGCTCATGGCCATCCAGGAATACTCCGTCGATTGACGAGAAGGTGTCGATGACATGATAATTGCTGTCAAGACCCAAATAGACCGAATCGATATTGTTGAAATAGGTCATTTCGCCATCGTCCTGGTATTCGAAGTCAAAGCAGCCTTTTTGATGTGAAGAATCGACCAATGCCCCATCTTGTGTAATGCGTGCAAGCATATTGGAATAGCCGCTGACAGGACCGTCCATTGCCAAATAAATCGTTCCGCCCTGCGGAGTTCCGTTCACACTCGGGGTGAATTCGGAACCCCAGGGAATTGTATCGAACGGCGGTGGTGGCGGGGGAGGCGGCGGTGGTGGTGGCGGGCCGGAATCGACGGTCAACTTGCCATCTTTTATTGGCGCTTTTGCAAGGACTGATCGCAGGTCCCGTTGCATTGTCTCGAATGAGAACGAGTCCCTGACCATCGAACCGTCGGTCAGTGCAGCCTGAAAATAGACTGTGACAGATTCATTATAAAAGAACGGAGTGGACGGCTGAAAAATAGCCGTCCTTTCATCGAGTGAAAGCTGCACTCTTCCGGAATGTAAGCCAGAGATGGAACCTCTGATAGTGAAAATTATTCGATCAGGATTCCGTGAAAAAGTGGTTTTCGCACTGATTCCGATCTGGGTTCGAGGCGAGACCTCTCGCGCATCGGCGAGAGGATACTGCCGCTCGATTTCCGGAGCGTTGTGAATCGTGTGACCAACCGTAGCTGCCGGACGACTGCTGAGCAGTGCCGCCAGGAGGCTGTAGTGAACGAAAGATTGACGGATCATCGCTATAACGAGATGTAAGTGAACTCGATAGCGAAGTGACAAAGAAAAATTTATGACCGACGGTCGGTGTCCTGAAAGAATCGTTTTTGAAAGCGACCAATGCGGCCGTCGAACGGTTGCTCTGCGGGTCGATATTCATAGAGACGTTCTCGTTCACACCCAGAATGAAGCAGTCAGTTTAAGAAGCTTAATGCGTGACAAGGATCGGCTTTACGACGCTTTCGGTTGCCGACTTGATTACGCAAAAATAGGCGCCGGAGGGAATCGTTCTCGTTGCCAGCAAAAGCTCTTGCGTGGCCGGCGTAACGTTGCCGCGGTAAATTCGCATGAGTTCACGGCCAGTCCCATCGTATAAATCAACGGAAGCATCCTGTTCGGTACCGGAAGCAATAGAGATATTGTAGCCGGATAACGTCGCCGTTGCTTCGATCGAGAGGCCCGAAGAGGCCGGCGCACGCACCTTGACAGAGGAAGGTGCTTCGACTGTTGGATATTTGAGCGCACGGTACGATTGCAACCACGGCGTCGTCATATCGAAGACTACAGATCCATCGGGACGGACCTCCGTCATCGTTTCCGAAAATGAAGCCCCCCAGCCAATGAACGTGTTGCCGTTCGGCATCCGCTGAACGGAACCCATCGCGGCCGAATAGACCGGAGGATCGTGGTGATATTGCCACACGAGCGTGGCCGTATGATTTTTTTCGTCCATGGCATATTCGACGCCGCGACTTTCCGGAACGTCGTGGAACGAGCCGTTATCGAAAAGCAAGATATTACCGTTCGGAAGCCAGTGAGCATAATGCTGGCCGCTGAACCCGCCGATCGTATCGTTTAAGACGGTAAACTGATCGTGCAGTCCTCCAAAGCGCCACATGAAATCGCCCGTTGTGCCATCGATTTTTGTGAGTTCGCTTAAATTCCTGTTCGAAAGAAGGTAGTCTCCGTTGGCATCGCGGTCGATCGAATTGGCGTGCTCGAAATCGAAGATCTGGTTCGCAAAATAGAGTGCCGCAGCGTCGATGATATCATAATGGTCGATACCACGCCATTCGAAGATGAGATTATGATCTCGATCGAACGTTTGAATGACATTGCCTTCGACAGGAATGCTTCCCGGCGCATCCGGAATGACATCGGAAAGCGGTTCGGAATAGATCTGAAGACCAATGAGCGTATAATCTCCATTGGCATAGACACGGAGTTCATGTCCATCTAAAAATGCACCGTTGATCGTCGCGAAGGTGTCGATATTACGATAATGATTGTCCAGGCCGTAATAAACAGAGTCCAGGTCACTGTAATAGGTCATTTCGCCATTGTCCTGCAGCTTAAAATCGAAACAACCATAGCGGTGAGCGGAGTCGATGAGGCTCCCGTCCTGCGTCATGCGTACAAGAAGATTCGTGTACCCCTCCGCCATCCCGCCCAACGCAAGATAAATAATTCCTTGCGTTGGAGTGCTATCGATGGAGGGGCTGAACTCGGAGATCCACGGTACCGTATCGAAAGGCGGCGGAGGCGGTGGTGGAGGCGGCGGCGGGGGTGGGGGGGCACCAGAATCGACCGTCATTTTCCCCGTTTTTACCGGAGCTTTGGACGCAAACCAATGCAGCTCTTTCTGCATCGTAACAAATGAGAACGAATCGCTGACAACAGAACCGTCGGTCATAACCGACGAGAATACGACCACGACGGACTCATTGTACAGGAATGGAGTAAGGGGCTGAAAAATGGCTGTCTTACCGTCCAACGAAAGGTGCGCATGCCCTTCATGCGGTCCGGAGACAGAGCCCGTTACTCGGAAACTGAGGTCCTCGGTATTGGGGGAAAAGGCGCCTCGGGCGCTAATGCCGATTTGAGTTTGCGGGGCGACTTCGGTCGCGCCGGCCAGTGGATATTGGCGAATAATGGCCGAGGAGTGGATGCCACCATCGGCAAAAGCAAAAACAGGAATAGTGCTCATGGCCATTGCCACGAGCAAACGAAGAACGAGAGGTCGATTGTACATCGCTGTATCGAGATTACATAAACTCGAAATGCGAAGAAGCGAAAGGTATTAATAAGACACCGACCGGGGCTCTGTATCACACGAAAAAATTATTTCTTTTTCGTTAAAATACGGTGAAATCGCTTTTTTTGCGATTTTAATGATATGCGACCGATATTTTTCCAGCGCCACTGGAAAGATGGAGCGTGAGTACCGGGCTTGTCGAATAATTGAACCCAGGACTCGTGGCATATCCATCCCGCCTGACAGCCAGGCCGGAGAACGAATACGAACTGAGAAGACCGTCATCGAAAAAGACCTGTACACGCGCTGCAGTGGCAGGAATAGAAAGCGTGCACATTCCAAGGCCAAGTTCAATCACTGCATCGAGATTTCGCGTCAATTTTCCTTCGAAGCCCAAATGATAGCTTCCCACCGCCCCATGGAAAAGAAAGTGTTCTGCATTGAGGTAAGAGATTCCGTTGAACGTGCATTGTCCAAGCCCGGCGCGGAGCGAGCATGTTTCGAGTGGCTGCGGGTTTGGCTCGGTAGAATAGAGATATGCTTTCGAAGCGCCCGTCTCGATCTCGGCATCGGTGAGTGGCAGGCCGCTTAAATTAAGGACCGACTCGCCAAAGCCAAGATCTGCGGCAAAATACATGGGGAAGTCCTTTGTAAGGCGGATCCGAGTGCCCGCAGCAGGGCTGGGAGGAGGTATATCGCCGGCGTCTGTCATTATTGTTCGAGAGGCAGAGCCGATCGCTGGTCCGTTGGGAAAATCGTAAAAGAGCGGTGGCAGAGAGAAACGAGGAGAGACCGACAGGAACGGGTTTGCAGGTATTGGACAGCCTCGGTCGGACTGCGGTTCATTCGAGGTCGCAAGCGAAAAACGATTCTCGTTATTTGCGTACCACATCGCCACCGGTGGGCCGCCGCGCATTCCTTCATCGGTTCCGATCCCAATGTGGAGTACTCCGACCGTCGCATCCCGCAGTCCATAGCTCCATTGGAAATTGTGGGCATTGGCATCTTCCTCGAGCATTTGGACCGTGGCTACGTCGTTCGGATCCGCACCGGCGCGAAGATCGACCGAGCCATAAGGAGCTTCCAGACGGAAGACGAGCCGTTGCTCCTGACCTTTTCGAGGAATGTGCGAGGTAAAATACTTCTCAACGCCAAAGGCAACAACCGCAGCGACGCCAATGAACGCGACCGTAATAATCCCTACACGAACAGGGGATCGGAGACCAATGGGCGTGCGAGCGTGAACGCCAGATAGAGAGGGGCGCTTTGGAAAATCGGTCGGCTCCTGCTGATCGGCCGTCACAAGGGCTCTTTCGAGAATAAAAAGAGGGTTTCGCGTCGGCCACACGCGAAGATGGTGAATACGCAATTTAGCCAGATTCCGGTACGAAGGGGGTAAAGTGGATGTTTCGTTCTTTGGCGCGAAAACGCGCGTTTCGGAAACCGCAGACCGCTTCATGTGTTCTAAGGCATCATCAATCTCGACCGACCCTTGCAAATTTTTCGGACTCCCATCTGCCAGATTTTCTTAATACTTCTAAGCGCGGGAATTTTTGGTTGCTTCAGAACGAACATTGCTTTTGGGCAACAACCCGAAAGTACAACGCCTCAACTCGATTATAATTTTCCCTTTCATACCATGTGGGACGATGCCGTGCTTGCATCGCAAAAATCGGGTAAGCCCGCATTGGTCTTCGATCTCGATCTCGTCGATTCCAACAGCATTAAAGTAGCCAGGGAAGTCATTGCAGATAAAGGACTTCAGGCATTTATTCGAACTCATTTCGAGCCAGCCCTTAATGATTTTGCCGTCGA
The DNA here is from genome assembly GCA_021324685.1 of Bacteroidota bacterium. Lineage (GTDB taxonomy): Bacteria > Bacteroidota > Ignavibacteria > Palsa-1295 > Palsa-1295 > PALSA-1295. The sequence continues at coordinate 5,950 of JAJPIQ010000062.1, forward strand.
TCCGCCGCCATCGGTAGGATTGGATAGTTTAAGAAATTTAGGTTGGCGTCTTAGCGGATTGGAAAAAGATTACTTCATCTCCGTCCGTCCCGCAATCGTTATGATCGCTCCGGATAAAAAAGAAATGGACAGGATTGTGTTTCCTCAGCAGTTGAATTCTGGCCAGCTTGAGGCGCGATTGACCGAAATCCTACAGGGCAAGAATACAATCCAGAGCACAATTGCTGAATTTTGGCAGGACTCGAATTCGGTCGAAAAGCGGCAAAAATTGATCGAAATGTTTCAGGAGCGTTCGAAATACGATAGCGTCCTCTATCATTTACAGGTGCTTGGCAAGCGCAATGACGTCCCGGATGTTGCAAAGGAAGCTCAGATCCGGTACGCGTATTTAAGGCTACAAATTGAGGGGAATACGGTTCCCATCGAGGATTTGATGTCGAAACTCTCGTCGACCCCGCAGGATAGTTCTCTCCATTTCGATCTGCTCGAGCGCCTGCTCGAGCATTTTCAGGTCATTAAGCGTGTGGATAGTGTCTCCGCGACGTATGAGAGAATTTTGAAATTTATTCATTACCGCGACCCCGATATTTTGAACGATTATGCATGGCATTTGGCGAGTTATTCGAAAGATAGTATGACCGATGCTTATGCGATGATCAATGAAGCGCTTTCTAAGGACGATAAAGAGCCTAATTATTACGATACCCGGGCACTTGTTCTGGGACGTATGCACCGCTTCGATGAAGCGATCCGCGACGAAGAGACCGCTTTAAGTTACGCGGCGAAATCGGACAAAGAATACTTTCAAACACAGCTCTCTTATTATAAAAAGCTTAAAGCTGAATACGATAAACTCGAAGCGCAGAAAAGTTCAAAAGCGCACGCCGATAAAAAGTAGCGGAATTTCGTTGTTTTGTGAGTTTATTTTGCTGCCCAGTGTGTTAACCGCACACTATGGCAGAAATTTTAACGGCATCGTCCGAAGACATACAAGTAGAACTTAAACCGGCCAAAGCTCACATTAAGCCGGGCAAATTATTCATCGGCGGCGAGTTCGTCGATGCGCTTTCTGAAAGAACCTTCGAAACGCGAAATCCCGCAACGGGCGCAGTCCTCACGGACGTCGCAGAAGCAGGCGTGGAAGATGTCGAGCTGGCGGTAAGGGCGGCCAGAAAAGCGTTCGAAGATGGCAGTGAATGGAGAAAAATGACGCCCCGAGACAGGGGACGTATTCTCTGGAAGCTCTCGGAATTAATTCGCACGCATGCGGAAGAGCTTTCCGAACTTGAAACGCTCGATACAGGTAAGCCCATTTTCGAATCGTCTCGTTTCGATATTCCGCTTGCGGCAGAATGCTTCGAGTATTACGCCGGGTGGCCATCGAAAATTGCCGGTGAAACGCTGCCGAACAGTGCTGGCGGCGATGCGCTGGTCTATACGCTCAGGGAACCTGTTGGCGTCTGCGGACAAATTATTCCCTGGAATTTCCCGCTTCAGATGCTTGCCTGGAAAGCCGCTCCGGCACTTGCCTGTGGCAATACGGTCGTAATGAAGCCCGCAGAACAAACGCCGCTTTCAGCGCTCCGTCTCGCAGAACTCACGCTGGAAGCGGGAATTCCCGCCGGTGTTTTCAATGTCGTGACGGGCTTCGGTCCAACGACGGGTGCGGCACTGGTCGCAAATCCGGGCGTCGACAAGATCGCTTTTACCGGCAGTGTCGAGATCGGGAAAGAAATTATGCGCGGTGCGGCCGGAACGCTCAAGCGTGTCTCGCTCGAGCTTGGCGGGAAATCGCCGAATATCGTTTTTGCCGACGCGGACCTTGAAACGGCGGCCAAGTTCGCATTGGGCGGGATCTTTTTTAACCAGGGGGAAATGTGCACCGCCGGTTCGCGGATCTTTGTCGAGGAAAAAGGGTATGACGAATTTATGTCGGTCCTTCGATCTCGCGCACAAAAAATGGTTGCAGGCGACCCGCTTCATCCGAAAACGCGTTTAGGAGCGCTTATTTCCGAACAGCATTTGGACCGCGTGTTGAATTACGTCTCGATCGGCAAAGAGGAGGGAGCTTCCGTCGCGATCGGCGGGGCCAGAATTGGCTCCAAAGGCTATTTTATGAAGCCGACCGTGCTCGAAGGGGTCACGAATTCGATGCGCGTGGCGCAGGAGGAAATTTTCGGACCCGTTGCGAGCGTGATTAAATTCAAGGACATCGAGGAAGGTCTGCGGGAAGCGAACAATTCACAATTCGGTCTGGCGGCGGCCATCTGGACGCGCGATATTAAAAAGGCGCATCGCATCGCGAAACAGGTCAAGGCGGGGACCGTCTGGATCAATACGATCTCGACAACCGACAATGCGGTTCCTTTTGGCGGTTATAAGTCCAGCGGCTTTGGGAGGGAACTTGGGCGCTCCGCGATCGATCTCTATACGGAAACCAAATCGGTTTGGGTGGATTTAAATGGGTAAATAACAGAATGCGCCGCGAGCCGTTTCGATATCGGAAGATTCGCTCGCCGAGGCTGCCTCCCGTGGAATGACAGAAGTTTATCGATCTCGCGCGTGTATCGGCGTTCTTTGAACACCGTTCTTCTGATTTTCATTATTCGTTCCTGATTTTGTTCGAACACCTTCCCGTTAAGCGTCGACGAGTTCTTCGAGCATTCCTCGGCGGAGGTATGGTGGCTTTTGCGGCCCCGTTCGTGTATGCCGCATCGAAGTTCCTTTCGTATCAGGGAGTCCTTGGCGGGAATAAAACTGCTACGTTCTCGGCAGAGGAGTTGACACCCGACAGTCCCTCGAAGTTGGTAGAAATCGAAGGTGAACCGGTGATCGTCGTCCGTGAAGCCGACAACTCCATTCGCGCTTTCACCGCAACGTGCACGCATTTAGGGTGCATCGTTTCATTCCGCCCTCAACTTGCGATCGGTCATGAGGTCACGCCGGGATTTTATTGCAAGTGCCATGGCGGTAAATATGATGTCAATGGTATAAACATTCCCGGCACGCCCCCGAAAGCACCACTCACGGAACTCGAAGTTGTCGATGTCGCCGATGACCTGACGATCTCCCTTCTTCCCAAAACCGCTTCCCAATGAGTGCGTTGATAGATCTTCTGCATCTTCGCGAGCCGGTCGAAGCGCTGAAAGCGAAGAGCGTCCCGCGGCACCGGAGTGCGTTCTGGTATTATCTCGGCGGCCTGGCGCTGTTCTTCTTTTGCGTCCAGATCGTGACCGGAGTTTTACTACTCATGTATTATCGCCCCACGCCCGAAGCCGCGCATCAAAGCGTAGAGATGATCGTGAGGGAGGTTCCATTCGGCTCGATGATCCGGTCCGTCCATTCCTGGGCCGCCAATGCCCTCATTGCCACCGTCTTTCTGCATATGTTCAGCGTGTTTTTTATGAAGACGTATCGAAGCCCACGTGCGATTTTGTGGGTGACGGGGATCGTATTGTTGCTCCTGATGCTCGGCTTTGGCTTTACGGGCTATCTGCTGCCGTGGGATTCGACGGCGTATTTCGCGACAAGGATTGGAACCGAAATTCCCAGAACCATTCCCATCCTGGGCGATACGATCGCCTCCTGGCTCCGTGGCTCGAAGGAAGTAACGGGAGCAACGCTCACGAGACTGTTCGGGCTGCACGTCGCAATTCTTCCATTGATTGCTCTGGGATTCGCATCGGTCCATATAGCAATCACAGCATTGCTCGGCAGCGGAACTCCCCGAACGGCTGAGATAAAAGGCGAAACGCGCTTTCTTCCGGACTATCTCTTTGGAGAATCGATCTTATGGCTCATCGGACTCGCAGTTCTGCTGGCCGTAGCAGTTTTATTCCCGTGGAATTTAGGTCCTGCGTACGATTTAACAAAGCCGAGCGAGCCGCCGGCGGGAGTCCATCCGGAATGGTACTTCATGTTCCTATACCAGAGTTTGAAGTACGTTCCGGAATGGTCGGCTGTCTTAATCTATACTATTGTACTCCTTTTTTGGACGGCCGTTCCGTGGCTCGACCGTAACGCTCGAAGGGGTAAGCGCAGCCCAGTCTTTACCTGGATCGGTATCCTCGCGATCGCCGGAATAGCGACGCTGACAACTCTGGCATATTTTTCGGTTGCTCAGGAGCAGGCCGACGCGAGAACGGAGCAAACATCCGTTCCCGATACGACGGCCCCTCACTAACACTGAATACTATGATGCTTCCCTTGAAACGATTTGGATGGCTCTTTTTAAATGTTATGATTCTTGTCGGACTGAGTTCGCTTTCAGCGAGAGCTCAGGACAATGGCTCGGCTGCTGGCGGGAGCAGTGTCGCACCCAGCACATCGGCTCCGGCGCCGAGCACTTCGACCGCTCCTTCGACGTCGGGCGGCGGAGGCTCAGCCATTGAGCATTCTTCTTCGCATACTACAAGCACGACGACCGAGACCGGTCCGCAAAACACGATGGACAGCAATACGTGGCTTTTGATCGCCATTGCAGTAATTGCTTTCCTGGTCTTGATTATCGTGATCGCTCGGGCCGCCTCTTCGAAACGGCGCGTTTCGAGGACTACCGTCGTCCGATAGTTTTAGCGATTTTTTTTGCCTGGACAAGTGATTTTCTTCGCTTGCTTAAAAGGCCGGTACTACCGGCCTTTTTTGCTGAAGGCCTCTCACATTCAGCCTCCATATAAAATTTTTTTTGTAACCCAGGGACATTCGTGCGTTCTTGTACTGATTCGTTCCTCCCGGGATGCCAACTCTCGTTCAATACGGGACTGCGACATCCGTAAAATGCAGGATAAGGGAAAGCCCCGCCGGAGAGCGGGGCTTCTTTATTTCCAGAATCCAAAAATACCAGAATCCAAAGCGTGGACCCGAGGGGACTCGAACCCCTTACCTGTAGAATGCAAATCTACCGCTCTACCAGATGAGCTACGGGCCCCAGGTAGTGCTGAGTCATTAGTGCTAAGTTGAAAAACAGTTACTTGGCACTTAGGACTTAGCACTCTAAAATCCGTGGGCCTAAGTGGAGTTGAACCACTGACCTCCCGCTTATCAGGCGGACGCTCTAACCAACTGAGCTATAGGCCCCAACTATTTCGATCCGATGGGATTTTCGATTTCGAATTCTAATCCGAGATTTCGAATTCTGATCCGATGGGATTTCCGATTTTGAGCGCGATTTAACGGGATGCGCAGTTTTCGCGTTCCCTTGCAAATTTTCTAAACTCTTATCTTTCACGTTCTGTTATCCCAACGTCAGGCAAACTAACGAGCGTTAGTTTTTCCGTTTCTTGTCGTTAATAAAAAGATAGATATACCATGGCAATCATGATCACGACCGAATGCATCAACTGCGGTGCATGCGAGCCGGAATGCCCTAATAATGCGATCTACGAAGGCGGCGCGAATTGGACGCTGGGCGGACAGAACTTCGGTCCGACCGATCCGGCGCCAAGCGGAGCGGTCGGGTTTTTTTCGTCCGATTATTTTTATATCGTGCCCGATAAATGCACCGAGTGTGTGACGTTCCATGATGAGCCGCAGTGCGCAGCGGTATGCCCGGTCGATTGTTGCGTGCCGGATCCGAATTGGGTCGAACCGCAGGAGCAGCTTGAGGCCAAAGTGAAATGGCTCGACGAGGTCGATCCGGGGCGGAAACGCTAATCCGCCGGTCCAACGGGGAAGTGATCTTCCCCGGCCAGTGTTAAGATGAAGTCTATCTTTCAATTTCAAATGAAAAACTTCGTCACCATCCTGTTCGTATTCATTGTAGGATCTTTCTCCTCTCAACTGAAAGCACAAGGCACTGGAGAAGCCTTATATGCCGCTGTTGTTAATAACGATACGGCTCAAGTCCGAATGCTGCTCGATGGCGGCGCCGACGCAAATTATATCAAGGAGCAGGGGTTTGTAAAAGTCAGTTGCCTGATCACGGCTGTAAATAATGACAACCCAGGCTCGGTTCGAATGCTTCTGGAACACAAGGCACAGGTGGACTGGCGCGATGGATTTAATACTACGGCACTAATCTACGCTGCAAATAAAGGCAATCCCTTAGTCGTTACAATGCTTCTCGATGCCGGCGCCGATCCGGCTGCCGACGATGGCGATGGAAACACGCCTTTGAAGTCGGCAAAAACGGCCGAAATCAGATCGTTGATTCAAGCTCGTCTCGACGCTAAAAAATAGGAGTATTATTACGAATCTGCGAAGAGATACCTGACTTTAAATATGACAATCGGCCCCTATACTCTCACTGCCGTTGAAACCGGCCGCTTTGCGTTGGATGGCGGCGCTATGTTCGGAGTCGTTCCAAAAAATTTGTGGAACCGCACGAACCCGGCCGACGAGCAAAATCGGATCGATATGGCGCTCCGCGTCCTCCTCGTTCAGGGCAATGGAATGAATATTCTCGTCGATACCGGTATGGGAGACAAGTACGACGAGAAAACACGCTCGATTTACAAGCTCGACCACTCGAAATGGACGCTCCTGAGTTCCCTTGGGGACCATGGGCTGAGACCGGAAGACATCACACATGTCATTCAGACCCATCTTCACTTCGATCATTGCGGAGGAATGGTTACACGGCTCGCGGATGGCAGAGAAGTTCCGACCTTCCCAAATGCGAAAGTCTTCGTTCAAAAAGAAAATTTGAAATGGGCGAATAATCCGACCGAAAAAGACCGCGCCAGTTATTTAAAGCAGGATTGGAACGCTATTGTTAGCAATGGCATGCTGGAAGCAGTGGACGGTCCCGGCGAGCTTTTTCCGGGAATATCGGTCCGAATTTTTAACGGCCATACGCGCGCCCAGCAACTTCCCGTGATTTCGGACGGGGCGAACAATGTTTTTTTCTGCGCCGATCTGTTCCCAACCCAGGCCCACGTCAATCTTCCCTGGATCATGGGCTACGATAATTTTCCGCTAACCACGCTGGAAGAAAAACGAGATCTTTTGCCCGAAGCGTTTGAGTCGAAATGGACCCTCTTTTTCGAGCACGATCCGAAAAGCTCCTTCGCTACACTCGAATCGACGCCGAAGGGATTTAAAACGATCGATGTCGCGTAGCGTTTTCTCTGAAATTGTGAATATCTTGTTTTATTAACAATTTCGTAATAATACCGTAAAATTACTTGACTTTACGGTTCCCGTTGTGTATTTTTGCGATGGATATCATCGCGATTTTGCAATGATATCTGGCCTTGTTCATTGTCGCACGAGGCCTTGTTTTCACACTTCATTCTGGAGGCACTTATGATGGCTCGTTCTTTTAAAAAGATCGTTGCGTTTGCATTCATTCTCACATTCACCTTTGGCATTGCCCATACCACACGGGCACAGGATGCCGATAAAGATATCATTCGACCACTCACCGCAAAAGGGAGCGCGGCCTTCGTGTTTACGCTGGGAGGGCTCGGGAATTTTAAAATCGGAGCTCCGGGATTAGGCTCTGTCACCCTTCAAAGAGCGATGGTCACTGCCGGGGAAGGCGGTTTGACAACGACCATTGTCGATTCCACCGTTCGGCTCTTCGGAATGGGAGCAAAATATTTCTTCTCGGATGACATGGCGCTCCGCATTTCGCTCGCCTTTAATAGCATGTCTTCTGGTGCAGACACGCTTGGAGGGAAATTGTCAAGCACGATTTTCGGTGTTGGACTCGGCGTTGAAGACCACCTCCGTCCGCTTTATTCTACCTCGCCGTATGTCGGAGCGCAGGTTAGCTTCTTATCGGGAAGTTCGACGAATACCGTGTTAGTCGGTAAAACGGATCAGGACACGAAGACTTCTTCTTCGGACTTTCGTATTGCCGCGATCGCAGGTTTCGATTGGTTTTTCACCCGAGGCATGGCCATTGGCGCAGAGGGAATGCTCGGCTTCGATAGCCAATCGTTCTCCGTAACCCCGGCTTCGGGCACGGAAACAAGTTATCCTTCGACGACAACGATCTCTCTTGCCACAGAGGGTAATGTTCATTTCGTTGTTTACTTTTAAGTAAGTTCGACCTAAAGCAGGAGCCCTTCCTTTTCAGGAAGGGCTTTTTGATTTTTGGTGTTCTTCTTGACTGAAATTTAAAATTTACGGAAACCGACGTCCTTGTTCTTGGCTCCGGCTCGGCCGGATTGTTTTTCGCTCTTCGCGTTGCGAATGAAACGCGGCTGCGTGTGCTCGTCGTCACCAAAAAAGAACGTTCGGAATCGAACACGAACTACGCGCAGGGCGGCATCGCAAGTGTCATCAGTGGTTCTGATACGCTCGCGTCGCACGTGCGGGATACGCTTATTGCAGGCGCCGGCCTTTGCCATGAAGATGCGGTCCGCGTCTTGGTCAACGAGGGACCCGAGCGCATTCGCGACCTGGTCGCGATCGGCGCGCGCTTTACCCGGACAAAAGGCGGCGCGCTCGATCTGGGCCGTGAGGGGGGACACTCCGTGAACCGCATTGTGCACGCGCGCGATTTTACAGGAAGGGAACTCGAGCGAGCGCTGTTGGCCGCGGTCCATGAACATCCTCGGATTCGAATCCTCGAGAACCATTTTGCCGTCGAATTACTGACCGATCACCAGCGAAAGAACAGTCGCAAAAAAAAGGATCGAACGCTTTCGTGCTATGGCGCCTATATTTTAGATGAAATAAGTGGGAAGGTAAAAATCTGCCGTGCTCGCCAGGCGGTCATGCTTGCGACCGGTGGGGTGGGGCAGGTCTATCTTCATACGACGAACCCCCTGATTGCGACCGGGGATGGCATTGCGATGGCCTATCGCGCCGGAGCGAAGATCGGGAATATGGAATTTATTCAGTTCCACCCTACGACGCTCTATGCACCCGAAGCGAATTCGTTCCTGATCAGCGAGGCCGTGCGAGGCGCCGGCGGGATTCTGCTGAATCAGGCCGGAGATCGATTCATGAGCCGTTATGACTCCGAGCGGATGGAACTGGCTCCTCGCGATATTGTCGCTCGCGCGATCGATGCCGAACTGAAGCGCCGAGGCGAGAACTATGTGTTCCTCGCTGTATCGCATCTTCCGTCGCGTGCCATTAAGAGCGAATTTCCGAGTATTTACGAACGCTGTAAAGAGTTTGGACTCGATATTACGAAGGAGCCGATTCCGGTCGTGCCGGCCGCGCACTATAGTTGTGGCGGAGTGGTGGCAAGCCTGGACGGAACGACGAATATCGACAGGCTCTATGTGGCCGGTGAAACCTCGATGACCGGGGTCCATGGTGCGAACCGGCTTGCCAGTAATTCACTGCTCGAATCGCTCGTTTGGGCCGGCCGAGCGGCAGAGCATTTAAAAGAGCGGATAAAGACCGAACAAACGCCCAAACGTAAAGTTGAAATCGAGGAATGGGATGAATCGGGGACCGAGAATTCCGAAGAGTGGATCTATATTTCTCATGACCTGAAAGAAGTGCAGGAGCTCATGTGGGATTATGCCGGCATCGTTCGGAGTAACTACCGTCTCGAACGCGCCCTGCGACGACTGAAACTGATCCAAAAGGAGATCGAGGAATATTATCGCCGAACCAAGGTTACCGTTCCACTCCTCGAGTTGCGCAACATTGCAGAGGTAGCGCTCCTCATCGTTCGTTCTGCACTGCGCCGAAAAGAAAGCCGGGGACTCCAATTCACGACCGATTATCCCCAAACGGATGACCGGCATTGGCTTCACGATACGATCCTTTCACAATAACTATAAAAGTGCTACCGAAACCATGAAGGTACTACCGACGACGCAAAATTTTCTGGCGTTGCCTAAAGAGTCGAGCGGATATGATTCCAGCAAGGTGGTCATCCTTTCTGCACCGTACGAAAAGACGGTAAGCTATGGCGGCGGTACGGCGAAGGGACCCGAGGCCATTATCAAAGCCTCGCAGTACGTCGAATTTCTCGACGACGAGTTCTTTAAGGAATTATGCTTCGATGTCGGTATAGCGACGCTGCCGCCGCTCGCGTTCGGCAAACGGGCCGGAAAATCGATGCTCGATTATCTCCAGAAGGCGGTCCGAGAGCAAATTGAGAACAAAAAATTCGTCGTTACTCTGGGCGGCGAGCATACGATCTCGACGGCACCCATAATGGCGCATTACCAGATGTACCCGAATGTCAGCGTGCTTCATTTCGATGCCCACTCCGACCTGCGCCTGGAATATTCCGGCACACCGTATAGTCACGCCTGCTTTATGGCACGGGTGGCCGACCTTGGGTTCCCAATGAACCGCGTCGTGCAGGTCGGAATTCGGGCGCAGGAAAAAGCGGAATATGAATATATTAAAAGGCTCGGCATTCAGACCTTCTACGCGACTGGAATTCGAAAAGGGATCTATGGCGATCATTGGCAGAGGTCCGTCGTACAGGCACTGCCGACCAATGAAGTCTATATTACGTTCGATGTCGATTATTTCGATCCCGCCATTATGCCCTCGACCGGCACACCGGAACCCGACGGATTCCAATGGAATGAAACGATGGAAGTCTTTCGGGAGCTTAAGAAAGCGGGAAAGAAGATCGTGGGCTTCGATGTCGTGGAGCTCGCGCCCGACCTGAAAGCGCGGCACGCTACCTATCTTGTGGCGAAGTTGGTCTATCGGATGCTGAACTTCGCGCTTGCTTGAGCCTATTCAATCAAGAGATCAAATCCTGCAAGTAAATTCAATACTTCGGGCGAGGAGAATCTCGCTTTGCGAATTTTATTTTGAGTGGGATCGATGTAGTAGCCGGAAGCTGTACGAAAATCCGCTTTTGTTAGATTCGTATTTCGAAAGACACAATCCTCGAACGTCGTATTGGAGAAGTCCGCCTCGGAAAGGTCGGCATCCGAAAAGTCGACATTATGCAGTTCACAACCGGTAAATTGTATCTTCAGCAGTTTCAATTCCGCAAAGGAAGAATGCCGAATGAGACACGATTCGAACGAGAGCGATAGTAACGAGCGCTTGGCGGTAAAAAAGTTAACGCCTTCGATTTTTGAGTTCTTAAATTGCGCTTGAATGACGGCGCCATCGATTTTGATCGAGCTTAACTGACATTGTTCGAACGTACAATCGATGAATTTTCGATCGCGCAGATCGAGTCCAATGCCCGTTGCGCCATAAAAGTGTTCGTCCTCAAATTCGAATTTTGAAAGCAGAATAGGAATATCTTCGTTGGTGGTCGTGCTGGAGTTCAAGAGAATGTTGCGTTATTAGTGAAGGCAGCAAGAACGGGAGAGAGTGGTTTTAATTTGCCCAATAAGGCATATACAGCAGGGTGGTGTCGTTCGGAGGCTGAAACGCCTGATTTCTTCTTTTGGGATTTTCTAAACTACTGAAGGCTTGAATGTTCTCTATATTGGAATCCCTGGAGATCGCTTCAAAAATTTGTCCCTGCTTGTTTTTCCACCAGTATGCTCGCCAATTCCTGATGTTCCCTGTAAACGTATAGTCTTTCATTGTATCGAGATCCCTCCAATAATCGCTATCGCCCCACAAGGGCCTTCGCATCATATAGAGATAATCGAGTCGGTTGAGTGAATCGAACCCGAGATAATCCGTTTCACCGTGAAGCCTGATACGCATGTCGAAAAAATCGGAAGAATCTCCAAGTTCAGCTTCGGGATACATGAAAAGAATTTCGCCGCGAGGCATGCCTATCGACAACATCTGTACTTGTGGCCGGCGTACAACGAAATCTTTTTTTGCCGGAATGAAGATAGAACTGAGGCCCAACATTAAGACCGATGTAAGCCGTGATCTTTTCCGGGGACGCATACGGTGCTTTCGATTACTGCACCTTCTGAAAAGTGATATCGTCGAACCATACGGGGTTCCCATGCTGGCCGCCTAAACGCGCTCCGGCGGAAAGGAGCAGCAGGACGGTATCGGCAGGTTGCAAGGAGAGCGTATCGAATAGCGTAATGGAAGTCCAGGAGGTGCTGTCGATGGTCGGAAGGGATTTAGTAACCGTATCGCCTGCGCTGATCTTTGCGATGGAAATCCATCCTTCAGGAAAGGCCGTATCGGGGAGGATATATTTCAGGTGCTCCCAGGCCGTGAGCGAATAGACGCCGCTCGAAAGTCCGGTGAAATTCCGTGTGAGCGTATTCGTTACAGGCGGAAAATCGCTGGTGTGAAGTTTATACGACCACGTGCCGTCTCCTTGGGGCACGTCCTGTTCAAAATCGAGCGTATCGTCCGAGCCGGCCGGATGGAATGTCCATCCATTGAGCGAAGGCTGTCCATTCTGCTCGAACAGCGCATGACTCAGGATCACATTGGAATTCGTCGTATTTGTCGTCGTGGTCTGCTTGCAGGCACCCAATAGGACCATGCTCAAAAGGACGGGAACGGAATATCGGATCATACAGAATGCTTACGGTATTTTTTTAAATGTCACATCGTCGAACCACATTGGGTTTCCATGGGTGGACGTGTCGGTAGCGGCTGCGGAAAGTTCAAGGATGACAGAGTCTGTGGGAACGAGCGAAAGCGTATCGAAGAGATCGAGTTCGTGCCAGTTCGTATCGCTCCCAGCGAAGGCACGGAGGGTATCGCCCATGCCGTTCCGACTTCTAATCACGGCGATCCATCCTTGCGTTGAAGCCGGCCCGGCAAAGCCTTCGTATTTTGTCATTAACCAGGAGCTTAGTTCATAAATACCGCTTGTCAGGTTCGTAAACCCTTCGGTAACATTGTTCGTGGTATGCGGAGCATCCGCCTTGTGCAGTTTGATAGACCACGTTCCACCGCTCCCTGGCGGGGCTGTGTCGTCGAAATTGGCCGTGTCACCGGGAATGGCCGGATGAAAGGTCCATCCGTTGAGCGACGGTTTCCCGTTTTGCTCGAACATGGCGTGAGTGGGGAAACGGGTTGAGTCTGGCGCGAGCGGAGTCGGGCTGGTACTCTTACTGCAGGAGCACAATGCACAGGCAGCAGCACAGCAAAAAAAGAAAAGTTTTCTCATTTATTATGCCTCGACTAATTCTGCCGGACGTTCGGCCTTTACTTTGTCCCAATGATGGCATGCCGAAAAATGTCCGGGTTCGTGCTCGAGCAGGGCGGGCTCCTGTTTATAACACACTTCCGTGGCCCAGGGGCACCGAGTGTTAAAGTTACAGCCGATCGGGAAATTCGTGGGTGAAGGGACCGTCCCTTCGATCGTCATCAGCCGCTCGCTCTCGATATGAAGTTTCGGGATCGATCCGAGAAGTCCTACCGTGTAGGGATGGATTGGATTGTGGAAGATCTCATCGACATTCGAATACTCGACGATATGCGAAGCATACATCACGGCGACCTTATCGGCCGTTTCGGCAATCACTCCGAGGTCGTGCGTGATGAGGATCACCCCCATACCGAGCTCTTCCTGAAGCCGGTTGATGAGTTCCAGAATTTGGGCCTGGACGGTTACGTCGAGCGCCGTCGTCGGCTCATCGGCGATCAAAATGTCGGGATTGCAGGACAAAGCGATCGCAATCATCACGCGCTGCCGCATCCCGCCTGAAAGCTGATGGGGGTATTCTCCGTAACGCTGTTCGGGAGCAGGGATGCCGACCAGGCGCAGCATTTCGATCGCTTTTTTCTTTGCCTCGTCTTTGGTAACCTTTTGGTGCAGCAGGATCGATTCTTCGATCTGATTTCCGACCGTGAAGACCGGATTGAGCGAAGTCATCGGCTCCTGAAAGATCATTCCGATCTTATTGCCGCGAATGCTTCGCATTTCCTCTTCGGGAAGTTTGAGCAGGTCGCGCCCATCGAAAAGCACCTCGCCACCCACGATCTTTCCCGGGGGATCGGGGATAAGGCGCATGATCGAAAGAGCTGTCACCGACTTACCGCAGCCGGACTCACCGACGACTCCGAGCGTTTCCCGACGATCGACCGTGTAGCTTACGTCGTCGACCGATTTGGCAACGCCATCGTCCGTGAAAAAATAGGTTTTAAGATGTTTTACTTCGAGTAAAGGCATTTGTTAGAGAACAATTGCTTTGTGGAACGGCAGGGAATTGAATATGGCTCCTGAAACAGAGTTTATCGATAAGTATTATCGACTCGGAAGGAGCCTGATATATGGAGAAGATCCTGCGCGAAGATTTCAGGTTCTTCTGCCCGACATCGAATTAAATCTACCGAAGAACACAAGAAGTTGCAACGACTCGTGTTCACCACCGCGCAAGTTGCTCGGCGGCTGCCTTGATCTTCGCCGGATTGGGAAGAATGGCGTCTTCCAGCACCTTGGCAAAGCCAACGGGCGTGAAGATCGAGCCAACACGCATAACCGGGGCGTCGAGCGATTGGAAGGCGTGTTCGGTGATCAGGGCCGAAAGCTCGCCACCGAAACCGCCGGTCACCTTATCTTCGTGAGCGATCAGCACTTTGCCGGTTTTTTCTACCGACTTCAGGACCGCATTCAGGTCCAGCGGATAGAGCGAGCGGAGATCGAGCACATCGCATTCGATACCTTGCTCCGTTGCAAGCTCCTGTGCTGCAGAGAGGCAAAAATGCGTCGCTGTACCGTATGTAATGATCGAAAGATCTTTACCTTGACGCCGTAACCGCGCTTTTCCAAATGGGGTTAGCTCGTTTGCCTGAAGTGGCTCGGACTTCGCCATTGGATGATAGTAAAGGTATTTCGGCTCGAGATAAACCGTCACGCCGCGCGTACGGAACGCGCTTCGCAAAAGTCCCTGGGCATCGTCCGCAAAGCAGGGTTGTACCACTCGGACACCGGGAATCGTTGTGAATGTTCCTTCGAGATTCTGGGAGTGATACAAGCCTCCACCAATGTATCCGCCGGAAGCAATACGAATGACAATATTCGGGGCATACTGCCCGCGCGTGCGCCAATACGCATGCGAGAGCTCAATAAAGCTTTCCATTGCTGGCCAGAAATAGTCGGCAAATTCAGCACCTTCGACACAGACCCAGATATGATCCTGATCGACGCGGCAAAATCCATCTGCAGAGCCAAGAATAAAGTCTTCTGCAATAGGCGCATTGAAGACCCGTTCATTGCCGAACTCCTGGAGCATTCCCTTCGTGACGTTAAAAACGCCGCCTTTGTTTTTGGAGGCGACGTCCTCGCCCCAGAGGAACGTATTCGGATTTCTGCGGAATTCTTCTTTTAACGTCTCATTGATGCCCTCGATAAATTGCATCCCTTCTTCCTTACCTTTGGGCGTCGTAAAGGGATAAAATTTCGTTGCGATATCTTCCGGCTGTGTTGTGTAAGGGTCGTTCGAAACGATCCGGTCGGAAGGAATAACGAAATCGAGCACCGTGGACGGATCGGCCGGAGGAGCCACTTCGGCTTTATCGGCGGATGCACGGAAAAAGGCCTGGTTCTCTTCGTGAATACGGTGAAGTTCTTCGCTCGTGGCAACTTCATTTTGCACGAGCCAGTCGCGAAAGCGAACAACCGGATCTCGCATTTTTACCGCTTCGAGTTCTTCGTGGGAACGGTAAAGTTCGTGGCGGTCCGAGTTCGAGTGAGAACCGATCCGGACGCAATCGGCGTGCACCATGGCCGCGCCTCGTCCCGAAAGACACCATTCGTAGGCTTCCTGCATGGCCCGGTAACTATCCAGCACGTCGGTGCCATCGCAATAGGTGATGAGCAGGTGATTGAAACCGCGCCAGTTATCGGCTACACGGGTATTCGCGGTTTGCTCCGCGACGGGGACCGAAATACCGTACTTGTTATTTTGGATAACGAAAATCGCCGGGATCTTTTCGCGCGTGGCCCCATTGACGGCCTCGTAGAAAAATCCTTCGCTCGTTCCGGATTCTCCTCCCGAAAAAATGGCGACGGCGCCTAATTTATAATACTTAATTGCACGAGCGCAGCCAGCGGTGTGCTGCGCATGGTTATTCGTGAGCGAGGAATGGGTCTCGATGTTCATCGACATCTTCGCAAAGTGGTTGGACATGTGCCGTCCGCCACCGGCAACGTCGGTATCCTTCGAAAGGCCATTCAGGACGATCTCTTCAACGGTAAGCCCCGCCGCAAGGCAGGTCATAAGATCGCGATAATACGGAAAAAGATAATCTTTTTTTGCTCGAAAACTTACGCCGATCGCAAGCTGAATGCCCTCATGTCCAGCGCACGGAGCATGGTAGCTCCAGCCCATCGCTTTTTTCAGGTAATTGGCCGCGGCGGTATCGGTAATACGCCCCAGATCCATCAATCGGAACCATTCGAGGAGTTTCTCCCGGTCGACGCCGCACTGCTCGAACGTCCCGCGAAACGACCGAGCGCCTTCGGGCAACGGACCGCGGAGTTCTGCACCATTCGGAATCCGCTTTAGGGAATCCGGTACAATGCGGGGTGCGACCGCCTCGGCAAGTTGTTCGATCTCGGCGGCAGTATCGGCGGTGGCGGCGGTATCGATCGCTCCATCGGTCTGTAGCGCCTGAGGGCCGGTCTTCTGGCCCGGGGCAGTTTTGGACACATTCGTCCCGTTTTGCGAACCGTTAATCGGGGCTGTACCATTCGGGGCTCCCGCAGCGGTTTGCGTTACGGAGTTCTGTTCTTCCTGCACGGCGACTTCGCTTTCCTGATTCCTGTTTTTTCTTGGCATTCTGATTTTCCGTGATTCGGCGCCGAAAACAAGGCTCGAACGCAATTAGTGGCAAAAAAGCGGAAGGAGCGGCTCACGAATGGGGAGTGAGGCCAGGAAAACTATTTACATGATTTTTTTAATGCTCTGGTACAGAAGTTTTCGTATATTAGGCCGGTTTCGCGAAAGTTTCCTTTTCTTGTCACTCTAATGAACGATGCCACGATCCTGATTTTACAGGACCGTTCGATAGGTCTGGAAACGCTGCAAGATGATTTGCGGCGCCATCAAATATTTCCGCTTTTCCTTTATGCATCGAATATCCAGGAATTCAAAGCTGCCCTCGCCCGGAAAAATGCCGACCTGATTTTACTTGTCCAGCGATATTTTACGATTCCCTTCGACGATGTCCTTCATATGGTTCGCGGCACCAGTCCGGAATTACCGATCATTGTGATCTTGCCGGAGGGCCGTGCTACGGAGGGAATGGACCTTCTTAAGCGAGGCGCACAGGACTACCTGCTGGAGACCGAACTCGACCGATTGCCGGCTTCCGTGTTTTCGGCGCGTCGGTTACGGTCTGCGACGCCGGCACCGAAACCATTCGATCTTGCGACGCCGGCACCGGTGGTATTCGAACGGGCTTCCAATGAGCGCCCGCTCGAGGAAACCCTCATCGGGAGCATTATTGACATCGTGACCGAAGTCGATCTTATGGGAACGATCCTATACGAAAGTCCCTCGATCTTCGATCAGCTGGGATATACACAGGAAGAGCTGATTGGCAGGAACGCCTTTTCATTGATCCATCCGATGGACGTTCCGAAAGTCATGCCGGTCTTTATGCTCGCCCTTGCGAGCCCCGGAATTCCTCATTCCGCACGCTTCCGGTTTCGTCACAAGAACGGTTCCTGGCGCGTCCTCGAGTCGGTCGGAAAATCGATCCTACCGAAAGAGGGCAGCCGTCATGTCATTGTGACATCTCGTGTCTTCAAAGAGGAACTGCGTCCCCGGGCCAATCTCGGGGATTCCGAAGCGCTCTTTATGGATGTCGTCGAAGGACTTGGCGAGGGAGTCCTTGTTACGGACTCATCGGACAAAATTCTTTACGCCAACCGGCAAATGGCAGAATTTACCGGCTATGACGTTTCCAATTTGCTTGGCCAGCTTTCCTATAAAGTGTTTTTGCCCGAAGAAGCATGGCCGATCTATATGGAGCAGAAGGAAAAATGGCTTCTGGGAAACAAAGAAGAATATGAACTTTCGATCCCCCGCAAGGACGGAGTCCCGCTCTGTATGCACGTGAATGTTTCTCCCTACCGCGATTCGGAAGGCCGAATTGTAGGCACCCTGACGGCCTTTACCGACATCACCAAACGTAAACTCGCCGAGGAAGAAGTGCAGCGTACGTTTGCCAGCCTTCATGCCGCAAAAGATCGCGCGGAAGAAATGAACCGGCTCAAAACGAATTTTTTAAATAACGTCAGCCACGAAATTCGGACGCCTCTCAACTCCATTCTTGGATTTTCTTCTATCCTTTCCGATAGCCTGGAAGGAACAGAGTTCGGGTCTTACGCACGAACGATTGAAACAAGCGGCAAGCGTTTGCTGGAAACGATCGAAGGTATTCTCGATCTCTCCCGGCTCGAGTCGAACACCGTCTCGCTGGTGCCACGGCGCATATCGCTCGAAGTCGAGGCGCGCCGTATTGTTTCGCTGCTGGAACTGCAGGCCAGAGAAAAGGGCATAGCGGTCTACGTCGATGCGGAATCACCGGTGCAGGCGTATGTGGACGTCCATTACTTAGGCCGCGTCCTTATGAATGTGGTCGGGAATGCAATCAAGTTCACTCCTTCGGGAAATGTTCGTATCGTACTATCGAACAATGCAGACACCGTGGAAATAAAAATAATCGATACGGGTATCGGTATTTCTGAAGAGTTCCTGCCGCATTTGTTCGAAGAGTTTTATCAGGAGTCGGACGGCCTTGCGCGCACTTTCGAAGGGACGGGGGTTGGGCTTCGCATCGCGAAGCGCCTCGTCGAACTCATGGGCGGTTCGATCTCTGCCGAAAGCGAAAAAGGGAAGGGCAGTACGTTCACGATTTCGCTGCCGTTGAATATGGAACAGGCGGCGAAGGCCTAAGCTTCTATTAAGTTCCCATCGGGACCTGCGGCCAGCGAATCCAGGGGAAGCGATTCGCCTGATCGATCGAGCAACGTTCCGGGCAGTTGCTTCGTGGCTTTTGCACCCATCTCTTTTAGTTGTTCCGATTGACGCACGAGATTTCCGGGGCCGGTCGTGAGCTTACTCATGGCATTCGCATAGCCCGATTTGGCATCGTCCATTTTTTTGCCGACGGCGATCATGTCATCGACAAAGCCGACGAACTTATCATACATTTTTCCAGCGCGATCGGCAATATCGAGCGCATTCTTTGTTTGCCGTTCCTGCTTCCAGATCGAAGCGATCGTCCGCAAGGTCGCAAGCAGCGTGGAGGGACTCACGATTACAATTTTGCGGTCCCAGGCATAAGCAAAAAGCTCGTTGTCGGCCTGGATCGCCATGCCGAACGACGATTCAATGGGCATGAACATCAGGGTGAACTCGGGAGAATCGAGCTCCGGGATCAGGAAATAATTCTTTTCGCTCAGCTCCTTAATGTGCTTCTTGACAGAAGCAATATGTTCCAGCAACGCCGTTTCTCGTTGGCTGTCGTTTGTAGCGGACACACATCTTTCATAGGCAACGAGCGACACTTTGGCATCGACAAGAATATTCTTTTTGTCGGGTAAATAAATGACGGCATCAGGAATTTTCCGTTCCTGTCCATCTCGAAAGTTTTCCTGTAGTTTATATTCATCGCCTTTGCGAAGCCCGGAAAACTCCAACACCTTTTCGAGAATCAATTCACCCCAGTTGCCTTGTTTTTTCGTATCGCCTTTTAAGGCCAGAGCAAGGTTCGAGGCTTCTTTACTGATCTGCTGGTTCAGCTCTACCAAATTCTTTATTTCGCCCCGGAGGGAGTTCCGTTCAGCCGCTTCCAGCTTGTAAGCGGCATCGACCTTTTGTTCGAATTCGAGAAGCTTCGACTTCAACGGTTCCATCGATTCACGAACAAAGTTTTCCCGATTTTCTTTCAGCGCCTGCTTGCTGATCGAGTCGAACGTATTTTCAAAGTTCTTTCGAACATCCTTCAATTCATCGATTAACCGGATATCGGCCTCCCGCGCCTCCCGGAGTTGCGCATTCTCGGCATAGAGGTCCTGAATTTGCTTCTGAACTCCTTCCAATGTTCGTTCCAGGATCGGAACTCGATCGGCTTTCTCGGCAAAACGGGCACGATCGGCCTCCAGGATTCGAACGGTGTCGGTAAGCGAATGTTTTTCGTTTTCAAGCGTGGGAATTCGACGGTTTTCGGCTTGTAGCACGGCTGCACGTTCGCGCTCACCACGCAGTTCCTCCTCGATCTTTTGCTTTTCTTCTCGGGCGCGGTTGGCCGGGGCACGTGTAACCAGTGAACCCAATAGCCATCCGGCGACCAGGGCGATAAGGGCGGTGATAACACTGCTAATATCCATTTCAGTTAAGAACAATTAAATCCATCGCCACTAACTTAGAAGCTCCCGTAATCATTCTTCTCCAGTTCACGATCACGTTCTTTCGAAGGCCAGTTTAAAGTTCTTTCGCGAAGGCAAGGATTTTTTTTACCGTTGCCATGCGGGGCGCTTCGGCATAATAGCGGAGGAGTGGTTCTGTGCCGGAAGCCCGGAGCATAAACCAAGCACCTTTTTCAAGCTCGAATTTATAGCCGTCGAGCGTACTTGTCTTTAGCACTTTCAGTCCGGCAATTTCCGAAAATCCGGCACGGGCCTTCGAAAGGACTTGCTTCTTGCGTTCGTCCGTGGTCTGAAAATCGTAGCGGTCATACTTATGCGGACCGAATTCTTTTTCGAGCGCAGCGACCAGCTCACCCAGGGATTTTTTGTTGTGAGCGCAAATTTCGCACAGAAGCAGGCCATTGAATAAGCCATCTCGTTCGGGAATGTGAATGGAAGGAATTCCGATGCCGCCCGATTCCTCGCCGCCGATCAATACGCCGCCTTTTAGCATATAGTCGGTAATATACTTGAATCCGACCGGCGTGCGAATTATTTTAAGCCCATATTTCGCGCACATTTTATCGACCATGTTGGTGACGGACTGACTGACGACCACCAACCCAGTTTCTTTACGGACCTCAACAAGGTACTTCAGCAGGAGACACAGGATCATCTGAGAACTGAAAAACTCACCTCGTTCATCGACGGCACCGATGCGGTCTGCATCGCCATCGGTGACAAGTCCAATATCGTATCTATTTTCGGTAATGAATTTTGCGAGTTCGCGAGTCGTGTCGGGTAATGGCTCGGGACGGGTGCGGCCGAAGCCGGGGTTCCAAACATTATGAAGAATAGATGCAGTCGGCAGAAGCGGCTCCAGGTTCCCGACGCCGGCTCCGTACATGGGGTCGTAGGCGACGCGAAGTTTCGCTCGTTTAATCCGATCGAGCTTCACCAATTTAGCCAGTTCCTTCACATAGATCGCCTTTGCATCGAGCTCTTCGATCTTTTTTTGTTTTTCGAAATCGGCAAAGGAGGGGAGGGAATTCGCATTCCGATCTTCGGCGATTTTCCGGGCATTTTCTTCGCTGTTCGTTGCATGCTCGATCTCGGCAATCGCATCTGGCAATGCCGAGCCGCCATAATCGCCCTTGATTTTAAAGCCGTTATATTGCGCAGGATTGTGGGAGGCCGTGATCATAATGCCACCAGCCAACTTTTTCTTCACGATCGCAAGCGATGTGGCAGGGGTGGAAACGACAGTCTTTGCGATAAAGACTTTGAGTCCTTCATTCGCGAGCACACGTGCGGTAAGCTCCGCAAATTCGCGTCCCAAAAAGCGGCCATCGTAGCCGACGACCACGCCGGCGCTCGCTTTGGGGTGCTTCTTAAAATAGAGCGCGGTCCCGCGGGCAACCCGATGGACGTTTTCGAACGTATAATTTTCCGCGATTTCATCGCGCCAACCGTCGGTGCCGAATTTGATGGTCATGTGTCGACTTCTTTAAGCTTATTTAAAACCGATTACGTTGATTTCTTTCCGATTTAGTCATGGTAACGAATGAACCGCGAGAAATGCGCCTAAGGGATGAAATTCGTTTCACCACTATGATCGCTTTTCCAGAAAAACGTCCGTAGTTTTCGGGCATGTTCTTTCGAGCAATAAGTAAGTAACTCTGAAAAGGAGGCTTTTATGAAAAACGTAAGAAATCTGCTTGCTGCAATAGTCATTTTTGCAATGTTACCCTTTGCGAATGTGGCCCATGCGCAAGTAGTTGTCTATAATCACGGTCATCGTGTTCGAGTAGCCAATACGGCCTCGAAGACATGGTCCAATATCAAGTCGGACGCAACGACGGAAAGCCATAAGGTTTCCAATACCGCAACGAACGATTGGAACCGGCTTCGTCATCGTAATAATGCGACGGTAACAACGACTACCACGTACCAGTCGCGGCCAATAAATACGTATCAGCCGGCAACTACACGGCCGATGAATTCGTACCAAAGCCGCACGATGTCGATGCGGACAAGCCTTCGATCGAATAACGGTCGAACGTTTGCACTCCGCTCGCGGACCCGTACCGAACTTATCAGACACCGTGTGACGCGGAAACATCATGTTTCCTCGTACCGGGCAAGTTTATCGCGTCAGCGATAAATGTTTGTTCTCAGCTTTAGAACCCTTCCCAATATGGGAAGGGTTTTTTATTTGGACGAAGTCGATTTGTTCTTCCATTTATAATCGATCGACAGCGCTCCCAACCCCGCGAATTTTGCCTGGCCGCCGAGTTGCTCTTCGATGCGCATAAGTTGGTTGTACTTCGCGATGCGGTCGGTGCGGCTGGCGGAGCCGGTCTTGATCTGGCCGGCGTTACAGGCGACGGCGACATCGGCGATCGTGGTGTCCTCGGTTTCGCCGGAGCGATGGCTGATAACGCACGAATATCGCGCACGCTGGGCGAGCGCGATCGCATCGAACGTTTCGGTAATCGTTCCGATCTGATTGAGCTTGATCAGGACCGAATTTGCAATCCCTTCCTCAATTCCTTTTTCAATGATCGCGGGATTGGTGACGAACACATCGTCGCCCACGATTTGGATCTTGTCGCCGAGCGCTTCGGTCATCATCTTCCAGCCTTCCCAGTCGTTTTCGGCCATACCGTCCTCGATAGAGCAAATGGGGTAGTTCCTGACCAGTTTTTCGAATTCCCGGACCATGCCTTCGCTCGTAAGCTTCGTTCCCGGTGCAGATTTATAACGTTCGTATTTGCCGCTCCTCCACATTTCGCTGGCCGCGCAGTCCATGGAAAGGAATATATCCGTTCCCGGCTTGTACCCGGCCTGCTCGATGGCCTGCATAAGATATCCCAGCGTTTCTTCGGTCGATTTGACATTCGGAGCAAAGCCGCCTTCATCGCCGACGTTCGTATTCAACCCTTTTTTCTTAAGGACCGACTTCAACGTATGAAATACTTCCGCTCCCATGCGGATGGCCTCGCGAAAGCTCGGTGCTTTAGCCGGCATGATCATAAATTCCTGGAAGTCGAGCGAGTTGTCGGCGTGGACGCCGCCATTGATGATGTTCATCATGGGAACCGGCAGCAAATATGCGCCGGTGCCTCCGAGATACCGATAGAGAGGAAGCCCGACGGACTCGGACGCCGCGCGGGCTACGGCCATCGAAGCACCGAGGATCGCATTGGCTCCAAGCTTCGACTTATTCGGCGTATCATCGAGCTCGATCAGTGTGCGATCGACTTCACGCTGCTCGAGCGCCGGCATTCCGATGAGCGCTTTGATGATCTCATCGTTCACGTTATGAACGGCTTTGAGTACGCCCTTGCCGCCGTAACGCTTTTTATCGCCGTCCCGAAGTTCCACGGCTTCGCGCTCCCCGGTCGAAGCCCCGCTTGGAACGATCGCGCGCCCAAAGGCGCCATCGTCCAGGGTACAATCAACTTCTATAGTAGGATTTCCGCGGGAGTCCAATACTTCGCGTGCGGTGAGATCGAGAATAAGAGGCATAGCAGTGAGATTATTGAATGCAAATGTACGAAAACAGGGGAGTATTGTTGCGGATTGAGGTCCTATGGGAGGAAATAATCATATTGTGGCCGCGTCGAGAATCTTTCGTATCTTTGCGAAAGTCCTTCGAGTTGCCTTTCGGTCAATTCCCGTTGTGACTGTCATTACTTAACTTACTTCCCAATGAATACGATCAAACTAACCTTCGTGTCTCTTTTATGTGCAGGAATTTTTTCAAGTTGCAGAACTTCCACCAGCCCGAATGGTGGTGGTGGAACACCGCTCGCAGCAGCGAACCCCGGAAGCACGTTCCATTTTACAACGGTTCAAACAGATCAGAGTGGTAATGTGATCAACACCGTGCACACTACCGATTCTATCGTCGCCGTAGGAATCTCGTGGCAGGGGAGATCGAACGTAATTGAAATGAGAAGTTGGGACGATCAGGGCGGGAGCGGAACGGGATATTACTCCCTGCTTAGCAATGGCGATGTCGATCTTTATCTCGGCCCGCTCGCCCCAGGAATCGTAACGCAGTGGCTTACGCTGCCGTATAGTTCTGGCGGTCCGGTGAATACGACGATTGAAGACCAGACAAATTCTTCCGGTGGCATGAGCGAACGTGTCGTGGAAACGGCATCGTATCGTTCCGCGACAGACACCAGCGCGCTCGTTCAGGGAACTTCACTTCAACTCAAAGAGGTCGTTGGGACCTATACAGAGACCGAATCCCTGAACGGTCAGGTCGTTTCGACAACGCAGTTGCCTCCCTACCGGTATTACTGGTCAACATCGATCGGTTTCGCAGCCGGCGCGCAATACTCTACCACCGACCTTTTCGGCGATACGGTCTATGGCACGCAGGTGCTGACGGGATATACGGTGAAGTAAGAGCGGCTGCGCAAAAAAGTCCGAATGTAACGAAGGCGCTACGCCGTCACTTCCTCGGGGGGCCCCTCCTGGATGCCCTCCGATATATGCTGCTCGCCGGAATGGAGCCGAATGAGATTGAGCGCGCTGCCGGCCTCGAACCAGGCGATGTGCTCCATGTTCATCGTATGCTTAAGGGCAATGACATCGACGACTCCGTTGGAATGAGTAACCTTCATATTTACGGTGCGGACTGGATCGAGTTCGTGCAGATACTCAAACGACACCGTATCGCCTTCCCTGATCTTTTCGTAATCGGCCGGATCGATGAACGTAAGGGGTAAAATTCCCTGTTTTTTGAGATTCGACTCGTGAATACGCGCGAAGCTCCGTGCAACGACCGCCATGCAGCCTAAGTATCGTGGCGACATCGCGGCGTGTTCCCGGCTGGAACCCTCGCCGTAATTTTCATCGCCAACGATGACCCAGCGTTTTCCACGCTTTTTGTAATCGCGTGCCACTTGGGGCACCGGGAGGTCTTTCTCGTGCGTATAAATATTGGTCGTCGTACCGGTTTCGCCACTCCATGCGTTGACGGCTCCGGTCAGCATATTGTCCGAAATTTTATCGAGATGTCCCCGATAGCGCAGCCAGGAACCGGCTGGGGAGATATGATCCGTCGTTGTTTTGCCTTTGGTCTTGATAAGCACCGGCATGTCGACGGTCTCGGTATCGACCATCGGCTGGAACGGTTCCAGGACCTGGAGACGGTCGCTCGTAGGGGGAACCGCGACGCTGACATTTCCAGACTGCGCTGCGGGCGGAACATAACCGATCCTACGGCCAATATAGCCATTTTTAGGAAGCGGATCGACTTTGGACGGTGGCTCCAGACGGAACTTCTTTCCATCTTTTCCTTCCAGTTCGTCCACTAAAGGATTAATAGAAAGATCGCCCGCAAGCGCATACGCGACCACGACTTCCGGGCTTGCAACAAAGGCAAGCGTAGCGGGATTGGCGTCGTTGCGGCCAGGGAAATTTCGGTTGAAACTATTGATGATCGTGTTTCGCTCGCCTTTCTTGACATCGTCGCGTTTCCACTGCCCGATGCAGGGCCCGCACGCATTGGCAAGAATTTCGGCACCGATCGACTCGAGCGATTTAAGCTGGCCATCGCGGTCGACCGTTTTTCGGATCAGCGCCGAGCCGGGATTTATCATGAGTGGAACTTTTGCTTTCGCGCCGAATTTTGTCGCCTGATCGGCGATTTGGGCAGCCCGCGTTAAGTCCTCGTAGCTCGAGTTTGTACAACTTCCAACAAGCGTTGCAGAAATTGTTTGAGGATAATCATTTAATTTCGAATCGACAGCCAGTTTCGCAACGGGCCGAGCAAGATCGGGAGTGAACGGTCCATTGATGAGCGGTTCCAGTTTCGAAAGATCGATCTCGAGAATTTCATCGTAGTATTTCTCGGGATCGAGTTCGATCTCAGGATCGGCCGTGAGCAGTCCGATATTATTCTGTGCGAGTTCCGCAATTTCTTCACGACCGGTGGCCTGCAGATAACGGACGCCATTCTCATCGAAGGGGAAGAGCGACGTCGTCGCTCCAATTTCGGCTCCCATATTGGTCACAGTCGCTTTGCCGGTGGTGGAAAGCGTACGGCAGCCCGGTCCAAAATATTCGATAATGCGGTTCGTGCCCCCTTTGACGGTAAGTTTGTCCGCCACATGCAAAATAATGTCCTTCGGTGCCGCCCATCCGCTGAGTTCTCCGGTAAGACGCACGCCGACGAGTTTCGGATTCAGCACTTCCCATGGGAACCCGGCCATGGCATCGACCGTGTCGGCGCCTCCGACGCCGATGGCGATCATCGAAAGGCCGCCCATATTCGGCGTGTGCGAATCACTGCCAATGATCAGTCCACCTGGAAACGCATAATTTTCGAGCACGACCTGGTGAATGATTCCCGAGCCGGGTCCCCAAAATCCAATACCATATTTCGAACAGGCGGCCTTCAGAAAGTGATAGACTTCGGTATTCGAATCGAGCGCACGGTCCAAATCGGCGTCTGCGCCCTGATACGCCTGGATCAAATGATCGCAATGCACGCTCGAGGGAACCGCCACCTGGTTGCGCTGCGCCTGCATAAATTGAAGAATGGCCATTTGCGCGGTAGCATCCTGCATGATGACGCGATCGACCCGGAGTTGCAGAAAGCTCTTGCCGCGTTCCAGGTCCTGCGATTTGGGGTCCCATGCATGCCCATAGACAATTTTTTCGGCGAGCGTAAGCGGGCGCTTTAATTTTTCACGAATAAGGATCAGATTTTCCGCCGTACGTTTATAGATGCCCCCAACAAGATCGCGTGTTGTCTCGACGAACATGGCCCGAGCGTTCGAGCGGATCTCATTCATTTCGACGGCTTCGGGTTCGATCTGAAATGGCTGGTGTACGACAGGGAGGTTGGTTCCATTGGTGAGTTGCGCCATAAAGTCTTTCGAATTGATAGTGGGGGAAGTCAAACACAGGAAACTACGAAATTTGCGCCCCAAAGTTGCCTTAAGAAAGCTCAAAACTATGAAAAATGAGCGTCAGGACCTCAGCAGGAAAATTTTGGCATTTTTTCAGCATAACCGTCGCCAGATATTAACGGTCCTTCACAGTGGATGACCTTATTCATTCGCGAAGGGAAACAATCATTCTTTTTTGGAACAATATGGCTATTGCTACAAGACTTAAATCACTCGTTGCTTTTGCCTGCTTCGGACTTTTCATTTTTATGAACGGTCCCGCACGCGGCGCAAGCACCTTCTCGGTCTCTCCTTCTGGTGAGATTAATTTTACCACCCATGCCGGCGCCAGCGATACACAGGCATTGGCGATTCGGAACCTCACCTCCTATCCACTCGTGCTGACGCTAAATTATAATGGTAGCGGGAGCACTAATTTTTCGACGTCGTCCGGACTTGTAACCGTTCCAGCGAACGGATCGCAAAGCGTCAATCTCTCTTTCAATCCGATCGCGGCCGGATTCGACTCTGCGACGTTGAATATCGTTTCTGCGACAGGAGACTCGCTGAGCATCCCGGTCTCCGGCCATGCGACGAGTCTCGGTTCGTTCCAGATCGTGCAGGGGTCCGGGAATATCGTCTTTAATACCCATGTGGGCACGCCGACCTCTTCCTCGATCGATATTAAGAACCTGACGAATTCACCGCTAATCGTAACTCCTACGGTCACAGGCAGTTCGCTCTTTACCTTGAGTGCGCCGGCTCTTACGATCCCGGCAAACGGTTCGCAGGACCTGACGATCACGTATTCTCCGCTTACCGCCGGCGATGCGAATGGTCGGCTCATGTTTACAGCGTCCAACGGCGATACGGCTTCCGTCGGCCTCGTCGGTCATGCCGTCATGCCGTCCAACGGCAATCTCAATGTTGCTAACGAAGTCGATTTTAACGCGGAGGTCGGCCAGACGGAATGTCTTCCAGTTATGATTCCAAATCCGGGTCTTGGCACACTCACTTTGACGAACATTCAGGTGACAGGGGATACCGCTGCATTCTCGACATCTTCGAGCACCGGCATGATGGTCAATCCCGGCACAACCGGTTCGATTGATGTCTGTTTCCATCCCGTCACGGCAAAGGGAGATATCGATGGCAATCTTTCCTTTACATATGCGAACTCGCTGGACAGCACGATAAAAGGAACGGTCAATGTGCAACTCGATGGACATGCGACGGCCGCTCCTCCGGGACCGCCGGCGCCCTTCTTTTTAATTACCAATCAGCTTGAATTCAATAATGTCATTGTCGGACAGGAAGAATGCCAGGCCCTTCAGATCGCGAATCCTACGAGCGATGCGGTCACGATCGATAGTGCGACGCTTTCCGGAAGCGAAGCTGCGGAGTACAATGTCAGCGGCGCGAATATGCTGCAGATCGGCGCAAACTCAACAGAATATGTTACCGTCTGCATGACGCCAATGCAAGCCGGAGGCGATCAGGACGCGACACTCGCGCTTCATTATACTGTTAACGGCACATCGACGACGGGAACTCTTAATGTCAAGCTGAATGCGAACGCCATCGATACCACAAGCCCCGAACTCACGAATTGCATTTACGTTCGTCATGCCACGGGTGTGATCGGTCCGATTGTACTGGGAGGAATGGACACCAGTTCGATCTTCCTTACAAATCGCACGAATGGAACCGTAACAATCAGTGGAGCGACACTCAGTGGGGGAGACGCCAGTGCATTTACAATTGGAAACAACCAATTCCCCATGACTCTTCAGTCCGGTCAGGAAGGACAACTTCTTGTAACTTTCAATCCGACTGGAATGAACGGTGCCCCGAGCTTCGGTTCGACAATCAATCTGACCCTTACGGGCAACTCAGCCACCTGCGGACCGGTAAGCATTCATGTCGAGGGCGTCGC
>JAJPIQ010000042.1 GCA_021324685.1 Bacteroidota bacterium
AATCGGTTTAATAATCGGAATTTTCTAAGAAGGTCTTGGTGGAGTCTGAAGGAATTTTTCCTCGAGTTCTGGTCAGGATAGCTGGTGGCGATTTTGGATGCCTTGAAAATTTGAGAGGAAACCGATGAAGTATAAGGAGTGAGCTCGTCCTCGTCTCTGTTCAGTGCATTCGTCTTTTGGTAGGACATTGTTCCTCCTAAATGAAGAGATCCAATTCCCCCTACGCGGATCTTGAAAAGATGGTTTAGTCCATTTTAGAATCTGTTAACGAGGGATCGCCATGCTATAATTATTTCAGTGGATCTGATACGGTCGATTTAAGACTTAGAGTTCCAGAAGAGACTTACTTGATCCTTTTTAACATTTAACTAGTTTGTAGTTTCCCTGTCGAGTGAAGTGACCTGCAACTGCACGACTCGGAGCAACGACAGCACAGCATAGTTAATCGAAAATCCTTCGTGGCCTATTACACAAGATACTATCCGGTCTTTATATTTTACAGCCATTCAGCGCCGGATCGAGAATAACATCTTCGTGGGTACAGCCAATGGCTTCTACTGCAAATTTTGTAATGTGACGGCGGCGTAAGAACGATGCCAATTTCCTTCGCACCATTGCCATATTTCAAAAATACTTCATAGAATTTACCAAGCACGTCGGCTCCCGAATTCATTGCAGATCGGATATTCAGATTATTAAGTTCCTGAATAGTCTGCACGATCGCACGCTTGAATTTATAATGATTATCCTGCGTCGTTGGTAATGCTATTTCAATGAACTTATAGAAATCTTTCTTTTCGTGGTGCTCCAAAACTGATAACGCCCGCGCATTGATTTCAGTAATGAGCACGCTTGGGCTGGCGTCAATGTTAGGAGGAGTATCATCAATCAGCGCAAGTAGCAACGCCGCCATCACGCGCGCACGTTGGGTAGAAATTATCGCACCCAGATGAAGGTGTTGATTAATCTTTTCAGCCTTAGAAAGAAATAGTGCCTCATTAATGGGAACATCCGCGATCGAAGGGTTGCCTGTGCGCAGAATCTCCCTCGCAAGCTCTGGGGAGATAAGGGCGGAAACTTCTTTTCCATTTATCAGAATGGGAAGTGACGCCTTTTTGCCCGTATATCGCGTTCGAATGAGATACCCGTCCATTGGATTACCGGCAACTCCCGACGCGAAGACGGCGGAAATTGTTTAGCTTCGATTAATCGTCTTCGCGTAATCGAGAGCTTCCGCGAGAGCTTTATCGAGTTGACTATGCGTAGGCTTTGCTTCGATTACCCAGAAGGCCCTTTCGCTAACACATACAACGTTCTCAGGGCGATCAAGCACTAATTGTTCCCGAATAAGCGGATGGGTCAAACACTCGTTCTGAGAATAGACTTGGCCCTTCGGATTGCGAGCCGGATTGCGAATGTCCCAGCCAAGTTCTTGGAGATTGTCTCTAATGAATGCGTATGAATGGACTTCGGAATCACGTCGTGGCATAGGTTGCGGAGTTTAGTGTTGGCTTCGCAACGAAGTCACGCGCAACGATTCCTCTCGAAATTGACGCCTCATGAGAGGGGTTTCGGCAACTTTAAATTTTCATACCTCGTTCGCCTCAACCATTCGGTATCGTTGCAAAAGAGGGGTAAGGCCGTCCCAAATCTTTGACAGATCGCCAGCTTAATGCCCGCCATCTGAATTATGGAAAGATGGCCGCAGCCACCCAAAAACGTGGGCTGGCCCTTCTAAGCAGCGGTATCGAATTTCTATTTGAGGTGATCTAATCACTTTTATCGAGACGCTGAATCCATGACATATAACGAGGCGTTAGAAGAATCCAAGATTTTCATTCGCACATGCGAATTGTGCGGTTCGGAGAACCTTTCAAGGTGTCCATTTCCAGCATCAGGTGAGGCCAAAACACAAATTCCGGGCTTCCCAACGACGTATATCAGAGTTGAATGCGAGGACTGCAAAGAGGCGGGCAATCCCTCCTTCCGGGGCGAGTTTCAATACCATTGATTCATTGCCTTTTAGACAACAGGTTTGTGAAGGGGATAATCACCATTGTAATTCGTTATTCCTTGCGGAATGCGCAATAGTATCAGAATTTCTGTGATATCACGGCTGATCCTGTTTTACCGCAACGTTGTCACAACGTTCGACGTTTTATAAAGCCTGTTTTTCAATCATTCACTTCTAATTTGCCGCGGCCACTCGGATGAACAAAGTCAAACTGCGGGGTCTTATAGAAGCATCTCTTGTGAAACAAGGTTTTGAACGTGTCAATGGGAACCTCGTTGCTCCTAACTATGATGACAAACAACGACTTCAGGAATTTCATGCCTACGCGGTTGCCCACAAAAAGAAGGTCGCCGAAAAGCAATTGAGAGGCTATCAAGAGAAGCTCTTGCAACGATTTGCCAACGGTCAAGAAGTTTCGGTTTTGAGTATCAAGCCAAGACTTGTCGAAGTGAAGGCAGGTACGGAGGAAGAGCGTCTTTTTAGATATGCGACCTTGCTATGGAGCATTCCCGTTTCATCAGGCTACGGACGCCGATTGAGATTTCTCGTTATCGATGAGCATAATGAGAAACTGATCGGTATCATTGGATTAGCGGATCCCGTATACAGCCAGAAGGCACGCGATGAATACATTGGATGGACGCATGACATCAAAAAGCGTAGCCTTCGGTACGTCATGGATGCGTTCGTTCTGGGGGCCGTGCCGCCTTACTCATCACTCCTATGCGGAAAACTGGTAGCAATGTTGGCAGCAAGTAATGAAGTGCGAATGGCCTTTGCTCGTAAATATTCCAATACAACGAGTAGAATTAGCGAGATCCCAACGGGAAATCGGCTCGCATGTGTCACCACAACATCTGCGCTTGGACGTTCCTCATTATACAATAGGATTAAATTTGACGAACGGATACTATTTCAAAGAGCTGGCTATACCACGGGATATGGAGAATTCCACTTCTCCAATGGAGTTTATGGGGCGATGGCGAAGTACACGAATCGTTACTGCGAGGCCACCGATCGAAAGGAACAATGGGGAAATGGTTTTAGGAATCGGCGTGAAGTTATTCAAAAATGTCTTCGCAAGATTGGAATGCCAACCATGTTGCTTAAGCATGGAGTCAGAAGGGAAGTATTTATAGTGCCATTAGCATCAAACACATTTGAGTTCCTTCGCGAAGAACACACACGCCTTCGATGGCTTAACTTTGATACTAGTGAAATTTCGGAACAATTTGCTGAACGTTGGCTGAGGAGTAGAACTTCAAGGTATGAGTTTGTAAGAGAGTGGAAAAGAGAGCAACTTAGAGTTTGGGAATAATATGCGACCACAACTTTCAGATAATCTCAAGGAGGCATTGCAGTCCAAAGCAATAATGCCTGAGACGCTCGAAATTCGAGGCGTTACTTATAACCTACATGAATCTAGACGGGCAGGCTACAAAGGGGTAGTCTGGAAAGTCACAGATGATATTGGTCGATTTAGGGCTCTCAAATTGACCATCCACTCGGACTATGAGGACCGCTCTTGGGCCGAGGAAGTACTCTTGGCTTCGAGGATTGAACGCGAGGTAGCATTTGCACGCCTAGATGCTGCCGAATTGAAAAAGATTGATGTTGGAGAGTTCGGTAGTCACCAGTTTGTGTGTTTTATAAGTGACTGGATTGAAGGTCTTACATTAAACGAGCATCTCCTCTCGCAGCCGATCTCTTCCAGGTTTCTTTTTTCGTTTGGGATCCAAATGAGCAAAGCGCTTAGTGTATTAAAAGCACAAAAACTTCGGCATGATGACTTGCATGCAAACAATGTAATGATTGAGCGAAAAAAAATTGACGATGAATCATCTGTTCGTATCGTAATCGTCGACAATGGAAGTCTTAAGGAGTACGACGCGGGCACAAAACGGAAGGATGATCACCGCAATTTTGTTGAGCATCTTGTCGCCCTCCATAATTGTATGTTTAAAAGGAAAGCTCTATCTTCTCATGACAGACGATTTCTGCATGAGATTAGCATTCTCGTTGCAAAAATGTTGGATGATGACAATAATGTAGCTCTTCGCGATCCCGCACAAATTGAGGAACAATTTCAAGAAGCTTACAAACGCGCTACTCTCTCGCAGGGACACAAGCGAGATCAACTCCAGAATCCCTTCGAATATATTTCGGCTGAACACCTTGCAGATGACGAACTACTTGTTCAAATATTTGCGAAGTCATGTCCTTGGCTTCATCGAGTGAGTGGACGAGATCCGGTTGTTCTTACCGGTCCACGTGGATGTGGAAAGTCAACTATATTTCGATGGCTAAGTTTACGTGCTCATTTACATCGCCAAGAGGAAAATTTTGAACAATTCCATATAGCTGGGTTTTATTTGTCATGTAGTACCGATCTGCAGAATAGGTTTTCGTGGGTCGCTTCCGAGTCAGTCGCAGAACGATTTAAAAAAGAGATTATTCACTACTTTAATCTATTACTAGTACGCGAGGTGCTTGCCACAGTCGTTATTATTGGTACGTCCCGTCCTGACAAAGAGATCCTTTTTGGATTGACACCGGGAGTTGAAAAACAAATTCAGCATTTTATTCTCAGTTCGATTGATCGTAGTTCCGAGTTGCTCGAAGGTGTATCAAGAATCCGACAGGCTCTCGAATTAATAGAAGACGAACTACGTAGAACGCATACAATACTCTTACGCGGCGAGAATCTCGCCAATCCCACGTCTGAAAGCTTTCTCGGAGATTTTACAGCAATGCTCGTAAGTCAACTTCCCTTCTTTGAAAGTCATAAGATTGCTTTTCTTATTGACGATTTTAGCATACACAGAATTCCCCGTGAAGTTCAGGTGGTTCTAAATCGTGTCATTCACGAGCGACGTCCAACGCATATTTTCAAGATTTCATCGGAGAAATATGGCGCTGATTTAAATGATTCCTTTCTAGTCACGGCAGAATCAGCAAGAGAATTCGTTGAGGTTGACGCTGGGATGGAATATTTAGGACTCAACGAACCTGGGCGGAAGCTTGGAATTGCATTTGTAAGCGAACTCTTAGATAATAGGCTTAAGGCTGCTGAATTTCAGGGAACAGCGTTGAGCTTACTCGGCACATCAAAATGGCCGGAAGGATCGCTAGCTAAGTCGTTCCGACTTAATCGTTCTCAGACATTTTATCACGGAGTAGAATGCATCGCTGACATTTGTTCGGGTGATGTGTCCACAGTCCTTTTGCTTTTCCGCAGAATATTCGAAAAGGGCGATGTAAACGCCTCTACAATCACAATGGTAAAACCGACCATCCAGAATGACGCAATTGTCGAGGTTTCGCGTAACATGCTCGAGGGGCTTAGAGCGCATTTCCCATACGGTAAGGAGATGTTCAAGGTGGCCAATGCTTTTGGTAATCTTGTTCGCAATATCTTAGATCATGGACGGCTCCAGCCAGATGGAGATCCACCACAATGTCCACGCATCGAAGTTGATGACACGCCTGCTGTCGAAGAAAAACTCAATCACGAGGAATCGGACTTGGCCAAACATTTGATAAGTCGTTCAGTTTTTATTGAGCTCGCATTAGGTAGTTCGCAACATAGCAACGTTACTACGGTCAGGTGGAATTTTCGGCGCGTGTACCTACCATCATTCGGCGCTGCTTTATCTAAATCGCAACCGATCCGATGGTCGCCCGAATTTTTCAAGCTTTTTCTAACCTCACCTGAGAAGGTTTGCACAGTGGAACTAAACAAACGGCGGGAAGGTGATGTAACTGCTCAGGAGGAAATTTTTTGATGGCATTTGTTCACACTAAAACGCTTGAAGAAGTCCTTACGACACTCCCAATCATCGAGCCTTTCGATTTCGAAGTATTTAGTTCCATTGGCGAAGTAGACTATTTCATCTCGACGCTCGGCTTTGAAAGAAGGTCCTTGGCGTTTCCCGAATTGTTTGCCGTAAATCATATTCAAGCGGCGCATAGTTTGTATCTGAAATACGGAACGAATGACGAGGATAACCAGACAAATCTTACGAAACTCTTATTTGCGTTGTGGAAAATATCTCCGAGCGGCGTTGATAGTCTCTTTGTTGATGTGCCTGAGTTTCATTCCGCATTATTAATCCATCTAAGAGCGCATCTTGGCAGGACGAATCGAGTCCCTCATGTCGTGGTCGATATTAGTGCTGCGGCGAGTCGAGCAATTCTTCGAACACTGAATGCTTTACTCTCTCTGGACATTCGGCTAACGATTCTTTACGCTGAAGCTGCGATATACCGTCCCACTCTCGAGGAATTTCGTAAGAACAAGGCGGGATGGGCTACCGACGAAGAATTGGGTCTTGAACGTGGAATTTCTGAGGTTTCGATTCCGCCCGAATTCTCTGGCGACCACTTCGATAACCTTAGAGACTGCGTAATACTGTTTCCAGCATTTAAACGTGAGCGCTCTGTCCATGTTTTGGACCACGTAGACCCATCTCTTGTGAGATCTATGGATGACAGGGTTGTTTGGATATTCGGAATTCCTCCTGAAGATTCGAACAAGTGGCGAACAGATGCAATTAAATCTATCCACAATGTTCCTGTTTCTTGTCATCAGTACGCTGTCAGTACTCTAGACTATAAAAAGACTTTAGATGTACTGGAGAAGGTATTTCGTGAGAAGAGACTTTTGTCAAAATTCTCCATTTCTCCTCTCGGGTCAAAGTGTCAGTCTTTGGGAGTAGCGCTTTTTCATTATCTTCACCCTGATATTCGAATTCTATTTGCTGTACCTAAGGAGTATGGTTCGAACCACTATTCCGATGGCGAGGGGGCGAAATGGCTAGTGAGCTTTGATACTGCGGTGCTTCGCGCTTCCCTCGATTCCATTGGTTGTATTTCCATAGTGGATTAGAACAGATGTACAAAACGCTCCATCTGAACATCCCCTGCGGGCCGGTATCGCGTCAGGCGAAAAAGGCTCACCGCGAGCGATTTCAGGACGAAGTTAAACGACAAACAATATCATTCCCATTTATTCTTACGGGCGAACTCCAGGTCCGGATAACTTGGTTAGTTTCCGAGCGCAAGCGATATGAATCGGATTCAAGTCCTGACGTAGATAATACTTTGAAGCCAATGATCGACGCGCTGACGGGTCCAAATGGAGTCATGATTGACGATTGCCAGATCCAATCGATTTGTTGTACATGGATAGATATCAACGATAATGAGTCGATAGAAATCGAAATCGAATACTCCGAATACGAATTGGTTAACAGAGGAAAACTCGAATTGTTGGCAGTTGGGAAGGAACTGTGTTTGCCAATTGACTCATCATGGCCATATTCACTTATTGAAAGTCTACTCGAACGGTACAATTCGCGATTGCCGGCCGATTACTCACTTGTAGAAACTCGAGAGCATTATGTGGCTCGCATGACTATGCCGCTTATAACACTGTTTCATCGCAGCAGAATTCATCAGCGCAAGGTAATAACGATCCAAGAGATGAAGAATCGATTGGCTGCGCAGGATTCAACGGCATAAAAATGTGCTCGATATTATCCAATGTGTCATAAATGCGGAACCTTTTTTAGCAGAACAAATCCAGCGATCCATCCGAAAATCAGTTTTAATGCAATAGCAGTGCAGGAAGTGTTACCGCCGCCAACTGAATCACCTGCGATAGATGGCGCTGCTATCAAAGTTCCGATTGTTACACTTCGAAAGATCGTAGCCAAAATATTACTGCCTATCCGTATGTTAAATGTACAGTCGAGATTTTCTTGTTTAATATTTATCCATGTGTCCTTGTTGGCACCAAAATTTTCAGACGTTTGGACGCGCCACTGAATTAAGTCGTAGCTGGAGTCAATTGGATGCGATGGAGGATCAATACATGTGAGCTCCGGCCCGAGAACGAGTTCGAGCTTCCCGGATGAGAAGACCCCTCTGGGCCGATAATGATATACCCGCAGTGTAAATTCTTTTCCGGATAAGATCTCTTTCGGAATATTAACTTTAAGATCAGAAGTGAGTTGACCCACCGACGTCGATGCATTCGTGACCAAATCAAGCGTCGTCCAAAAAATTGTTTGTTTAAATGCTTCCTCTTGGCTAAGTATCCTTGCGTTTTCTTCAAACGTTAATAGGTCCAAGTCGAATCGAATTCCTGACAAGGGTTGCTGCCCTTCATATAAAAAATAATTCTTAGGAATGTTGTTAAGGTATTCATTAAGTGTTTTAATGTCGGGTGCCGACACAAATTCACCTACCTGGAAACGGATGCTTACTGTGCTCCCTGGCTGAAGGAATGACCTGATAATGCCCTTTCGGACGGGAATCATTCGTCTGCGTCCGTCTGGTTCTGTAATAGTGTAACACACGAGGCAGTCCGTCCCGTTAAGTTGACGATTCAGAATACCCTGCTCCACGTAATCTTTTCGGTATCTGAATTGCTGAATGGAGCCGAGCGGCATTGCGAGCACTCTCAAAATATCGTCACGATATTTACGTTGCACGGCGGAGGATAGAAGTACTAACATGTTCTTTTGTTTTGAAATAAAAAGCAGAGATATCAATTATCACGGAATATAACACTTTGGACGATCATTCCTGTCGATCGCTACAACAACACTCTTATTGAATTTTTCATAGCTAAACACACTAAAGTGCTGTTTTGGCCCCTGGATACCCCAGATGCAACCTAAATCAGTGCTGTCAATAAAACAGCGTCGAAGCGTTTACGAATTTGTTTTGCCTGGACGGCTGTCGCCGTTTAGCTATAAAAAGTGGTAGGAAGCGTGCTTTTGCCTATTACGTGGAATCAGAATTTGCACTTCGATGATGCCGCATGACATATTCCGTTCCCATCGAGCCAATACAGTTGAAACCGTAATCAACGACCTTAAATGCAACCGCAGATATGAATGCACGACCGGGTTCTACAATTGAGCCGGTTAAGACTCATAACTCGAAATTCGGTGTTAATTTGTCCCCAAAGTGTCCCCAACCAATACAATATTTTAAATAAAAAAGTCATTAAGTCTTTGAGACTCAATGACTTAGGGTGGGTCGACGCTGCCTCGCCAGGACTCGAACCTGGAACCTACTGATCCAGAGTCAGCCGCCATACCATTAGGCCACGAGGCAATAGGCCAGAACGCATACTTTTACAGTATATCCGTTCGGGCGAGGCGTGTTAACGGGGAAGGGCACGATTGGGTTTCGAGAATTCCGTTTTCACTCCAAACACGGGATCGGCCCCGGGGTAAACCAGGTATAGCTCGATAATGCGCGATCGAGTTCTGCGGTGTAATCTGGCAGTGCGTAGCACAGAATATCATATCCCAGATATGCTATTTTTCCTACACATCGATAGCGCGCAAAAAAAGGCTCCCGAATGAGTCGCGGAATGAGGGAGCCCGATTTACCGTGTCCATCGTGGAAAACGGTCCAGCACAGGGTCCTATCGTTAAACGCCGGGATCAAAATCAATTCCGGCTTAGCGATTTCGAGCGCGCGGTAAGCGGCCTCATCCGATTCGGCGCGTGCGATAGCGGTCGTGTTAAGCCCGACAAGATCGATATGGGCCATCTGGGAAAAATAGGGGACGGCCCCGGCGTCCTGATATGCAAATGTGATCGCGCTGCGATGGGGCATCTGACGGAGAGCGGTTCCCAGTTCGCGATAGATCGTTCGCGCTTCGTCAAGCGTAGCCAGCGCCATATCGCGGCGAAGCGGACCGAAATGAAACACGATTACAGAGGCAACGATGGCGATCGCAACCGCCACAGAACGGAAATTCCACTTTGAAAACCCCAGTGCAAC
Source organism: Bacteroidota bacterium (assembly GCA_021324685.1). GTDB lineage: Bacteria > Bacteroidota > Ignavibacteria > Palsa-1295 > Palsa-1295 > PALSA-1295. The sequence goes on from JAJPIQ010000042.1 coordinate 9,821, forward strand.
CAGTGCGATGAGCATCGGGATGGCCGGCCAATTGAAGCGCTGATAAAACCCTTGTAAGGGATCGGGCCAAAGATAAAACAGCAATAGGCCCCCCGACCATAATGCCAGCGGTAACCATTCCTTCCAGCGGTCCCGAAGGCGATACATCGCATACGCCGCGGCAAGCAATAAAAGAACATTAGTGCGAAGGACGCCCTTGAAATTCTGAAGGCCGTGTGCCGTCGGTGCTCCCGTTTTTACATAAAACGAATTTGGAAGAAGACTTCCAAAATAAAAAAATTTAAATAGGACATAGGCAGCCATGGGAAGGAAAAAAAAGGGTATGGCGGTCCGCAAAGCCGACGTTCGCTCGGCCGGATCCCAAAAGCATACCGCAAACAGAAGGACCGCTCCGGCCAGCGCGCCATCGGGCCGCGCAAGACAGGAAAGTGTAAGAAAGCCCCACGCAAGCGGCCAGCGTTTTTCATAGGCGAAATAAAATCCCGCCGTGACAAGACAAATGAAAAGAGACGTCTCGAGGCCATTCAATGCGTTCGCCCAGGTGAGAGGATGAAAAAGGTAAAGCAGAGCGGCGAGGATTGAACTCGTCTGGTTCGAGGAAAACCGGAGAACTAATTTAAAGAGCAGGAGCGCGGTAAGCACGGTCGAAGCAATGCCAATGACCTGTGTGACGGCCATAAGGTCGGAACCCAGCCAGGCGAACGGTGCCAGGACGACGACGAGAAGGAAGTTCGTGTACCCTTCCGTCGGCGGTCCATGTATGTTCCACACGATGCCCCAGCCCTGCGCGAGATTCTCGGCGTATCGGAACGTAATATACGCGTCGTCGAATGGGAACGACATTCGCATGCCCCACAGCGTCGCAGCAATGCAACCAGCAATCAAAACAATGGCAAATACGGCTTTTTGTCTCACATTCCATTCGCCAGCGCGAGGGAACCGGAAAGCGTGAAGAGTTTCCAATCGTTATTTTGCCTTAAGTAACCTGCGGAACAACAAGCATATTTCCAAAAATAATATTGTATCCACCTGCTCGTTGCTGCATACAATTAAAATGCGAAACCGACGATAACCCACAAGCTTACTTCAACATTTTATCGTCTATCTTACTTACGCCGCGAGTCGCTCGTTCAAAATGATCGTGGGTTCGCCGCCGGCAACGGCATCGCGCGTAATGATCACTTTTTCGGCATGCTGATTTTCGGGCAGTTGGAACATCACGTCCATCAGCGTTTCTTCCATCAGCGACCGGAGCGATCGGGCTCCGGAACCGCGCTCAATAGCTTTATCGATCATGAGTTCGAGAGCACCTCGTTCGAATTCGAGTTCCACGCCCTCCATGGCGAACAGTTTGCGGAATTGCTTGACAAGGGCGTTCCTGGGCTCCGTCAATACGCGCAACAGGGCCTCGCGCGAAAGTCCGTTAAGCGCCGCCAGGACGGGGAACCGTCCGATGAGTTCCGGGATGAAGCCGTACTTCAGCAGGTCTTCCGGTTCCACGTATTGAAAGAGATCGACCGCTTTTTCGTCCACGCGGGATGGAATGTTTGCGCCAAAGCCGATGGGGCTTTGATGCAGCCGTTTCAGAATGATTTTGTCGAGCCCGTCGAACGCGCCGCCGCCGATAAACAAAATATGCTTCGTGTTAATATGAATCAGCGGCTGTTCCGGGTGTTTTCTACCTCCCTTGGGCGGCACGCCGGCAATCGTTCCCTCGAGGAGTTTGAGCAAACCTTGCTGCACACCTTCACCGGAGACATCGCGTGTGATCGAAGCAGAGTCCGATTTGCGTGAGATTTTATCGACTTCGTCTAAATAAACGATTCCCCGCTCGGCGCGGGCCACATCGAAATCGGCAGCCTGCAAAAGGGAACTGAGGATCGATTCGACGTCGTCGCCTACGTAACCGGCTTCCGTAAGGGTTGTCGCATCGGCGATGGCAAGAGGAACGTCCAAAATTTTGGCAAGCGTTTGCGCAAGGAGTGTTTTTCCGGTTCCCGTAGGCCCAAGGAGTAAAATATTCGATTTCTCGATCTCCGTATCTTCGAAACCTTCCACACCGATCACGGTTTCGGCATCGATCCGCTTGTAATGATTGTAAACGGAAACAGCAAGGATTTTTTTGGCGCGGTCCTGTTCGATGACGTGTTCCGAAAGCGCTCGTTCGATCGAGCGCGGCGTAAACGTAGTGAGTCCGGAGCGCCGAGTCGCTTTCTTTTTCGCAAACTGGGGCAGGTGCGCTCGGAGGAGGTCGATATGGTTTGCCGTGCATATATCACAGATGAACGCGCTGGCAAAGGGCGCGCTGATGAGCGTCTGGACTTCCTCGGCGGCGCGCCCGCAAAATGTGCAATAGACTGGCCGATCGGTTGGCTCGAATTTTTGTTCGCTGGGCATAATGAAAATAGTAATCTCTGGATACTCCAACAACCCAGGGTTCCTCTACGCTCCAGGCTGCCCCATAATAGGCTGGGCTCCAGGCTGCCCCATAATAGGCTGGTATATGCCATGAAACATCATTACGGAATCCGGGTGCACTGGAGTATAATCCCTGGACTGGGTGTTCTAAGGCCACATTCTTGAATTATTGTCATGCTGACTTCCGCTCAAACCCTCCCCGATAATGCTCGCATCTGGATCTTTCCTGCCGAGCGCAAGCTCTCTTCGATCGAATCGAACGAACTTCTTTTGCTCATCGATCAGTACCTTGCCGATTGGAAAGCGCACGGCGCACCGGTTCGCGCATCCCGAGAACTGCTCTACGATCAGTTCCTTATCGTTATGGCGGATCCCGAAGTCACGGCTCCGAGCGGATGCTCGATCGACGACATGACGCGCGCCATAAAAGGACTTTCGGCGAAGTTCGGAGTCGATTTCTTCGGAGCCATGAAAGTATTTTATCGCGTCGGCGATGAGATTCGAGTAACGGATCGCGCGGGGTTCAAAGCTCTTGCACGCGAAGGGAAAATCGATGAAAAGACGGTGGTCTTTGACCATTCGATCACGGCATTGAGCGCATTGCGGGAAGAGAAATGGGAACTTCCAGCCGGAAAAAGCTGGCACAGCTCATTACTGACTTCGACGCTCACTTTGGCATAACGTATGGAAATCGATCAGTTATATCGCATCGCGTACGATGCATTTTCGAGAGCACTCGACCAGAAACTGACCACAGCCGAAACGGACGTTGCAATCGCGCCGAAATTCTATCATGGCACGATGGTATTACAGCCAAAAGATCCATCGCTTCAGGCAAAAGAGGTCGATCTGGAGGTGTTTTTCAAAAAGATCATTTCGCTCCGGAATAATCTCCGCGTGATGGAGCAAAAGATCAACTCCAGTGCACTCGAGGACGGCGCGAAGATCGAACTCCAGGGGTATATCACGAAGTGTTACGGAAGTCTCACAACATTTAATGTCTTGTTTCAGAATGCGGAAGACCGTTTTGTTGGCGCGAAGGAAACATAAGGAAGCAACGAGGAACAATTGCTCGCTTTTTTCGTCAAGCCATTCAACCATTTTTTAATCCTTCGGAATGTGTGGAATTGTCGGTTATATTGGTAATCGGGAAGCGTCGCCGATCTTACTTTCGGGACTGAAACGGCTCGAATATCGCGGATACGATTCGGCGGGGCTTGCGCTCATCGAGGACTTTCCTGCCATTGCGGAAAACGGGCAAAGGCATTCCGGCATTCATGCCGTGGGCCGGCTCGTCGTAGAAAAATGCAAAGGCAAGGTCACGGACCTCGAAGCCATGGCCGCGGACCATCCACACCATGCGACGATCGGCATTGGACACACGCGGTGGGCGACGCACGGCGCCCCGAGCGACGTCAACAGCCATCCGCAGACGGACGAGTCCGGACGGATCGCCATTATTCATAATGGCATCATCGAGAATTATTCCCATATCAAAGACCGTCTGCTCGCGCGCGGCCACACGTTTAAAAGCGAGACCGATACCGAAGTTCTGGCGCATCTCATCGGGGAATTTTATGTCGATGGACGCAGCCTGACAGAGGCCGTGCGGCTCGCGCTCAACGAGGTGGTGGGCGCCTATGGCATTGCGGTGCTCGCGGCGGATGCTCCGGAAGAGATCGTGTGCGCCCGAAAAGGTTCTCCACTCGTGCTCGGCGTGGGAAGCGACAACGAGAACTTTATCGCCAGCGATGCCGCGGCCATCATTGCACATACGCGGCAGGTGATCTATCTCGCCGATAATGAAATGGCCACCGTGACGCGTGCGGGAATTAAAACGCGTACGATCTCGAATGTCGAAATCACGAAACCCGTCGAAGTGATCGAGATGGAACTCGAAGCCATCGAAAAAGGCGGCTACGATCACTTCATGCTTAAAGAGATCCACGAGCAGCCGCGCACGATCACGGATGCCATGCGCGGCCGGGTGGTCGAAGAAGAGGGAAATATCGTTTTGGGTGGCCTCCAAAGCCATTTGGACGAACTTCGTCAGGCCAAACGGCTCATCCTGACCGCCTGCGGAACGAGCTTTCATGCGGCGCTCATCGGCAAGTACATGATCGAACAATACGCTCGGGTTCCCGTGGAAGTGGAATACGCGAGCGAGTTTCGATACAGAAATCCGATTATCGAAGAGGGTGATGTCATGTTTGGCATCAGCCAGTCGGGCGAAACGGCCGATACGCTGGCGGCGATGCGGGAGGGCAAGGGCAAAGGTGCGCTCGCGTTGGGAATCGTAAACGTCGTCGGTTCGACGATCGCGCGGGAGTCTAATGGGGGCGTCTATATTCATGCGGGCCCGGAGATCGGCGTCGCCTCGACGAAAGCGTTTACCTCTCAGCTAACGGTACTTTCGCTGCTTACGATCATGCTCGGACGCATGCGGCATCTTTCGGTGGTCGATGGGCGAGCGATGATCAGGAAACTCCTCGAGATCCCCGAGAAAGTACAGCGCACCCTGGAGTCCACGGAGCGACAGATCAGGGAGCTTTCCGATACGTTCAAGAATGCGTCGAATTTCCTTTATTTAGGTCGTGGCTATAATTATCCGGTTGCGCTTGAAGGTGCACTCAAACTGAAGGAAATTTCCTACATCCATGCCGAAGGTTATCCGGCGGCAGAAATGAAGCATGGCCCGATTGCGCTCATTGACGAAAATATGCCCGTCGTCGTGGTCGCGCCGCAGGATGAGGTGTACGAAAAAGTTCTCTCCAATATTCAGGAAGTCCGCGCCCGCAAAGGCCATGTGATCGCTATTGCAACCGAGGGCGATGAGCAGATCGGTGCATTGGCCGAACAGGTGATTTATATCCCGGCGACACTTTCGATGCTCACTCCGATCCTTTCCGTTATTCCCCTCCAACTCTTGAGCTATTACATTGCAACGGCCCGGGGCTGTAACGTCGATCAGCCGCGTAATCTTGCTAAATCGGTGACGGTCGAGTAGTTTCGAACTATGATCAAAAAAGTTGTCGGAAAGTCCCGCAGCTTTTTACTTTTCTTACCAATTGTAAGTCTTTTACGCCGGAAAAAATTGACGGGCAGTATAAAATTTTATTAATTGTCGTAAGAATTTTTTACAGGAGTATCGTAATTTATGTATCAGTATTGCCAAATTTAACGGATTGAGCCAAAATTGAACGCGGGTATGTGCATTGAGTAAGGGATTTTAACTTAGTCCTCTATCGACAGAGGTTAGATATCACTTATTCAAAAAAAGACTATGCGTTCTCTTAGCTTCAAATCGGTCCTGGCAGCAGCGCTTCTTGCCTGCGCTATGGCAAGTACACCGCTGGTGCACACGGCGAGCGCGATGCCCAATTTCGCGCGCAAATACGGCCTCGGCTGTGGGAGTTGCCACGATGTCGTTCCAAAACTGAACGAATTCGGCTGGAAATTCCGCGCGGCAGGATACCGGATGCCAGATGAAATCGGCAAAGCCAAACCGACGATGAACCTCGGCGATTATTTCGCAGGGCGCATCAATTTTTCGATCAATCAGGCTTCGGCCACCGCCGCAACTCCCGGTTCCCAGTCGATCAATAACTTCAACATTGCTTTTACGGGTGGATCGATCTATGCGCTCTTCGGAGCTCTGACGCCGAACATTTCTTCGGAATCGGAACTCGGTTTCAGTACCAGCGGTACGCTTTCGGTTTCAACGGCGTCCGTTGGATATTATTCGGGAGATGAGAATAATTGGTTTGTCGGCCGCATCGGTATCATCAATACCCTCCAGGGGTATGGCGGTTCGGATCGCGGTTGGAGCGGCAGCCCGCTGATGAATTCGGCCTATCCGATCAGCCTCTATTCTTATGAGCAGGGCGATAAAACGAAGCCCGCTTACACCGGCCTTACAGGATCGAATATGGGAATTGATTTAGGGTACGTGTTCGGTCAGGCGACGGTCCATGCCGAAGCCCTGAGCGGCTATACGTACGCGAGCGGCAAACCGTCCGCAGCTCTCGCTGGAAAACCGATGGGAACCGGCGCCGGCCAAGCACCTTCGGCGAATTCGTTCGACTATATGTTCTGGGCGAACTACATCCTGACCGATGATGGCGGCGGTATCTCGGCGGCGTATTATATCGGTCAGGCCGATATCAATACAAACACAACGGCCAATACCTCGAACGTCGATTCGCTCTTCTGGCAAAATAAATTCACGCGGTATGCGATCTATGCCAGCTATCCGATTCCCGTAGTAAAGGCCCTCTTGCTTGCCGGTTATGAAGGCGGCAAGGACAATAGTTGGGCGCTCAAAACCTTTGTGTACGGCCCGGATATCAGCAGTCATGGGTACTTTGGCGAACTCGATTATCCGATCACCGATCTCGTCGGCGTGGGCGCACGATACGATGCCGTGACTCCCGATAACTCGCACACAAATAATAACATCACGGTCATCACGGCCTATTGCGATTACAACTTCGGCGATGGATTTGCAGTCACCGGCTCCTATTCGGTCAAGAATACCGATACCCCGGCTTCGAATGGCGTCGATCTCCTGGGAACGGCCAAGAACAATGCGTTCTCGCTAAAAGTAAGTTGGTTCCAATAAGACCGAAAGGAATACATTCGATGAAAAAGATTCTGTTCTTAGGGCTGGTGGTCACCGGTCTCTTTACCGGTGCCACCCTGAAGAGCGATGGGACCTCCGGCAAGTCGATCTTCCTTGATAACAAGTGCAACAAGTGCCATTCGATCGAGTCGCAGGGGATTCAGCATACCAGCGCACCGCCCGACGGCGCGAAGTATCCGCCGCCCGACCTCTCCGACGTCGGCAATCGACATACGCAGGACTGGATGAAGCAGTGGCTGCATAAGGAAGTCGAACAGCACGGCAAGAAGCACATGAAGAAGTTCGAAGGTTCGGATGACGATCTTAACACGCTAACGAAATGGCTCGCAGGTCTAAAGAAGAAGTAAGCGAATCGTTCCACAACGCTCCCTCCTCCTCGCCGGAAGGAGGGAGCGCTTCGGAACTTGGCCGGCGAGGGTTCCTCGCGTGGTTCCTTGGGATCGGGACGGTCTCCGTGGCCGGCGCGTTATCGGTGCCTCTCGTCCGCTTTGCGCTCGATCCGCTCACGCGGACGTCCACCGAAACGGAGTGGTCGGACTTAGGCTCGGTCGATGATTTTACCGAAACCGAAGTTCCCCAGAAACGGACGATCTCAATCATCCAAATCGATGGCTGGCGCAAAGTGACCTCCGATAAAGTGATCTATGTGATCAAGGGCGCGGACGGAACGCTCGGAGTGTTTACGGCCGTCTGTCCGCACCTGGGATGCTCCGTCAAGTGGAACGATAATAACCATCAATTCAAATGTCCGTGTCATAACGGGACGTTCACGAATGTCGGTAAGCTCGTTTCGGGACCCCCACCGCGCGATATGGATACGCTCGAGTCGAAGGTCGAGGACGGCCACCTCAAAGTTCGCTATCAATCCTTCCGAAATCTCGTCAAGACCAAGGAGGTGATGGCATGAGAGAACGAATGCGAAACATACCATTCCTGCGTTGGCTCGATGCTCGAACCGGCCTGTTCCACCTCACGAGTGAGGCGCTCGATGAGCCGATCCCAGGCGGAGCTCGATGGTCCTATGTGTTTGGTTCCGGATTGCTCTATATCCTCGTTTCTCAGATCGTGACCGGTGTGTTCCTCGCGATGTACTATGTCGCGAGTGCCGACCATGCCCACACGACGATCGAGTACATCACGAAATCCGTAACGGCCGGCGCCTTTTTGCGCAGCCTGCATTCGTATGGATCGAGTGCCATGGTCGTTACGCTCGTCGTCCATCTGGCCCAGACCTACTTTTTCGGTTCCTATAAAGGGCGAAGGGAACTCTTGTGGCTCTCGGGGCTGCTGCTCTTTGCGCTCGTGGTCGGTATGGCATTTACCGGATACCTGCTGCCGTGGGACCAAAAGGCCTATTTTGCCACGGCGGTCGGAACGAATATTGCCGGCGAAGTTCCATTGATCGGCAACTGGCTGAAGGAACTGATGCGGGGCGGTACCGAAATGGGAACCCTGACGCTTTCCCGATTTTTCGTAGCCCATGTCTTTCTGATCCCGGCGGGTATCTTCGCATGTGTCGGCCTGCATGTCTTTTTGTTCCGCAAAGCCGGGAGTGCCGGACCGATCGACGAAGATCCGGTCGTGCCGACCCAAAGGACGGAACAATTTTATCCGAAGCAGGTCCTGATGGACATCGTCTTTGCCACGGTTCTCGTTGGTACCTTAGGGCTCCTTGCCTATTTAGCTCCGGTCGGGCTCGGCCCGAAGGCGAATCCGGCAGACACTTCGTTCCTTCCACGCCCCGAATGGTATTATCTTCCGATCTTTCAATGGTTGAAATACTGGAACGGCGGCCTTGCCGTGGTCGGCATTGTCGTGATTCCAGGGATCATTGCACTGGCTCTCGTTCTCTTACCGTTCCTCGACCGCCGCCGCGAGCGGCGGCCGTGGAAACGGCCCGTGGCGTCCTTTTCGTTTGCGATCGTGTTATGTGCGCTGCTGTTCCTGGGCTGGCAAAGCGGGCACGAAGATGGGAGCGATCCCTCCGTGGCCACGCAACTGTCGCGGCAGGACTCGATCGCCACCGCCTTCATGGCGGCTCCGTTCGAACCGGTCGTGATCGGCGCTCCGGCCGCAGCGGCGCAGCAGTTGAGTCCCGAAGCGGCGGCGGGAAGGAAATTATTCCTCGACAATTCCTGCGACCAGTGCCATGGCGAAAATGCGGACGGGACCGATAAAGCGCCAAAACTCATCGGCGTTGGAACAAAATTTCCATTGGACACCCTGAAATCGAGATTGCTGAACCCCACGAAAAAAGCGCGCGATGCCGATATGGACCCCGTCGAACTTCCCGACGATCAGTTCCAGCAATTGGTCGCGTACCTGGTAAGCTTAAAGTAAGCGTATGGAAACAAATGGTTTTACCGTAACCGACCATGGAACGAAAGTATCGCTCCATCTTGAACGCGCCCTCCGCCTCATTGGCACCAACGAAAAAGGGCAGGAGACCGCGTTCGACACCAGCGTGAAAGGCGGCGGGTCCGATACCGCTGCCAGCCCGATGGAGACCGTGCTCGAAGCCGTTGCGGCCTGTATGGCGATGGACGTCATTCCGATCCTTCGGAAGCGGCGAAAAACGATCACCGATTTTTCGGTCCATCTCACCGGCGAGCGGGCTGCAACGCATCCCCGCGTCTTTACGAAGATCGCGATGCAAATCGAATTGGTGAGCCCCGACGTCACCATGGAAGAACTCACCCATGCGCTCGAACTTTCCGAGACGACCTATTGCAGCGTGAGCGCCATGCTCCGCCGGAGCGGCTGCGAGATCGCTTGGGAAGCCGTTTTGAAAGATTCCCACGATGGAGCCGTCCAGCGTGCTCGATCGGACATTCATCACATATTGAATTAAACGATCATGGACCATTTTGTTGACTTTATGCGCAGTGCCGTTGGGCGCACCGTGCGGATCGTGCTCGGCCTGGTCCTGATCGGGCTCGGCTTGTTCGGGGATGCCGGCTTCTTTGTGGGAATTATTGGACTCGTTCCACTGGTCGCCGGATGGGTGAACTTTTGCCTCTTCGCGCCACTCTTTGGGCGGACCATCTGGGGAAAACCCCGGGTCGCGCATTAATCCGGGCGTCCGCGCCCATCCATTTTCCGAACTCTCCCTATCATGAAGACGATCATCGAGCCCTTCAAGATCAAAATGGTGGAGCAGCTCCGCTTTACCACACGCTCCGAGCGGGAACGTTTGCTCGAAGCGGCATCCTACAATCCCTTTTTGCTCCATTCCGATGACGTCCTCATCGACCTTCTGACCGATAGCGGCACCACCGCCATGAGCGCCAAGCAATGGTCCGCGCTCATGGACGGGGACGAGGCCTACGCCGGTTCCCGAAGCTACTATCGCTTCGAAGAAGTCGTTCGGGATATTACGGGCTTCAAACATATCATTCCCACGCACCAGGGACGCGCGGCCGAAAAGATCCTCTTTAGCCTGGTCGGCGGTCCGGGAAGGATCATTCCGAATAACACCCACTTCGATACGACGAGGGCGAACATCGAGGTCTCCGGCGCCCAGGCGATCGACCTGCCGAATGCCCTGGGGCTCGTCCCCGAAATGGTTGCCGATTTCAAAGGGAACATGGACACGGAACTCCTCGAGGAACTTATTCTTGGGGAAGGCCCGGGACGCATCCCGGTCATTATGCTCACCGTCACCAACAATACCGGCGGCGGACAGCCGGTCTCGATGGCGAACATTCGTGCCGTGAGCGAGATCGCGCATGCCTATGGGATTCCGTTCTTTCTCGACGCCTGCCGGTTCGCCGAGAACGCCATGTTCATCAAGCTTCGGGAACCCGGATACGAATCGGTTCCCGTCAAGTCCATCGTGCAGGAGATGTTCTCCTATGCCGACGGCTGCACGATGAGCGCCAAAAAAGACGGGCTCGTCAACACCGGCGGATGGCTTGCGATGAACGACGATACGCTCGCCATGCAGGCCCGCAACGTCCTGATCGTTACCGAAGGCTTCACGACCTATGGCGGCCTTGCCCGCCGGGACCTCGAAGCCATCGCCCGCGGCCTCGAAGAAGTGCTCGACGAATCGTACCTTGCGTACCGGCTCCGTTCCGTCCAGTATCTGGGCGACGCGCTCGAACTCGGCGGAGTTCCCATTGTGCGGCCCACCGGCGGCCATGCGGTCTATCTTGACGCCAAACGCTTTGTGCCGCACATCCCGCCCGAAGAATACCCGGGCCAGGCCATCGTCTGTGCGCTCTATCTTCATGCCGGAATTCGGACCGTCGAGATCGGCAGCGTCATGTTCGGTAAGTACGATGCCGCCGGGCGCCTGGTGCCGGCGTCGATGGAACTTGTTCGGCTCGCCATCCCGCGCCGGGTTTATACTCAAAGCCATATCGACTATATTGCCGAAGCAGTCACCGAAGTCTATAACGACCGCGCCATGCTCAGCGGCCTTTCGATCGCGTATGAAGCGCCGGTCCTTCGCCATTTCACCGCGCAGTTCGAACCGATCGGCGTTCTTCACTCCGCCGCCTCCGGCAGGTAATACATTCGTCCATTTCGCGCTTGGGGGAGGGGTCAGGGAAGGGAGTTTGCGAAAACAACTCAATTTCGCCATTCTTTCTTTAAGCAACCGCTAGATCTGTTTTGGACGGGGGAAAATTTTCATGAACTCGATCTATTTTTTCATGAAATTTATATTTTCTGTAAGAAATATATAAAAATCCGAAATTTTCAACCATAAATATATCAAAAAAGTTTCCGAAAATTGATAAAGAGTTGCGATTTCTATATGTACTGATTTAAATTGTCGTGAGGAATAGCGTATTTAAAGATATAACTTGAAAACATAAACAATTACATCAATCAATAGATTGATAAAATGAACCATAATATCAATATATGAGTTGAATTTGTGTGAAGAAGACGCAAAGGAAGCAATTGGATGAGATCTTTCGCGAAGCCTACGCTTATCCGGCGTTCGAAGCACCCTCGAAGGGATGGCTGCGGGCCATTCGCGAATCGCTGGGAATGCCGCTGCGAACATTGGCCGAGCGAGTGGGGACCTCGCCGCAGGCGATCCAACAGATCGAAAAACGGGAAGCGAATCAAAGCATTACCCTGGCATCGCTTCGAAGCGCAGCCGAATCCCTCGATTGTGTGCTCCTCTATGCGATCGTTCCCAAACGCCCGCTCCAGGAGACGATCCGGACCGCCGCGGAGCAAGCGGCGGATACCATCCTGAGCGGGGCGGCCCAAACGATGGAACTGGAAGACCAGACCGTTCGAAAAGCCCCGATGGAGACCACGCGAGAGGAACTGATCCTGGAACTCGAAAAGAACCCTCGGCTTCTCTGGAGATGGGTAAAATGAAGTCCCGCTGGAGATGGTGAAATGAAGTTCCGCTGGAGATGGTGAAATGAAGTTCCGTTATCCCGAGGGTGCTACGCCGATCGATCCCAATGAGGAGAAGGACCTCATTCCATCGAACATCACCACGCAGCGGGAACTGAACGAAGTGGAATATGAGAATATTGTCCGCTCTCGAATGTGGTCGAGAGGCCGAAGGCATGGTAACCTTTTAACGGTTGCATTCCTCGAGCGTCTTCACCAGCGAATGTTTGGCGACGTCTGGAAGTGGGCCGGGAAGCGCAGGCAAAAGGAACTTCAAAACGAAAAGTTCTCGCACTTCTATTCGATTCCGGTCGAGATCGAAACGGCGCTTGCCGATTTCCGCTACCGCCTCGACTACGCTCCGCCGAGCACGCATAAGGAGTGGGACCGGCTCGGCGCGGAATTCCATCACCGGATCGTTACGATACACTATTTCAATAATGGCAACGGACGCCATGCGCGCGAGCTGACCGATCTCCTGCTCCTGCAACATGGCGAAGAACCCTTCACCTGGGGAAGCGGATCGATCGCGGAAATGAGCGAAACACGCAACCGCTATATCGCGGCACTCCACGCCGCCGATGCCGGCGATTATACCTTACTCGCGGAATTTGTGAGGAGCTAACATCCTGACAATGCAAAGCGCCAGCTATACAATGTCATTCCCGCGGATGCGGGAATCCAGGTTCGAGGAATTATAGCGCATGGTGGAGTAATCGCTCCGCGCTTGCTGCGATCCAAACTTAATTGTTCGTCTCCGCCGGGCCTGGATTCCCGGCGCATGAGCGATCGTGCGTGCTTCGCGGGAAGGACAAAACTTATTATCATACACTGCGAACTTGCAGTAAAGCGCTAGGCAGGGCGAATCAAGTCCTCAAAAAAGGAAAGAAATCTTACAGCGCCGAAAAAAAGTTTACGGCGACCCTTGATAGAAAAGCGGGCAAATTCAATCAGATTGTGCAATTCGGAAGATTTCTTGACGTGGCATAATCTGAGAGAACATTCTAAGTTAGTTTTTTTTACACTTCTAATTTCCTGTACAAAATGAAATCGTTTAAGGATTCGACGAAACCTTCGCTTTTTACGAGCGGTGATTTTGCATTCGCAGTTATTATTGTGATTGCGACGAGTTTTGGCTTCCTGTTCGTCCCAAAAGAGACCTCGAGCACGGTCCCGGCCGGAGCTTCCATTAGTGGAAGGGTAACCTTTACCGGATCGGCTCCTCATCTTGCGACCGCGAAGACGACCGGCTTCGAAATGTGCGGTAGTTCGCACTCGTACGACCACCTCATCGTCGGCAAAAATGGCGGGGTCGAATACACACTCCTTTATATCTCGAACCCGCCCGCGGGGAAACCGAATTTTCCGCCGCTCACGATCAAACAAAGCGGTTGTGGATATACGCCGCACCTGGCGGTCGCCACGAGGGGAACTTCCGTGACGTTCGAGAACGACGATCCCGGCCTGCATAATGTACATGGATATTATGTCAGCGGTTCGGACCGCTCGACGCTCTTCAATTTTGCACAGCCGAGCCAGGGACAAAAATCGCAACAGGCCCTTAAAAAAGCCGGCATGGTGAATGTCGAGTGCGACGTCCATTATTGGATGTCGTCCTGGATCTGGGTGACCGACAATCCCTATGTCGCGGTCACTCACGCCGATGGATCGTATTCGATCGACGGGCTTCCTCCGGGGACCTATAATCTCGTGCTGTGGCATGAAGGCTGGAAGCCGGCCGGCAACGAAGGCGGGCGTCCAGAATTTTCCGGTGCCGTAGTCGAACAACGCCAGGTGACCGTTGGCAATGGCGTTGCGACCGCAGACTTCCAACTCCAATGAAATACCTGCTCGCCTATTCGGTCGCCGCGATCGCGGGACTGGTTTTCGTTCCGCGCGCCAACGCGATTCCGCTCTTTGCGCATAAGTATCACACGACGTGTTTTACGTGTCATACGACGCCGCCGCTCCTGAACGATTTTGGCCGGCGGTTCCAGGCAAACGGTTACCAGCTCCCGGGAACGAACGAAAAGGTCTCGCTCTGGGACCAGCCGAGCTTCGCCTTCGGCGCGGTGGCGCAGCCGATGCTCCTGCGGCAAACCCAGTGGGACAACCTGCAGAATACTTCGCTCCTGAATTCGCTTACGTTCTCCGGCATCGAAGTGGGACTTTTTAGTTCTGCCTCGCTCGGGTCGCATTTTTCGTACTTCACGGCCGTCCCGATCGCTATTTCCGGCGGTTCGACGAGCATCGATGTGGAAACGGCAAACCTCATTTACTCCGATGCGCTCAACGACGGGACGGGGAGCCTCAATTTTCGGCTTGGGAAATTTCGGTTCCTGGTCCCTTTCATGGAGAACGTGATGCTCTCGAACCCGAATACGGGCCCGCTCGTCTATGGCTACGATCCCTTTGCCGGAAAAAGCAACCTTGCGCCGGCGAACACGCTTATTTTTTCCGATCCGACCTTTGGCGTGTCCGCTTTCGGAATCATTCCAGACATTTCCAACGGGCTTCGATGGGAAGCCGGCATGACGGGCGGGAACAACAGCGATATCGACCTTACGACGGCCAAAGCGTACTTTTTTGCGCTCGACCAAACGGTATATCTCGACCAGGCGCCGCTTCGCTTCGGCGGGTTTTATTACGGCGGGACCCAATCGATCGCCGATACGGGAGGGATCGCACCATGGACCAATCATAACACGCGCGCCGGTGTGAGCCTGGAACTATACGATCCCTGGACGCGACGGCTCGATTTCTTTGGACAGTATATGACCGGGACCGACGACAACGTCGATACCGTCGGAACCGGGTATCGAATGACCGGTGGGTTCGGCGGCGTGAATGTGATCGTGCTCCCGGAGAAACTCTATGTGTATGGCCGGTACGATTTCCTGACGGTGAAGGAAACGAACGAGCAGCAGAACCAGGTCGATCTCGGCCTGCAGTATCATCTGTTGCCGAACGTATTTGTGACCGCGGTCTATACGATCACGAAAGATAAAATTCCAGAGACCGCGGACGTTACGACGACGTCCGCCGGGCTCGGGCTGCGATTCGGATTTTAAGAAAACGACATGACACTGCAAGCATTAACCTTGACCGCCGCGATCGGCATTGCGGGCCTGAGCGTCCCACGATTAGGGAACTCGATCCCGACGAGCGGCCCCGCGGACGCGGTGACGCTTCAAACGCCCCCGGCCACCGCCGAGACGCTCGAGCGGGGCAAACGGATGTTCACGGTCGCCTGCGCGCCGTGCCATGGGACGGACGGGCGCGGGGACGGCCCCATCGCCTCGAACCTGCAAATGAAACCGCGCGACTTCACGCGGGGAATTTATCTTAATCGTTCCACCGCCAGCGGAGAGCTCCCGACCGATTACGACCTGTATCACACGATCACGACCGGCTTACACGACACGCCCATGCCGTCGTTCGCGCAAATGAGGCCGGAGGACCGTTGGGACATCGTGCAATATATCAAGACCTTTTCGCCGCGTTTTGCGGATTCGACCGAGTTCCCGCTCGACGTGCTCAACGTTGGGATCGAAGTGCTGCCGAGCCCCGAAAGCTTTGCGCGAGGGCGCGCCTTGTATCTGCAAATGCAATGCGCCAATTGCCACGGAGTGAACGGGGAAGGAAACGGGCCCGCGGCGGAAACGCTGACGGACGATTTCCATAATCGCATTCGCCCGACCGACCTGACGAACCCTTCGGACTATAAATTCGCGCGGAGCGCCGTCGATGTCTTTCGCATTTTTTCGACCGGCCTGAATGGAACGCCGATGCCCTCTTTCGCGCAGAGCCTGAGCGATACGGACCGCTGGCACCTTGCCAATTACGTCTGGGCACTGCAGAACACGGACCAGTACATGGACAATCAAACCCCGGCTTCTTTTTCCAAATAATAAACAAGTTCTTACAATACGTTCTTAACGCATTTTTCTATCACGCACTTGATGACTGTATCTATGAAACTACCCATTTGCTTCCTTGCACTACTTACCGCATTCACGCTTGCTTCCTGTGGCGGAGGATCGAATGAAAAGCTCAATGAAGAACAGCCGGCGGCATCGACCGCAACTCCGGCTGCGAACACCGCTGCCGCGCCGGCCGCTACGCCCGCAATAACGCTGGACATGTCGCCGCAGCATGTCGAGCTCGGGCATGCGACCTATCATATGACCTGCGCGCCGTGCCATGGCGAAGGCGGAAAAGGCGATGGCCCCGCGGCCGTTGCGCTCAACCCAAAGCCGCGCGATCATACCAACGGGGCGTATATGGACAAGCTCACGAACGACCATCTCTACCAGGTCGTCAAGAACGGCGGCGCGCAGTTCGGTTATCCCGGGATGCCGGCACAGCCGCAGCTCGCAGACGATACGATCAGGAACGTGATCTCGTTCGTCCGCTCCCTGAGCAAGACCTATAAACAATAGCGATATCAAAGCGGGCGTTCTTCGAACTTCGAACGAGAAGGGCGCCCGAAACATAGTTGGCGGCTACGCGCTGCATTCGTTCCACGCTTTGCCATGCAACCATCGTCGATCACGTCCGATCTCGCACCGTCTGTGCCCGCGGTCTGCGAGCATTGTGGCGATGCGATAGGACCGGCTCCGGTCTTTGACGATGGCCGCGCGTTTTGCTGTTCGGGCTGTAAGACGGTGTACGAAATTTTGTCGCAGCACGACCTGTGCGAATATTACCGATACGACAAAAACGCCGGCGTCACGATGAAACGCCGCTCCGAGCACCAGGACGAATATGCGGTCCTCGACGATCCGGCCGTTTCTAAAAAAGTTCTGACGTTCGCGAGCGCGCATTTCGACCGGGTGGTCTGGACCGTCCCGTCGATCCATTGTGCCTCCTGTGTCTGGCTGCTCGAGCGGTTCGACCGGCTGGAGCCCGGCGTGCTCGCTTCGACGGTGGACATCCTGCGCAAGCGCGTAACGATCGATTTCGATCCCCGCCGGACCTCGCTGCGCGAAATTGCGGAGTGCATGGCGTCCATCGGGTACGCGCCGCTCCTTCGGCTCGAAGGCGAAGTCCGTCCGGAGTATCGTTCCAGCCGAAATTTGTACGCTCGGATCGGCATTGCCGGGTTCGCGGCCGGCAATACGATGATGATGTACCTGGCGCAGTATTTTGCCGGGAGCGGGGGCGTGGAGCGGCCGCTCCTGATCGCGTTTCGTTTCCTTTCGGTCGTGCTTTCGATCCCGGTGTTTTTTTATTGCGCGTTTCCCTGGTTCCAGGGGGCGCGGGCCGCGCTCCGCGGAAAGAAGATCAATTTGGATGTGCCCGTCGCGCTCGGCATTGCCGTGCTGTTTGCCCGGAGCGTAGTCGATATCGCAACGGGTCACGGGGAAGGTTTTCTCGATTCGTTCAACGGGCTCGTCTTTTTCCTGCTCATTGGCCGCTTGTTCCAGCAGAAGGCGTTCGATGCGCTCTCGTTCGACCGTACGTACCGTTCGTTCTTTCCGCTTTCGGTCCGTCTTCGGACCGCGGAAGGATTTACTACCGTTCCCATCGAGCGGATCGAGATCGGCAGCCTGTTATCGGTCCGCAACGGCGAAGTGATCCCGTGCGACAGCGTACTCGAGTCCGAGTCCGGCTATATCGATTATAGCTTCGTGACCGGCGAATCCGTACCGGTTGAATGCACGAAAGGGGAGACGGTCTATGCCGGCGGCCGCGTCATCGGACGCGCGCTCGACGCGATCGCGGTCCGGGCGGTCTCCCACAGTGCCCTGGCGGCGATGTGGGACCGAAGTTCCCACGCCGATGAGGTTCGAAGCCCCGACGACCGCGGGCATCGATATTTAAAATTGCAGGACGCATTCGGGCAATGGTTTACCGTCGTTGCCATGGCCGTCGCGTGTGCGGGCGCGGCGCTCTGGCTACCCGACTGGGCGACGGCATTCAATATTTTCACGGCCGTCCTCATTGTCGCATGCCCGTGCGCCCTTACGCTGGCGGCGCCGATCACACTGGGAAGCGCGATGGGCCGATTGGGAACGCTTGGAATTTATCTCAAGAACACCGGTGTGCTGCTGGAGCTCGAAGCCATC
Source organism: Bacteroidota bacterium (assembly GCA_021324685.1). Classification (GTDB taxonomy): domain Bacteria; phylum Bacteroidota; class Ignavibacteria; order Palsa-1295; family Palsa-1295; genus PALSA-1295. Next base: position 28,316 of record JAJPIQ010000042.1, read on the forward strand.
GATGAAGTCGTCTTCGATAAAACAGGAACGCTGACCGCGCCGGAACCACAATTGGAATTCGTGGGACCCAGGCTCGCGGCGGACGCATGGGACGCTATTTCGTCCATTGCTTCGCATAGTACGCACCCCGTAAGCCGAACGATCGCGATGGGTGCGATTCGGGATGGCATCCGGACCGGCGATGGCGAAGTATCCTTCCTCGAAGAAGAAATAGGGAAGGGCATTGTGGGGACCTCGCGCGGACACCGCGTAGCGATCGGTTCCCAGGATTTTATTCGTTCGCGCTGCCGCACGATCGATCTGGATATTCCGGCCGGATCGACCGCGGTTGCGATCGATGGGGAGTTTGCGGGAGTATTTCGGTTGACGACCACGCTGCGCCCCGGGATTCGCGCGTTGATCGAATCGCTCAGAAAAAAAATCCCGGTCCAATTGCTTTCCGGCGATTCGGACCGCGATCGCGCACTTTTTGTGCCGCTGTTCGGGGATGAGAATATGGCGTTCGAATGCCGCCCCGAAGAAAAATTGGAGCGTGTTCGGCACGAACAACAGCGCGGCCGCTCCGTCCTGATGGTCGGCGACGGCCTGAACGATGCCGGCGCAATGAAGGAAGCCGCTGCCGCGATCGCCGTCACGGACGATACCGGGACGCTGGTGCCGGCCTGCGACGTCATTATGCGGGCGCCATCGCTCCCGCGGCTGGCGGGACTTCTTACGTACGCTCGCACGATGAAGCACGTCATCGAAGTGAACTTTATTTTTTCCATTCTTTATAATGCGGTCGGGATCTCGCTCGCGATGGCCGGGAAGCTTTCTCCGATGGCCGCTGCGATCCTGATGCCGGTGAGTTCGCTGACGGTCCTTGCGATCAGCGTTACCGGAGCGCGAACATTTCTTCGAACGGTCGTATGAATATCGTCCTGCTCCTTATCCTTTCGAGCGTGATCGCCGCGGCGGCGTTCCTTATTGCATTCTTGTGGGCTACGGCGACCGGCCAGTATGACGACGTGCACACCCCCGCACTACGAGTTTTATTCGAAGACGAACAACCCGATACTCAATCCAACTTGAATCATGGCACTTGAAACGATCGATGGCACACGGACGCTCGCTCCTCCCGCGAGCGGTAAAGCGCCGCCCGTTGCGGCAGGAGGAACGCTTCCCACGGTAGAGACCGTGTCGTACGACAATAATATTGTCCGGCTCTTCGCCATGGCGACGGCGGCCTGGGGCGTCGTCGGTATGCTGGTCGGCATTATTATCGCGATCAAACTCTACCTGCCGAATTTCCTCGGTGGAATTAATTTCCTTTCGTACGGGCGCTTACGACCGCTCCACACGAACGCCGTGGTCTTCGCCTTTGCGGGCAATGCGATCTTTGTGGGAGTGTATTACTCCCTGCAGCGGCTCTGCAAAGCACGCATGGCGAGCGACCTGCTGTCGAAACTCCATTTCTGGGGTTGGCAGCTCATTATCGTCAGCGCCGCGATCACCCTTCCGCTCGGAATTACCTCGAGTAAAGAATACGCCGAACTCGAATGGCCGATCGATATTGCGATCGCAGCCGTGTGGGTGATTTTTGGATGGAATATGATCTGGACGGTCCTGCGCCGAAAGGACAAGCACATGTATGTGGCCGTGTGGTTCTATCTGGCAACGTTCCTGACGGTGGCGATCCTTCACATTGTCAATTCGCTCGAACTCCCGGTCACGTTCTGGAAAAGTTACTCGGCGTATGCCGGCGTGCAGGACGCGCTCGTCCAATGGTGGTACGGGCATAATGCCGTCGCATTTTTCCTCACGACGCCTTTTTTGGGGATCATGTATTATTTCATTCCCAAAGCGGCGAACCGGCCGATCTTTTCGTACCGGCTTTCCATCGTCCATTTTTGGGCCCTGATCTTCATCTATATCTGGGCCGGCCCCCATCACTTACTCTACACCGCGCTTCCGGACTGGGCACAATCGTTAGGTTCCGTTTTCAGCATCATGCTCATTGCTCCCTCGTGGGGCGGGATGATCAACGGGCTGATGACGCTCCGCGGCGCATGGGATAAGGTCCGGACCGACCCCGTTCTTAAGTTCCTCGTCGTCGGCATTACCGCCTATGGCATGGCGACGTTCGAAGGACCGATGATGTCGTTCAAGAACGTCAACGCGCTGACGCATTACACGAACTACGTGATCGGGCACGTGCACCTTGCGGCGCTCCTCTGGAACGGCGGACTGACGTTCGCGATGCTCTATTATATTTTCCCGCGGATTTATCGGACGAAACTCTATTCCGTGAAGCTCGCGAACTGGCACTTCTGGGTGATGACGCTCGGCGTGATCTTCTATGTGATCCCGATGTACTGGTCGGGCATCACCGAAGCCCTGATGTTCAAACAGTTCCGTCCCGATGGCTCGCTCATGTATCCGAACTTTCTCGAAGTGGTAATGCAGATCCAGCCGATGTATATTATTCGTTCCATCGGCGGGGTCTTGTATCTCACGGGTGCGCTCCTGGCGGTGTATAATCTGTATAAGACCGCCAAAGCCGGTTCGCTCCTGCGCGATGAAGAAGTCCAGGTCGTGAACCACCGTTTGGAACCGGTCCCGCACAAAGCCGAAGGCTGGCACCGCATGCTGGAAGGCAAGCCCATCCGCTTCAGCGTGTACGCGTTGGGAGCGGTCCTCGTGGGCGGGCTCATCGAGTTCGTTCCGACGGCACTCGTTCAGTCGAACGTGCCGACGATCGCGAGTGTGAAGTCATACACGCCGCTCGAAATCGAAGGCCGCGATCTATACATTCGCGAAGGCTGCAATAACTGCCACTCGCAAATGATCCGGCCGTTCCGCAGCGAGGTGGAACGCTATGGCGATTACTCGAAGCCCGGCGAATTCGTGTACGACCATCCGTTCCTCTGGGGTTCGAAGCGGACGGGTCCCGACCTGGCGCGCATCGGTGGGAAGTATCCGAGCGCATGGCATTTCCGGCACATGATGGACCCGCGTTCGACGTCGCCGAACTCCATTATGCCGGCCTATACCTGGCTGTTCGACGACGATCTCGATCTTTCGCACACCGAAGGCAAGATCATTACGCTCCGTAAACTGGGCGTTCCGTATCCGTACGATTTCGAGTACGATGCGGTCGATAGCGCGAAGGCGCAGGCGAAAACCGTTGCGGCCGATCTTCAGGCCAATGGCATGAAGAACGCCGATCCCAATAAGGAGATCGTGGCGCTTATTGCCTATCTGCAGCGATTGGGAACCGATATTAAGAAAGCTCCGCCCGATTCACCCACCTCGGCTACGAATAACTAAGAAAGGACAACCATGGAATCGAATGTGCTCACGTCCATCCCGGGGATCGAATATTACCCGATCGTCTCCCTCCTGATTTTCGTCGTGGTCTTCGCGGGACTCCTCGTGTGGTACTTCCGCGCCGACCGAACGCGACTCGAAGCGCTCGCGGAGGAGATACTGGAAGAAGAATCTGCGATACAACTTTAAAAAATTTTTATGGCACCGGAAAAGAAAGATATACTGCTGGAAGGCCATGAAGCCGACGGCATCCAGGAATACGATAATGCGCTGCCCAAATGGTGGCTCTACGGATTTTACCTTACGATCGTGCTCGGAGCGATCTATCTCTTTTATTACCACGTCTGGGACGGCGGCGATTGGAACTTCCTTTGGTTCGGGCCGCGGGGCGAAGTCGCGGAATATGCGGAGGAAATGTCGCATGTCAAATCCACGGCCGGCGCCGCAAAGGACTTCTCGACCTGGGTCCCGCGGACCGATGCCGCGTCGCTGAAAATCGGGGAGACGATCTTTCAGCAAAAGAACCTTTGCTTTACCTGCCACCGGCCGGACCTGGGAGGGCTCGTCGGACCGAACCTCACGGACGACTACTGGTTGCACGGCGGAAAATTCCAGGACATCCTGGCCGACATTTCCCACGGATACCCCGAAAAGGGGATGCTGAAATTCGGGAACGGAAATGTGCTTTCGGACGAAGAGCTGCTCGATGTGGCTTCGTACGTCGTTTCGAAGCATGGCTCGAACCCTCCGAACCCGAAGCCGATCGACCCTGCGCGCGATGTTTTATTCAAACCCGAATAATCACTTCCTGACCCCGCCTTGAAACGGCGGGGACTAGTTCATGTCATTACTCGATCTCGATGTGATTCAGGATGAGGAGCGAAGCATCGCCGACGATGCTTTTCGGGCGCAGCTTGCCAGCGTCGCGCCGGATGGGCGGCGTAAATGGATCTATGCGAAACAACCGCGTGGAACGTTTTACAGATGGCGGACCACCCTCTCGGTCTTCCTGCTGGCGTTCCTCGCGTTCGCTCCGTTCGTAACGGTCGGCGGCCAGCAATTTCTCCTGTTCGATATTCTGGACCGGAAGTTCGTCCTCTTTGGCTATCCGCTCTGGCCGGAGGATTTTTACCTGGTCGTCGTGCTCTTTCTTACGGGCCTTGTTTCCATCGTTCTGTTTACAGCGGTGCTGGGAAGGATCTGGTGCGGGTGGCTCTGTCCGCAAACGGTCTTTATGGAGATGGTCTTTCGAAAGATCGAATGGTGGATCGATGGTCCTCCGGGAACGCAGCATACCCGCCATCGCGGTCCCTGGAACTTCGATCGCCTCTGGCGTTTCGCTACAAAGCAGTCCATCTTCTTTGCGATCTCGTTTGCGATCGCCAATATCTTTCTTGCCTATGTCGTCTCGAGCGATACCCTTCGCGGCTACATCGAAGAAGGGCCGGCGGGACATGCGGCGCTATTCCTTTCTTTGGTAACGTTCACGATCGTATTTTATCTCGTCTTCGCGCGATTTCGAGAGCAGGCGTGCCTGGTGGCGTGTCCCTACGGGCGTTTTATGTCGGCGCTGGTCGACGATAATACCGTAACGATCACCTACGATACCAAGCGTGGGGAACCGCGCGGAAAATGGCGGAAGAACGATCCACGCTCGGCCGTGATCGATCGGCAGCCATCCGCGGTCGCGGCGGATCTCGGCGATTGCATCGACTGTCATCAATGCGTCGTTGTCTGTCCGACCGGGATCGATATTCGGAACGGGATCCAACTCGAGTGCGTCGCGTGCACGGCGTGTATCGATGCCTGCGATGAGGTCATGGAGAAAGTAAAGCTCCCCAAAGGGCTGATTCGGTACACGAGCGCGAATGCGATCCAGTCCGGACTCAAAAAATGGTTTACGCCGCGCGTCAAAGGCTATAGCGCGATCTGGGGGGGATTAGTCGTTATTACCAGTACATTATTCATTGCCCGCTCCGATCTTGCGGTGAACATCCTTCGTTCGCCCGGTACGACGTGGACCGTGACCGCCAATGGGAGCGCCAATTTTTACGATGCCGAAATTATCAATAAAAGTGGGAGCGATCTTCCGATCGTATTGAACGTCGAGCACCCATCGAAGGCGACCCTCACAACGCTCGGGCTCGCAACGTACGTGAAAGCGGGCGAGATTGCGAAAGGACGGTTCATCGTTACGATCCCGGCAAGTATTGCAGGCACGGGGACGCAACATAACATCGATATCACGATCGACGCGGTCTCGAACGGAAAAGTCATTAAGCAAATACGAACAGAATTCCTGACGCCGTAATGGCGCTGGGAATTATCCTGATAGCATAAGGAAGGAATGTACGATGAAACGAAACTGGGGATGGGGCATGATGATCGCTCTGGCGGTCTTTATCGGCGGCTCAATGGTCTGGGCGGTCTATGCCTTCTCGCACGATGTCGACCTGGTCCGGTCCGACTATTATGAATCCAGCCTGAAATACGATGAAACGATGGCGGCGCGCCTCCGGGCGGAACGATTGAACGCCTCGGCTTCGATCGACTTCGATCGCTCGGATCACGTATTCGTGGTCCGGATTCCGCAGTCGCAGGCGGCGGGTGCGGTGGGAACAATTACGCTGTACCGGCCGAACGCCTCCTCCCAGGACCGGACCTTACCGCTCGCGTTTCGGCCCGATGGCACGATGACGATCCCGGCGGCAGGATTCAGCCCGGGGATCTGGGAACTAACGGCGAACTGGACCTACGCCGGCAACGCCTATCAATTACTCGCGACTCGAAGGATCGGAGCATGATCGCGATCCTCACAGGATTTCTTCTGGGGTTGGGTGGAAGCCTGCACTGCGTCGGCATGTGCGGGCCGATCGCGATCGCGCTTCCGAATTCTGGACTGCCGGACTCGGGGAAACGGAGCCCGTGGAGGAACATCGCTCAGGATAAGATGGCGTACCAATTCGGGCGCGTGATCACCTATACCCTGCTTGGAGCTTTGATCGGCGTGGCTGGAAGTTATATTTCCCTTGCGGGCTATAGCAAAGTCCTTTCGATCGTTTGCGCCGTAGTGATGATCGCATTTGTCAGCGCGCAAGTACTCTGGAAGCGAGAACTTATTTCCGGACGCGCCATCGAGCGCACGATAGGCGTTATAAAACGAGCGCTCGCATCGTTGCTCGGGAAACACGGAACGCTGACCCATTTCGGCATAGGACTTTTGAACGGGTTGTTGCCCTGCGGCCTGGTAACGGCGGCGCTGATCGGTGCGCTCGGAATGGCTGGAGTACTCAGCGGCTCGATGTTTATGTTCGCCTTCGGTCTTGGAACGGTCCCGCTCATGAGTATGGTGGCACTCGGCGGTTCGCAGGTATCGTGCAGGATAAAAAATCGCCTGCGTTATGCGGGCCCCCTGATCGGCCTTACCGTTGCCCTGCTACTCCTGATCCGCGGAATGGCAATGGAGCAGCGCACAAGCCTCCCGTCCGGACACGCAGTCGAATGCGTCTCCGACTGCTGTCCCTGAATTCCCGGATCTATTGCCGGACTATTCTTTTTCGGAGTGTTTGGCCGTCGGCAGCTTCGCGTAGAGCGTCGGTTTCGAAATCCCCAGGATCCGTGCGGCTTCGGTGCGATTGCCATGTACGGCATCGAGCACGCGATGGATATGTTCCCGTTCGACCTCGGCGAGGGAACGGTTCCATTCGTAATGAGCGCCGGAACTGACGTGCTCTGAATTCCTCGGCAGGACCGACTCTTCGATCACGTCCGATTTCGAAAGCACGACCGCGCGCGTCAGTACGTTCTCCAATTCGCGGACATTGCCCGACCAGTCGTGCTTCTGGATCCGTTCCATGGACGGGTCGCTGATCTTGAAGACTTTCGTATGCAGTTCTTCGTTGATCCGGCGGAGCAGGCTGGTGACCAGGATCGGAATATCTTCTTTTCGTTCGCGGAGCGGAGGTGCTTTGATGGAAACGACGTTCAAGCGGTAATAAAGGTCTTCCCGGAAGCGGCCCTCTTCGACCTCTTTCTTGAGATCGCGGTTTGTCGCGGCAATAATGCGGGCGTTCATGGGAAGCGTTTTTTCTCCGCCCACGCGCTCGAATTCGCGCTCCTGGAGGACGCGCAGGAGTTTCACCTGTAACGTCGGAGAAATTTCGCCGATTTCATCGAGGAAAATTGTTCCACCGCGAGCCAACTCGAATTTCCCCCGCTTATCCGACGTGGCGCCGGTGAAGGAGCCTTTCATGTGGCCGAATAGCTCGGACTCGAGCAGCGTTTCGGCCAGGGCCGTGCAGTTGACCGCGATGAACGGCTCGTCCCGCCACGGGGAATTAAAGTGGATCGCCCTCGCAATGAGTTCCTTCCCGGTTCCCGATTCGCCCTCGATGAGTACTGTGACGCGCGAGCGGGTGACGCTGCCGATCGTTTTATAAATTTCGATCATCTGCGGGCTGCGCCCCACGAGGATGTTCTCGAGTTTGTACTCTTCGGCCTCGTTCTTTTTCAGCATATCGAGCTGCTCGGAGAGCTGCTGCGTCTCGATCAGGCGCGTCAGGATCTTTTTCAGACGTTCCAGGTCGATCGGTTTCGTCAGGTAATCGTAGGCCCCCTGCTGCATGGCTTTGACGGTCGTTGGCATATCGTCCTGCCCGGTCATGAGCAGAATGTTGATATGCGGCGCGAATTCCTGCACTTTGGCCTGCAGTTCCAGACCGGACATGCCGGGCATGTAGATGTCCGTCAGGATGATCTCCGGTTGATCGACCTGCACGGCCAGCAAGCCTTCGTTGGCATTTGCGGCGGTTGTGACGGCGAATCCTTCGCGCGTCAGAAATCGCTCGAGTGTTCGGCGAGCCGTCGCATCGTCATCGATGACGAGAATTCGTCGAGAGGTCTGAGGTCGATGGGGAGTGAGGGTCGAATGGTCCGGCGCAAGTTGCTCGGCCGGATGGCCATTCGTGTCGGGGAGGGTCATTACATGTTCTTCCACAGTGTTATGCTGGTAATGCTACAGTGAAAATGGTCGTAAAGGGAGGTTCTACGGCCGGCTGAATATCGAGTACGCCATGGTGCTGGCGCACAATCTTGGCGCTCGTGGCAAGACCAAGTCCAAGTCCCTGCGGCTTCGTGGTAAAAAAAGGTCGAAAGAGATTTTTGCGAATTTCTTCAGCGATGGGCGGACCGCTGTTGGACACTTCGAACATAATGACGCGACCGGACGAGCTGATCGAGTGCCAGATCGGGTCTTCCTTTAATTTAGCACGGACTTCGACGACCCGCTGATCGCTTTGCTCGGCGGCTTCGATCGCATTCTGAACGAGGTTCAGCATCACCTGCTTCATCTGGTCCGGGTCGAAGCGTCCGGTCAATTTTTCGTGATCTAAGCGGACGTTGAGCTCGACGTCGTGCTGATGCGATTGAAAAATCAGCAATTCCTCTAATTCCTGAAGGAACTCCGCTAACAGCACCCGCTCGTATTTCAGGTCGATATTTCGGGCGTACGTCAATACATTTTTCACGAGCCCTTCGAGGCGGCGCGCTTCGCGGCTGATAAGATGGATCGATTCGCGTTCCTCTTCGGTCCATCGGCCGGTCGAACTCGGGTCCGCGGCCGCCGATTCGAGCATGTAGATATTCATCGCAATTCCATTTAAAGGATTGCGGATCTCATGGACGAGCGTGGCAACGCTTTCGCCGATCGCCGAGAGTTTTTCTCCCTGGATGATTTGATTCTCGAGCCGTTTCCGATCGGTGAGGTCGACTTCGACGCCCAGGAACCCGATCCGTTCGCCTTCCTCCGAAAAAATCGAAGAAATAGTCAGGAAGCAATTTTTTTCTGTCCCGTCTTTACAACGGTTGACGATCTCGCCTTTCCACTCGCCGTTTTCACGGAGCGATTTCCACATGCTCTCGTAAAATTCCTGCGTCGAATATTTCGAGCGCAAAAATCCGGTACGCTGTCCGACCGCTTCCTCGTGAGCGTACCCGAACATGCGGACGAAGGCATCGTTGACGATCTTGATAACCCCTTTCGGGTCCGTAAGCAGCATACCGTCCGAGGCATGCTCGAAGGCGAAACGGAGTAAGGCCGGCGTGTGAGGCATAGAAGGAATATCGGATTCGTAGCGGTCCAAAAAGCCAGCATGAGGCTGGCCCAAGCCACTAATCACCAAACACGCATCCGGATATTTCACTCCGCTCATGCTCTTACCTATTCTTAGATCGCCCTTGAATAAACCTGTTTTTCATCATGCGTTCGTGCATAGGCGTCGAAGGCGACGCCGATATTCCTCAGAAAAAACCGCCCTCGATCGGTGACCTCGAGCGTATCTTCATAAAAATCGAGAAGGCCGTCCTGAGCGAGTGGCCGTAAATTCTTCATTTCCTGCTCGAAATATCGGTCGAAGTCATCGCCGAAGAGCCGGGCATACTCGGCTTTGTCGACCGATAAATTGCACATCAACTGCATGATCGTGTACTCTCGCCGGCTGTCGTCTGCGGTTAATTCGTATCCTTTTTCCACGGGCAGGCGGCCTTCATCGAGCAGCCGATAGTACTCCGGCAATTCCTTTACGTTCTGCGCAAAAATATTTTCGATCCGGCCGATGGCCGACATTCCGAAGGCCAGCAGGTCTTTGCCCGCGAGTGTCGAGTATCCCTGGAAGTTGCGCTGCAACGTCCGGTTTCGCTGGGCTGCAAAGAGCGTGTCCGACGGTTTTGCGAAATGGTCCATGCCCAGGTATGCATAGCCGGCGTTGGTCAGCGTTTCGATCGAAAGTTCCAATAGCGCGACTTTCGAACTGGGCGTGGGCAACGTTTCGAGGGAGATCAGCTTTTGGTGCGGCTTGATCCAGGGAACGTATGCGAAATTATAGACCGCGATCCGGTCGGGAACGATCTCTGTGACGGCCCGCAGCGTATGCACAAAGCTCTCGTTCGTTTGATAGGGAAGTCCGTAGATCAGGTCCAGATTGATCGAGGAGATCCCGGCCTCGCGGCACCACGCGATCGCCTGCTCGGTCAGGTCCCGGGGCTGGACGCGATTGATCGAGACCTGGACGTCCGCATCGAAATCCTGCACGCCGATGCTGGCGCGATTGAAGCCGACCGTTCGCATGGCATGTACGTGCTCCTCGGTCAGGCCGCGGGGATCGATCTCGATCGAAATCTCCGCCTCCGGCGAAAAATCGAACGTCTGGCGAAGGTGCTGGCCCAGCGATAAAATTTCCCACGGCGTTAAATGCGTCGGGCTTCCGCCGCCCCAGTGCATTTGAACGACGACCGGCTTTTCTTCGAAGCTTTCGGCGGCAAGCGAGATCTCGCGTTTCAGGTACGTCAGGTATTCCGAGATCTTATCGCGGTTGTTCGAGATCACCATCGTGCACCCGCAGAAAAAACAGAGCGTATCGCAAAATGGCAGGTGAACATAGATCGATAGTTCCGGACGCGCGCCGCCCAGATGTTCGATCTGCTGAAAGTACCGGCTGAAATCGAAGTTCGAAGAGAATTGCGTTGCCGGCGGATAGCTCGTATATCGCGGAGCGGCGACGTCGTACTGTTCGAGCAGCGGCAAAAGATCGTTCCGCTTCGGCTGCGCGACCGCCGGCGGCGCCTTTTTCAGGCGCTCGCTTCGTTTCATCGGTTTGTGCGGGGCGAGATTTTGCATCGAATGTTTTAGTGGTTCATGATGACCGCTCGTGCCGGGAGCGTTTGGCGCTCCGTGATCGGCATGCCCGTTCGTTTATCGAACTCCTGCTCCAGCAAGACCGCGCGCGGAAACAGCATATTATTCTCCAGGTGGATATGCTGGTGAAGATCGTTCACGAATGCCGCGATCCCTTTTATGACCCCATGCATCAGCGGGTCGGACTCCATCGGGACCGTGAAGTCCGAAAGCAAAGCGCGAATTTTTGCAAAAATTTGATTGATCTCGAAGTGGTCCTCCTGCATTCGGACGATCGGTCCCTCGATCGCAACGAACGGGGCCAGCGGACGCCGGCGCGAGAATTCATACGCCGAGGCCATCGACTTTATATACGGAAAGAGTATCATCTCCTCTTTCCGCATGTGCTGCTCGATCTCGTGTGCCGCCCGCTCGAAAAGGAATAAGAC
>JAJPIQ010000071.1 GCA_021324685.1 Bacteroidota bacterium
CCGTTCGTTGAAGCGCTCGAGAATTCGGATGATTTCGGAGAAGTATTTCATGTAGTCTGAAGGGCTGTAGGCCAACTTATGTTTTTAAGTGGAAATTCCATGAGAGCTAAATAGATATGGTCGCCCAACACATAGCTAATTGTGCCCCATTTGCTTTAAATTCGTGGATTTAAACATGATTTTACCATTTTTTACCACATTTATACTTTTTCAACATTAATTTAGTTTTCTAATAGAAGCTTAAGAAAGTATAGAAATAAAATTATTTATTTCCAAGCGTCTTATCCATCGGTGGAATACCACCTTTGTTGCAGTTCACCTGCATTAGCTCTGTGGGTGAACCTATCCCGAAGCTTATAAATGGCGAAGTTCTTGGGCCTTGGTATAAGCGTAACGGGCAAAATATAACCGGACATAATAGCTACTTCCGTCTGGTTTGCAGTGAACGCCGCCTACGCGAAAGGCCGGTGGTTTGCATCCTTGTAGTGCATAATACTTGCACTCGTTTGCGATTTTGTGGTGCGATAGCTCGAACGATGCGAAACGTTCGATTTTGTTGCAAAACCCTGATTCCATTTAAAATCCGCCCCGATTTTGGTGCGGACATGGCTGTTTTTTACCCCTAAAAATTGTCCGTGCATTTTTAAGGCGGCTCCGCCTGAGCTGAAGAAGGCCTTTGCGATGGCTTCCATGCTCGAAGATGAGCAAGTTTACCATAGCTACTTCCCAAATTCACGAAAACGATACCATTGAAAATGAAACGCTCTAATAAGCTTACAGCCCTTCTGGCGACCCTTGTGATAGGCTTTATTTCGATCTACGCGACGAACATCACGTTCCAGAGCACGAGCTATCTGCAAAATCAGATCACGATCACGCTGAATATGCAGTCGGGCGCGCAGATCCCGGTTACGATGGCACCAGGCCAAACGGTACCCACTCAAATTAATAACGATAACGTTGTTGGTACGACCATTTATGGCCAATTCGATCCGGCCGGTGCGAATGCTGTGATCCAGTGCCCCGATGGAAGCACGATCACTCAGATGTGGCAAATGGCGGGCGGCACTGCCGTTGGTTGCAGCGAATGGCCAGGCGCCGGTACGGTCAGCTAAAGTTTGAGATGGGCTAAAAACCCATCGAGAATCGGCGAAGCCGAAAAAATTGAAAAAAAAACTTCACGCCATGTTGCGTGCGGTGTGAGGTTTTACTGAAAATTGAGAAATATTTTCTGCCACAAAGCATCACTTTGTGACACGGGCGCTCGCGCGTGCAGTAGCCTGTAAGTCATTGTGGCATAAAGATTTAGCCTCTGTTTTAGAGAGGCTTTCCGGAGGTCGTCCATGAAAATGGGCGGCCTCGTTGTGTTTTATTTCCAGTCCTGAAGCCGTAAGAAAATCAAGTCACGCGATTTAGTCTAACCCATCGTTTCCCCGTAATTTTGTCAGCGAAACAAGCAACAGGGATTCGCAAACCGAATCTCTCGAGTGAGCGAAGCCCGATGCTTTTTCGATGAGAAAGACAATGATACGACCGATTAGGAATGGAGACGATGGAATGATGCCGCTGCCGCTGGTATTCGAAGAGCTGCGGCTTAAGGCATATCGGCCGCCGCCGGCGGCGGATGGCGGGCCGCATTTTATGTTCGATGGTAATGTGCTCACGCACCTCGAATTCAAGTATTTTCTTGCAAATGTGCAGGAACCGGTGATCGTCGCCGGAGGGGCTGCCGAGGAGCCGAATCTCGTCCATCTCTTCGATTCTTACGATGCCTTCGAATCCTGGGGCGTCGGGACCCATTTCGCCCGGCAGTTCAACCGGATCGACGAAATGATCCATGTGAACCGGAATTCCGATGAACGCCAGGCTGGCGTTGGGATCATCTCTAATGTGTCCATGGAAAACAACATGTTAGAGCCAGCGGTTTGGAGCGGCGCCCCGACGGTCGCATCGCTCTTTGAGGGACGGGATTTCCGAGGACGGGAAATAAATCTTGGGACCGGAGTCGTCAGTGACTTAGGCGACCTTGAATTTTCCGCCGTCATGAGTTCCGTTCGAGTGCGCGGAGTTCTTATGCTTGCCGATCGGGTGAATTTCAATGGATATCGCTTCTACATTACGGGACATCCGTTTATCGAGGTTCCCGATATGAAGCGATGGGGATTCGATAAAGCGGCTCGATCCGCCGTATTGATCTAAAACGTTTTCGTGAAGCAACAACTAAAAATATCGCAACGATTATCGCAACCAAACCCGGAAGGTCCTGGACCTTCTGGATCGGGTGCTCGCACACCCGCGCGAATGAGCAATCATTCGCCTCTTTTCACTCACCGTGCGCTTCCAATTTGCCCGGAAGCGCACACGATTTGCAACAAAACTAACGGGATGATCACACATCCTTAACGCAACCAAACCGCGGGTGATCGCACACTCGTGGAAACGGACCTTCGCAAGTCCGTTTTAACTCTCACCAAAGAAACCCTCGGCGACCCAAGTGCCGAGGGTTTTTCTTTTTTATACCTCTTTTTTGTTATTTGCGCAAAAAATGAACTTCTGTTTCCAAAAAATTGTATTTTTTTGCTGAATTCTTAGCGAATAATAAGAAAATGGCAGAAACTCAGGGAGAACGTTTGCGCAGAATGCGCGAAGAACGTGGTATTAAACAGGGATATCTCGCTCAGACCGCGAAAATCACGCAAGCTCATTTAAGCCGGATCGAGAATGACGAGTCCGGCGTCACCGATCATACTTTGAAAAAGATCGCCGAGGCAATGGGCGTGAATTTCGAAGACCTCGTTGTCCGAAAAGATCCGTCCAAAGGACCCGGCGTTTTAAGTATCGATGATGTTCTAAAGAGCGAATCGGCCATGATCCGGTTTTTGAACGGCGAGCGTCCCGATAAGGAAACCTACGAATGGGTCCGCCGCTCGCTCTCTGTCATTCGCGCGGAAGTCCGCCGCCGAAACGATGCCTTGAAAGGGCTTTATTAATACAGATTTGCAGTTCGCGATCGAAAAGCAACGATCGGGACTCTACGGCGATTTAAGAGCAGGGGTTCTCCCGATCTGGCTGTTCCTCGGCTGAACTATCGAAGCGAGCCATCCGTGGCGATCGGCGCTTCGTCCTCCAAAACTTTTCCTGCCCGGCTCATTGCGCTGCCATATTTCCCAACGGCCGGGATGAGCGTGGCGACCTTGCCAAGTCCGGATGGAGGCATGTTGTTATAGAGCGTCTCATAGTGACCGTCCGGGATGAGGTACGTCTCATGCCAGATCCCAACATCGCCATTGGAACTTACCTTTTTGTTGAACTTTACCCAGGCCGGGAAATGCCTGGAGTCGCGGCTCCGGGAATAGGCCACGAGATGATCGAAGCTGCGCCAGTATTGGACGAGCCAAAAACCCGCCTGCCGTGCGCCGAGAAATCCGGAGTCCGGGTTCTTCGAAAGTTCCATGATCATCTTCGGCATGGCGATGAAAACCGGAAACCACTTATGGACCTTCCAGATCTTATTGATCCGCATGCCGATGATGAAGATGACGAAATCGCCTTCGATCTTCGCATGCATTCTCCTTTTGATGACTTTCGACATACACAATTCCCAATGATTAGAAAACCGATTTCTATTGCGTCAGCGTCTTCGCCTTCTCGACCGCCTCCTCGATCGTTCCCACCATATAGAACGCATTCTCCGGGAGGTGATCGTATTCGCCGGCCAGGACGGCCTTGAAGCTGCGGATCGTGTCCTCGAGCTTCACATAGCGGCCCTGGAGACCCGTAAACTGTTCGGCGACGAAGAACGGCTGCGATAGGAACCTTTGAACGCGGCGCGCGCGGTTGACGACCACTTTGTCCTCGTCCGAAAGTTCGTCCATCCCGAGGATGTTGATGATGTCCTGAAGGTCTTTATACTGCTGCAGAATGCGCTGCACGCCACGGGCGACTTCATAATGTTCGTCCCCGACGACCTCCGGGGTGAGAATGCGGCTCGTCGAATCGAGGGGATCGACGGCCGGATAAATTCCCAGCTCCGAGATCTGGCGCGAAAGGACCGTCGTTGCGTCTAAGTGCGCGAATGCGGCCGCCGGCGCGGGATCGGTAAGATCGTCAGCCGGAACGTAGATCGCCTGCACCGACGTGATAGAACCCTTCTTTGTCGAAGTGATCCGCTCCTGGAGTCCACCCATTTCCGTTGCAAGGGTCGGTTGGTAACCGACGGCGCTCGGCATACGACCGAGCAGGGCGGACACTTCGGAACCCGCCTGCGTAAACCGGAAAATATTGTCGATGAAGAGCAGCACGTCCTTGCCTTCGACATCGCGGAAGTACTCCGCGAACGTAAGGGCCGTGAGGCCGACGCGCTGGCGTGCTCCGGGGGGTTCGTTCATCTGGCCGAAGACGAGCACGGTTTTATCGAGCACGCCGCCTTCGGACATTTCAAGATAAAGATCGTTCCCTTCGCGGGTCCGCTCGCCGACGCCGCCGAAGACCGAATATCCGCCATGGTGCATCGCGATATTATGGATCAACTCCATAATCACGACCGTTTTTCCGACGCCGGCACCGCCGAAGAGTCCCGTCTTACCACCCTTCGAATAGGGTTCGAGGAGATCGATGACCTTAATTCCGGTCTCGAGAATTTCGGACTGCGTGGTGAGATTCTCGAAGTCCGGAGCATCGCGATGGATCGGCCACGAATATTCGCTTTTGATCTGCTCCCCGCCGTCAATCGTTTGTCCGATCACGTTAATGAGGCGGCCAAGAGAATTCGGTCCGACCGGAACGGAGATCGGAGCACCGGTATCGATCGCCTTCATGCCGCGCACCAGGCCGTCGGTCATGTCCATTGCTACAGCCCGGACCCGGTCCTCACCTAAATGCTGCTGGACTTCGCAGATGAGCTCATCGTCCTGCCCTTCGAGATTTTTACGAGGGATCCTCAGCGCATTCAGGATGGCCGGCAGTTTCCCGCTCGCAAAATCGACATCTACAACGGGACCAATGATTTGTACGATCTCTCCTTCGTTCATTCGAAATTCTATCTATTATTTTGGCTATTTTGGCGAAATTACTTTGGACTTCGACCTCGGTACTCCTTACTCGATACCGGGTGCTCCAAGGTTGCGCCGCTTAACGCTCCGGAGCGAACTCCCGTTCTAATATTCGAAGCTGCAATAACTCAAAAAGCGAGCGTTCATCGAACGAGAAAAACCCACTATTTTGAATCGATTCCCACAAAGAAGTAGGTGTCGCCAGTTCTTAGTTTGGGCTCGTCGCAACCTTCCTTGTTGAGACCGTAGAAGATAAAAGATTTCAGAGCGTAGGAAATAAAAAAGCGGGCACACCGCTTGTTTTTCTCGTCAATATGGCAGACATCGTGACCCATGAGTTTCGATTCGGTTGAAGAAAGCGTAAGCGAAGGCCTTGCAAGCAGTTGGGTAGGGACCGCGCTCAAAAAAACGTTTCTTTCGCTCCGGCACAGGAATTTTCTTTTATTCTTTATCGGTCAGTCGATCTCGAACACCGGGAACTGGCTGACGAACGTCGCGCTCATCCTGCTCGTCCTCAAGCTCACCGGCAGTGGAGTGGCGATCGGCGTGCTTTCGGCCTGCCAGTACGGTCCGATTCTATTACTTTCCGCCTGGGCCGGTGCGATTGCGGACCGTTCCGATAAACGCAAACTGCTGTTCGTCACACAGGCGCTGGAAATGTCGCAGTCGGTGGCGCTTGCTGTCGTCGCCTTTCAGCCGCATCCCTCGCTCGTTGTGCTATATGCCCTGGCTGTTTGCGGAGGAATGTTCCTTGCCTTCGATAATCCGCTCCGCCGTTCGTTCGTGACGGAGATGGTCCCACGCAAGGACATTCCGAATGCGGTGGTGCTCTATAGTATCATTGTAAACATCTCGCGTATTTTCGGTCCGGCCCTGGCGGGCCTGCTCGTGCTCACGATGGGCTTCGGCTGGTGCTTTACGATCGATGCGATCACGTATAGTGCCGTAATTCTCTGCCTGTTCATGATGCGGCCCAAAGAACTATACCGCGGGACTCCGAAGTCCCGAGAAAAAGGCGATGTGCGTGCCGGGCTGCGTTATGTTACGCAAAACCGCATTCTCTGGGTGAGCTTTGTGATGCTCATCGTCGTCCAGGTCTTTTCCTACAACTTCACCGTAACGCTGCCGCTCTTCGTTACCGATTCCCTGCACGAATCGGGAAGCATGTTCACGCTGCTCTATTCGCTGTTCGGAGCGGGCGCGGTCGTGAGCGCGCTGCTGGTGGCGCATCGGAACCTCGTCCGCATGGCGCATATTCTCTGGGGAGCGCTGGCGCTGGGCGGCGCGATGCTCGTGCTTTCTTTCGTTCCCAACGCGGGGTTTGCCATGCCGGCCGTGTTCCTGGTCGGCATGGGAAGCATTTTATATCTTACGGCGACGACGGCCATCGTGCAGACCGAGTCCGAGCGGGAAATGCACGGCCGCGTGCTCGCATTGCAGACCGTCATCCTCGGAGGTTCGTCGTTGATTGGCGGGCCGCTCTTAGGGTGGGTCGCGGATGCCATGGGCGGACGCGCCCCGATGATCATCGGGGCGGTTGCAGCGATCGCATCGGCGGTGTTCGGATATTATGCCTGCCGGCATCACTGGCAGGGCGTTGCGGCCCACGTGTGAACGCTTGAACGAGCTTCGTGTGTCTCCGCGTCCGTCGCGTGAGAGATGCAGATCGCAGGTCCGCGTTGCTCCGCACTTCGCGTGACGTCGCGAAGGCAATTTCTCTTCGTATATTAGGGCCGGTTTTGAAAATGTTGTTCCATCTTATAGAAAACAAGCCTATGAAACATCGACCCACACTTCGCCTGGCCCTTCTCAGTGTTGCTTTGGGATTTCTTGCTATGCCCGGATGCGGCAAAAAGAGCGATACCGCCCAGGACCAAACCCAGACGCCGAACGCAAACAACGTTGCTCAGCAAATGACGAATGCCATGGGAGGCAACGGAGCCGCGCACAAATCGGCTGTGCATGCCGTCCCTTCGACGACGCTCTCCGGGCTGTTGCCTGACGTTGGCGGATTTACGGCACACGATCCGAGCACATCGAGCGCGAATTTCAACGGCATCGAATGGTCCGTCGCCTCGCGGGAATTCGATAACGGGCCAAAGCATATCAAGATCACGCTTGCCGATTATAATTATGCCGAAGGGCTAACTGCGGCATATACGATGCTCGCGAATTATAGCATGGAAGATGAAAACCAGATCCAGCATGGAGAAAAATTCGGCGATTATCCGGGTTGGATCGAGTGGCACAAAAAATCGAATGACGGACAAATCGGCGTGATCGTTAAAGATCGGATCTACCTCGTTGTCGAAGGTTCCGGTGGCGTCACGCTGGACGATCTTCGCGCCGTCGTCGGCAAAATCAATTTGGACGGCGTTGCGCGGGCGGCAAGTTAAAAAAGATGCGTAAAAAAAATGGGATGCGCGAACCGCATCCCATTTTTTATGTATTTAATTTTAGTTCCTAGGCGCCGGTTGCAGAATCGCGAAGACTCCGCCTTGCGGATCGGCGCAGGTTGCGAACCGGCCGACGGTCTCGATGTCCTGCGGTCCCATCAGGACCTGGCCGCCCAGCGATTTTATTTTTTCGCACGTCGCATCGCAATCGTCGACGGCGAAATAGACGGTCCAGTTCGGAGGTACCGGTCCCCAGGAAGGATCGATAGGGAACATGCCGCCGACTTGCGTATCGCCATGTTTGAAAATATTATAGACCATTCCGTCCATTGGGAACTGTTCTACGTTCCAGCCGAGCAGATTTTTATAAAACGATCCGGCGGCCGAGGTGTCTTTGGTCAGGAGTTCGTTCCAGCACACGGAACCGGCGTCCATCGTTAACTCTGCGCCTTTATGTTCCTTCGGCTGCCAGAGAAAAACGAACGCCCCGGCCGGGTCCTGGACGGCCGACATGCGGCCGGCTTCCATGACATCGAACGGCGGCATCGCGACCGTGCCGCCGAGGGTCGCCGCTTTGTTCGTAACGGCATCGACGTTTTCGACGGCAACGTAGGAATTCCAGTGCGGGGGGACGTTCTCCTGTCCGGGAGGCGTACCGCCGATCGCGGCGACGGTCTTACCGTTTTTTTGCATCATGCTATATGTCCCGCCGCCTTCGAGCGGAATTTCATTTACAGTCCATCCAAAGAGAGCCGAATAAAATTGTTTAGCGGCGTTCGGGTCCTTCGCGTTGAAATCGACCCAGCAAAAAGTGCCGGGTTTGTGTGCGGTCATGCTTGGCATAGGATTCTGAAAGTTAGTTACGATAAAAAAGATTGAAGTGCAGTATAGACACGGCTCATGCACGAAGAATTTCTTGATGAGTTTAGTGAAATTGTTAAATTCGAGAGGAATTCCGGCACTGGTTCCTCAAGATTTGGCGTTACTCGACCGTGAGCCTTCAGCCGATCCAGTCCAACGTCATTCCCGGTGCCCGCAGTGCGCGTTTATACCTCAAGAGTTTTTCGGACCTGTATGAAAAGCTCTCTCCGAAAGGGCTTATTCCGCCGCAGGCCCTCGATCTCGAAGAAGCGCTGTTAGGCGCGATGATGATCGATAAAGCGTCCGCCAATCGCGCCGTGGAGATCCTGGGCGATCGCTCGATCGATGACTCGCCGTTTTATCGCGACGCGCATACGCTCATCTACCGCTCGATGATCGCGCTCGATAATCGTTCCGAGCCGATCGACCTGCTCACGGTCAAGAATCAGCTTGCCGCCGACGGGAAGCTGGAAGAGATCGGTGGGCCGGGGTACCTGGTGGAGCTCACGTCGAAAGTCGTGACGACGGTCAACGTCGAAAGCTATGCGCGCATTGTTCTCGAAAAATATATTGCCCGCGAGCTGATCCGCATCTGCGAAGAAATAAAACTTCGCGCCTTCGAAGGGGAACTCGATACCTTTAATCTGCTCGACGAAGCCGAAGCCTTTCTCTTCGAGCTTTCGGAAACACGGCATCGCAAAAGTGCACAGCCGATTAAGCACCTCGCCTTCGATACGATGAAAATGCTGGACAAGATTAAGGACCAGCACAACGGGCTCACGGGCGTCACGACTGGCCTCCTCGATCTCGATCAGCTCACGAGTGGCTGGCAGAACAGCGATCTCGTGATCCTTGCCGCGCGGCCCTCGCAGGGGAAAACCGCCCTTGCGCTCAGTTTTGCACGCAATGCCGCGATGCCGGTGCAGGCCGCTCCAAAAGTTCCGGTCGCGATCTTCTCGCTCGAAATGGGCGCGATGCAACTCGTGCTCCGTATGCTCTGTGCGGAA
This sequence comes from Bacteroidota bacterium, assembly GCA_021324685.1. Taxonomy (GTDB): domain Bacteria; phylum Bacteroidota; class Ignavibacteria; order Palsa-1295; family Palsa-1295; genus PALSA-1295. The sequence goes on from JAJPIQ010000071.1 coordinate 9,316, forward strand.
GCGCGAGTCGATATGCAGCGGGCCCGCAAAGGCCAGATGAACGACGAAGAATGGCGACGCATGTCCATGACGATCGGCCGCCTTTCCGACGCCCCGATTTTTATCGACGATACGCCGGCCATCACGCCGCTGGAAATTCGTGCCAAGGCCCGACGCCTCAAAGCGAGAAATAATATTGGGTTGATCATCGTCGATTATTTGCAGCTCATGAGTGCGGGAAAGTCGATGGAATCGCGGGAGCGAGAAATTTCGATGATCTCCCGCTCGCTGAAAGCGTTAGCGAAGGAACTAAATATTCCCGTGATCGCGCTCTCGCAGTTGAACCGTTCCGTCGAAAGCCGGAACGATCGCCGGCCGCTGCTCAGCGACCTTCGGGAGTCCGGTGCCATCGAGCAGGACGCGGACGTCGTCCTGTTTATTTACCGTGCCGAAACGTACGGCCTCGAGAACACGGTCGTGCGCGGCGAAACGGTTCCCTCGGCCGGCGTAGCGGAAATTATCATCGGGAAGCAGCGTAACGGTCCGGTTGGCGAGGTCGCGGCACAGTTCCAAAAGCAATTCGGCCGTTTCGAGAATTATGCGAACTGGCCCGAATTCGAAGCCTTGCCCGAAGCCGTTGGCGGTGAGCCGGCATTTTAACAAGTCCTTAATGCTCGGTCCGGAGTGCGTAGTATTTTTGAATCTCCATGTCTAACGATACTCCGCACTCCGCACGTAGCACGCCGCACGCGTTGATTGTTCTCTCCGCGCCGTCCGGCGCCGGTAAAACGACGATCGCGCACGAGATCCTTGCGCGGCATCCGGCGGAAGTGATCTTCAGCGTCAGCGCCACGACGCGTGCGATGCGCCCGGGCGAACGCGATGGGATCGATTATTATTTCGTTTCTCGGGAAAAATTCGAGCAATTGATCTCCGAAGGCGCGCTGATCGAATACGAATCGATCTTCGGGAATTATTACGGTACGCCGAACAGCGAAGTCGAGCGTGCGCGGCAAATGGGAAAAAGCCTGTTGTTCGATATCGATGTCAAAGGCGGTCTTTCGATCCGGCGCCAGTTTCCCAGGGAGTCTCTTCTCATTTTTATCGCTCCGCCGGATATGAAAACGCTCGAAGCGCGGCTCCGCGCGCGAAAGACCGAATCGGAATCGACGGTCCAGCGGCGCCTCGAGCGCGCGCAGATGGAAATGAGCATGGCGGGCGAATACGACTATGTCGTCGTCAATGACGATCTGGAGCGGGCCATTCAGGAAGTCGAAGGCATCATTTTCGGCCACGGCCGCGATTGAACCGAACCAGGGAATCGGGCGTTGGACGCGATTCTACAGAAGAATTTTACGATTATGCCTGCAAAATCCGAAAAAGCTGTCGATAAGCAACACGTCAGTATTACCCCCGTCAATCTCGAAATGATGGCCAGAAAGGGCGATTCGCTCTATCAGGCGGTCGCCATTATGGCCCGCCGCGCCCGCCAGATCAATGACGAGATCAAGACCGAATACCAGGCGCGCATTTCGACCCTTGTTCCGGTTGAGCTCGATGAGGACGAAGAATACGAAGCCCCGAACTTCGACCAGCTTAAAATTTCTCTCGAAATCGATAAATTAGGAAAGCCGACCCTCGAAGCGTTGGACGAATTCACTCACGATAAACTCGAATTCCGATTCCGCGAGACCGAAAGCCTGTAAAGAATTTTTTCATAGCTTTATACGCCATGGCTCCCACTTCGGAGCCATTTTTTTTATCCGGAGCCCCTTCTTTTGCGCCACCCTGTTCGTGCGCAATTTTTTTGCGGGCCTAATTTTTTTTGTAATTTTGTGCAGATTCGTAATTCTTGTCTTTGTAAATAATTTCCATGGGAGCTCAAATGAAAGCCTTTGTCGTATCGGCGATTGCGTCGCTATTGTTTTTTTTCGTAACTCCGGTTTCTGCACAACGCTCGTTGGGAGCACAGAACTTCATTCTCGATGATGGCGCCGGCCATACGATCACCCTCCAAACGCCCGCGGGCGGCTGGACAGGAAATATTCCATTTCTCATTCCCATTCCGCCCACCGGCAATCCTCCGGCGGGATTCGTCCACATCGGTACTACGCTGGGGCAAATCCTGGAATGGAATCCCGCCGATGGTGTCCAGGGCGCGTGGGATGCGACGACCATCACGGCGCTCGGTGGCATTACCGGCAGTGGCACAAACGGCACGATCCCAAAGTGGACCGGAAGTTCAACGCAGAGCAATTCCGCCCTCACCGATGACGGAACGACGCTCTCCTACGGCGGCACGCATATCAATAGCACGACCGATTACGAGGTCGGCACCACGAAGGTACTTGGCTACGATGCTACGAATACGAATCTGACGGTCGGAGATGGAATGACCGTTAACACGAGTGGAGTGGACAACACGACCACTGGAATGCAGGCAATGACTGCAAATACGACCGGCTCGCACAACACCGTCTCCGGGTTCCACGCCATGAATGCGAACACGGTTGGCCAGGATAATTCGGCCTTTGGCTATCAGGCCATGAATGCAAATACCTCCGGCGGGCAAAACGCCGCCATCGGATATCAGACTCTGAAATTAAATACGACCGGCACCGCTAACGTTGCCCTCGGCTGGCAAGCGTTATCGGCCAATAGCACTGCCGATTACAATACTGCCCTTGGATGGCGTTCGTTGCTCGGAAACACGACGGGCGCCAGCAATACCGCGGTCGGGGAATCATCGCTAAGCTCCAACACGACCGGGGCCGGGAATACAGCAGTGGGGGCCGGTAGCCTCTTCGGGAATTTGACCGGTTCCAATAACACCGCCCTCGGTAGTAACACCGCGGTCGGATCGGGCGCACTGACCAACACCACCGCCATCGGTGCTGGCGCCGTCGTCAATGCCAGCAACACCGTCCAGCTTGGCAATAGCAGCGTCACGGCCGTCAACACCAGCGGCGCCTATCAGATCGGAGGCTCGACGGTTCTCAACAATCCGGGAACGAATAATATTTTTGTCGGAGTCAGCGCGGGTACGAACAATACGAGTGGCCAGCAGAACGTTTTCGTTGGGTCGAATGCGGGAACGAATAATTTAAACGGCTCCGGAAATATCTCGATCGGGTATTATGCGGGACATACGAACACTGCTGGATTTACGAACACGCTCATCGGATTTCAGGCGGGGCAGATTGTAACGGCCTCCGATAACACGTTTATTGGATCGTACTCCGGCAATGCTGCCACGAGCGGAGCCGATAACGTCGGCCTTGGCCGCTCTGCCGGTTCCACGATCACGACCGGTTCTTCGAACCTCTGCCTCGGATATTTGACCGGGCAGAGCATGACGACCGAAAGCAACAATACCTTTGTCGGAGCTTCTGCAAACGGCACGCCCGGCATTACAAACGCCACCGCCCTCGGTAACGGCGCGGCCGTTGCAGCCAGCAATACTATCCAGCTTGGCAATAACAGCGTCACGGCCGTCAATACCAGCGGGGCCTATCAGATCGGAGGATCGACCGTCTTGAACGATCCCGGCACGCAAAACATCTTTGTAGGCGCTGGGGCGGGAGGCGCAAATACGAACGGCGCCAGCAATACGGCCACCGGCGCCAATGCACTGCAGAATAACACAACGGCCACCCAAAACACAGCGATGGGAGCCGGTGCATTAGCCACCCAGTCCTTTAATAATGGGGGCGTAGCATGGCCGAGCAATAACGTGGCGGTTGGATATAATGCGCTACATTCCAACCAGCCCACGAATACGACCAATGGCATAAATAATACCGCTATCGGTATGCTGGCGCTCACGACCAACACGACCGGCTACTACAACACGGCCACCGGAGTCCAGGCGCTGAACTCCAACACGACCGGCACTCGTAACGTGGCGAGCGGAGGGAATGCGCTCGTCTCCAACACCAGCGGCTTTAACAATACGGCGAGCGGAACGAATGCGCTTGCTTCCAACACGACCGGCGATGATCTGACGATGATCGGCTTCGGTGCCGACGTCAGCGTGGACGGCCTTACGAACGCCACCGCCCTCGGAAGCGGCGCGACCGTCGGGACGAGCAATACCGTCCAGCTTGGCAATAGCAGCGTAGTGGGCCTCGCTACGGCCGGACGCGTGGTCAGCCAGGCGACCCGCGGCGCGGTGACCGACGATGCGACGATCGTCACGTCCGCCAGTGCCGTGGGAACCGATGTGGCGGGAACGATCACGTTCTCGACCGCCGCTACCGCCGGAACGGGAACGATCACGCTGACCTTTGCCGGCTCGTACGCGTATCCCAATCTCCCGGTCGTCGTGCTGACCCCGGCGAGCGCCAATGCGCTCAGCGGTGCCACCTACTGGGTCTCGACTACCAGCACGACCTTTACGATCCATGTCGTTCAGGGCGCGTCCGCCATCACGAACGCTACCATCAATTATATGGTCGTCGGCTATTGAGGATCGCTTTAATTCATCCATACCCTCCTGCTCAGGAGCGATTTTTTGGCCCCCCAACGGGGGCCATTTTTTTAGTCCGGTTTCGGACGTTCGAACCCCCCTTGTAGGACACCGGCCTACGTTACGCCACAAATAATTTTTTTCGATTTTTTGGAAACGGCAAAATTTCATTGTATATTTGTGAAGCGAAACTCAGAAATGGGTTTGGTGAATGGGCAAAAAACGCCTTTTTCCCATTTATTTGGGCCTTCAGACACCGTGATTTGTAGCTGCTGACGGTGTTCTCCAAGGAAGGTTGTTTGGACAGCAGCGGACCTGTTTTGGGAGGACATCCGGCTTGTACTCTTCGGCCCATCGTCTCGAAATCGGGTTGTTTTGTCGGGGCTTCAGCGTATGTTGGGCCAAAGAATTAGTTCTTCGTGCCGTGCATTGTCCGTCCGTTTTGGCCATGCCGGCTCTGATGCGTAAAAGTTTTATTCGATTTTTTCGACGTTTTTAACTCAGCTTAATATTAGACCATGAAACGTTTTCTTTCGATGCTCGCGACCGGCGCCCTTGCGCTCGGCCTTTCCACGGCGGCTCATGCCCAGCGATCCTTCGGTGTCGGTTCGCTTGTGATCGATGACAACCACGGCCACAGAGTTACCATTACTGCGCCAATATTCGGAAGCCCCGAAGGCAATGCATGGGCGCTGACAACGCCGCCCTACATGCCGTTGACGTGGAGCATCCCGGTGCCGCCGGCCAACAACGCGCAGGCCGGATTTATGTATGCCGGTCCGCTGGTCCCGAACACGTTCAGCACGACTGGCCCGAGCGGCCCCGGTACGGCGCTCGCACAGCCCTACACGCTGCCCGTCTGGATCAATCCCGGGTATCAGGGTTTCAATCATTATGGCGGACCTGCCGGCGCGTGGGACTATGCCACCACCACCCAGCTCGGAATTCCGATACTCAATCCGCCGCTCTCGAATACGCCGAATATCATTCCAAAGACGGACGGCTCCGGAAGCTTCAACGCCTCGGCCGCTACCGATAACGGCACGACCTACGCCATCACCGATGGCCTCACCGCAGCGAGCTTGAACAGCACACCGATCGGCGTCACCACGCCGGCGGCCGCGAACTTTACCACCATTGGCGCCACCACGCAGGGAACCGGCGCCTTCAATTCCACGGCAGCAACGCCCGCGGTAACGATCACCAACACGCACAACGTCGCGGGCGATGTTGCGCTTCAAGTCGGCACCACCTTCGCCGGCGGGCCCGGCGGAGCGACCGGCATCAAGGTCACGCAGGGAAACGTCGCGATCCAGTCCGGTAACTTAGGCATTGCGGCCGGTTCCATCGGCGTCGGCGGTTCGACCGTCATCGATGCCACCCGCGATCTTACGATCTCCGGTTTTGCGCAGATCGCCACCGGCGCCAGCCTGACCAACACGTTCGGCACCGGCACGGCAGCCGCCAATACGATCGGCAATGCCACGGGCACGAACCAAATTAATGGTTCCACGACCTTCGGCGGCACTGTCGCAGCAGGCGCGAACAACGTATCGGGTTCGAACTTCACGATCACCGGCGGTACGATCAACGGTACTTCCATCGGCGTGACGACCCCCGCCGCGGGTAACTTCACTTCGATCGGCGTGACTACGCAGGGCACCGGCGCTTTCACGACCGTCAATGCGACGACCGCCGCTTCGGCCTACCAGATCGGCGGCAGCACAGTGCTCGCCGATCCGGGGACCAATAACACGTTCCTTGGCGTCTCGGCTGGCCCGACAGCGACTGGTTCGAATAATACCTTATTGGGCAATCGCGCGGGTGTTAACATCACAACGGGCTTTTCGAATACCATCGTCGGTAACAACGCCGGCGCCAGCCTTACGGACCTGACCGCGAGTTTTAATAACACGATGGTTGGTGTGAATGCCGGTATCATTACCACGGGCGGCCAGAATACGTTTGTGGGCTTGCGCTCCGGCCAGACGAATACGACCGGCAACACGAACTCGGCCTTCGGTTATCAGGCAGACGTCAGTTCCGGAGCATTGACCAATGCGACGGCCCTCGGCGCAAATGCAATTGCAACCGCCAGCAACGAGATTCAACTCGGTTCCGCCGGCGTAACCCTCGTCAACACGAGTGGCGGAATTACAGCGGCTACGGGTCTCAGCACCGTAAGCGGCGGGGCGGCAAATGCAGCGAACACCATCCAGTGGCGCGCAAATGCTAATAACGGATCCCTTTCGACGGCCTCGCTCACGGGAACGCGGACCTGGACATTACCCGATGCCAGCGGAACGATCTCCTTGGGCGGCCTCACCAATGGCACCACGCTCAACTCCACGCTCCGTTGGAACGGAACGAATTGGGCCGAGAACACCGGCGTCCTTGCCGATGGAACGAACGATCTTCAGGTCAACGGTAACCTTACCGCCGGAACCGGACTCACGGTCTCGGCGGGCGGTGCGGCGATCACGGGTAACTCCAATGTGACCGGCACGCTCGGCGTCTCCGGTTTACTCACCACGAGCGCGGGCGTCGC
>JAJPIQ010000036.1 GCA_021324685.1 Bacteroidota bacterium
GAGGAGTTAATTTCGCCAAAAGCATAGGAACCGATCAAATACCCGTCGGCGGTAAATCCAATACCGGAATTGGTGGCGGGGTCAAAATCTGTATCGTCATTTTTTGCAGTGTCGATCAGCGAATCGATCTGCCAGGTGGCGCCGCGGTCATAACTGACAAGGACGGCCGGCAACAAACTGATGCCGGCCACGATCGTGTCCCGTCGGACGTCCGAGAGAGCGTGTACAGAGCCCGGCAAATACGTCGAATCATGATATACCAGCGACCAGTGTTTGCCCGCATCGATCGTCCGGGCGATCAATGGAAAGTAGGACTTGGCGCCGAAATAATTCCCATACGCGAGGATCGTATCGCCATTTCCAAAGCTGCAATGTCCAAAGACATAATTAAACGAATTAGGGCTTGCAGGAACAATCGGACCCGTAGAGTCCACCGTTTGCCAGTTATCGGTACTCGTGTAAATTCGTCCTGAACCGTAACTGAACAGGCGATATGTTCCATTGCCATAGTCGTGGCATTGCGCTACGCCATCGGTCACGAACGGAAGCGGAACTCGCGCCCAATGAAGGCCGCCATCAGACGTCGTTAATACCGTATCGACGGTATCGGCAAGCACGAGAAATCCGTTCAATGCAGAAGAGAAGCTAATGTCGTCGATGAAGCGAGTGCTGGGAATTACTTCCTGCCGCCAGGTTGTCCCGCCATCGCTGGTGCGATAAATAGAATCGGAACGACCGTAGGCGATAACATTCATAGAATCGCTCCAAACAAATGTGGTGGCATTGGGACGTGTGAACCATGCATTGCCGACCAGAAACGAATCCTGAACCTCCCATGCGTTTCCCCGTCGGTAGAGCGCAGGAAAATTATCCAATTCGATTGTCCATTTACTCCATCGGGTCCGCCCAGGCCAAGGGCCAGACAATTATTACCTTCGCACGAAACCGCAGCATACCAATACTCGCCTTTGTCCAACGACATATTCTGCGTGACGTGACAATTCTGCGTGACGTGGCAAAGGAACTGCGCGCGAAGGGATGTCGCGAACGTCCCTGCGGCGATGAGCACGCACCAGGAGAGATACTTTTTCATGGGGACTGCAATACCATTCTTCCCATCTCCTCGAACGCGCCGTGGTGTTCCGAAATGACCGTATATGTCCCTCGAACAAGATCGGAAACATCAAGACGGAGTATCCCGCTTTCGGGAACGATACTGCGCAGCACTTCGCGGCCGAGTAGATCGAGAACGATAATGGTTTCCCCGGGGACCGAATTGCTCAGCGAGACCGAAAGCGTCGCAGGATTCGGAAAGAGAGGGAGTGCGTCATGAACCATCGTATTCGATTTCACAGAAGATAAAGCATGGCGCCCCAGAATGAGACCCGTCCTAAAGGGCGCTGGATAATAATCGTTGATGGATGCGACTATCTCTCCCGCGGGATTGATCCCAATTCCGCTGCATTCGTTCTCGAGAAACCCGGTATCGTTAGACGTCAGGGTGTCGATCTCCCACGTGATACCATTATCCATGCTCCAAAGCGTTTTATTGGTCCACGCTCCGACGGCTGCCACAATGGTATCCCGATCGACATCTGAGATCGCATCGATCGAACCGTTACCATCCATCGTATCGTCAAAGACAGTAGTCCAATGCTGGCCCCCATCGATCGTACGAGCCATGCAGGGAAATAAGCTCGTGCCAATCTCATGGGAACCGTACGCCAGTACGGTGTCCCCGGAACCAAATTGGCAAGATGCGTAAAGGTACAGCAGACTACGACGCGGGTCGGAAACGATGGGATTGGTCGAATCGAAGGTGCTCCAGGCATCTTCTGTCTTGTAAAGGCGCTCAGCATTGGAGCTGAATCCCAGGTATCGATTTGCGCTATAAGCCTGGCATTGGCTTAACCCTTCCGGATTTGCGAATGGGACCGCCGTCCAATGGTCTCCTCCGTCGGAAGTAATAGCAAGGCTGTCCCACAAGTTTATGATACCGTTCAGTTTGGTGGAGAAGCTAATGCTGCTCGGCATCGAGGAACCAGACCACACACGCTGCCATGACGTTCCGCCATCTGTACTCCGAAGAAGAGAAAATGAACGGTTCCCATTGTAAAGACGCACTCCTTCGACAAAAATGTTTAGCGAGTCGACCACGTCGATCCGGGATATTCCGAAATTTGTATCGGAAATCCCAATATCCTTTGTTTCCCAGGTTTGGCCGCCATCATCCGAACGTAAAATAGCTGGGAAACCGAGTTCAATAGTACTGTTATCCGGGACCGTGCGCGCAGTCGCGACACAAATGTTTTTTTTGCAGGTAAGCTCTTCATAACCCCAGAACATGTTCCCGGCAACGTGCTCGCCATGGGTTATCGTGCACATGATTTGAGCGCTTACCATGGCTGGACAAACGGCCAGCCATGGAATCAAAGTAAGCAACACTCTTCGATATTGTGTCATTCAGTTGATGCGGTCTACATGTCTCTCCATCGAAATGACAATTTCCATCAGAACGCCAGGACAAATCATGGCACGAGCAATTTACTCCATTTTGAATGGCGGATTTGTCACAAGAGACGAATACAATATACCATTTCTTTTGTGTACCTTGATAAATTAATTTCTGATGCATGCTTCTTATGAAAATCTGGCGGAACGTGTTGAGGCCAGGGAAGAAGGTTTTCCAAAAAATCGCGCAGGTACTATACGTGGATTTCATGCGAAATCCACGCAAATCCTGCGAAAATTAGTTTTTGAAAAAATTATCATAGAGTCTGGCTTAAACCAATCGGTCGCTCGTAACTCTATTCGAGCATAGGGAATGGAACCCACGACCTCAAATCTATAACTCATACGATCAGAAAAATGAATTATCTACATCACATATCGATCCTTAAAATCTATTGGAAGTCGGGCGCATTACGCGCTAATGTGCTCGCAGGGTTTGGTGCACTGGTCTTCGTCTGTTCGGCCGCGATGATCTCGGGCTGTGCTACGCAGAGCACGGCCCCCGCGCAAAGCGAAGCGGCCCAACCGGACGCCGTCCAGGCGTCGAACTCCCGCGATGCGGCGGACATCCTCGCGGCTTCCGTCGGAACAAGTTCCGGCGGGACGGGAATGGTCTTCGTCGATGCGATGACGCTCGCGCAGGGCCAGCCGATCCCGGACGCCATCGTGAAAACGCTCACGAGCGATACGAGCACCGTTCATACGGTGACGGTCACGCGTTCGAAAACGAAAAATGGTTACGGCTATTCCGGGACCTGGACCCACACCTGGGTCTATTACGATGCGAACGGGAACCCGATGCCCAAATTCATCAAGGGGCAAACCGATAGCATCGTGATCTCGTCCGTTGGCGAGCATACGATCACGACGCCGCGCGTGAGCCTCGCGGACTCCTCGCGGGGGATGTGGACGATCTCGAACCTGGTCGCCGCACCCGATTCGGCAACGCTGAATGGAACGCTCACTCGCGCCGGCCAGACCAGCCGCCTTGCCAGCGGCAAAACGTACACGCATACGTTCACGATCAACTGGACCAACGACATTCTCGTCAAAACGCATGACAACGACTGGGACGAGGACGTCGCGTACCTGCTCGGGAATGGTTCCAGCGACTTCAAGGCCGTCGGCTTCAACGGGAATTCGTTCGAACGCGCGGTCTCGATCGTCTATCACGGCGATGGTACGGCGACGCTGACAGTTACCCGGACTTCCGGCAACGGCACGGTCGATACGTTTACGATCGACGCCAAGCGCGGCATCTGGCTGCGGGACGATCATATTGGATAATCCCGGATTTTCAAATTGAAATGAGGACGAAGGCGCGGGCAAACCTGCGCCTTCGTTTCGTTGTTAGGCCGCCATGAAGCTGATCGAACTCGGCCTGACGCCATACCGGGAAGCATGGGAACTCCAGCGAACGGTGTTTCAGGGCGTCCTCACGGCTCAGGAGGAGGACACCCTGATCCTCGTCGAGCACCCGCCGGTCTATACCTTCGGCCGGGGCGTCGATAGGCGCTCGAATGGGACTCCCGCGAATTTCTTACTCAGCCAGGAAAAGCTTCTCGCGATCGGAGCCGAAACCTTCGAGATCGAGCGTGGCGGCGATGTCACGTTCCACGGTCCCGGACAGCTTGTCGGGTATCCGATCCTGAACCTTGCCCACTTTAAGGAAGACCTGGGGTGGTATCTTCGGTCCCTGGAAGAGACGGTGATCGAAGTATTGCGAACGTACGCGATCGAGGGATTTCGTGTCCCGGGCCGCACCGGAGTGTGGGTTGCAAATGCGGCGGGCGAAGAAAAGATCTGCGCGATCGGAGTCCATGCTTCGCGCTGGTGTACGATGCACGGGTTTGCGTTCAATATCGATACCGATCTGAGTTACTTCCAGCATATCGTTCCCTGCGGCATAACGGACCGGGGCGTCACCAGTCTGCAAAAAATAGTGGGACGCGAGATTCCGATGCCGGAAGTTCGGGAGCGATATGTCAGTGCATTCGAATCGGTATTCCAGGTCGATTTCAGCGAAGCCCAAGTCGCGCGGTGAATTCCTTCCCCTATAAACGGATTTGCGTCATCGGTTCCTCGGCGAGCGGGAAGACCACGCTCTCTCGCGCGCTTGCCGAACGCACCGGGCTGGATCATATCGAGATCGACTCCATTTATCACGGACCGAACTGGACCCATGCTCCGGATTTTCCGGACCGAGTCTATCGGGAACTCGAACGCGAACGGTGGATCGCGGACGGCAATTACATGAACTTCGTTCAGATCCTCCATAAAGCCGATCTGATCGTATGGCTCGATTATCCGTTTCGCATCGTTCTCTTGCGGGTGCTGCGACGTACCGCGTACCGGCTCGTTTTCCGAAAACCGCTCTGGAATGGCAATCGCGAAACGCTGAGGCTTACATTTTCAAAAGAGAGCATTATCGTATGGGTCTTCCAGACCTATTGGAAGCGAAAAAAATCGTTTCCCGCAATGCTTGAATCGTATCCACACATTGAAAAAGTGATCTTTCGACATCCCCGCGAAGCGAAGGCCTGGCTGAAGATGTGGTAGTTCCGAAGCTCAGCCGTTGGTGAGCGGCACACCGGTTGTAGTTTTCTATTTCATTTTACCACAGAGCTATGAACCACACACGATCTATGTTATGGACGGCGATCTTTGCCGTGGCCTTGTTTGCCGCCGGTTGTTCCAGTTCCCAGCATTCCACCAATGGCCAAACGTACACCCGGACTGCCAACGGTGCCGTCGTGAACGTCAGCGAGGACGAATACCACATTCACATGCCGACGGCGTTCCCGGCCGGCATGGTCACGTTCCACATTACGAATAACGGCCAGCACAATCATAACTTCAAGATCAAGGGCATGGGTATCGAGCAGCAACTGCCAACCGACATCATGCCGGGACAGACCGCCGACATGACCGTCTCGCTGGTACCGGGCGTATACGATATTCTCTGCCCGATCGTCGGCCATGCCGATCTCGGAATGCGCCTCAGCGTGACGGCGACGCAGTAATTCGTTCTGCTAAGAAAAGAGTTCTGGGAACCGCGAGGGATCGGCCTCGCGCATGATGCCATACGCGGCCTCGATCACATCTCCGACCTGCGGCTTGGAAAAATAATCGCCATCGGAGCCATAGGCCGGGCGGTGTTCTTTCGAGGTGAGCGTCATCGGCTTGGCGTCGAGCCAGCGGTAGCCGTCCTGCACTTCAAGGACCTGCCGGAGCATATAGGCCGTTGCGCCGCCGGGGACGTCCTCGTCCATAAAGAGGATGCGGTTCGTCCGTTTGAGCGATTCCACGATCGAATGGTGCCGATCGAACGGCGCGAGGCTCTGGACATCGATCACTTCGAGCGAGATACCGAGCGATTCGAGTTCCTGGGCCGCTTCCATTGCAACGCGGCAGGAAGCGCCGTAGGTCACGAGCGTGATATCGGTCCCTCTGCGCAGGGTTTCGGGAACTCCCAGGGGGACCGTAAATTCTCCGACGTTGGATGGGATCGTTTCCTTGAGGCGGTATCCGTTCAGGACTTCCACGATGAGCGCCGTATCGTCCGAGCGGAGCATCGTATTGTAAAATCCCGCCGCCTGTGTCATATTCCGTGGAACGAGGACGAACATCCCGTGGACCGCATTCAGGATCATCGCCATAGGGGAACCCGAATGCCACACCCCTTCCAGCCGGTGTCCGCGCGTCCGGACGATCACGGGTGCCTTTTGGCCGCCCTTCGTGCGCCATTGGACGGTCGCGAGATCGTCCGACATTGGTTCCAACGCGAACAAGAGATAATCGAGATATTGAATTTCGACGATCGGCCGAAGTCCGCGCATAGCGGCGCCGATCCCCTGGCCCAAGATCGTCGCTTCGCGAATTCCGGTATCGGTGACACGCAGTTCTCCATATTTCGCCTGCAGATCCTCGAACCCTTTATTGACATCGCCGATAACGCCAATGTCCTCGCCGATGGCAAAGACACGCGGATCGCGCTCAAGCGCTTTATCGAAGCAGGCCTGCATGACCTGCCGCCCGTCGACCTTGGGTTCGTTCCCGCTGTATTCGGCTTTGATTTCGGGAACGTTCAGTGCCGACTCGCTCGACTCGCTGTAAATATGAGAAGAATATTCGTTCCAATGCCGGGCGTCGGCCGATTTTTTCCACTCCGATAGCGTGCGGATGCCGCCGCCGTTGCCGGCCGAAGGACCCGTCCCCGCCACGCGAAACACTTTGCCGACCGCATTATAGATGTCTTTATAGATCGGCTCCTTGATCGCATTCAGCGCATTCCGAATGCCCGAGATCGTTTCCGGATCCGGAGATTCGGACGCGATCGAATCGAAGATCGCGCTCACTTCGGCAATGTCCCGTTTGATCGGGGCCAGATATGCTTCCCAGGCGCGCGCTTTGGCGTCATCGACGATCTTCTTATCCTCGGCGTCGATCGCGTCCATCTCCTCCGGCGTGGCGACATGATTAGCGACGATCCATTCGCGGAAGCGTTTTATACAATCGTGCTCGGTTTCCCATTCAAGCCGTTCTTTCGATTTATACCGTTCGTGAGAACCCGAAGTCGAATGCCCCTGCGGCTGCGTAAGCTCGGTGATGTGGAACAGGACCGGGGTATGTTCGGCGCGGGCGCGGGCCGTGCCTTCGCGATAGGCGTTCAGGAGCGCCGGATAGTCCCAGCCCTGAACCTTGTAGATCACATAGCCGTCGCCGCAGGCGTTCGTTTCGAATCCTTTCAGGATTTCCGAAATGTCCTCCTTGCACGTCTGGTATTTCGCAGGCACGCTGATGCCATAGCCATCGTCCCACACACTGATCGCCATCGGCACACGAAGGACCCCCGCGGCATTGAATGCTTCCCAGAACAATCCTTCGGAGGTCGAAGCGTTCCCAATCGTTCCGAACGCAATTTCGTTACCGCGATCGGAAAACGATTCGAAACCCGTTTGGAGCACCGGCGTTTCGCGAAAGAGCTTCGAGGCATAGGCCAGCCCGACCAGCCGCGGCATTTGCCCACTCGTCGGCGAAATATCGGCAGAAGAATTCTTCTGCGCCATCAAATTTTTCCACGTGCCGTCCGGATTCAGGCTGCGCGTCCCGAAGTGGCCGTTCATCATGCGTCCCGCCGAGGCCGGCTCGGCTTCGACGGACGTATGCGCATACAACTGTGCAAAAAATTCCTGGATGGTGTAAATCCCGGCGGCGAACATGAAGGTCTGGTCGCGGTAATATCCCGAGCGCCAGTCGCCATTCCGGAAGACGCGCGCCATCGCGACCTGCGGCAGTTCTTTCCCGTCGCCAAAAATGCCGAATTTCGCCTTACCGGTCAGGACTTCGCGCCGCCCGAGCACGCTTGCGAGCCGGCTCTGGTGTGCCGTCCGGTAATCGCTCAGGACCTCTTCACGAGTAAGTCCAACGTCGCCGATCACAGAATGAGAATGGGAGGAGGTGGGGGCATGACCGTTTGTCATCGCCACATTCGAGAGCTTTTCGCTTGCCGCCTTTGGGAGCTTCGTCGCCATGACACGCCCCAACAATTATAAACCGGCTTTTCTTCCCATGCACAAAAAGCCGGTTTAGCCCTGAACGAAAGGCAGTTTTACGAACAAAAACGATTCGCGTCCGAAAGAAAGATTTCTGCGAGAAGCGAAATTATTTTTCGAATTCGACTAACACGCTCTTATTCCGAGCGCCATTTTGGAGTGTGAGGCGATAGAGTCCCACGGGAAGATCGGTCGTCGAATACGTCTCTTCAAACGATCCGGCCGTCCGCGACTCGTTGACGAGATATTTTACCGTACGGCCAAGGACGTCCTGCAGGGCAAGTTCGACCGGCCCATCTTCGGTCGTATGATAGCGGACCGAAAAACTTCCGGTGGAAGGATTCGGCTCGACCCGTTTGATCGCAAGCGCAGTATCCGAACTCGTCAGCCACGGCGAACAGGGACCCGACACGCAGACGGTCCCGTGCACCCGCTCGACCTTGAGTGGCGCGTTCGAAAAGTAAAACGTGTCGAGCGAAAGCGGGCCGCAATCGGGATCGATCGTGCCGGCGATGAATTTCAGTTCCATCAGCGTGTCCATGCCTTTGGTCCATGGCCCGTTAATGGGGAGCGTCCAATCGGTCCCGTTTCGAACGGCGGCGGCGTTCAGCGGCGTGAGCAGTCCGGCGTCGACGCGTAAGATACCAGCGTAGGACGTGGCGTTGCTCGCGTCGAGCTGCGCGGTGTTCGTGAGGTAGAGCGGGATCGTAATCGTCTGGGTGGGCGAAGCCGTTGTGAGCGGCGGGAACGTTGCGACAACCGTCGGCACGCTACCCATGGGAGCGCTCGCGACCGAACAGCCGTTCGCATCCGTAATCGTAACCGTGTAAGCACCCGTGGAATCGAACGCCACGGTCTGCATCGTATCGCCGGGGAGCGGCACTCCATTTAATTCCCACTGATAGTGAGCGGCCGGGCTCGAGGTCAGCGTTGTTCCATTCGCGGTAATGACCGGCGTCGCCGGGGCGGGATAGAGCGTGACCGAGACCGGCTGGGAATTGCCGTTGCAGCCCGTGGCATCGGTGACGAAGACGCTATAGCCGCCGCTGCTGCCGACCCTCAACCGATGCGAGGTCTCGCCGGTGAGTTGGGAACCGTTTAAGGACCACTGATACGACGCATATCCCGTACCGGCATCGAGCGTCGCGCTATCGCCGGGGCAGAGCGCGATCGGGCCCGGAGGCGCGATCGTTGGGGTTAGATGATCGCCGATCGCGATCGAAACTTGTGCGGTGCCGACGCAGCCATCGGAATTCGTATCGATGACTGTTAATGTTCCCGATCCCGTCGCGCCCCATTGGATGACGATCGAGTCCCCCGCCTGGGCGAGGGTACTCCCGAGCGCCGCAGGTACGATTTGCCAATCGAACGTCCCGACCGCCGGCGTGACGTGATAATGCCCAATGCCATTGGCGCAGAGCGAGGAGGGCCCGGCGATCGAGGGTTGCGGCATCGCCGCCAGCGTAACGACGACCGGTCCGGAAGACGCCGTGCAGCCGGTACTGTTCGTGGCCGTGACGGCATAGGACCCACCCTGCGTGACACGAATCGTTTGGACCGAGTCGAACGGGTTCCCATCCTTCGTCCACGCATATTGGTATCCCGCGGTGGCCGAAAGCACGAGCGTATCGCCATCGCAAAGCGTGGCGGCGCCATTCGGAGTGATATTTACCGTGGGCCGAGGCACTACCGTAAATTGCAGCGGTGCGGTACTCCCGGTACAGCCGGACGCATTCGAGACCGTAACAGAATAGAGCCCGTTCTTCGAAACGTAGATCGCGCCGGTCGTGTCTCCGGTGCTCCATTGATAGCTCGCGTAGGGAACCGTCGTCGTTACCTTCACTGAATCGCCGGCGCAAATGGCAGTGGAAGGCGTGGAAATCACAGGACGCGGGACGCTGTCCGGAAAGACCGTCACGTTCACTTTCTGCGAGGTCCCTCCGCAGCCGGCGCTATCGGTCACCCGGACATAATACGTTCCCGAAGCGATGATCGGGATGGAACTGAGCGTGGCTCCATTGGACCATTTATAGCTCGCATACCCCGTCGGTGCGTTGAGACGCAGGCTGTCACCGGCGCAGAGCGTGAGTGGGCCATCGGCGCTGATCCGCGGCGTGAGTGTGTCCGCCACGGTGATTAGCACGGAGTCGGCCGCCGTGCACCCGTTCTTGTCCGTAACCATGATCGTGTACCGTGTTGCCGTCGAAGGAGATGCAATCGGCTGCGCGATCGTGGTGCTGCTGAGTCCGGTGGCCGGAGTCCATTTGATGGTGTACGGCGTCTTACCGCCCGCAAGCAACGTCGCGATCTTGATCGAGGAACCGTTACAGATCGAGAGCTCCGGCCCGGCGGAAAGTTTAAGGAGCGGATTGACCGTTACCGCGGAAGAATCGCGCGACGTGCAGCCGTTATGGTCCGTGATCGTCACATAATATTTCGTGGTCGTGTCGGGTGCGGCGATGACGACATTCGAATCGATCCGGTCGAGGCCGGTCGTGGGCGACCAGGAATAGGTATATGGTGCCACCCCTCCGGAACCCGTTGCCGAGAGCGTGACGGGCGTGCCGCCGCACACCGTATGGTTCCCGCCGGCCGCGACCTTTGGGCCGGCATAGAGCGTCACCGTGATCTGCTTGGTGGTGATGCAACCGCTCGTGTCGGTCACCGAGAGGGTGTACGTCGTCGGTTTCGTCGGCGAAGCGGTGGGTTGCAGCGAGTCCGGATGGTCCAGCGTCCCGACCGGAGTCCAGGAATACGAGACCGCTCCGGGGCTCGTCGTCGCTAGGAACTTTACCGAGGAGCCGGGACAGATCTCGTTGACCGGAGGAATATCGACCTGAACGCCCGGGCGAATATGGAGCCGCACCGTGTCGGAAGTCGCATTGCATAAATCCGTTCCCTCGACGCCGGCCGTATAAATATAGGTCCCACCGCCCTGCGGCGTCGTGAACGTGTAGGACGATCCCGTGGCGCCGGTGATGGTCGTGCCATTGACATACCACTGATAGGTGAGTGCGCCCGTCGCGGTCGAAAGCGTCACCGGGGTATTTGCGCAGACCGTTCCCGAAGCCGTGCTCGTAATATGGACCATCGCCGGATCGCAGAATTTTGAGACGAATCCGTTCGTATAATTGGTCGGTAACGGTTCGTACGCGCCGGAGGTGGAAAAAATATAATTCGGTCCGGTTACATTCGTGCTTCCACCGACGAACGGATGTCCTGCACGGTCGAGCCCAATGCCATAAACATATCCGCGCTGGCCATAATAGGTTGCCCAGAACCGTTTGTGGCCGCTGCTGTCGAACTTGAAGAAAAACGGATCGTACGGACCGATGAGCGAGGTCTGGTACTCGCCATTGGCCGCAATGCCGCTGGAACTCCAGGTCATGCCGCCGGCAAACAGGTTCTCGCTCGTATCGACAGCGATTGCGAAGAGCCAGTCGTCGCCCGGACCGCCGTAATAACTCGCCCAAATACGGTTCCCACTCGGATTGAATTTTCCGAAGACGCCGTCCGTGGCGCCGGACGTCGTGGTTTGGAATGCTCCCGGTGTGGCGATCGAAGCGGAAGTGGAGGAGTCGTACCCGGCAAAGTAGATATTCCCACTCCGGCTCACCGCAATGCGAGCGAGGGAGGCGTTCGCGTCTTTCAGGTAATACGTCGCCCAGGAGATCGATCCCGTTGGCGAGAACTTGGCGAGGCAGGAGGGGCCTGAAGTCGTTTGAAACGCGCCGCTCGTGGCGACCCCGCTGGCGCTCGACGTTGACGAACAAAAATAAATATTGTTGTTGGCATCGGTTTCGACCCAGCCACTATTCTCATCGCCCGGGCCACCGAAGTAGGTCGCCCATTGGCGCGCGCCGGCGGAACTAAATTTTGCAAGGAAGAGATCGAAGGTGAGCGTGGAACCGGTACTAAGGGAAGTTTTATATGCTCCGGTCGTGGCAATGCCACTGGTCGACATCGTGGATCCGATGAAGAGAATATTTCCGAGGCTATCGACCGAGACGCCAGTCCCAACCGTGTTCGAGGGTCCCGTATGTCCCTTCACGGGGTCCGGGGGGGTTATCCCGTTTCCGCTATAATAGGTCGCCCATCTTCGCACGCCGGTGCTGTCGAAGGAGAGGAGCATGGCGTCCTGCGAGCCGGTGAAAGTCGTCTGGAATGCACCGCTCGACGTGATGCCACTCGAGCTTTCCGTCGATCCGGCCACGAGGATACCATCGACGCCATCGCATGCAAGGGCGTTGCCGTCGTCCTCGCTGCCGCCGCCGTAATAGGTGCTCCACAGGAGCGTTCCGGCGCTATTGAATTTTGCCACGAAGGCATCGCGAAAGCCGCCACCAAACGTCGTTTGGAACGCTCCGGAACTCGCGATATTGGCGAGTGCATTCGTGGACCCGACGATATCGACACTGCCGATGTGGTCCACGGCGAGATCGTTTACGAGCGTGGTATTCGTGTCGTTGCTGCCGCAATAATAGGTTCCCCATATCCGCTGGGGATCGATCGTGAGGTCGCGGCTCCGGTCGTACGCGCCGACGGCAAAGCGTAGGGTATCGTTTGTCAGCCGGAATTCCGCGGAAACCGCTTGGCGTTCGTTCGAACGGACAAGCTGGTAACCCATCGGCTTCGTTTCGGTTACTTCGCCGAATGGAGACGTCAGCCGAAAGCCGCCATCTTCATTCGTTTGCAGCGAGCTTGCGTGATCGTAAGCAATTTGGATCTGGTTCGGATCGCCGCCCGGATGGACTATAAAATCGTACTCCAGCCCGGCCTGACGCGTAGCGTCATCGCCGGACGGGGTGTAAAGAACCAGGTCGATGTGTGGGTACAACTCTTTATACACGATCCTCTGGAATCCGGGAACGTGTGTAATGCCGTTTGGGCACGAGGGAAGATAATAATTGGTGTAGTCTTCGGTCGTATCGGCGGCCTCGATTTCGGCGTTGGGGTTTGCGCCGATAAAATGTGCATCGACGCGATAGAGCATGAGCGAATCGTGGGAACGATCCCGGAGCGCGGCGCGAACGCCGGAAAACCCGGAAACTCGAACGAGCTGCGAAAACACATAGTGCATCGAGCTATTCGTAAAATAACATTTCACTCCGCTGGACTGCGCCGTAAACCGGACTTCCGGCATCGGGCGGCCAAATTGGTCCGCGAGCTGGCCGAGATTTGGAACGAATATGATCGGCGCGGGCTGGGCCAGCGAACGGCCCGCCGCGAACATTCCGAACAACGCGAAGAAAAGGAGCAGTAAAGAAACCGTCGAGACGCGACTCATACAGACTTCCGTGGAACGTGGGATATTCTGACACCTGAGCCATTAAATTTGTTCCACATTATTCGGCTGGACGCAGGCCCCGGCCCGGGTACCTCCGCGCTGGGAATGAGCATCCGCAGAGTTCCCGCCATGCAACGACCCAAAAGCGTGTGGGGGCAAGCGCTGACTGCCTCCTTGAGGCCGGAACGCATCGGCCGGTATGGAGTGACAGAGCTTTACCCTGTGGCGGGTTTTAAGGTGAGCTTTAATAGCTGGCGAGCTTTAATCCCCAATCACCATGGCACGTGGACACACATTTCATCTGTGCCTACAAAAAGGTTCGTTCCAATAGTAGTAAAGCACTCAGCGGTAATCGAAAAAGGTCCATTCGTCTGCTCCCATGAATGTTGGCCCCACCCGACATTCGCCGCAACCAGCACGAGGAGTGCAGCGAAAAAAGAAACAATGTTATTCATCCGTAATGTGAGAAGCGAAGCTGAATTTTTAACGCGCTGCACCACACAAAGAAGCCGCATAAATGAGTGACCAAAACCGTGTGAGGCAAGCGCTGCTTCACTCCAAATTGGACGTATGCGTCTTCATCGTTTAGCGTGGCACGCTTATTTCCCCTATCCTGAAGTGTGGCCATTTTTTTAAGATACGAGCCCGTATGGACCAGCGGCGCGGCAGAACCCGTGTGGCGCAGGCTTTTAGCCTGCTTGTCGAAATGACTCGGACTAAAGTCCGGGGACAGACTGAAAGTCCGTTCTACGCGTATAGTAAATGTTTGAGTCTCGGCATACACTTTCAATTGGTACTGTCCTAATTTAAGCAATGTCAAATTAGGACAGTACCAAAAGATTATGAATGTTAAACGAGCATCACCGCGTTGTCGATTGTTTCTTTAAGACAATGTCTTTTTGGCAATTTTTTGGGGCAGGGGACGAAATTTAAGGACCCATCGTTGAGCCATCGACTCGATTTTAAGAGACCGATTGGAAAAATATGTCGAAAGTAAGCGCGAAATCCGATCTCAATCATAATGGCTTCCATTCGAACGGCCAGACACGGACGTTCGAGGAGTCGCCGGAATATCAGCAGGCACTACTGCTCTGGAAGTCCCGGGCGGAGGCGTCGCCAGAGACCGGGATGAAGTTTACGACGCTTTCGGGTAAAGCGGTCGATCTGCTCTATGCGCCGACGGATCCGCAGGCCGGAAGTTCTGCGCCCCGCGAGTATCTCGACCATATTTCGTTTCCAGGACAGTTCCCATACACGCGCGGCATTCATCCGAATGGCTATCGCGGAAAGATCTGGACGATGCGGCAGTTTGCCGGCTTTGGAACTCCGGAAGATACCAACGAGCGGTTCAAATACCTGCTGGCGCATGGCCAAACGGGCCTTTCCACCGCCTTCGATCTTCCGACGCTCATGGGCCGCGATGCGGACGATCCGTGGAGCGAAGGCGAAGTCGGAATTTGCGGGGTCGCAATTAGTTCTCTGAAGGATATGGAGACGCTCTTCTCCGGGATTCCGCTCGGAGACGTATCGACCTCGATGACGATCAATTCGCCGGCGGCGATGATCTTCGCCTACTACTTATGCGTAGCCGAAAAGCAGGGCGTGCCGTTCTCGAAACTGCGGGGTACGCTTCAAAACGATATTCTGAAAGAGTACATCGCGCAGAAGGAATTTATTTATCCGCCGGAACCCTCGATGCGGATCATTACCGATATGATCGAGTTCACAACCGCGGAAGTCCCGCAGTGGAACCCGGTCTCGGTCTCGGGCTATCACATTCGCGAAGCCGGTTCCACGGCCGCGCAGGAACTGGCTTTCACGCTGGCCGACGGGTTCTCCTATATCGAACATTGCATCGAGCGCGGCATGGACGTGGACCAGTTCGCTCCCCGCATCTCGTTCTTTTTTAATTCCCATATCGACTTTTTCGAAGAGATCGCAAAGCTCCGCGCGGCCCGCAGGATTTACGCGCGTCGCATGAAGGAGAAGTATGGAGCGAAGTCGGCAAAGTCGATGACGCTAAGGTTTCATACACAGACGGCGGGATGCTCGCTCACGGCGCAACAGCCGGAGAACAATATTGTCCGCACGGCGTATGAGGCTTTGGCCGGAGTGCTCGGGGGAACCCAGTCGCTCCATACGAATTCGATGGACGAAACGCTGGCGCTGCCGAGCGAGAAAGCGGTGAAGATCGCGCTCCGGACGCAGCAGATCCTGGCGTACGAGACCGGCGTTATCAATACCGTCGATCCGCTCGGTGGATCGTATTTTGTCGAAGCGGAGACCGATCGCTTGGAACGCGAAGCGAACCAGTATTTCGACCAGATCGATGCGCTCGGTGGGGTCATTCCGGCGATCGAAGCGGGATTCTTCCAGCGAGAGATCGCCGACGCCGCGTACCGCTACCAGATCGAACTCGATAAGAAAGAGAAGTTCATCGTCGGCGTGAACGAATTTGTGGAGTCGGGCGAGAAGATCGATATTCCGATCCTGCAGATCTCGCCGGAAGTTGAGCAAGCGCAGAAGCGAAAGCTTGCGGAGGTCCGCGCGAACCGTTCCCAGGCCGCGGTAGAGGAGTCGATCGAGGAAATTCGTGCTGCCGGTTTCGGGCATACGAATCTGATGCCCGTGCTGATTCGCGCGGCGCGGAATTATGTGACGCTGGGCGAGATGATCGATACCCTGAAAGTTCCCTTCGGGGAATATCAGGAGTCGGTGGTATTCTAAGCGTGGCCGCACCCGACGTTCGCGCGAGCCAGAAAGCGTTCCGGCTTCCCCGTGCCCTGGAAATACTCCTCGGCGTCGTGGTCGTGTTGGAACTTGTGGCGCCGTTCACCAGTACCACCTTCGGGGTCGATGGAAGTTATCACCTCCATTGGCTCTCCGAATTTACGGACCTTATCGCTCACGGTGTATGGATCCCACATTGGATTCCCGGTGCTTACTTCGGATTCGGGGCTCCTTCCTTTTACTACTATCCACCGCTTACGTATTACCTTGGGTCCATTTTTCGAATGGTATTCGGTATTACCGATCCACGGTGGTTGTTTCAATTGACAGGGTTGCTTGCTACGATTGCAAGTTTCGCTTCGGCTCGACTGCTCTTTGGTGTGTTTTCAACAAGTAGTTATCAAAAAAATATTGGTGCGTTGCTCTATGCGTTTGCACCGTTACGTATTGCCGACCTATATTCACGCTCGAACCTCTCCGCCCATGTTTCGTATGTTTTTGTGCCGTTCGTATGGTATGGAATTCTGTTGTTCTTCAAGCCGGGTACCAGGCAAAGGAATGCACTACTTGTGTTCAGCGGCTCGATTGCATGTTTATTGCTGACGAATATACCGATTTTTTTACTTACCATAAGCGGTATTGTTCTCGCTGCTTTTATGTATCGCAAGCAACTGAGATTTTCAATCGTTCGCAATGCGATGGTGGCTGTGCTTCTTGCAATGGGTCTCACTGCTTTCTACTGGAGTTCTATCCTTTCGTTTAGGAACGATGCTAATTTGGGCGATCTCTTACTGGTGCAACCTGACTATATTATACTATACATTATTCATGGGTCCGGCATCCCGGCGGCGTATCATATTGCACTGTTGGTGGGTGTTTGCATCGAGCTCATTGCAACAGTTTTGAAGGCGCGCAAGAATCGCATCGCATTGAGTGTGTCAGAGCGACGCATAGCACTATTGCTGGAAGTCTTTTGTGTGATAATGATCTTTCTGAATATTCCTGTTATAAGCGTTCCATTCTGGAGATTTCTTCCGCCCCTACCGCTCATACAGGATGCGTGGCGAATGTATTCCGTAATTGTACTATTGATTGCAGCGATGATTGCTTCGGCAACTTCCCTGCCGATTCAAAAGACCGCTCGGAATATTATTTGGCTGTGGGTGCTCGGTGCAATCCTTCCGGTTTTCTTAGTGGTCTTTAATACGCACTTCTATACTCATTACGATCGCTCCGCGGATGTCGCTACAGAATATCTTCCGACGTATGCCGTTCCACGGACGCAGGTGATGTCAACGATGAAGGATCATGCCGGGGAGCCCCTTGCGATGAGCGTACTGAGTGGAGAAGAACGCATCGCATTGAAATCGATGGATCCTCGGTCAGAAACGTTCCATGTTCAATTATCACATCCAACGCCAGTGATATTTCACAGATTTTTTTGGAAGGGATGGCACCTCTATGTTCACAATAATATCATGGAGGATTCGCCGGATTCCTTAGGACGAGCAACGGCAGTATTGCCGGCCGGTAATTATGTCGCGGTATGGAAGTTGGAACCCTCTAATCTCGAACGAGCCGGATTGATTATCACGGGATTGAGTATTGTTGGGGTTCTTGCAATGGTCGGAACTTGTTTTTTTGCTAAATTCACATGGAAAGGAGGCGTCGAGTGAATTTATTTTCCATGAGAGAGCGAAGAAAAACAGGATCCTCCGGCCATGATGTTCGACTTTCACGTGGGTTGGAAGTCTTGTTCGTAGTTGTCATCGTTCTTGAATTATTGGCCCCATTCGTATCAAAGACACTGGGGCTGGACGGACGTCTTCAACTCAATATGATCGTAGAATATAATAAGCTGCGATTATTGGGTATTTTCGTTCCGACCTGGATTCCGACTGCGTTTTATCATTTTGGTGCCACGACCTTCTATTTTTACCCGCCCTGTATGTTCTATCTTGCGGCGGTTCTGGATAGGATCGGTCTTCACAGTCCGATGACGTTGTTCGAAGCCATCAGCTTGCTGGTAACGCTTGGAAGTTTTTTCTCGGCCCGGTGGCTGCTCCGATCGTTGGGTTCCACGGGCTACCGTTTGAATTTAGGAGCGGCACTGTATGCCTTTGCTCCGCTTCGAATCGCGGAACTTTATATGCGTTCCTCCATTGCAACGCATATTACCTATGTGTTTCTGCCATTGATTTGTGGGGCGCTCATTGCGATCGTAAAAGGGGAAGGGCGCTTTGCTTCAAAGCGAATTCTTTTGCTCGGGCTTGCATGCAGTCTTACGGCGCTAACAGATGTTCCGATTGCTGTCATGGTGGCAATTTCGGCCATTATCGTCACCTTTACAATCTGGAGGAAATTAACTGGGAGAGCGGTTCTTGAAATATTGATTGCATTAACGATCAGCGCGTTACTTGCAGCATATCATTTCGGTTCTGTCTTATCCGCGCAAGCCTTTTCTCGATTGCGAGATTTGCATTTTTCTCATAAGCCGGAAGATATAGAGCTATATTTTCACCTTGGGCCCGGAACGTACCACATGCTGTTACTATACGGCGCCTCCGCGATTATTGCATTTGGGTATTTGTGGGTTCGATGGAAAAGCAAACCCATTTCGGAGACCGAGGCATGGATCGGCCGGGTTGGATTGCCAATCGCGGGTTTTATCCTTTTCCTCGATCTTTTTCCACTCAGCGCTATCGTGTGGAACCATTTCTCGCCGCTCGACCTGGTCCAATTCCCATGGAGGTTTTATCCCTTAATGCTTTTGTTTGGAACGCTGATCGTTGGCTTGGCACAGACTCCGATTGTGGAAAGAATTGCAAAATGGGTGACCGCGGTTTGGGTCTTAGGTGCAATTCTGCCAATCGTTCTGGTGGTCTTCAGCATGCATATTTTCGCACCGTTCGAAAGACCGTTAGAAGATGCAACAGAGTATCTTCCAATCTATTTCAATCCTCCGGTGCCAGAACACGGTGGTGGTATCAGAGAGGCCGTGGATCGCATGATTGGTCCGCACGCTTCGGATTCCGCTGCTATAGGGATTTTTTCAAATACCGAAAGCATCCGAAGCACGTTAGAAGCTCCCTACCTTGAAGAATTCAAGGTAATGTTTGAGAAATCGGATGCTGTGACATTCCACCGATTCTATTGGCCGTTTTGGCATCTCTATGTGAATGGGAGTGAAATTCCTTCCCGCCCCGACAGCCTGGGGCGGGCGACGGCAACGCTTCCGGCGGGTCGCTATCGCGCGACCTGGAAGTTGGAACGAACGCCGCTCGAAACGGCCGGGCTCTGGATCTCGGGCTTTGCATGGAGCGGCATAATCGTTTACGGAGGAATAGGTTTCGTGCGAAATCGTGTTAGACGTAAAGACCGATTAACACCGTGATCTCCGCCAGCGCTGTTTTCCGCCTTCTCCGCCCGAAGCAATGGACGAAAAATCTATTCGTCTTTGCCGCCCTCGTGTTTTCAAAACAGCTTTTGGTTCCGGAGTCGGTCGTGCTTTCGCTTCGAGCGTTCATTGCCTTCAGCTTTGTGGCCAGCTTTATTTATGTCATGAACGATATTGCCGATCGCGAGCGCGATCGGCTTCATCCGAAGAAACGGTTCCGGCCCATCGCGTCCGGAGAAATTTCGGTTGCTGCCGGGTATGCGATCGCTGCGGTCCTGCTGGTGCTCATTGCGATCGTTAGTTGGGGACTCGATTGGCGGTTTACGGCCTGCATTGTTGTCTATCTCGCAATGAACCTGGCATACAGCTACTTTTTAAAAGATGTGGTGCTGATCGACGTGTTTGTGATCGCGATTGGATTCATGCTGCGCGTCATCAGCGGTGCACTGGTCCTGAATGTCGCGAGGAGTTCCTGGCTGTTGCTGACGACCATGTTCCTATCACTGTTTTTAGCGATCGCCAAGCGTCGAGGGGAGTTGGTCACGCTCACGGGTGATAGGAACGATGCGACGAAGCTCGAAACGATGCCATACCACACACGAAAAGTTCTGGAGCATTATTCGATCGAGTTCTCGGAGCAAATGACGACCATTTGCGCAGCAGGATTTGTCTTTAGTTATGCACTTTATACCGTATCGGAACGGACGGTTCGAATGTTTGGAACGGAGAATTTGATCCTGACCACCCCATTCGTTCTCTACGGCGTTTTTCGTTATCTCTACCTGTTACATAAAAAACATTTGGGCGAAAGTCCGGCGGATGTCCTGCTTTCTGATATTCCCATGCTCATAAACTTTGCCGCATATGCTGTTGCGATGCTGGCGATCATCTATCTTCGGTAATACAAGGATTTATCCTGCGCGCGCACATTGTTCGATACCGGTGGGAACTTGTTATTGCCGTGACGGGCATCCTGGTCCTCGTTCTGTTTGGTGTAACCCAGCGGCTGGTTTTAGGATCTTCGACCTCTGCCGACCTTTCTATCGTCGGTGTGCCGCTCGATGATGTCTATATCCACGCTCGGTTTGCAAAAAATCTTTTAGACGGTTTTTCATACTCTTTTACTCCGGGGTTTACCTTAACAGCAGATACATCTCCATTGTGGGTTTTGCTCGTCGGGTTGGGCGGAATGTTTACTTCCCGGCTCGAACTTGTATCCGTCGTGCTTTCGGCTATATCCTATCTTCTTATAGGAGTTGGAATTTATCGCGTTTCCCGCGATCTCCTGAATATTTCTGAATACCTTTCGCGAATTGCAGGATTCGGGGCAATCCTTTCGTCACGGCTTGCGTGGAGTGGAATGAGTGGAATGGAAACCGCTTTGGCGACCCTGGTCATGCTGTTGGCCCTGGAGGAGCACCTTCGTTCCCGGGCTCGTGAGTGTGTGCGTCCGAGGGAAGCGGTGTGGCTCGGTGTCGGCCTGTTATTACGTCCCGAATTCTTCTTCATCATCGTTATTTTCTTGATCGATTGGGGGATCGCTCATGTGCGTCGAAAAACGAATCTCTCGGCGGCTCCTATTGCTTTATTGTTGCTGATCACGATCGCATCTCCCGGATTGTTCTTGCCTCTTATTACGCGAGGAAGTATTTTCTCTCACTCGAGTGTGGTCCAGGGTGCAGAAGTTTCCTTCCTGCCGAATCTCCGATATCTCTGGTTTGCAGCGAAAATTCTTGGCAGCAATAATATCATTCTGTTTTTCCTGTTCATTTTTGGATTTTACTTTTTAAGAAACAGAGAACACGCGTCTGTCCTTTATATTATAGCGTTGGGCCTTCCGGTGGTCCAGGCATTTGTCGCTCCGCAATTTCGGCATCATGGAAGGTATTTTTTCCCTGTGTTGCCATTGATCCTACTCGGTGGCATCGCGGTCTGGAACGAATTAAGGGGGAAGTTCGGACGGCCGTGGCAAACATTGATGCCTGTGCTCGTCTTGCTCGCGGGATTTATTGAAACCTGCCGATGGGCGGGGATCGAAGCGGAATCGGTTCGGAACATTAACGATCAGCACCTCGCCGTCGTCAACTGGCTGAGGCAGAACAGAGGTCCAACCGATACGCTCGCCGTGGACGATGTCGGGGCGATCGGGTATTTTTTAAATACGCCGGTGATCGATCTCACCGGCCTTGTGACGCCGGCCATTTGGAAGTTCCATCGCAACCAGGATTCAGTTTGGAATTTCGCGAGGGCCCATGGAGCGAACGTGTTTGTAATTTATCGTCGATTGAATCCTCCGTTTTTCGATCGCCATCGCGATGATCTCAAACTGGAACGGGATTTTCCCGTGCGTCTTCCTCTTACTTCGTCCGCAGATACGGTCATGAGCATTTATCGCTTGAGGGGGACCAATGGACCGTAGACAAAAAATCATTCGGATCGTTTCCGGAGCGGTCTTGACGCTCGCCACGATTGCAACTCGATGGCCGATTCGCTCGAAAACATTTTTTGAATTCGATTCCATCAACTTTGCCGTCGCCCTGTTCCGGTTCGATCCGGCGCAGGTTACGCCGCAAATGCCGGGTTATATCGTCCACGTATTACTGGGAAGGTTATGTTATGCGATCACCGGCGATTTGAATCTTGCGTTTGTCCTGCTGAGCCTTTTACTTTCGATTGGCTCTGTATTATTCCTATGGCGTGCCGCGGCAGCGCTTCGAGGGGAACGCGTTGCGGCAATGGCTGCTGTGATCTGGCTCTCGACACCGCTTTTTTGGTTCCACGGCGCGATAAACGCGATCTATGTGGAAGAGGCCTTTTACACCAGTGCTCTTCTCTATTTGGGGATCAAATGGTTGCGAAGCACATCGCCCTCCTGGGAGGTCATTTGTTTTGGAATAGTCTTTTCGCTTGCGATCGGGGCGCGGCAGACGAGTTTACTCTTCTTCCTGCCTGCGACCATCTATCTCATGGTGAAGCGGCGGCCTTCACGGCGTATATGGAGTGCGGCGCTCCTTTGCTTTCTCGCACTATCGGCCGCATGGACTTTGGAACTCTTCCGGGAGTCTGGCGGCGCGATGCATTATTTTGAACTTGCACGGTCAGAACAGAATTACAGGACGCTCTCTGTTTTATTCGGGAACCCGTGGCGGAGCCAGCTTGACCTTATTGCAAAAGTCCTGTTTTATTCGTTCGTTGTGCTCCTCCCTGCGTGGTTTTTTGTTATAAGCATAGCACTGTTTTTCGCTCCACGTTCGACCGCTTTTATTTCGAACGCGTCGAGAACCCGGGAAGCGAAGTTTGTTTTCCTGATTGCCGTTGTGCCGTTCCTTTTTTATGTGATCGTCTTTTTTATGAAGGCGGGGTACTTACTGAATGTGCTTCCCGGTTCCATTTTAGTTTGTGCTGTTCTCCTCGATCAAATGGCGATCTGGCTTGCGGAACAAACTAAGAAGAGACGACCGAGTTTGCTTACGAGACGGATCATCACTCGAAACGCGACCGTTTTGACCGTGATCGCGACAGCGCTGAATGTGGTGTGGTTTTTGGTTCCATGGCCCGGCACCCAACAGTCGCTGTATGATAATGAGGATACTCGGAACTCGTTCGTCCATGGGGCATTCAACCGGTATGAGCATTCCGGGTCTGGAGTTCTTACCTTAGCAAATCGTGCCTTCGAGTACACCAATGTTTCCGGCATTCAGGCCGTGGACCGTTTGAATGGTGCAACGCTAACAACGATCGATAAAAACAATGGGAATGATTCGGGTGCCGTACTCTTAGCATCCTGGTGGTATCGATGGTGCTATGTCCTGCTCCCACAGGTCACCACGTACGATTTGGAACTCGATCCTTTCCACCCTGGAAAATTATGGGTAGGACGCTCGCTGGACATGCACCGCGCTTTTCTTTCCATTGAAAATAATCCCCAGGATTCAATCGTGGAATTCCTCTCTTCCCGTCCGGTCTTGCTATTGCTCCGGCACGACCGTCCCGATTTTCAGGATGTTGCCAGACAAGTGCATCTCGTACGACTGCCATTGCCGGAATATCTCGATATCTATAAGATCCTCGATTCGACCTTCGTCCTGAAATGGGACGATCGAACGTTCGTAGGACATGTGCACCCCGGTTCAAAGGAGCCGTCTCGATAATTCGGTTTCAAAAAGACCCTGGGGATCGAATCGACGTTTTAGTTCGAGGAAAGTATGGAGGGCTTTCTCGCCAATGAACGAACGAAATGCTTCACGCGTGAGCGTTGCATCTTTTGCCATGTAAAACCGGCCTCCGGCAGATAATACGAGCGCATTCAGCCGTTCCGTTAGCGCCCATAGTTTGGATCGATTTTCTTCGGTCACTTTAAAATCGAGCGCAAGCGAAAATCCATCGACCGCATGGGTCATCAGGAACGAGTCTTGCCGGTGGCGTTTAAAAACGGCCAATAATGGCACGAGGTCTTCCTTCTGGCAGAGCTCGAGTTGCTGCCGGAACGTTTCTTCTGCGTGTTCTTGCGGAATGAAGGATTGGTATTGTACAAGCCCGCCAGACCCGTACGATTTTTTCCAGTCGGGAACGTAATCGAGCAAGAACGCGAATGCGGCGTGCGCCTGTCGAAACTGCTTTCGTGGCCCGATCACGGCAGACCAGTATTTCGCCGTGTTGACAACGGCCATACCGAGGCGATTCGTGAATGGACGCAAAAAAAGCCAGACCATCGATTTCGGAACGATTCCAGCGATCGTCTCCGGTAAGTTCTGATGAGGTACTCGAAGTGTTTTCGCGGGGGTTGGATCGACGCCTGGTCCCAGATAATTTGCGCGGTGAATGACGGCCCGTCCCAGTCCGCTTCCTCTCGCGAAGCCATCGATCCAGCCGACGAGATAATCCGAGTGCGGAAGTTCACGATAAAAAATTTCAAAAAGTTTGTGAAGATTCTTCGCAACGAATACCTTTACATCGAGATCGCCGGAGTATACCTTTTTCAGTTTCAGTGTAATGGAAGTAAAACACCCGAGCATTCCAAAACTGCCCACGATGGAATGGAACAGATCGGCGTCCGTCTCCCGGCCAACGTGAAACTCTGCTCCGGAAGCAGCGAGAAATTCGAATGCACAGACATGCTCGCCGATCGTTCCGGCGTTGAAATTATTCTTCCCATGAATATTCATCGCAAGAACGCCGCCGAGCGTGGGAAACATCGTTCCCGGGACGACCGGCGGCCACCAGCCGTCCTCGATCGTGTATTCCCATAACTGTTTGATCGTTACACCCGGCTCGCAGGTAATGATGCCGGATTTGGGATCCCACGCGAGGATGCGGTTCATCCTTGTAAAATCGATCACGATATTTTCGCGACCCAGGGACGCATCTCCGTAGCTCCGGCCGGCACCGCGGAACGTAATGGTGTGACCTGTTTCGCGTGCAGTGGAAATCGCTTCCCGAAGCTGCTCGACGGTCGAAGGCCGGTAGACGTATGCGGTCGCATCCACGGCGCCACCCCAGCCTTTCAGGCGTTCCAATCGTTCAACGGGAAGCATGGGGAATGGTCTTCGAACCGTGTACAAAATTCTGCACGGATGATTATACGGGCAAGTGCCGGAATATGAACGAGGGAATCATTTTAAGCAGGCCGGTAACAAGTCTCCATCGTGCTGGGATATACGCGGTACCTGTTCCCCGTTCTGCTGCGCGAAGGATGTACGTTGCCGCGTCCTGTGCCGAAATAAGCCAGAAAAGACCGGGTTTCCCGCGGGTCATCTCTGTATCGATGAAACCCGGTTTAATGGTGACCACTCGCACGCCATAGCGCGAAAGCCGATTGCGTAGCGATTCAAGGTACGAGGAGAATCCGGCCTTGGAGGCGCCGTACGCCGGGCTCCCACGTCGTCCCCGCTCACCGGCGACGGAGGAAATTCCCACAATCGTTCCACCATGCACCTGCTCGAAACGAGTGGCAGCCTCATTGAGCCATGCAACGGCGCCGAGCAAGTTCGTCTCCAGTGTTGCGCGGTCCTTTTCGAAATTATATTCGTGTTCGTCGATCGCCGGAAGGATTCCGGCCGCATAAATGATAAGGTCGAGGCCGCCTAAATCGTGGGTGATACGCTGGAAAAGTAGCGCGACTTCGCCGTTCCCGTCAAAGTTACGAACATCCGCTTCGTAAACAAACGCTCGGCTCGTGTCCCGAGCGAGTTCCTCCATGGGCGCTCGCCGGCGCGAGACCATAGCGACGGAGGCGCCTTGCTTCAACAGTAGTTCGGCGAGGGCACGGCCGATTCCGCTCGAAGCGCCGATCACCAATGCTCGTTCAAATCGTGGCATTGGAATACAAACGTGGAAGAGCGTTCTCACGTGCCATTGTTGTATCTCGGTATTATCGTAGTCGGTTCTTAATCAGTACGTCAAAGGACGAGCAGTTCAACGAGTGGTCTTGTCGTCCCAAGCGAATTCTGCTGGGATCCTGAAATGTTGACCGCCTTGCGGACACATCCTAAACTTTTTCAATGCTCGAAGTTGACCTATTCCGATGGGTCCATATGTTTCTCAGATATGTACATCGGCATAGAGGGAGGAGGGACTCGAACGAGATTTTTTATTGAAAAGGACCGCGACCAAGCGGTCTATCTCGAAGAGCCGGTCTCGATCAAAGTTCGAGCTGAAGATTTCAGCTCCGCAGCAAGAAAACTTCAGGAGATGTTTTCTCAGCACTCGGGAATTTTCGATACGCTTGAGGCAGAGGGATTGGAGTTTGCACCCCGCATAGCGATCGGGCTTTCCGGCATGAGCAAAGCGGAACATCAGGATAGGCTCAGGGTGGCTCTCCAAAAACTTCCCGAATTCTCTCGGGCAAAGATTCATATCGAAGGCGATGGGACGCTGGCGCTCAAAGCGGCGATAGCGGATGGAGAAGAGGGAATTCTTCTTATCGCCGGGACCGGTTCGGTCGCATATGCAAAGTCGAAATCCGGCCACATCGAACGATTCGGCGGCTACGGGCCACCGGACTCCGATGAAGGGAGCGGATATTGGATCGGAAAAAAAGCCTTTGAGAGCGGAGATTGGCGGCCGGAAAACAATACCGGCCCGAATCGGACCGAACAATTAGCGGCATTAGCACCGCTTGTTTTTAAAGCAGCGATGCAGGAAAAAAATCCAAGATATGAGAGTGGAAAAAAAATTATTTACGGAGCTGCAACGTGCCTCGCCAGTTTGATCCAATCGGTTCACATTCCTGGAGAGGCTGCCCGGCCATCCCGAGTTTTTCTTTCCGGCTCCATCGCGAAGCAGCCCTTGATGATCCGCAATTTACAGTCCCTGCTACCCGATAATGAACTTATAAAATTGGATGACGAGGCGCCGGCAAGAAAAGCATTGGAGATAGCAAAATCGCTCGTTTAAAGCCATTTTATTCTCTGTTTTCAAGGCCGTGTTCGATGTCGGAACGGGTGTTGCCCAGGCTTCGTTTAGGCCGCACCTCCAGCGTATTTGGCCTCCGGTGGCGACCCAAATGCGAGACTTTTTGTGACGATAGCTAAAATCATGAATTCGATGGCCGAACCCCACATTTCAACCTCCTCGAGCCTCCCCAAAACACAAAATGGCCAGAGTAACGGAACCTCACAACATTCTCATTCCACGGCAGAGCGGTCGGTCGCTGCGGGAACCCAAATGAAGAATTCGGTTCCCGATCTGTTCCAGCAACTCGCCGAGCGCGACCATGAGCAAGTCGTCCTTTGTCACGATAAACGTTCCGGACTCCGCGCGATCATCGGTATCCATAATACGACGCTCGGTCCCGCCCTGGGCGGCTGCCGAATGTGGACGTATGCCAGCGACTTCGACGCGCTGAACGATGTCCTTCGCCTTTCCCGTGGCATGACCTACAAAGCGGCTGTTGCGGGACTCAATTTGGGCGGCGGCAAAGCGGTCATTATTGGCGATCCGCGTAAGGACAAGAGCGAAGCGATGTTTCGCGCCTTCGGACGTTTTGTGGAAGGACTCGGAGGACGCTATATCACGGCAGAAGATGTCGGCACCGGTCTTGGCGAGATGGTCTGGATTCGTTCCGAGACAAAATACGTCACTGGTATTCCGGCAGAGTTAGGGGGCTCGGGCGATCCTTCTCCGGTCACGGCCCATGGAACGTATGTTGGGATTAAGGCCTGCGCCCATGTAAAATATGGGAGCGATTCGTTGGCCGGCAAGCACGTCGTGATCCAGGGAGCTGGGCATGTGGCCGCTTCGCTCGCAAAATATTTGACGGACGAAGGCGCGAAGGTTACGATCACCGATATTTATACAGAAAAGGCAAACGAAGTCGCGCGCGCCACGGGTGCCACAGTCGTCGCTCCGGAAAAAATTTACGGGCTTGCCTGCGATATTTTCGCTCCGGCAGCGCTGGGAGCCATTATTAACGATGAAACGATCCCGCAGTTGAAATGCGCGATCGTCGCCGGGCCGGCAAACAACCAGCTTGCCGATGAAGAGCGCCATGCGCTGGCCCTCAAGGAACGTGGAATCTTATTTGCACCGGATTATGTGATCAATGCTGGTGGCCTGATCAACGTCGCCAACGAGCTCGAAGGCTATTCGCAGTCGCGAGCATTGAAGCAAGCCGATGGCATTTACGATGTGCTCAAGAAGATACTCCTGCTTGCCCAGGAAAAGAACATCACCACCGTCGAGGCCTCGAATCACGTTGCCGAAGAACGACTTCGTGCGATCGGGGCGACGAAACGGGTGTACGCTTCGAGTTCGAACTTTAGCGGCCGATTTGGGGAATACTGGAAGCGGTAACCAAAATTACTCGATAAAACGGAGCGGGCACTGCCCGCTCCGTTTCGTTTAAAGCATTTTTGATTCTGCTCATTTTTTAATTCTGCTGTGGTGCAGCTTGTTCGCCCGATTCCTGACGCTGCCACCGTCCGTGTTCGTGCTTGGCCATCATATCCTTCCACTTTGCCTGCTGATCGGCGGTAAGGATAGGGGTGATCTGGTCGCGAACGGCTCGCATATCGGCCCGCATTTTTTGGAACGCAGCCTTCTTTGCATCGGAGCCATCGGCAGCGTTCTTTACGGCTTCGCGGTCCGCTTTGAACGTCGCCTGGTTATTTTTATAGATCGTTTTTATTTGCGAAACTTGCGCGTCTGAAAGATTGAGCGCTTTCTTCATGTGTTCGATCCGTTTTTCCGGACCGTCATGCCGCGCGCTGGCGAACGCGGTATATGCACCGATGGAAATTGCCGCGGCTGCCAATACGATGATCGAGAGTCTTTTGAGTATCATAGTCATTCCTTGAATAAGTGATTGCATGTTGGATTGTATTCATGACATACTCTCTGAAATTCATAATTGTTACGCCCACCCGCTTTAATCTTTATTCATGGAAAGAAGGATAATTAAAAAGAAACGGGCATACATAAACAAGGTCTCTTTTGGGGAAAAGAGACCCTATGAAAGAAATAGAAAGTATGTTATGCCTTAGGCAGGACTTCGACTTCCGGTATTTTTTTGCGGCGGCGGGAGTAGGTAAAGCTTGCAACGCCGATACCCAATCCGATAAGCGCAATGACATTCGAAGCAAGCGAAAGTGCACGACCGGTCGAATATTTTGGATCGTAGTAGGTAAGTTTTAGCTCGTGCTGACCCGGAGGGATAGCAATAGCACGGAACGCGTAATCCGCGCGATAAATGGGTGTTGTCTTGCCATCGAGGGTTGCCGACCAATCGGGATACCATGTGTCGGACATGAAGAGCAAACGATTCCCATTCGTTTTTGTGCGAATCGTGATGTCCTCGTTCTTATAGTCCATTTGGAGCGTTTCCTGCGCCGTATCGATCGGATTTGTCGCCAGCGCAGGGATTCCATTGGGAGCTTCGTCGAAATAGACGACGTCCCTCGGATTGAAGGTACCATCGTGCATGGCATGTAAAATATCGAGCTTCGGCTTTACCTCATAGCGATACGCAAAGAACGCGCGGGGCAAAACTTGCGGATTTTGCCATACGACGGTCGGGGTCTGCTTTCCGTTTTGCGAGGCCGGCGCTTCTTTCGAAATGAACGCTGGAACGAAACGGCTCTGGTCTTCCGTCAGGCTTCCATTGGCAATGATATACTTGGTATTCAGAAGATTGAACATGAACGGATTAAAAATTCCGTTCCCCTGCATATTGCCGGTCTCGTCGACCACGTCCTGGAATTCCCGCATTTTTGCCGCATGGTAGCCACCGGCCGTCTGCAGGCCATAGCTGACCAGTTTGTTCGAGGGGTTCGATTCCGTGAGGTCGGTCACACGGAAGAGCGATTTATCCTGCTGAATAAATTGAATGTAATCGTGATCGGCAAGATTGCTTTGATAATCATCTTTGGAAACGATTTCAAGCGGACGCGAATCGATGCGCCAGAGATCGATCACCGTAAGCAGGAGCAACCCTGCCGCAAGGAGGACCGGCGAAACTTTTCGTTTCAGGAAATAAAAGATAAGTGCGCAGGCCAGCGTGACCAGGAGCGAGCAGACCAGCGCGTCGTTCGCGGCCACCGATGCGATCCACTCTTTGAGCACATCGAAATACTGCGGCAGTTTTCCGCGGCTCATGGCGCTCTGGATGCCGCTGGTTACGGAGGATTCGATGGCGCCGCGCAAAACGATCGAGATCACCAGGAACGCACCGGAAAGATACAGCGCGACTTTGAAATATTTCTGAAGGCGGGTATCCTCCTCGGTATTACGAAGTTTCCAGACGCGTAGGACTTCCTGAAGGGCAAGGGCCGCCAGAATGGGAAAGGCGAGCTGCATCAGCACGAGCGCCATCATCGGAGCTCGAAACTTATTGAACGTCGGGAAGTAATTGAACATCGGCCGGAAGAGGATCGGCCAGTTCCCGCCGAACGATAGTAAAATAGCGAAGATCGTCACGATGGCAAGCGGCGCCACGAGCCGGTCTCGTTTCCATAGCGAGAAGATCGCGACGAGCGCGAGCGCAAAGACGATAATTCCGGTGTAATTCGCAGCATCCGTTCCGTTCATTTGCCCCCAGTAACTGGGAACGGTTTCTCCCGGCTGGATATTCGGGTCGGAGCCGCTATACGGCATTTTCCCAAAACCGTAATATCCCGGAATGATAAATGTAATGACCTCCTGCGGAGAGAACGACCATGCCGTGGCATAACCCCAGTCGAGGCCCCCGGAAGACGTGGTCGCCTCGTTCGTAGCATTTTTATTTTGGGAGGCCTGATTTTGTACGTCCTGGATCGGTGCTTTCCCGCGAATGGAATACGGCTCGTAGCCGAGCGACGCCATATATCGGTCCGCCGACATCGAAAAAGCGATTCCAGCGGTAAGGAGCGTAAGGACGGCCGAGCGAATAAGCGGCATCAGATGATGGCTGCGGCCCTCCTCGGATGTCCTGAGAAGTTCCATCACCAACGACGTGATAAAATAGATCAGTACCGCAAGCCCAATATAGAAGATCATCTGCATATGGATCGATTCGAGCAGCAGATGAAAGGCCGTCGCTAAGACCGCGGACCAAAAGACGATCGACTGCCAGTCCTGTTTTGGCTTTCGCAGTTTCTCGATCCCCATCAGGATGTAGGGGAACGTCATGACGGCAAAGATCTTCGTATTATGACCGATCATGATGTAGGTGATAATCCAGGTCGAAAAGATCGCCGTAAAAGCGCCGAAGAGCGCAACGAGCCGGGAAGTATTTCGCGTGGCGCGCAGCAAAAGATACGTCCCCAGGCCGAAGATGAAATAATGCCAGATATGGATCATCGCATCTTCGTTCGGAGAGATCGCGGATGGGATCGATTGCAGGACATTGAACAACTCATGCAGGATGTCGTACGTACGCGCACCGGTCACGACGAGGGCGGAGAACGCCGGCATTCCACAAAAAATGTTCGGGATCCATTGCGGCATGGCATAGCCCTGCGCTTTGGCCGCATCGAGGAAGGGGCGTAGCGCATCGAATGCGAGATTGTCCCCAGCATTGAAGACGTGACTGGAGTCCAGGACGCCACGAAAGAAAATGATCAGCGATAAAAAGATCGCAACGACGGCGGCGAGATCTCGCCATTTTTCGGGAAGGAATCGGCCGAGGGATTCCGACAGGGCATCCGGTTTCGGCGAAGTAACATGAGGATGTTTCTGTTTCGAGATCGCCGGACGTGCCGGCGAAGGTCGGGTCTGTGTAGCCATAGGTAAAATGGAGGCGAGTGGCCGCTATCCCTGTTTAACGGTACGGGCACGCCGGGCGTTCGCAAAAAAACGCTATCGCCACTCGATTCGCACTACGTTGCTTGTCGTGCTGTCCTCGACAAGAATATTCCGGATATCGGAGTTCGAGAACGTTTCAACATTGAGTTTTCCAAGGGCAATAAACCCGAACCCGATCGAGAAACTCGAATCGGGCTGCACGGACGAAATGATTCCAGAGTTAGGATCGAAAGAGGTCGGAAGGAACGTAACGCGAGATTCCGACGGGTCGAATTGCAGGACCCGCAAGTTCGAGGAAGGTTCCGTCGGCACGTACTGGATGCCGAAGGTCGATCTGCGAAAGAGGATACTGTCCTGCAAAGGACGTACGATTTGCGGTTGCGGATGCGCGGAAATGAGTATTTCGAACGACGTATCCGGATCGGTATAAGACCAGTCGTATTCGCCGGAAGCGGCTTCAATAAAAACGTTCGTGTCGGTCGAGGCATTTTTTGTATCGACCACCGTTTCGCCATTGCAGGTAACGATTACGCCGGTTTCAAAACCGGCTTTTCCATTCTCTGTGAACGTCGCGGACGCTTGCGCTTCCATAAAGTTTCCCGAAGATTGAATCAGGGTCGTCTTTACGACCAACGTGCGGGCAGCAGGGTCCAGCGCGATCTGCCTGTTAAGTTCCGTCGTCGTTGGGCCGGAACATCCGGCCATGGCGAGCAGTAGCGAGAGCATGCACCACTTCGTCATGTCGTCTTCTTTTGTACTTTAAAACCCGCGAACCCTGCAATAGTTACAGGGTGATGCGGGCGTGGAAATAACTCTGCCGAGGCAACTGTTCCATATTCATGGATTCCTCCTTTCCTCAAATGATCGGTTCGGGCCTTTGGATGGCCCTTGTGATGTTCTGGCAAATGTTCTGGGCGCTCGCACTCGGGTTTTCGATTTCGGCTGCGGTCCAGGCCGTCGCTTCGAAACACGATATTGCACAGCTTTTACCGGACGACTCCCCTACATCGCTCCTTAGAGCGTGCGGTCTCGGTGCAGCTTCCTCCTCGTGTTCGTATGCAGCCACGGCTATTGCGCGGTCGCTCTTTCGAAAGGGCGCAAATTTCACTTCGTCCATTGCATTCGAATTCGCTTCGACGAACCTCGTGATCGAGCTTGGCATCCTGCTTTGGGTCCTGATCGGCTGGCAATTTACCGTTGCGGAATTTTTAGGAGGGTTCATCATGGTCGCCATCCTTGCGTTAATCTTTCGGCTTTTTTTAAAACAGCGAATGGTCGCAGAAGCCCGTAAGCAGACCGATCGGGGCGTTCCCGGCCTTATGGAAGGCCATGCGGCGATGGACATGAGCATCGAAAACAAAGGTTCCGCGTGGAATCGCGTGAGGTCGCCCGAAGGGATCACGGCGATCAGTCATTATTTTATTATGGACATTGTGAGTGTCTGGCGAGATATCGCGATCGGCGTCGTCCTTTCAGGCCTGCTCGCCGTCCTGGTCCCGGCTTCCGCGTGGAACGCACTTTTTTATTCCGGGCATGGTGTGGCCTCCAGCCTGTGCGGTGCGCTCATCGGCCCGATCGTCTCCTTGCTATCTTTTGTCTGCTCGGTTGGGAACGTTCCCATGGCCGCGGTGCTATGGAACGGAGGCATTTCGTTCGGCGGGGTCATCGCTTTTGTGTTTGCCGATCTCCTTATCCTTCCCATTCTTAACATCTATCGAAAATATTATGGCGTAAAGATGATGCTCTTCCTTGCGCTGACGTCGTATGTTGCAATGGCGGGAGCCGGCTTGCTCGTGGAAGCGATCTTCCGGCTCCTCGGTTTGGTACCCACTTCGCATCCGGGCGTCATGACCGGAATGGGAATGTCCTGGAATTACACCTCCGTGCTCGATCTCGTGTTCGTGATTCCGACGGCGTTCCTGGCCGTCCGATTTTTCCGGACCGGAGGAGTTCCAATGCTCCGGATGATGAATATGACCGAGGAAGAAATGGCACACGCGCACCATGGGCACGATCATCATTCACATACTGCCCACCATCATCGCTCCGATACCGATCAGGGGCATGCGGAGGATCATAGTCACCCTGCCCCTCACCACCATTCCACTCACGACCATACCTCGCATGACCATTCCACTCACGACCATTCCGTACATCATCATTGAATCTTTAAGGGTGGAAAGCGGAATGGAAAACTTTCCGTGCGGGATTCATGGGAGCGTTCGAATGTTCTCCTTTTATCGTTCTCACGAACTGTAAGATTTCCGGATATGGCTATAGAATCCCGTTCCGGCTGGCGCAATACACAGCCGATCCAGCGCGAATCGATCACCGTGCAGCATTTTTACGAATCGGCGCGCGAGCGGTTCGGCTTGACACTGCTGGCGGGCGAAGAAGGACTCTCGAATCTGATCACCGATAAAAGCCTGCATCGTCCCGGGCTCGCGCTCGCAGGCTACGTCGGGCTCTTTACGTATCATCGGATCCAGATTTTTGGAAACACCGAAATTTTTTATCTTCGG
Source organism: Bacteroidota bacterium (assembly GCA_021324685.1). Classification (GTDB taxonomy): domain Bacteria; phylum Bacteroidota; class Ignavibacteria; order Palsa-1295; family Palsa-1295; genus PALSA-1295. The sequence continues at coordinate 34,222 of JAJPIQ010000036.1, forward strand.
TCGCTTCCGCTCGAAGGCCGTGTCAAAGCGTTTTCCACGCTGGCCGGTTTTGCGATCCCCTGCATCGTGGTCACCAGCGGAAGCCCGCTCGACAGGGAACTTCTGGATATCTGCGACGAAAGGAAAATTCCCGTTTTCGTTTCGAAATTCGAGACGACCAAAGCGGTCTTCTTTATTTCCGATTTTCTCGAGGACCAGTTCAACCCGCAGACCGTCATCCATGGCGCGTTCGTCGATGTCTATGGCGTCGGCGTGTTGTTCGTCGGCCGCAGTGGCATTGGTAAGTCGGAAGTCGCGCTCGACCTCATCGAACGAGGGCATCGCTTAGTGGCCGATGACGTCGTGATGGTCACCCAAAAAGGAGAGAATATCTTAATGGGTGCCGGCACCGATCTCGTGCGGCACTTTATGGAAATCCGGGGACTGGGGCTCATTAATGTTCGCGAGATGTTCGGGATCCGCGCGATAAGGTTCCAAAAGCGCGTGGAGGTCGTCGTCGAACTCGAGGAATGGCACGCCGATGGGGAATATACGCGGACCGGTCTTGACGAATCGACGGCGCAGATCCTGGGTGTGGACGTCCCACACGTCCGCCTGCCGATCATAACGGGAAAAAACATTACCGTCATTGCCGAAGTCATTGCGCTCAATTATTTACTGAAGCATTATGGTTACGATGCGAGCCGCGAATTTGCAGCGAAGCTCGATCAGGTGCTTCAGCAAAAAGGCGCTCATCGGACCGCCGGCAACCGCGTCATCCCATATTTCGAGCACGATTTCGAATAAGAGCCGATTGCAAATTTTCGAATAGTCATTTCGAACTCTGTCCGATGGAGACACTCTATCCGATAAAGACAACCGAAATGTTTTTCTATACTATCTGTCATTAGTCCCTGCTCACCTGTCATTAGTCCCGGCTCACGATAATTGGCTCACGCTTTGCGGCAAAGCAACCTAATGTTGGCGCAAATCAGTATTGAAGAACTGCAGGAATCGCTCTCGGGCCCGAAGCCGCCAAAAGTGATCGATATTCGAGAACCGGAAGAGTACGAACGCGGCCATTTGAAAGGTGCCGAACTGATCCCGCTCCCCAAACTCGCCCGTGAAATGGACCGCAAATATCCGAACAAGCATGTTTCGGTCGTCATTTACGATGATTTGGGTGTTCGTTCGCACCATGCCGCCCGCCTGCTGCGAGCCCTGGGCTACCGAAATGTGAAGGAAGTCATTGGCGGATATTCGGCCGCGAGGGCGAGCTAAACCGGGCCGCAATCCCGAAGATTTTATCCCGCGATCCCATTTTTTTCGTATATTTATAAGCTTCGATACGTATTGCGACGTAACTTTCGTTGTGCGGTGCGTGTCCACTGTTGATGGAGCTTTCGCTTCCCAATCTCAAGTTTTTCACTAATTTCGAAATCGTCATGCAACATAACGTTCGTTACAATTTTTGGCTTTCGCTGGCTTTAGCGATCGCTGCTATGTTCGCGAGTGCGCCGAGCTTCGCCCAGGCGCCCACGCGACATGTCTATTTGGAAGAATTTACCGGGACCTGGTGCGGCTATTGCCCACGCGGCTGGTATGCGGACAATCAACTCGAACAAAAATATGGCAGTCAGGTCGTCATCGTTTGTATCCATGGCCCCTTTAATCCAGGAACGCTCGAAGATCCCTTTCAAACTGCGCAAGCGGATTCGATGCTCTACGGGATCGGATTCCCAGTTGCCGAAGGATTTTCTTATCCGGGCGGCTGGACGGCGCGGCAGGCGGTCGGAACGACGTGGAATGTCGATCCCACTGCATGGATCCACCCCTTGCCCCCATTTGTGACCGCGAACACCCCTGGCCTTGCGGATACGATGGTCGGGACCGCAGCCATGGCGACGGTCAAGGTCGAGAACGTCTCCTACAACCAGAGCACGAATATGGTTACGGCAAAAGTAACCGGTGTATTTCAATCCGCTCTCTCGGGCGATTTTCGACTCAATCTGATGGTAACGGAAGATAGTGTAACGGGTCCAACCGGTACGCCCTATACCCAGAAAGATTACGATCAAACGAATTATTATTATAATTGCCCCCAGCTCGGAGATGCGTCGAATCCGTTATATAACCTCGGCGCCGGCCAGGGCTGTGACGGAGAAATTGCGGGCTTTGTACATCGACATGTTTTTAGAGAAGCGGTGGGTGGTGTTCACGGCGTGCCGGGCATCATACCGGCGAATCCCGCGGTCGGAACTCCGTATTCGATGACGTTTACGTTCCCATTGCCGGCGAGCGTGCTGAACCCGAACCATGTCAGTTTGGTCGGAATTGTTCATCAGTATAGCGCCACCGATCTCAATGGCAACGAAGTGTACGACGCCATGAGCGTACCGCTTTCGAGCACCTCCATTCCTACGCTGCCGAATAAAGTTACGGTCACCTTCGATGCCGGCCCCGCGCTATGGGCGCATGCCGGCGGCGACAGCACGGCCACGGTCTCCGTGGAAAACGATGGAACAACGGACGTCAATGTGATGCTTTCGGTCGATCCTTCGACGCTACCTGCGGGTTGGTCTGTCAAGTTTTCGCCGTCGCCCGTTCCGGTCCCGGCCGGTTCGATCAAGCCCGCAACGATGACGATTACCGCCCCGACTCAGTCCGGATATATTATGCCGACGGTCCTCATTAATCCTCAGGAGACCGGCACCTATATTCCGACGACGAGCACGACCTTTGGAGCATTAAGCGATAATACACGGTATCCGATCATTTACGATGCTCCGGACGGAGCCACCGGCGCCTCCATTCCAACTGTTGCCGGGCTTCCGGATACGATGATCGCGCATGCTGCTATCATTCCCTTATCCAATGCCGCTATTGCAGCCTATCAACCGGAAAATTTCCCTGTCAGTATTTACGACAATATTGCAATTCTCGATAACGGGGGAGCGTATTCTAATCCGACGATCCTACCCGATATCGTCAACGCGATCGCTTCCGGTAATAAGGTCTTTTTTAGCTCGAATACAGCTATGTATTTTGCGGAAGATCCTCAGTCGCCGCAATATGCTTCGACCGGAACTCCGGACGTACAGGATTTTTACGCAACGCTAGGGCTTAATTTCACCTCGACTTCTCAGCGATATAATTCGACTACGGGTGCTTCAACCCCTTATTCGATTAAAGGTGATACAACCCGAATTGGTAATGCAATCTCTGTGACGAATGCAGGGGGCAGTAAAACTTCCATCTATTCGATCGACTCCAACTCCGTTGCGGATTTTTACTCCGACGGTAAACCGAAGAACATCGTTGGTTCTCATTATGAGGACCCCGTCACGCATGGAAGGATCGTTTATCTCGGATTTGATCTGGGCAGTATTACACCACAGGCAAAAGCAGATACGATCTATCGACGTTCGATCAACTGGTTACTTTCTGCTCCGTCCTCCGGCGTAACGCCGACAGCACCGGGCATAGCCGCGGGTATCTCCGCTTCGCCAAACCCGTTCCGCGACATGACGCAGATCAAATATGTGGCTGCTAATGACGAGCGGGATGTTACGTTCTCCGCGTACGACCTGCTTGGACGCCAGGTCGCGAAACTTGCGACCCAGGCTTCCGGCAATAATACCTACACGGCGTGGTTCGATGGAAGTACGCTTGCGAATGGCACCTACGTGATCATCGCCAATTCCTCGAAAGGAACGCATGAAGTGCGAGTCGTCAATCAGCAATAACAGGATTTGAAAATTTCTGAAAAAACCGGGGTTTTGCGCCCCGGTTTTTTTATTCCCTAAACGCAAGCGGCATTCCTGCCGTTAGAGTAGAGCATTCGTGACTATTCGAGTTATCAATCCCGCATGATGTTCCACCCGGTTGCCCTGTTTTTGGCGAGCCTTGCGGCGGACATCCATCCGATCTTTGTCTGGTTCCATCCGCTGGCCTCGATCACATCGGTGATCCTGGGGTTTTTCGAGCGGGCGCTCATGAATTATGGCTATGGGATCGTTTTCCTCGCCATCATGATCGAAAGTATGGGCGTGCCGTTTCCCGGCGAAACGACGCTCCTCATCGCTTCGGCCTATGCGGCTTCGAGCGGTGTCCTAAATATCTTTGGCGTAATCGGTTCGGCAGCCGGAGGAGCGATGATCGGCGACAGTCTTGGATACTGGATCGGCCGCGAAGGAGGACGGCGCCTGATCCGGCGGTATGGGAAATTTGTCGGTCTCACGGAAGACCGTTATCAGCGTGCCCAGGACTATCTTAAACGTCATGGCGGCAAAGCGGTATTCTTCGGACGGTTCGTTTCGATCGCCCGGACGTGGATCGCCGTGTTAGTCGGGGCGCATCATCTGAATTATTTCCAGTTCCTGCTGTATAACGTCCTCGGGGGGATCGTGTGGGCGTCGATCTATGGTTCCCTCGGCTATGCGTTCGGCTCCAACCTGCCGCTGCTGGAGACATGGGTCAAGCGCGCCGGGCTCACGATTACCATCATTGCCATCGTGCTGGTTATCTATCTTTTCTATCTGCGCCGCAAGCGAAAGTTGGCGAAGCAGCAATTGTCCGAACCCTCCCAGTGACGATCGCCACACGAACGGTCGTCAGAGCGTCCGAATATCGTTGATCACCATAAAGACCATCAGGAACAACAGGATCGCAATCCCGACCTTTTGAAAATTGAGCTTAAAGCGCTGGGACAGTTCGTGACCCAGGATCGCCTCGATGAGAATAATGAGCAAATGCCCTCCATCGAGCGCCGGAATGGGAAGGATATTAATGAGCGCCAGCGAGATCGAAAGCGTCGCCATAAAGAACAGGAATGTTTCGAGTCCGCCGGCGGCACTCTTGGATGCATACTGCGCGATCTTGACCGGCCCGCCCAGGGCTTCCTGCACCGCCAGTTTCCCCGAGAAGATTTCGCGGATCGTTTCAACGGTAAGGCGCGCCACCGTCCAGAGTCCATTCCAGCCTTCGGAGATCGAAGCGCCGAGTCCATAATTTACCGAAACCGTCCGCCCCAGGTAATCGCCGCTATGGAATACGCCGATAATGCCCTTGGCATCCGGCGTAACCGTGGCCGTCATGCGGTTACCGTTACGGAGGAATTCGACCGCGATCGGCTGCAATGGATGGGAACTGATCGCATCGACAAACGCATCCGGCGTGGAAATGGCCGTTCCGTTTACGGCCAGAATGCTGTCGCCTTTCCTGAGCCCGGCCTTCGCCGCTGCGAGGTCCGGAATAACGCTATCTAACTTCGGCGCGGCATATCCCACCGGTTCCAGCCCGAACTGCTTGTCGATATTTTTCAGGCTGCCCATCTCGTCCGAACGGTAGAGCGCCGAATAGGTATGGCCGTCGCGCTCGAATTCGAGCGAAAAATCTTTCCCAAAATTTTGCTTGAGTGCCGCGTTCTCGACTTCCATCCAGTTGGAGACCGGTTGCCCGGCCACGGACACGATCCGGTCTCCCGGTCGGAGGCCGTCCGATTTCGATATGGACCCGTGGCTGACGTATCCGACGGTCGTTGTTGCAGGGCCTTCCGTGCCGTAAAAATAGAACTGTCCCGAGAGGATCGCCCATGCCAGCAGCGTATTCATGATCACCCCGGCACAGATCACGATCGACTTTTGCCACCACGGCTTTGCGCGGAATTCCCAGGGTTGGATTTCTTCCGGGAGCACCTCGTTCTGCGTTTCATCGATCATCCCCTCGATTTTGGCATAGCCTCCGATGGGCAGCATCGATAGCCGATAGTCGGTATTATTTTCGAGTTTTAGCTCTGCTTCCGGATCGAGAGGTCCCAGCGTGAGGCCGTTGATCTTATTGAATCCGAAAAGCCGGCGGCCCATACCGACCGAAAAAACGGGGACACGCATTCCAAAAATACGGCCGGCAATAAAATGGCCAAACTCGTGCACCGTTACGAGCACGAAGATGGTAATGACAAAATAGAGAATTGCGCGAAGGACGTTTTCCGCGCTTTCTAAGCCAATTTGAGCTATGAGGAGGTGTTCCAAGAGAAGATCCGAAAGTCCTATCAAAATCTCGGGCCACCCTTTAGTTCATTTTTTCTTCCATCAAATTGCCGTGCTGCTTCTTTGAATCGTATGGGCGTTCCGCTTCTTAGAAATTTGTCACGGCGTTAAATTGGCAAATTTGATGTTGACGGTAACTTGCAATACCGACCCCTCGTAATTCGTCATTACCCTTCGCAACTCGTCATCGATAAGTAGATATTTTGGCCTGGGACCCACAATCACCCCGTCGTCGCCCGCAAATGCCGGGTTTTTCGATGTTCCCGCCCGGAATTAAATTCCTTCTGGCGGCAAATGTCGGTGTTTACCTTGCTGAGCTTCTTTTCGGGATTTTCCGGTTTGGCAATGGACTCACACTTACCGATTTCTTAGTCGAGTATTGTGCGTTATGGCCGCTTGGCTCCGGCCATTTCCTGCCGTGGCAGTTACTGACCTACATGTTCCTTCACGATGGCTTCTGGCATATTGCCTTCAATATGCTGATGCTCTATTGGGTTGGTGTGCTGGTCGAGCAGTCCTGGGGTACCAAACGGTTTTTGACCTATTATTTCGTTTGTGGTCTGGGCGGTTCTGCTGCGCATTTGCTCCTTTCCGGATTTTTCCAGATGGGTGGTGGCCCGATGCTCGGAGCTTCCGGAGCTATATTTGGCGTCCTCGTGGCTTTTGGAGTCATGTTCCCGGATATGCGACTCTTTATCTTTCCTTTGTTCATTCCGATCAAGGCAAAGATCCTCGTTCCTATTCTTATTGCCGTTGAAATTTACTCTACGTATAACGCGCAAGATAATGTTGCGCACTTAGCACACTTAGGCGGTGCCGTGACGGGAATGCTTTACCTCCTTCTGATGTCCGGCGGGAAGATCCTTGCCAGGCGTAAGGCCGGAGTGCAGTCGCAATGGTCCGAGCCCCGGGCTTCGGTCGCGAAAGACGGCGGGCTCTTTGGCCGCAAGCGCGCGTCTGGAGGCGCGGTCGACGCCGAATATCGTGACATCGATGCTACGAGCCACGAAGCTTCCAATGCCAATGCACAGAACGTCCGGCAGGGCAAGACGATCACGCAGGAGGAGATCGACCGGATCCTCGATAAGATTGCCGCCACCGGTTACCAGAACCTGACCGAAGAAGAACGCGACATTTTGTTCGAAGCTTCGAGAAGAATGGAAGAAAAGAGATAATAGAACAGTGTGGTGCGAAAGTATATTTCGCACCGGGGCGATGTACCAAATCGCCCCACACCAAATTTAAAATTATGGAAACAATACTTCCAATCGTCGCTGAAACTACAAACGGTCATTCGACAAGCACCTCGCATCCCCGGCGTAAATCGCGGCGGGTGATGATCGGCAACATTCCAGTGGGCGATGGCGCGCCGATCTCGGTGCAGTCCATGACGAAAACGAAGACCGGCGATGTCGATGCCACGGTAGCCCAGATCAAGCGCATGGAAGATGCCGGCTGCGACATCGCGCGTGTGACCGTGAACGATTGGGAAGCGGCCGAAGGCATTGCCGAGATCGTTCGGCAATCGAATATTCCGGTCGTCGCCGATATTCATTTCAATCACGTCTTTGCGCTCAAAGCGATCGAGGGAAATGTCGCGAAAGTACGGCTCAATCCCGGCAATATCGGAAAGATCGAGCGCATCCACGAGGTGCTCGGAAAAGCGAAGGAAAAAAGAATTCCCATTCGCATCGGGGTCAATTCCGGGTCGCTCGAAAAAGATATTTTGGATAAGCATGGCTACCCGACCGCCGAAGCGCTCTATGAATCGGCCATGCGCCATGTCAGGATCTGCGAAGATTTTAATTTCGAGGACGTCATCATCAGTGTAAAATCGACCGACGTTCGCCTCATGATCGATGCCTATCGCTTAGTAGCGGAACGGACCGATTATCCGCTCCATCTGGGCGTGACCGAAGCCGGGACCACACGCGTCGGCTCGATCAAATCGTCGGTGGGGATCGGAACGCTGCTCGCCGAGGGGATTGGCGATACCATCCGTGTCTCGCTCACGGACGAGCCCGAAAAAGAGGTCGAGACCGGGAAGGAAATCTTGCGTACGCTCGGGCTTGCCTCGCGTAATGTGGAGATCATTGCCTGCCCGACCTGCGGACGTTTGGAGATCGATCTCTTCAAAGTAACACGGGAACTCGAAGCGGCTGTCGCGCATATTAAAAAGCCGGTGAAGGTCGCATTACTCGGCTGCGTCGTCAACGGTCCCGGCGAAGCCAGCGAAGCAGACATCGGCATCGCCGCCGGCAAAGGCGTTGGCATTCTCTACCGCAAAGGCGAGATGATCCGCCGCATCCGAGAAGATGAGATCGTCTCGACGCTCATCGAAGAGGTGACGAATTTCGCGGGGTAAGGGTTTGGGATATGACTCATGCGGAAGAACATCCATATTACGATGCTATGGATTCTAATTCCCACAGCAACGGGATGTAGTGTTGCGGTGCCGTATGTTCCGAATCGTCCACCGGTCCCGCAAATTACTCATGAGGGTGAGTTCAATGTAAGCGGTGGGATCCACGGTCCAAGCGCAACTGGCTTCGACGGTCAGATCGTGTACACGCCGTGGAATCATTATTCGCTCTATTCCGCAATTCAATTCGATCGCGGTCTCGATTTTCCGTATCAAGGCACTGGTGATACTTCACAGTATACTAACCGTTTCTTTGAAATTGGCGCAGGGTATTACGATTCCATTCGATGGTTTCACTATGAAGTATATCTTCTGGGCGGGCTTGGCAGTGGCTCCGATCAAATAAGGAATTTCCGGTATTATTCCGACTATTCCAGTTCCAAAGCGTATACGGACACGACCTCACTTCGAGTCGTGCGAATAGGAATCCAACAGAACCTTGCGTACGGCAGCGATCCGGGCTGGTCGGCCGGCATCGGTCTCGGTCTTGGGTACGAACGTCTTTATAATATACGCCGACTAATGACGAATTACGATTTGGCCCAAACCCCTCATTCGAGCGATTCGGTCGTATCCGCTGTCTCGGCACTCGAAACTTCGCCACAAAGCGCGTTGTATGCAGAACCGCTGCTTTTTTGTTCCCTGGGAGCACCGCTCTCGTTTAATGGGACCGAGTTATTCATGCTCAAATGTTACATGGAACTCTGGTGGACGTACCGAACGAACTCATACTCTTCTTTCGGTAGTTCTAACCTTTCACTATCTCTGGCCTTGGATTTTTAACATCTTCATTGCAGCGTGTCATCGAACTTAATCTCCATCACCACATCGCATCCCCTCGCCACGATCACCATGACGCGCGAGGAGAAGCGGAATGCGCTCTCGCCGGAACTTATCGCCGAATTAAAAGCGGCGTTCAAGGAACTCGCGAGCGATGAAGACGTGCGCGTCGTTATTCTAAAAGGCCAGGGAAACACGTTTAGCGCCGGGGCCGATCTATCCTATCTTCAAAAAATTTCGGAAAACGGTCCGGAAGAGAACCTGGCCGATTCACGCTCCTTGCGGGATCTGCTCTGGCAAATTTATACATTCCCAAAAGTTACGATCGCGCAGGTCCACGGTGCGGCGCTGGCCGGCGGATGCGGGCTGGCGACGGTGTGCGACGTCATCTTCGCCGCCGACGATTCCCAGTTCGGTTATACCGAGACTGCGATAGGATTCATTCCCGCACTCGTGTCGATCTTTCTGGTCCGTAAGATCGGTGAACAGCACGCTCGGGAACTGCTTCTCAGCGCGCGAAAAATTTCGGCCGAAGAGGCGTATTCGTTGGGACTTGCGCAGTACGTCGTCCCGTGCGCTTCCCTCGAGTCGGCGGTAAACGAGTATGCGCATACGGTCGCGAAGAATTCTGCAAGCGCCATTGCACTGACGAAATCGCTCCTCGCCGCCCAGCACGGCATGAGCCTCGAAGCGGGCCTGGAATATGCCGCGAGCATGAACGCCCTGGCCCGAGCAACTCCGGATATGAAAAAAGGCCTTGCAAAATTTTTAAAAAAATAATTCGATGGATTCCATCGAATATTTTGAAGATCTCGGCGCCATTTCAGACCCGGATTTCGACGGGTTTTTCGTTGGATGGCAAAACGCCCCCACATCCTCAATCTACGGAAGATTTTAAGGAATAGCGCCCATTGTGTCGTTGCCTACGATACCCATGCCCGAAAAGTAATCGGTTTTATTAATTGTATCTCGGATGGGATTCTCACCGCATACATTCCGCTTCTCGAAGTACTGCCGGAATATCAGCATCGCGGCATCGCTACGAAGCTAATGGAACGAATGCTCGAAATTACTACACGGTATTATATGACCGATCTCAACTGCGATGCTGCATTAGTACCGTTTTATGAGAAGCTCGGTATGAAAAAGGGAACTGCAATGATGCGAAGGAATTATTCTCAGCAGTCCGGTCAGACGTGATCATCCCAGTCTCGGCACAGCCAGTCCGCCGTGCGTAACAAGCGCCACGCGGGCGTCCTTACCTTTGCGGGAAAGCGCGGCATTGAATGCGTTCTGCGCGTCGTTGTTTTGATCGAAGCCGAATTTTGCGGGATCGGCCATGCCCATGCCGTGACTGACGAAGGTAATCCGGGAGGCGCGATCGACGACCTCTCGCAGGGCTGCGAGTTGTGCTCCCATGACGGCATGATGCGAAAGTTCTCCTTTTTCGGTCGACGTTAAAAGGTCTCTTCGTTCGTGTTTTATATTCGCCGCGAGCGATCCCGAGACTGCGGAGACCGCTTCCAAAAGCGGCGAAACAACGATGATCTCGCCGCCCTGTTTCAAAATTCCATTCGCCGCATAGAGCGCATGCGAGGCCTGGAACAGGTTCGTATCGAACGGATGTGAATCGATCACGACCATATCGGCCGGTTCCGTTACCGTGAAGCTAAACATTCGCGCTGCCACGTCCGCGCTCACGCGATAGACACTCGTGGGCGCGCCGGCAACGCAGGCCGTAATGTTTAGCGTCCGGTCGACCACGAGATCGACGCAGAACTTGAATGCAGGAACGAACGCGAGCAGGTCGCGGATGAACGTGCGAGCCGGATTTTCGATCGTTCCCAAGATCGCGCTCGAGGGTTCGGAGGCGCCCGTCAGGTACACTTCGGCAATCGTTCGCTCATTCCCGAGTCCCGGAAAAATAAGCGAACCGCCGCCGGTAAATCCTTTGAAACGGTTTGGATAGGTTCCCCCGATCCCGACGATCAGCGAGTGGTCGCGCAGCCGTGCATCGGCAACAACGCTTACGGGACCGCTCGAGGTATGGACCGTCCCGAAGGTGTGAAAATCCTGCTCGCGTAAGGCCAGCGCAGACTGGTACACGCTGAATCGGCGCCGCATTTCCGCGCCGATCTTGCGGTCGACCTCCTCGTTCGATCCGGCCCGGTGACGAACGTTCGCGATCAGCACCGTAATGTTCGCATCGCTCACACCCGCTTCGTGGAGCGCATGGACCACGTGATAGAACGGGAAGACGGTCGGTGTCGGCTCGAGCGCATCGTCGAGCACGATGAGGACACGATCGTCGGGCGAAGCCAGGTCCTGAAGTTTCGGGCTATTGACCGGGTGTTCGAAGGCATCGCGCATCAGCGCTTCGCGATCGGAATGCGGCGCTTCGAGCGGGCTATACATGCCGATCAGGTTTTTATCGGGAATTTCTAACTCTCGAAATTTGGGGTAGTAGGTGTAGTAGTAAAGCATCGACCTCGATTACGCGGATAATGGGTGGTGAATGATATCTGGCGAAAGAAACATTCGTTTGGGCGTTGTCAATCCATTCTCGTCAGCCGGATTTCGCTAATTTCTCTGCCCGGTCGGCCACGCGGAGCGCTTCGATGACTTCATCGAGCTCGCCCTCCATCACGCGATCGAGATAATAGACGGTGAGTCCGATCCGATGATCGGTAAGGCGGTTTTGAGGAAAATTATAGGTGCGGATTTTTTCGGAACGGTCTCCCGAGCCGATCATCGAACGGCGCTCCGCCGAATATTTTTCTTCGGCTTCCCGTTGTGCTTTCTCATAAAGCCTCGCGCGAAGGACTTTCATCGCCTTATTCCGATTCTTTAGTTGGCTGCGCTCGTCCTGACAGCTGACAACGATCCCCGTCGGAATATGCGTCAAACGCACCGCCGTCTCGACCTTATTCACATTCTGGCCTCCTTTGCCGCCGGAACGAAAGATGTCGATACGCACGTCGTTCGGATTGATATCGACATCGATCTCTTCCACTTCCGGGAGCACGGCAACCGAAGCGGCGCTGGTATGGACGCGGCCCTGTGTTTCGGTTTGGGGGACGCGCTGGACCCGGTGTACGCCCGACTCGAACTTCATCTTCGCATACACATCCGTTCCCAACAGCGAAAAGGTGATCTCTTTATAGCCCCCGATCGTCCCTTCGTTGGCATCGATCACCTCGAGCTTCCATAGTTGGCGCTCGGCGTAGCGCGAATACATGCGGAAGAGGTCGCCCGCGAAGATCGCGGCTTCATCGCCACCGGTGCCGGCGCGGATCTCCACGATCGAATCGCGCGAATCGTTGGGGTCGGGCGGGATCAGTAGGAACTTTATTTCTTCTTCGAGTCGTGCATTGTCCGATTCCAACGAACGCAGCTCTTCTTCGGCGAGCGAGCGCATTTCGGGATCGTGCGTTTCGGCCAGGACGTCCCGGGCACCCTCGATATTGCGACGAAGCCGCTCATACTGCCGATAGGCCGCTTCGACCGGTTCGAGCACGCGCCGCTCCTTCGAAAGGGATGTCAGCCGCGACATATCGGAGGCATTCGAGGGATCTTCCAATTCCCGTAGAACGCCTTCGTATTTTACGTGTACCTGCCGCAGCTTTTCGAGCAAATCCATAAGCGATGAGCGATCGGGAGTCCAGCGAGAGCAGTCCCGATCGCGCCGCCGTTAACGCCGGAAGCCAGCAGAATGTCCCAAAGAATAGCGGAAGACCTATTTCAATTCATACTCTATCTCGAAGGCCACTTCCATTCCCCTCGAAGCGTACGTTGCTCGACCCGTTATCGATGCAAGTTCACCGGTCCCCGAATCTTCAAGGACGGTCAGAACGGAATGGAGCGCCCCGTTTTGGAATGTGCCATGGTCCTCCATGACGAAGGAGCCGGCTTTGCCATTCAACGTTCCTTCGAAGCGCATCAACCCAACGAAGGCTGCGTTGGATCGATGCGGATCGTTCGGGTCCGCATAGGTATAGAACATCAGCCATTCGACCCGGGCAACGCCCGTAATGTCACCACTAAAATGAAGCACGACCGAGGCGTTCGTTATTTTCTGTTCCGTTGAAATAGGGATTGTTGTCTTCTCATCCCACTGTGCCGGAGTGAAGGTTCCATGTGCAGTCATAACGGATAAACAGCAATGACCCGAGAATAAAATTCCAAAGCAGGACCTGCCGTTATTGTAAAATGGGAGAATGGGTAATTGCCGTAAAAGCGGATCGGAAGTGGATCGGCAAAGAAAAACAAAAAATTTATTCCGAACGTCAAAAAATAGCTTGACTTTCGCAAAAAGCTGTTGTATATTTACATGGTAATTACTAACGCGGTTTGCCCTGTCATTTTGCCATGAATTTTAAATTCAAAACCAAATATTCGTTCGCTGCCCTGGGAGTCCTCGTCTTTATTGTCGGTTGCGTTATCAATTTTAAGAGCGAAGTAAGCGGCAGGCATGTCATCCATGTCGATACGCATTACCGCTATCCCGGCCGAAACGAAGCAAGCACTTCCGATCGGTATTACAAAAAGGAGGTGCAGCCGGGCCGTTTCGCGCAAAGTACCGATTTCTCTCTTGACGACGGCCAGCAGATTCTGGTCCTGAACAAGGCTTTTGTTTACCATTTTTACCAGATGCCCGACACGTTTTACCATGCGGGCGAAAAAGGTGGGCCGCCGGCCGGGCAGCCGCAATTTCTTCGAATTTGGGCCGATACGCTCGATAAGACGGTCCATTGGAACGGCTCGATCGACAGCCTCCATCCTTCGAAATTTCAGCTTAAAGAGCTGGTGGAATACGTCGATTCGATCGCAAGATCGACCGATGCCTATAAAAGCCTGCCGGAAAATTAAGAATGGAAAGGATACGCGCGTTCGGCTGAATTCCGCGAACTTTTTAAGCGGCTCGAGCATTTCACGCCCTTCCGAAGGCGGGCAATTCCCCGATTCGTTACTAGAGACTCATTATGTTCGCGATCGTAGAAATTTCCGGAGAGCAGTTTAAGATTTCTGAGGACACCCAGACCTTGCGCGTGCCGTATATGGCCGACGCTGCCGAAGGCCAGGAAGTGCCCTTTGGCAGGGTCCATTTTTCCGAAGGCAATGCCAAGCCCGTCGCGACGGTAAAAGGCCATGTACGCGGCGAAAAAGTCATCGTTTTCCACAAAAAGCGCCGTAAACGCTACCGGAAAACGAACGGCCACACCCAGCGTTATACCGAGCTCGCGATCACCTGGTAATCCAGTTACCGGGTAGGTAACAATCGAAATTCAGAATTAGGACATAGTATTTCAGCACTCTTAGGATATGGCACATAAAAAAGGAATGGGATCGACGCGTAACGGACGCGATTCCAATGCACAACGGTTAGGCGTGAAGAAATTCGGCGGCGAGTTCGTCAAGGCCGGCAATATCCTTATTCGTCAGCGCGGAACGAAATATCATCCCGGCGAAAATGTCCTTCGTGCCAAGGACGACACCCTGTTTGCGATCTCGGACGGCGTGGTAAAGTTCGAGCGATTCCGACTCGGCCGTCAAAAAGTGAGCGTCTACCCGAAGGCGGCGGCAACCGCTGCGGCAGCGAACGCGTAAGCGAGCGCTAAGCGCAGTCGCGGCTTACGGTTCGCGCAGTCGCGGCCTTACGGTTCGCGTTGTCCGGCCGCTAAACGTTCCCATATCTGTTCGATCGTGGAAACAGGTTTTGCCTGTAAGCCATAGATCACGTCCTCCACGTATTCTTCCGTCCGCATTCCGACCAATACCGACGAAACCTCAGGAATGCTTCGGAGCAGGACAATGGCTTTCTGGGAGAGCGAGAGTTCCCGGTACTCTTCTCCTAATACCGCGTCGAGCGCCTGATGGATTTTCATCGAACGAGCGTGGCCACGATTGGTATAGTAGTTCGAAAGGTGTTCGAAAGCTTCATCGACGCTCTCGGCATAGTTCGTTAAGAACGCAAGCACGAGCGGTACTTCCTGCGTGGCCGGCCGGAGCACATCGAAGGCGTATTGGATCCGCGGCGCGAGCACCTGACGAGAAATGTCCTGCCATTCTTCGACGCTCGCAAATTCCTTCCAGTTGCCCTGATCGAGATTGCGGCCGAGCGTGAGAAATTTTTCTACCGCTTCCCGGCCCTGCGCATCGAGTTCCAAACTCTTCAAAGGCCCGGAAACGAATTCTTCTTCCTGCAGCCGAATATCGTGGAGGAGATCGTCGATATCCGGCTCCGGCGGTATTTCCCGCTCCGGGAAATCGGCTAATCGAATGAGCTGCTGCGGACCGTCGCCCGTGCTTCGCACGATCGCGTTGAGCGGGCGATTGACGAGCACGCCGATCTCCTGTTCGCCGCAGAATTCGAGCAACGTTTTCGTTCCGTGCCG
This sequence comes from Bacteroidota bacterium, assembly GCA_021324685.1. GTDB lineage: Bacteria > Bacteroidota > Ignavibacteria > Palsa-1295 > Palsa-1295 > PALSA-1295. The sequence goes on from JAJPIQ010000036.1 coordinate 49,848, forward strand.
CTGGTTCCGGTTCGCGATGGCGCCGGCCTCGAAGAGGTTCATTGGGAACTCGATGACGCCAAAATGATGTCCGGCGCCCGCCAGTTCTTCGGCGGCCCGCCAGGCGGCTTCGAGCGAAGTCCGGTCGACGGACTCTTCGGGCTTTGGGAATGTATTGGAGCTGATGCCATACCACGCGATGCGGCCGCGCTCGACCTCCGACTCGAGGTGTTCGAACGCGCGTCGAATGCGGCGATGATATTCGTCCCGCACGTCCTCAGCAGGAACTCCTTCATTGAGCGCCCACTCGATATAATACTCGGGGTTGTGAAGGAGATAGACGTCGATGGTTTCGAGCTGGAGCCGTTCGAGCGATTCCGAGATCTGGTCGCGAAGGAAATCGGGGTGGATCGAATGCCACAGCCCCTGCGAATGGCGAACGAGTTCCGAGAGCTCCGAACCGGCGGAATAATCGGCATGGGCGGCATTCGCGCGGCGCTGCATTTCCTCGAACCGCTCGCCCTGAATGTATCCTCCTTTGGAGACGACGATCATTTCTTCCCGCTTCACCTGGCCTTGCACGACCAACCCGGAAAGTACTTCCCCGATCAGCCGCTCGGAATTGCCGCTGCTGTAATTCGAAGACGTATCGACGATATTAATACCCATCCGAACAGCTTTTGCCAGCGCCGCACGATGTTCCTGTACACTTCGGTGCACGCGGTACGATCCGAATCCGGCCGCACTAACCGTAAGGCCGGTCCGGCCGAGCATTTTGTACGAATGCGACCAGTCGGGATACCGCGCCGGAACGCCCGCCGTCGCCTCGATCGACGCCCGACCCCCGATCTCCACCGCCCGCTCCTGAATTTCACCGTTAGGGGTAATGAGCATAAGGAGCGCAAAACCTCGCCGTTTAATTTTACGTGCCAAAGAAACGGAATAAATTAATCGTCGTTTAAGGATGGGTTCCATCAAGGAGATCGCTTACATGCAAAAGAAAAAACTTCACCTGGGGTGCGGAAATATTATTAAGGAAGGCTACGTCAATGTCGATGTTGCACCGCTTGCCGGGGTCGATGTCGTTGCCGACCTTACCGTTTTTCCATGGCCGTTTGAAGATTCGTCATTCGATGTTGTGGAATTGCATAATGTTCTCGAACACCTTCCGGATGTTTTCCGCACGATGGAAGAATTATATAGAATTTCGGCTCCGAATGGGGAGGTCCTGATTACGGTTCCCTATTATAATAGCCTGGATTATGGAAGCGACCCCACGCATCTTCATGGGTTTTCTCAATATTCCATGAATTTTTTAGATGAACGAACTCTCGCCGGTAAAGAACGTCCCTATTATTCCAAAGCGAGATTTCATGTCGAGAGCATCGACTATTTCAACACGCTGGCATTCGGTAAATGGATGAAGGTAAGCAACAAAATCGGACGGGCCGTGCTGGGTGCATTTTCTTATTTCCTTTCGAATATCATCCGCGCCATGACCTTCCACCTCCGGGCCATTAAGGATAAGAATTGAAACTAAGCCAGCATCTCGATAAAGGCTTTTGGGCGCTTGCAGACCGCGGGCTTCCATTTATTTACGCGGTGGCGCAAATCGCCGTCGCACGCGAACTCCGCCTTGAGGAATACGGGACCTACGTTATTTTTCAAGTCATCTTCAACATGCTATTCGCTTTTACCGATAACTTCGCGTTGCAGGCGATCGTTAAATTCGGGGTCGAGCCGGAAGTCGATTTGCAAACGTTAGTGACCGTCACCTTCGTATTGTTCCTTAGCTTTCTTGCACCGATTTTAATTCTGATTAATATTTTCCCATCTTCGATCGCTGCTGTGCTCGGGAATTCTCGGCTGGGAGTTCTTTTCCCACTCCTCATTCTCTATGTGGCTGCGAGTACGCCTCGCGTCATTTTTTCGAAAGTGCTGCAAATGCGCTTTCGAATGCGAGATATATTTTTTGTCGATCTCGGCAATTTTGGCTTAGGAGGATTATTGCTCGGTGTGGCGGTGTATCTTCATCGAATAAACACGGCAGGAGATGTCATCTGGATTACGATTTTGAGTGCAATGGTCTCCAGTATCGTAGCCATTATATTCGGCAGAAATCATCTCTCCATACAATTCCGGTTTTCCCTGCCGATGTTTCGGCGTATTAAAGAGTTCGTTCGATTCCAAGGCGCCACGGGAATGGTTTCCGTCCTTCAACAAAACATCGATTCGCTGGCCGTATCCACATTTACGGGCGCAGCCGGAGCTGCCATCTATGGGGCCGCGAAAAATGTGTATCGCATGTTCGATGTCATGCGCGATACGATCACGCTCCTGGTTTTTCCGGCGACGAGTAAGTATCATTCTCGGAACGATATCGTCACCGTCCGGACCATTTTAGAGAAAGCCATTGGGTTCCTGTACCTCGTTTTAGTACCGCTTGTCATTTTCCTCTTCCTGCTGACGCCCATTTTTTTTCATACGCTCTTCGGAGCAAAATTCGATAGCAGTATTTCTTTGTTTCGAATATTAGTAATCGGTACCCTTGTACTTCCCATTCAAATGGTCTTTATTTCGACGATGGTCGGGATGGGCCGCGTCCGTGAAATGTTTCGCGTGATCTTGAGCGGATTTTTAACGAATGCGATCGCGACCCTAATCTTATTACCCACCATTGGGATCATGGGAGCCGCAATATCCTTTATCACGGCGAACGTGATTCAATCGATCCTTTCCTACCGGTTTATTCGTAAAGAGATAGGCTTTCGTCCACGCTTTGCTATTTCGCAGGCTTGGAAAGATGCTGCGAACTTTTTACAGGAACGAATAGCATAAAAAACGGCCCGCATTACTATGCGGGCCGTTTGGTCAACCGAACACTCATTGTCAACGAGAAAGGATCAGCTTTTCCACCGTTCGTTCTTCGCCGATTTGAACCAGAGCCATGTAGGTCCCGGAGGTCAACCCGGTCCCCGAAAGGGTGAGATCATACGTCCCGGGAGGTAATGAACCCTGATCGTATGTTTTTACAAATCGGCCGTCCATGGAGATCAGTCGTACCGAGACATTTTCGTTGGCATCCAACCGGTATTCAATCGTCGGAACATTATTTGCGTCGTATTGCAGGCTCACCGTCCTGATGGCGGAACTATTGCTGACGCTCGCAGCGGACGAGGTGTTGATCGGCATTGCCTTATAAGCAGTCAGCGCGCTGTTGCCGACATCGAGGATCTCGCAGGTCGCCGTATACGTGTTATCGCCGGTAATTCCACCGCCGACGATCACCATATCGGTCGGAAGGGAATCGTTGACCTCCTGGTGGAGATAGGCCGCGCCGTGTTGACCGCGCGCCTGGTTCAGGGTCGGCGCGAAATACCACCGGGCGTTTGGCTTGTCATACCACTCTGCGGTCGCCGTGCAGGAGTCTGCCGACACCGAGGGAATTCCAAAGGCGGAAAACCCGCCGGTAGCCAGGTAGCGGTCATCCGGGAACAGGACACAGCTTAACCATGTGGAAGGAACTTTCATCGCATCCGTCTCGGTCCAATGACCCGTTGAAAGATCGAATAATTCCGATCCGGGAGCAGTGCTCAGTGCCGCGTTCCGTCCGCCAGCACATAAAATCGACCCATCGCTAAACTGCACGAGCAATCCGCGCATGCGCGGTTGATGCATCGGTTCGATCACGGTCCAGGTGTTCGCTACGGGATCGTAAATTTCGGATTCGTTAAAGAAAGTCCCATCCCATCCACCGATGCGTCCGCCGGTTACGATCACGCGGCCGTCGAGAAGGCTTGCGGCCTGCTGTTCGTACCGTGCCTGTTGCATCGGTGCAACAAGCGTCGATGTGTTTGTGGTCGGATCGAAAATTTCGGCACTGGCGACCGGCGAATCCCCACTCAGTCCCCCGGCAATGAGTACACGGCCATCGGTCAGAAGCGAAGCGGATTGATGCTCGCGTGGTATCTGCATGTGCCCGACAACGGTCCATGTGCCGGTCGATGGATCGTAAATTTCTATAACGTCGGTATTGATCGGAGAGTCATCGAGCGTCCCTCCGCTCTGACCGCCAAAAACAGCTACGCGACCGTCCTGAAGCTTGACGGCGCTATGGAGAAAACGGGCGACATTCAACGAACCGGTCAGGGACCAGCTCGCCGTCGCAGGATCGTAGAGTTCGCACTCCGCATGCGGGGCATCGTTTGTAACTCCTCCCGTAGCAAGAACTTTTCCGTTATCGAGCGTTGTGAAAATAACGAATCGCTTCGCACAACTTAACGAACTCGCGTATTGCCATTGCTGCGCTCCGGCCGTTGCAACACTAACGCTAAGAAGAAGACTAACCAGAAGTGTTTTCATCGTTTCCTCGTACTTTAATTGAGAGTGAGGTCTGTGTAAAAACACTCATTCACTCCTAAAGTTACACTGTATTCTTATGGAAAGCTACGGCGCCAATTGTTTCATCCCGGCCTTTAAGAAATCCATTATATTGTAGTGCTTCTCGTTTCTTTAAGATTGGTCGTTATGAGAAATATTGTCCTTTCGTTGCTGCGGTCCCTGAAAAGACTGTGTATAGCGGGATCGATTTCTTTTTTCGCGGTTGCCTGCGCTAACGCTCAATCGTGGACCTCGATAAAAACATTCGAGGGATATATCTCTCGGGTTAAGTTCCTCAATCCGAACACGGGGTTCGTCGCCCTGGGTATTCCGCCTGGGAAACCTGCGGGCGGTCCGAAGCCGGTTGCTCTCTATAAAACGACCGATGGAGGTCAGACCTGGCTGCAAGCAACGATCCCAAGCGGATATGCCGCGGAAATTGCAGATATCGAGATGGTCGATTCGTTACATGGGTGGATCGCCATGGCGGCATGGGGTGGAACGGGGGACCGGGCGTTGTGGCGCACGACAGATGCCGGCATGACGTGGACGGAAACCTCCCTTGTCGGCACCGGAACGGAAGTGCACGTAACGCCGAGCGCCATCATTGTGACCGACCTTGGGAATCATTTTCACATTTCTACCGACGGTGGAAACACGTTCTCTAATGGAGGGCTCAACAGCACGAATTCTGTAGGGTTCGTTGACGCACTCCATGGCGTGATTACTGTTTTTCGAGGAGCGAATTGGCTTAGTAGTTCCGACGGGGGCCTTACGTGGAATAATGTAAATCTTAATGTCGAATCCTGGTCTATTTACCCCGACACCGGTACGCCGAATTTCTATGCTGCGCCCGAAGGTCCTACCAACGGCCAAGCCCGACATGGCATTATTTATCATTCCTCCGACTATGGTATAACGTGGGGACAGCTCGCTTCTTTTCCTTTTATTTTCACAGGTCATCTGACAGGTATCGACAATTCCTATTTATTCCTGCAGGTTCAGGATACAGAAACGATAAACGGAGTAACCTACACTGGGATTTATTATTCTACCGATCAGGGCTTAACGTTTATGCCGATTGGTGGTCCGAGTGCGTTCGGCGATACTCGTTTTTCAGTCCTTAAAGATTGCTCCCGGGTAACCGTATATGCGTTTGACGACCAATCGCCCGGAACACTGTATCAATACTCGTTGGGCACCTCGGTTCCTTCCAACACTCCGCCTTCCGTCGGTTTTTCGACGTTTGCACTTACGCCTTCCTGCATCGATGGCGATGCCTATGCGTTGTTCAACGTCGGATGCTCCCAATACCGCATCGATTCTGTCCGGGTGGAGCAGGATACGGGGAGTGCGTTCCAGGTCGATCCGAAACAGAAGTTCCCGGCGCTGATCGGGGCGAATAAATCGGACACCGTGCACGTCCTCTTCCATCCGAACCACCGGCTCGGAGGGTTCGGTGCAACGTTGCATGTGTATGGAACCCTTCCCGGATCGGGAACGCCGTACGACACGACGATCGCGCTCGTCGCCGGTTCGGTCCCTTCACAGCCCGAGTTCTATAGCAGCACGACCGACCTCCTCTGGTCCTCGCTCACCGAATGCGCCTCCGGCGATACCACGATCACGTACACGAACGCCGGGTGCGATACCGTCACGATCGATTCGCTTCATCTCCGGCAGGGCCAAACGCTGACGTCGTCCGGGCTCACCCTCCCGAAAAAGATCCCGCCGAATGGGACCGTGAAATTGTCGCTCCATTTCGTTCCGAATGGACTGGCTTCCGACAGCCTGTCGTCGCTCGTCTTCTATTCGACGCCTGGGAACTTCGACAGTCTCGCGGTCCCGGTCTTCGCGCATGCGGCGCCGGCGGTGCCCGTGCTGACGGCGAGCCATTCCGCCGTTAATTTTGGATCGGTACCCTCGTGCGATACGATGGACACCGTGCTCACGCTGAAAAACATGGGCTGCGATTCCCTCACGATCGAAACGATGTCCGCCTTGCTCGGCGGTTATACGGCCGATCCTCCGCTCTCGCTGCCGGTCGTGCTGGCGAAAGATAGTTCCATCGCGCTCCATGTCCGGTATCGTCCGCAATCGTTGCAGGATACCGAGACGGTCTTTTTCAGGACCGATCACGATGGCAAATCGGGTTCCGCGAAATTCCACCTGGCCGGGAGTATCGGCACGGCGCAACTGACCTCTCTCACGACCGGTCTTTCGCTTTCGACCATCGCCGTCTGCGGGTTCGTGGATACGACGATCCTCTTCTCGAATCCCGGCTGCGACACGATGACGATCACTTCTGCCGATCTCGTCCCCACCGGCGACGTCCGGCTTGCAAATCTCACGCTGCCGATTTCGATCCCACCCCACTCCGACACATCGATCGAGATCCGGTTTTCGTCCAACAAAGCGGAGACGCTATCGGCGGAACTAACGCTCGTCTATTCGATCGAAGGCATGGAGCAGCCGGAGATCGAACTTCCGATCGACGCCACCGCTTCGGCGGGGCAGGAAGTGCTCGTGATGGATACCGCGCTCCGCATTGCGTCGCTCCCGATCTGCTCGACCGATAGCCTCATCGCCACGATCTATAATGGCGGCTGCGATACGCTGCTTACGTCGGCGACCGACCTTACGGGCGATCCCGATTTTAGCCTTGTCGCTCCGTTCCAATCGCTGCGCTTGCCGCCGCGCGATTCCGCGCGGATCGCGATTCGCATTACCCCGCACGCAAAAGGGGTAAGAAGTGGAACGCTTCGGGTGCACTATCGCGGCATGTTCGCGACCTCCGACCGGGATTCGACGATCGCGCTCGCGGCGACGATTACCGATGGTTCCCGCATCCTTGCTGCCTCGCTCGATTCGGCGCATTTCGATTCGGTGAGTTATTGCGAGGCCGGCGATACGCAGCTCGTCGTCCGGAATACCGGCTGCGACACGCTTACGATCGCGGCCGCGACCTACGATACAGCGTATTTCGGCCTCGATCCTTCACCTTCGTTCCCGCTTCGGATCCCGCCCGATTCCAGCGTCGTCTGGGACGTCCGCACGCGGTTGGACACCGTCGGGCATGTTCTGGCGATCGCCGACCATCTCCAATTCCTTTCGAATTCCGATTCGCCGGCCGGAACGATCCCGCTCTCGTACTCGGTGCGCTATCCGCAGCAGGTCGGGTTCGAACTGGTCCCGATGGCGGCCGCGCTTCCGGCCGACTCGAGCGTCTATTACGATCTCTATTCCCGGAATGCCATCGCGTCGCTCGGAGCGACGGAACTTCGTTTTACGATGAGTCATGCGCCCGACCTGCTCACCTATCTTTATCCCACGGGGCCGAATACGGTATCGGAAAGTTCCTATTCCACGGCAGGTTCCGTTACGCACGATTTTACCGTCGAAGGCTCGCCGATCGTGCAGGATAAGAACGGCAGTATCGCGAGGCTCTGGTTCAAAACCGCCGTCGCGCGCTCCTCCGCGACGCGCGTTGGGATCGATTCCCTGACGATCGATCCCGCCGATCCCGATTTCATTCGCTGCACGGCCTATGCATTGCCCGTGAGCGATACCTCGTTCACGCTCACGAATGCCTGCGGCGATTCGCTGCTGCGAGCGTACCTGCAGGGCGGGCCGTTGGTGCTCCGGATCAATTCGAATACGAACGGCGCGATCGCGGAGATCCGCTCGCGGGAATCGGTCCAGGGCCGGTTGCGGGTCGTCAATATCCTCGGCGCATCGATGTTCGAAACCGATCTCTCCCTGCTTCCAGGCGATCAGGAGTATCCACTGCCCGCATCGCTCCCCGAAGGGCCGCTCTTCGTCCAGCTTTTTACCGGTTCGGGCGATCTTGCGCACGCGGCCTTTATCAACATCAAACGGTGAGCGAGGAAACGATGAGCGAGGAAACGATGAGCGAAGAAAAAAGGTGAGGCGGCCGTTGTGGGAGATCGTGAACGGCCCCCCGTGAAGCCCGATGCCGGCAACGGCCGGCTCCGTTCGTGGAGTTCGGGGACATTGCCGCCGTTCTCTCTGTTCTCGTCCCCCGATGTACCCGGATATTGAAACACGCGAAGCACGACCGCAGGTGACCGATGGAAATCCGATCGCGATTACGTTTCCCGATGGAACCGTAAAGCCGTTTCCTTCGGGGACGACGGGCATCGAGATCGCGCACTCGATCTCGCCGCGGCTGGCCGATGCCGCGCTGGGGATCTACGTCAATAACGTTCCATTCGACCTTGCGACCCCGATCCGCGAGGACGCGCACGTCCGCATCGTCCAATGGCGCGACGACGAGGGCAAGAGCATTTTCTGGCATTCTTCCGCCCACCTGATGGCCGAAGCCATCGAGGCGCTCTATCCGGGGACCCGTTTCGGGATCGGCCCGCCGATCGCAAACGGATGGTACTACGACATGGAGCTCCCGGCCGGCACGAAGCTCTCCGCCGACGACCTCCACGCGATCGAAGAGAAAATGTACGAGCTCTCCCGGCGCGATGTCCCCTATCGCCGCATTCCGAAAGCGTACGACGAGGCCGTCCAATACTTCAAAGATAAAGGCGACTGGCTGAAGCTCGAACTCCTGGAAGGCCTCCGCGGGCAACCGATCACGTTCTACGAGCAGGGGAACTTCGTCGATCTCTGCCGCGGCACGCACGTGCCCTCGACCGGCAAAATAAAATTCCCGAAATTGCTCTCCATCGCCGGCGCGTACTGGCGCGGCGACGAAAAACGCCCGATGCTCACCCGCGTCTACGGCGTCAGCTTCCCGACGAAGAAAGAGCTCGACGAGTTCGTCACGCAGCGCGAAGAAGCCGAAAAGCGGGACCATCGCAAGATCGGGAAAGAACTCGAACTCTTCCATATTACGCCCAAAGTCGGCCTCGGGCTCGTGCTCTGGCTGCCGAACGGCGCGGCGATGCGCCAAACGCTCGAGACTTTCCTCAAAAAAGTCTTGCGGAAGCACGGCTACGACCAGGTGATCTCCCCGCACATTGGGAACCTTGAGCTCTACCGCACGAGCGGGCACTATCCCTATTACAAGGAGAGCCAGTTCCCACCGATCGCGTGGGAGGAAGAAGGCCATACCGAGGAATATCTCCTCAAGCCGATGAACTGCCCGCACCATTTTACGATCTACAATGCCAAGCCGCATTCGTATCGCGATCTTCCCGTCCGCCTGGCGGAGTTCGGCACCGTCTATCGCTACGAGCAGTCCGGGGAACTCAATGGCATGAGCCGCGTCCGTGGATTTACGCAGGACGATGCCCACATCTTCGTCGCGCCGGAACAACTGCGCGACGAACTCTGCGACGTCATTCGCCTGACGCAGCACGTGAGCGAGGTCGTCGGCCTCACCGGCTTTCGCGCGCGGCTTTCGTTCCGCGATAAAGCCAATACCGAAAAATACGGCGGCTCGGACGAGCAGTGGGAACGCGCCGAGCGCGACGTCCGCGAAGCCGCCGAAGCCATGAAGTTGGAGACGTCGATCGGCATCGGCGAAGCGACCTTTTACGGACCGAAGATCGACTTCATGCTCAAAGATGCGATCGGGCGCGAGTGGCAGTTGGGGACCGTGCAGGTCGATTACGTCATGCCCGAACGGTTCAATTTGGAGTACACCGGAGCCGACGGCCAGAAGCACCGGCCCGTCGTCATCCATCGCGCGCCGTTCGGATCGTTCGAGCGCTTTTGCAGCCTCCTCATCGAGCACTATGCCGGTAATTTTCCGACATGGCTCGCTCCGGTCCAGGTCGTGGTCCTGCCGATCACAGACAACCAGGAGCCGTATGCCGAAGAAATTCGCAAGCAGCTCGAAGAGCGGGGGATTCGCGTCCGGCTCGATGCTTCGGGCGAAAAGGTCAACGCCCGCATTCGCGATCACGAACTGAAGAAGGTCCCCGTCATGCTCGTCGTCGGCGAAAAAGAGCGCGAAGCCCGCACCGTCGCCCTTCGCCGCCATGGCAAAGGGAACGTCGGAACGGTTTCGCTCGAGGCGGCATTAGCGGATTTGCAGGCTGAATGCGCCATTCCGGAGTAACGCCAGGGGAACCGGTGACAGCGGTACCGACGAGCAGCGGACCGCAGTTGGCGCGAAAACTGACACTCAATTTTTTATTCGAAACGTTGTAATCGGTACGCGGTACCGTTACTTTCCACTTTAATCCGTTCTATTTGAATACTTCCGATACGATCTCAGCAGACGAACAGCCCAGTTCGTCCGGTTCTTCTCCGAAACCCACCCCGTCGCCCATTACGGTCGGCGGCATGACGCTTAAAAAGCGCGACCCGGCGGCCGGACGTTCTTCCTCGGCCGGCGCCACTCCCCGGCCGGCAGGGGCCATACCGAAACCCGCCGGTGCGCGACCGGTCCTGACTCCCAAACCGGCCGGCTCCCGGCGCATGGAGCGCTTCAGCCGCGTGCTCCCTTCCCGCGATCCGGGCGTCCGCATGAACGAGCAGATCCGCGCCACCGAAATTCGCGTCATCGGCGACGACGGCCAGATGGTCGGCGTCATGACGCCCAAAGACGCGATGGAACTCGCGCGCTCCAAACAGCAGGACCTGATCGAGATCGTTCCAAATGCCAAGCCGCCGGTCTGCAAGATCATCGAGTTCGGCAAATGGAAATACGAACAGCAAAAGCGCGAAAAACAGGCGAAGAAATCTTCCCACCAGCAGTTGCTGAAGGAAGTCCGCTTTCATCCGCGGACCGACACGCACGATTTCGAGTTCAAGGTCCGTCACGCTCGGAACTTTATCGAAGAGGGCCATAAGGTCAAGGCCTACGTCCAGTTCAAAGGCCGCGAGGTGAACTATAAGCAGTTCGGCGAGGAACTCCTCTCCAAGTTCCGGGCGCGCATGGAGGACATCGCCAAGGTCGATCAGGACGTCACGATGATGGGCCGCATGATGTCCATGGTCCTTTCGCCCGCCGGCAAAAAGAAGTCCGCCGCCGAAAAGAGCATTGCCAGGAACGGCGAAGCGAAGGACGACCAGCCGGCCAAACCGAGAATGACAAAGAAGCCCAAAGAGATCGACGCGGCCGCCGCCGATGCTCCGGAAGGACCCGAAACGGTCGAGTCACCCGATACGATTTAATCACCCGAACCACAGGGATCCGGGAATTAAAATTTAACGTCCGATCCTCGAACGTGTGGATGGAAGCGCTGCTTCCATCGCCGGGAAGCAGCGCTTCCCGGCACACGACGGCATTGGCCCGGGCTGCGACTAAAGTCCGCGTCACATCGGGCAGGCTGAATCCGGCGTCATCGATAGCGATCTTACTCCGGCGGGCGATGCTGCGCCGCTTTATAGCAACCTCTATGTCACCGCCTATGTCTCGAACGCGCCTTCGAGCGTTGCGCCCGCGAGTGCTGCGGATGCCATTTCCATTTTCCCGAATCCCGCGGCAACATCGCTTCGCATTCAATCTCCCGAGCCGATTTCGAGCGTCGATCTGCTCGATTTCCTCGGCCGCACCGTCGTCTCGCAAAAGCTGGATGGCGCCGGCTCGCTCGACGTCAGCCGCCTTGCGCCGGGGCGATATGAGGTGGTCGTCCACTCCGCCAGCGGGATAACGAGCGCGTCCCTGCTCGTCCGGCACTGAGGGACACTCGCTTTGGCCGGCGCGGCGTTGATCTAACTCTTCAGGACGTACCTCCGCCGCGCTTAGGATGGATCGGATTCAATTTTATCGAATTTTTGTGCCTCTTTTTCTTCAATGCGAAGTTTAGAAATTGGATCATCGGATTTTATGTGAAATTTAAACATTTAGAGAACATTCTTAGTCGCGGAGCGACGCAGTACTTGCAGCCCAGGGTGAAGCGAAGCGGAACCCTGGGTTCGCAATAGCAAATTGAATTCTAAGCCCTGATAAGGGCGTTGTTTGCGCATGGCACAATCGTTCGGCCCGGTTTACATTCACATCGTCTTCAGTACGAAGCACCGCGAGAATATCTTATCCAAAGAACTTCACACCGAATTCGCGCGCTACATCACACCGATTCTGAAAGATTGCAAAGCCCGATTAATCACCGAAGGCGGAATGCCCGATCACGTTCATCTCTTGATCGATCTCGGACGTGAATCATCAGTTGCAACGTGATTGAGAGAGATCAAATCGAAATCGTCCGCGTGGCTACGAAAAAAGACGGGAAAGAATTTTAGTTGGCAATCGGGATACGGCGTGTTCAGTGTGAGTCCAAGCCAGTTGCAAAATGTCGTGAGTTACATTCAGAATCAGGAAGAACATCATCGCACGAAAACATTCCAGGAAGAATTCGAGGATATGTTGCGATCCGCCGGTGTTGAATACGATCCGAAATGGTTATGGCATGACGATGACGGGGAATGACACCGCCCCTCCGGGGCTTAGGGACCAAGGGACGATCGTAACCCAGGGTTCCGCTTCGCCGCAAGCGGCGACGCTCCACCCTGGGCTGCGAGTACTTCGTCCCTTCGGGACTAATTCCCGCGGCGAGAATGTGAACGTGGCAATGGTGCGCGACCTCGCGCATGTCATCGACCGCGAAAAAGCGGCAATGGGATTTTTTGTGACCCTCGCCGATCCGACCGGCCCGATGACGAAAGAAGCTATCGCCTTCGTCTACTACGACCAGGACCGCTTCGGCCCCGAATACCCGAAGGTGCAAATCCTGACGATCGAAGGCTTGATGGATGGCCGCGAACGGCCACGGTTCCCGGCTTTATCAATGGGGAGAGCGACGTTCAAGAAAGCCGCTGTGGAAGAAATGGCGGCGGAACAGGGGAAAATGTTTAATTAGCGAGAAGAGGTTAAATGTGCCGAAAGCACTATTTCATAATTACGGACTCTGGTGGACTCGTAGTGACTTCGAAAGGGTTCATGGTATAGCTGGGAAACGAAGAAAGAAGCACGAGAAGGCCAAATTGCTCCTAATCGGAAAAGGCAAGGACACTGGACGTCTGGTAAATTTTGGAGAGCAAATAGGCGTTTACATCTTATACGATCACCATGAAGAAATAATTTACGTCGGTCTGGCCGGCAGGGGGAAAGACCATGGGTTGCAATCACGGCTATCACAACACATCAGGAATGATAGAGAAGGACGAATCGCCTTCTTCAGCTGGTTCGGTCTTAAGGCGATTATAGCAGCCAAACAAAACTTTCGCATAGCGCATCAGGACGAGATCATCGAGGCACATAGGCTAAAGAGTGGGATTAGAGCGACGACCTATTCGATCGACAAGAGCACTCTAATTCAGCACCTCGAAGCAGTGTTGCTTGAGATCACGGAACCAGCCAAAAATAAGCGGGGGCCTGATTGGAAGGGTGCTGAAAGGTTTTATCCCTACGAGCCGCGAGGGAGGAAAAAAACGAAACTCGAAGCGATTAAGGAGGATTTAGAAAGCGCGCTTGCAAAGCTAGCGGCGCTTCATTAGCAAATCATTCCACAGAGGACTTAACTGACTTTCTCTAAACCATTATGTATCTGAAGTCGGTAATACTCGAAAACTTTCGCTCATACCGAGAGCGTACAATAATTCCCATTGAGAACCTCACGGCATTTGTCGGAACCAACGAGGCCGGCAAGTCAACCATTCTCGCTGCCTTAGAAATCTTTTTTAATTCCGAGTTAATAAAGCCGGAAAAAGATGATTTGAGCGTTGGTGGCGGAAATGAATCATTCTGTATAGGATGTATTTTTGGACATGAAAATGAAACTATAGTGCTCGATGCAAGTGCCACAACGAATTTACGCGATGAATTCTTATTGAACCCTGACGGCAACTTAGAAATCCTTAAGCGATTTAATTGTAGTGCGAAGACAGTTAAAGTTGAGGCATTCGCGAATGCACTTCACCCTGCCGAATTCGAAAAAAGTCTGTTGCTTTTGAAAAACGCAGAACTCAAAACCGAGATTACTAATCGAGCGGTTGAAGGCGTTGCCAAAAAAAGTTCAAACGTCTCCATAAGAAAGGCTTTATGGGAAGCGTTGGCAAAAGAGAAAACTCTTCAAGAAATCCCCCTTGATAAAGAGGGCGCTAAAGAGATTTATGAACAGCTGGGTAAATTTCTACCAATTTATGCGCTCTTTGAGGCCGACAGGACTTCCCGGGACGATGATGATGAGGCGCAAGATCCGATGAAGCTCGCGACGGCGGAAGCTATTCGGGAACTTGAACCCGATCTTATCTCAATCAAGACTGTCATTCAAAAGCGCGTTTTAGACGTAGCCAACCGTACACTCGATAAGTTGCGTGAAATAAATCCCAAAATCGCGGCTCAGCTCACTCCGGAATTTAAAGAGGAACCAAAATGGTCGAGCATTTTTAAGTTCATTCTCCGAGGAGACCAAGATATTCCCTTGAACAAACGCGGAAGCGGAGTGCGAAGGCTAATTCTAATTAGTTTTTTTCGTGCAGAGGCAGAGCGCAGGCAGAGCTTAGAAAAAAGTCCAGGAATAATCTATGCAATTTAGGAGCCTGAAACATCGCAACACCCAACAAACCAAAGGATGCTAGCAGAAGCCTTCCTCTCACTCTCCCAAACTTCTGGATGCCAGGTTATACTTACGACACATGTCCCTGGCTTCGCGAGCCTGTTGCCGACTGATTCGTTGCGTTTAATTGAAGATGAAGAAGATGGAACGAAAACAGTCACCTCTCACGATGACGGAATTCTGGCGAAAATCGCAAAATCACTCGGTGTATTGCCCGAACCTGACAGACCTAAAGTAATCGTGTGTCTTGAAGGACCGAATGATATTGAATGTTTAAAAAGAGTAAGCAGCAAGCTTCATCTTGACGATCCCACCATTCCAGACCTTTCAGTATTGCAAAATCGAGGTGAGATTGCAATTATTCCTTTGGGAGGTGGTACACTGGGCCAATGGGTTCAGCAGCATTATCTTAAATTACTCCGGATTCCGGAAGTCCATATTTATGACGGAGGGACGGAGAATCCCCGCAAGTATGCGAACGCGTGCGCTACAGTTAATGCAAGAACAGATGGTTCATGGGCGACCCTCACCTCGAAAAATGAATTAGAGAATTATCTTCATCACGTTCCTATAAATCAGGTATTACAAACTGCAATTACCCTAATTGGTGATACTGATGATGTCCCCATGCTTACAGCGCGCGAGATTCACAATAGCACTGGCGGTACTCCTTGGGATCAACTTGATGATGATCGCAAAAAAAAGAAAGAATCCCGAGTGAAGCAACGCCTCAATACCGAGGTGGCGGACAAGATGACTCTTCCTTATATTAACGAAATCGATCCGAATGGCGAACTGATTGGCTGGTTGCAAAAAATAGCAACATACGTCAATTAGAATCAGCTTCCGGTCGCTCGGTTTGTGCCGCCCCGCCGGGCCGCTGGCACATTGTCTGAACTGTGATTTTGGGGATGCGTCGGATTATTGGGATGGGTTCCCAGTCCCAACGGGACGAAATGTTAGTAGCCGGTGACGTAAGTCACCGGAATGATAGCACACCCGCCGCAAAAGTCCCAACGGGACGATATGTAATCGGCGGCCCGACATGCCGTCCCTTCCGGGACTCTAAACCTGATTTCGATTTCTAACCGGTGACTTACGTCACCGGCTACTAACATGACGTGCCTCCGGCACTGGTCTGCTTCCCATCGCGCGGATTGTGCCGCCCCGCCGGGCCGCCGACACACCACATCGAATGATGTTTGCGGCGCTTTTGTATTCTCTGTTTGAATATGAAAAACGAAATTACCTTCATCGTCGAAGAAGCCGTGGAAGGCGGTTTTACGGCTCATGCTTTGGGTGAAGGCATCGTAACGGAAGCGGATACGCTGGCGGAGTTGCATGAAATGATCCGCGACGCCGTGGATTGCCACTTCGAGCCGAGTGAAAAGCCGAAGATTCTCCCTTCGTGTGGGAACCTTAATGCAATTCTAAAGCTTGTTGCCGATCACTTTCATGCCACGAAGAACGAGGTCCTTGAGCGATTAAAACAAGCATTCTCGAACGCTTCATCTCCGGCACTGCACGGAAGCAGCGCGTCCGTGCACACGGAATTGGGGTTCAAAAAAATTTATTCCCCTCCCGCACCAGCGGGAGGGCCTCTCCTCGACCCGATCCGGGAACGGGAATCCAGGCGGGATCTGAAATCTCTCCGTACCTATCATTGGACCATTGGATCCCCGCCTCCGCGGGGATGACAAGGAAAGGTCGTGATTAAACTGCGCCCTCAACATTCTATCATTTCTGCCCGCAATCATGACATGTCATTTCCGGGAATAGCCTGTCCTCGGCCGAACGGGTTCCCAATCATCCAACCCATCCCATACATCCCAGTTCAGACGATTTGGCCGGGCTGGAAGCACCGGCCCACGCGTTCTATCGGGCTGGGAAGCAGCGCTTCCCGGTACACGACGGCATTCAGCGATCTTTTATTGCACCCGACTCAGGCCCTCGAATTCAATCTAAAATAATTCGATTTTCCTTGACTTTCGGGAAAATATTTTGTATCTTGATCCTTTAAAAAATCGTTTTTGCCCGTTTTTGAAAGAGAGCAGCCATTTTGAATTCCCGTCGATTTATTCCCAGCTTAAATCCTGGAGCATGAAAAAAATACTTTTTGCTTCAATCCTGTCTCTTATCGCTATTGGTAGTGCGCCGAATGTGCGGGCACAGAGTACGCCGCAAACGATGTTTTCCGTCGATTCGGCAATGTCCACGTGCGATTATTTGCTTCGCACCGGTTATTTATATCAGTCGGTTGGCGAATGGAAGGAAAGTTACGATACGCTCCGATTATTTATAGAGCAATGCCCTTTTTATGTCGGCGGTGCATATAATAATGGTGTTTTATCATGGCAGGTATTTGGTTATGTCAACGGTGCGATTTCACAATGGGCTGGGGGCGGGGTTGGACGCTGGCCCGATTATTTATCATGGTTGAAAAAGGTATTGTATCTTAATCCGGATTCGATGTGGTATTGCTGGGATGTGCAGGATATGATCACAGCCGAACAACAAAACCAGAACGCTAAGTTAGCTGCACTCAAGTACGTTCTTCAAAACCATAAATGTGATGGTTATGGGTTCGAAACTTTATTCACAGCCGATTCGAACGCGCGTTATCAGCATTGGCTCGATTCATTGAAAGAATTGTATCGAGGTTCTGATGGCCCCGATTATCAGGACTGGTCGGACTCTACTAAAAGAGCGTTCACCGCCGATACGAGTGCGCATCCCTTCGATACGACGATCCCGTCGCTCTTCGATGTGGACCTTCAGATTCTGATGGGTTCGCAATATGCCTCCGCGCCGGAGCCGGCAGCGATCGGTTCCCAGGCACTTGTGGGAGCGAAACTGCTGGA